>NZ_JAWOWJ010000001.1:0-418465 GCF_033340495.1 Vibrio sp. 1249-1
GTTGAAAGCACCGGTCTTGAAAACCGGCATACGTTAATAGCGTATCTAGGGTTCAAATCCCTATCTCTCCGCCACTTTTAAAAAAACCGCTGTTCTTACAGCGGTTTTTTTGTATCTGTTGTTTTTTAACCGCTGTTATCGAAACTTCTAATTGATTTTTCTCTAGCTCTTTCTCCAAGTTTTTGCGTACCTACTTTGGGTTTAGTTTACGCAGTAATACCTTCAATCGAAGACATTGCCATACGTCTCATTTGGGCTTCAAATAGAGCTTTCTTAAGTCTCAACGTGGGATGCTTAAACGCATTTTGATAGAGTTCCAGTCTAAATACTGCGGATGCACTTGGAGAAAAAATGAAGCTACTTTACTGGTTAGATGAATGGCAAGCTCTTACTCAACAAGAACAAGAGATGGCTTTACCTATCTCTGGCTACGATTTACTTGATGATGTGTTTGTGAAGTATGAACTCGTCGATCTTAACAAGCCATTGTTGTTTACATTTTCTCCTTCCGGTACTGATGTGCAGGTACAAGATTTAACTCCGGATTTTTCTCCTTGGGGCTACGAGCTCGGAATACAACAACAAGTAAACATTATTGCCTTTCAACATTTAGGACAAAGTAATTGGTTCCGTAGTCGGAATTTGATTTTCTTTCTGGAGCAGCTATCTGAGTTGCTTCATCCCTTCAAATGTCGTTTGGGTTATGGGCAAAGTCGAGGTGGCTTTGCAATTGGCGCGTTCGCTAACTTGCTGAAACTAGAACATCTTTTGTTGTTTTATCCTGTTAGCACTAAAAATAAAGCGTTAGTGCCTTGGGATGATCGGCCGAGTACTGAGCTTGCTCAGCAGTTTGCTTGGGAAAGCGGCTACCATGATCGAGATTTGGGCAATGCCAAAGGTTATATTATTTATGACCCATCCAATCGCATTGATCGTCTTCATGCTGAACGTTATCCAGAGCTTACCCATTTAAAAGTCGTCGGTATGGGACACGGCACTCAATCCACACAATTAGATAAATTAGAATTTTTTAATCTGGTGGCGCAGGAGTTTGTTCGCCATCAAACCTTAGATATTGACCAATTTAATAAGCAAATTCACGCTTTGTTTTAAAAGAGGACTGATATCAGAGTCCCCTGTAACCAGGGGGAGATGATCACACACTAAAAACTAGATTTTTAACACAATTGCTAGGCGCAATTTAGATGGAGGATTAATGAAGTTACTGTACTGGTTGGATGAATGGCTGGCTCTTTCTCGTGAAGAACAGCAAACCAGGCTACCGATGTCCGGGGAGGACTTACTTGATGATGTATTTGTTAAGTATGAGTTTGTCGACCGCAATAAACCGTTGTTGTTCACCTTTTCCCCTGCTGGTACGAATCTACAAGTACAGGACTTACACTCAGACTTTGCGCCTTGGGGCTATCGCTTAGCCCAGAAACAAAAAGTAAATATTATTTCATTTCAGCATCTTGGGAAAAGTAACTGGTTTCGCAGCCGTAATTTGATTTTCTTTCTAGAGCAGCTATCAACTTTACTTGAGCCTTTTGAATGTCGTTTAGGTTATGGGCTTAGCCGCGGTGGTTTTGCTATTGGTGCCTTTTCCAATCTATTAAAGTTGGATCAAGTATTGATGTTTCACCCGGTCAGCACAAAAAACAGAGTTTTGGTGCCATGGGATGATAGGCCAAGTACTGAACTAGCCCAACAATTTGATTGGGAAGGAAAGTATCACGACCTTGACCTTGGCGATGCAAAAGGCTACATCATTTATGATCCAACTAATGAAATCGACCGCCTTCACGCCAAACGCTACCCAGAGCTCACTCACTTAAGAGTCTTCGGGATGGGACATGGTACCCACGCGACGTATTTGAATAAATTCGGTTTTTATAAGCAAGTGGCTGTAGACTTTATACGTTATCAGAAGATAGATATAGCGCAGTTTCGTCATCAGACTAAAACGCTGCGATTAAAAGAAGATTACTATCAGTGCCTTAACAAGGCGAATGCGAGTTCACAGCATCGTTTGAACTTACTGAGTACCGCTCATAATGTGTTAATTGAAGAAAAGAAAGAACATGTGAAGGAGCATCAAGCGCAAATCGATATTCAGCCACTTGTTGATATTGCGATGAAGCATGAGCATGACAATCCGCAAGATGCAGTACAACTTTTGGAAGTGGCTCAGCAGTTAGTTCCGAATGACCCCGTTGTGGAGCACAAGTTGCAGCAACTGTCGTAGGCGAGTAATGCAGACTGGCATTTTGAATTTGGTCAGTGGCTTTTGTCGCTGGCCTTTTTAAGAGCTTATGGGTTGATATTTCGATGAAATTTAATGAAGCAGTACAAAATAAAAAGCCCAAGCAAATGCTTGGGCTCCATAAATGTTAATGCGAGTTTTAAAACTCTTTTGGCGCAAAGCCTGTCATCACATCAAGGCGAAGTTCTTTACCAACTTTTGTTAATGGGTGAACGATTACTAAGCCGCGTACGCGTTTTTTCAGTTTGCCGATGTCCGCTTGTTCTGCTTTGGTGATTTCACGAGAGAAAGGCATATCAAGTAAGCTTTTACGTTCTTTGTTCAGCTCATAGTTTTGCTTGTGCTTTAACTGGTTAAGCTTTTTGGTAAGCTGTTCTACTTCATCCGTGAACTTTGTAATCATTTCGTGATCACCACGAGAACGTGCCGCATCAAGTTTACGTTGGCATGTATCTAAACGGTTGTGCAGCTTTTGAATATCAGTTTTTATGCTCATGGTAATTTGGCTCAAATTTTAAATAGTCGAGAAGTATAGCATAGCTGAGATCACACGCTCTACTATACTTCTCGATTGTCTGGCTTTAGTTAATCAGTTCATTGCCCGATACGTTACCATCGAAGAAGGCTTCGACGTTATCAAGCGTCACAGAGGCAATGTTATTAAGTGCTTCGTGAGTCAAGAATGCTTGATGGCCAGTAAACAGCACGTTATGACAAGCCGATAAACGGCGGAAAACATCATCGACAATGACATCGTTAGATTTATCTTGGAAGAATAAGTCTTTTTCATTGTCATACACGTCTAGGCCAAGCGCACCAATCTTACCTTGTTTCAACGCTTCTATCGCCGCTAGTGAATCTAGCAACTCGCCTCGACTGGTGTTAATGATCATTACACCATCTTTCATTTGCGCGAAGGCTTTTTCGTTCAATAAGTGATAGTTTTCTTCACTCATTGGACAATGGAGAGAGATAATATCCGCATTAGCGTAGATTTCTTCAAGCGAACAGTAACGGGCTCCTATTTCTAGTGCTAATGGATTTTCGTAGGGGTCGTAGCAAAGCAGTTCCATGCCAAGCCCTTTGAAGATACGCATCGTCGCGATACCAATCTTACCCGTACCAATAACACCAACAGTTTTTCCGTAAAAGTTAAAGCCAACAAGACCCTCTAGCGAGAAGTTGGCGTCACGTGTGCGTTGGTAGGCCTTGTGAAGACGGCGGTTTAGGCACATCATTAAACCAACCGTGTGCTCTGCCACTGCTTCTGGTGAGTAAGCAGGAACTCGAACCACTTGTAAGCCTAGTTCTTTGGCTGCTTGTTGATCAACTTTATCATATCCCGCGCAGCGCATAGCAATAAGCTTGGTCCCGCCCAGAGAAAGCTGTTTAAGGACAGGAGCTGAAAGATCATCATTAACAAACGCACATACGACATCACTGCCGTGCGCCATCTTGGCTGTTTTTTCGGTTAGTCGGAAGTCGTGATAGTGAAATTCAAAATCGCGGTTATTTTTAATTTTATTAAAAGAGGCTTCGTCGTAGGATTTTGCACTAAAAAAAGCAATGTTAATCATGGTTCCCTCTCAAAAAGTGCGGACTTTATAAATAAATATGCTTATAAAGTAATGCAACTTAGCCGCAATGAATAGAGAAATCTTCTCTTTGACTTTTGTTGTATCAAATAACGATAAGAAGTACGCCTTTCAGCGAGTCTATCTTATGGTTCCGCATTAGATACTGTTTGCTTTACGAGCATTAACTGACTAGCATTATCGCTCTTTTCTTGTTCACTTTATTAGCTTAGGCGTTACGACAATGTCAGTAAAATGGTGCTCTATGTTCTTGTGTTGTGTGTTTGCTTCTGGCACTCACGCAGCTGTTGACCTCGTTAAAGTCGACAAGTCTAAGCGTCGAATGTATTTGATGGAACAAGGAGCAGTGCTAAAAGAATACCGAATTGCTTTAGGAGCGAACCCTCAAGGACATAAACAAGAAGAGGGAGACAATCGCACACCAGAGGGCGAATACACTCTAGATTATGTTATAGAGGACTCTGCTTTTTATCGTTCTGTGCATATCAGTTACCCTGATGCGATTGATACGTTGGAAGCGAAGCGCCGAGGTGTGTCCCCTGGAGGGAACATCAAAATTCATGGCTTAAAAAACGGTGAGAGTCAGTTGCCGATTTACATCCAAAGTTTTGATTGGACTAATGGGTGTATTGCGATTACCAACGAGGAGATGGACGAATTTATCCAGCTTGTCGAGATGGGGACACCAATTCAGATTGAGTGGTAACAAAAGGTCCCCTTTAATGTTCTGGCTCTTATAGGCTATGGCATAAAGCGCTGTGGATGATCACTAAAAATACCGTCTAACTGAGGCAGGTATTTCAGTTTATTTGGATTGTTCACCGTATAGCACATCACTTTGTAACCGGCTTGTTGGAGTTTGTTTATCTGGCGAGTACGAACCCAGTTAATATTTAGGTTGCAGCTATAGGCACTAACTTCTTCCAAAAGGCGTTTATCTTTTCTCGTAAAGAATTCACTTAACACACCCAATCGGTAGCCACTGCAGTATTTGTGCATCGCTCTAATGACGTCATGACTAAAGCTCGATAGGAGTACATTCTCTTGCGGCATTGGACTTTTTGTTAACGCATTGGCGAGAGTCTGCGCCACTTCTTCCGCTGGATGGTTGTCTACTTTAACTTCGATATTCAAGTTAAGCTTATTCTCAGTAGCTAAAGTGAGCAGTTCATCTAGTGTCACGATCTTCTCGCCTGAAAAGTCTGTGCTAAACCAACTACCGAAATCTAATGCTTTTAAGTCTTCCAGGGTGAGCTCATCAACACGCCCTTGTCCATTGCTGCATCGATTGACGGTATGATCATGGCAAACCACTAAAACATTATCTTTGGTAGGCTGTATATCCACTTCCACCCACTTCAACCCCAGGTCAATGGCTGCCTGAATGCTTATTTTTGTATTCTCAGGGTATGAACCTGCCACGCCACGGTGACCAATTAATAACGTTTCCATTCGCTTTATCTTTTGCTTTGCGGTTGCCTGATTGTACTCGTTTTTTCTATGAAGATATATCTAGGTGCATATTGTTAGGAACCTTTAGTACAAGTGAACATTAAACTCTAATAGTACGTTGCTGCTTCTTGGACTGAGTCCTGTGGACTTAAAGCCTTAGAGTGTGTAGTTGTTTAATTGGTAAATGAGTAATAAAATGCGAACCATTTTTATTTGAATGGTGAGTGGTAATGTCACGAGTTTTGATAGTCGATGATGACGTTCCTTTGTGTGAGCTGTTAGAAGCGGTTTTGCAAGAGGAGGGCTACATCGTATCTTCTGTGCATTGCGGTGAAAGTGCGCTGCAATATATGGAAAAAACGCCTGTAGATCTTGTATTGCTTGATGTCATGTTACCAAACCTTAACGGCATGCAAGTTGCTCGTAGGATCTGTCAGCGCTTCGCGACACCTATTCTAATGCTTACCGCTCTCAACGATGAAAACTCGATGCTTGATGGTTACCAAGCGGGGGCCGATCAGTATATCGGAAAGCCCTTTAATGTCGCTGAGCTTCTAATGCGCATCAAAGCGATTCTTCGTCGTGTTGGCTTGGAACGTCAACGTCAGACGATGTGTAGTACCGTTCAAACGATCAGCGACCAGCTTAATAGCTTACCCCTCACAAGTACGGAAGCTGAACTATTGAGCTACTTGGTAAAAAACCAAGGAGTCGTGATTTCAAAAGCAGAGCTTCAAACTGAAGTGTTAAAGAAAGAGCTGAGTCCTTTTGATCGCAACCTTGATATGCACATCAGTAACATACGTCGCAAGTTAGTTGAAGCGGGGCTTTCCAAGCAACATATCAAAACCTTCCGTGGCAAAGGTTACAGTTATTTAGAGGCTGTAAACCGTTAATGAAGCTCCGATGTCCACCTTTTATTGCAAAACGTAAAGATAGCTTAGCGTTCAAGTTATTTAGTTGCATGACCGCAATTGTCATTAGTATTTTGGTCGTGCAATCCTTAGCGGAACAAGCTCTGGTGAAAGCCATGTTGAAAGTGCCCGATAGTGTGCGAGAAGAAATGCTAGACCTTGCACATCAAGCCAATGTATTGATTGAGCACGGAGACATGGACGAACTTGCTGACTGGGCAAATGCGCAAAACTTTTATTTATTTGTGTTGAATGAACATCAGCAACCAGTTACGCACCGTCTGATGCATCCGCACTTCGAGTTCAAACTTCAATTTAAGAGAAGCATTGATGATCAACTTGAGGGGAAAGTGAATCGCCCCATCATCAATATTCCTTTAGTTCATGGCAATACTTTAGTGATTCAATTGCCACATCGACTGCACCCTGCAAATGACTTCATTCTGTATTTCTCTATTCTCAAAGTCGTGATTGCAGTGGTTATTTTGGCGCTCTTTTCGCTGCTAATGGCACGTAACTTACAGCAACCATTGGATCGATTGAGAGAAGCAAGCAAAAAGCTATCTAATGGCGATTTTAATGTCAGTGTCGTGAAAGAGCTGAAGTCGAGCACGCGTGAGTTTAACGAGTTAGCGCAAGATTTCGATCACATGACGCAACAGATTCATTCTCTCGCTGAAAAGCAGCGACTGCTTATAAGAGATGTCTCTCACGAATTGAGAACGCCGTTAGCGAGGCAGAACTTGGTTCTGCATCTTTTGCGAAAGCGTGTTGGAGAAAGTGAGCAAAGCCTAGTGGCAAGGCTAGAAGATGAAGCAAAAGAGCTAAACCATTTGATCAGCGATATATTGGAGTTCAGTCGCTTGGAAAATGCGCGCTTCGACAAAGCCACGAAACGCTGTGATTTAGAAGTTTTGCTCTCCCCGCAAGTAGAACGTTGCAAAATAGATTTGAAGTCAGAACAGACGTTGTCTTTCCGCTCAGAAGCTGTATGTGCTAAAGCCATTTGTGAAGAAACGCTGGTCATTCGTTGTTTGAACAATCTTATTGGTAATGCCATTAAATATTCAGGACCAGCATCTCAGATAGAAGTTTCTCTGGAAAATTATGTCAAAGAAGGGCAGCAGTTCACCACCATGTCAGTATCTGATGATGGGCCTGGTATTCCAGAGAACAAGCTGGTCGATATTTTTGATCCGTTTACACGCTTAGATGCTTCTAGAGATAAAAAGCTTGGTGGCTACGGTTTAGGTCTTGCGATTGTCAAAGAATCCATGCGTATTATGGGTGGAGCAGTCACGGCGAAAAACCGTGAGCAAGGCGGTTTGAGGGTTACTTTAGTGTTCAAGCAATAAGTATGATTAAGTCGTAATTTTTGTGATTAATGTCACATTATCATGGCGCATCATCAGAGAGTACTTTACAAAAGTTTGCAAATGCAAAGAATGTAAATTTAATGCAAATGGTAATACTTATCACTTATATTCACCCGCGAAATAATTAAGAGGGAATCGCATTCAACAAGTATGTGACCCGAAAAATAATAATCGGAGTGAAAGGATATGTTTACTAAGAGCCATTTGGCGTTAGTGATCGGTGCAGTGTTAGCAACACCTGCAGTGGCGGAAGTTCAAACAGACGAACATGTAGTTGTAGAAGGTCGAGAGTTCGGCTACAAGGCAGATACAAACAGTACAGCAATGCGCATGGAAATGACGCAGCTGGAAACGCCGGGACAAGTAGCGGTTATCGATGAAACGGTAATTGATGAGCAGCGTGCAAGTACACTTGGTGAAGTGCTACGTAACGATGCAAGTGTTAGCGCGGGTGGTACAAGCCGTAACCGCGAACGTTTCTCTCTACGTGGTTTTGAACTTAGCAGTTCAGACGGTTTTCTTCGTGATGGTCGTCAACACTGGTCACACTATCGTCAGCCAATTGAGCTTTTAGAGCGTGTTGAAGTGCTTAAAGGTCCATCAGGTCTGCTATACGGTAAATCTGAGCCGGGTGGTTTGGTAAACATGGTTTCGAAAAAACCAACAACTCAAACACAAGCAAGTTTGAGTCAAGATCTAGGTTCGAATGATCACTCACGCACTGTGCTTGATGTGAGTGGCGCGCTAAATGATGCAGAGACACTGCGTGCGCGCGCAATTTTTGCCAAAGAAAGCTACGGCTCTTGGCGCAGATACGGTGATGGCACTGAGCCAGAAACGGATCGTACGGTAGCAGGCCTAGTGGTTGAGTACGACATCACCGACAACTTTATGGTGTCAGCGCATTACGATCGCACGAAAGACGATGGTAGCGTGGACTCTGGCGCATACATTGTTGATGGCAAAGCGGTTCGCGGTGATAAGTACATTTGGGATGCGCAGTGGTCTGAAATTGATAACGAAGTAGAAAACTACGGTGTCGATATTAATGCGCAAGTCACGGATAACGTGAACGTAAAAGCAGGTTACAACCGCCAAGACTTTAAGCGTTTTGATGTAGAGTCTTACCCTAAGTTTGATCAGTATGAAGAGTTAAATACGATTAAGCATCGAGGCAACGATCGCTCCGATAATTGGGTATTTGATACTGCATATATAGATGTGACGACGGACTTTACTTTGTTCGGTACGGAAAACACGTTGTTAGTGGGCGCTAACTACTTAGATTACAGTTATGATCGCTTTATGGCATTTCATAATGAGGCGAGTATTGCGCCAGGAGAAACGGTGCCTAAGCCTAGCTATAGTAGTTCGAGGAAATCACCAACAGCTGAGTACGATACTTGGGGTATCTACGCGCAAAATATGATGACGATTAATGATTACTGGCAAGTGCTTGCAGGTGTTCGTTATGACGAAAAGCGTGATGATGAACTGACCGAAAACCAAGTTTCTCCAAAGTTAGGTGTGATATTCCACCCATCGACGAATGGCTCGGTTTACGTTCAGTATTCTGAAAGCTTCATGCCTCAAGGTGAAGTCAGCAACGGTAGTCGTACCTACATCAATGAAGGTGAGAAACTCGACGCTGAGCGTGGTATCTCTTATGAAATCGGTACGAAGTGGGAACTGTTTGATCAGCGTTTATTTGTATCTGGTGCTGTGTTTGATATCACGTTAGAGAACATCTCGCTGGATGTTGAAAGCGGCAAAGACGCGGGCGGCAATCTCCTACACAAGAAAACGCAAGGTGGTGAGCAAGTTCACAAAGGCGCTGAGTTAATGGCTCAAGGTTTTGTGACCCCAGAGTTGTCGCTAACCGCTTCTGCAATGTATTTGGATGCAGAGCTTAAGAAGGCAGAAAGATATGAAGGTAACCGCCCTGTAGACGTGCCAGAGTTCTCGGCAAGTCTATGGTCTAGCTACAAGGTTCAAGACAACACTAACTTAAACCTTGGTTTGATTTATGAAGGTGATCGCTACGGTGATGCAAAGAACACCTTCAAGAAAGATGGCTACGCTCGCGTTGATATGGGCGTGTCATACAAACATAAGTACGATGAAAACTTGGATATTATTGCTCGATTCAATGTCGAGAATTTATTCGATACCGACTACTTCGCAGGTGGTGGTAGCACGAATGGCGAGCAAAAAGGTGCGAGTGGGGTTGTGGTTGGAGAAAGCCGCAACTACATGGCAACAATCCAGTTCAAGTACTGATAACAATTTGATTATTAAAGGGGAAGGGTAGTCTTCCCCTTTGGTCGTTTTTGGAACACAGAAATATAACTCGTATGAATCTAATGAAATCAAGTATCGCTCTGTTGATATCATCGGTTTTGATTCCCGCTCACGCGGCGAACTTAAACGATGCACAAGCTGTGCAGAGTAAAACAAACCAGTCGTCGGCGGTAAGCCAAAAACGTATTGATGCAAGCGCAGAAAAATCACTTACTCTAGAAGCTGAAATTGAGCAGCTGCAAGAGGAAGTCGGTAACTTGAAGATTTATCGCGATCATCTTGCAAGCCTTGTTGAAAGTCAAAATCAAGAAGTTGATAGCTTGAACGAGCAAATTGAGCAGATTGCTCAAACTCGTCAAGGTGTCGTGCCTTTGATGTATCACATGCTTGAGGGCTTAAAAGTGCTCGTCGCTAACGACAAGCCTATACGCAAAGCGCAACGTGAGGAGCGAATTGCAAAGCTGGATTCCATGATGACGCGTGCAGACGTTGCGGATGCAGAGAAGTTTCGTCGTATTTTAGAAGCGTACCAAATTGAAATGGATTACGGCACCAAGCTTGGCGTTTACCAAGGCAAGATTAACCTAGGTGACAATGAAGCTGTGGAGGCGGACATTCTCTATTTAGGGCGTTTGTCTTTGGTAGCGCGTAGCTTATCTGGTGACACATTTTGGAGCTGGTCACAGCAACAACAAGCATGGCAACAAGTGGGTTCTGAGCAAAAATCAGAGCTAGACAAAGCGTTCGCTATGGCGAATAAACAGATCGCGCCGAGCATGTTAACTCTACCAGTGTCGTTAACCGCTGCGGAGGGCAAATAAATGATGAAAAAATGGTTATCGGTTGCATTAATCTCGACAGCCGCATTAATGCCTTATACAACTTTTGCTAGTGATGCGTTGTTACAAAAGGCGCAGCAAGAAAATCGTCAACAGCAATCGCACAATGTCGCGCGTGAATCAGGTTTTAAGCAAACAGAGCAAGACCTACAGGCTATAAAGAATAAATTGGTGGCAGAGCGTGCTGCTCTTCAAGCAGAGGCGGACTCATTAAGTGTTACCTTCGGTGAAAATGAAGCAGAACTGGCACAGCTAGAAGAAAAGTTGCGTCTAGAAACCGGGAGCCTAGGTGAGTTATTTGGCGTCGTTCGCCAGAACGCAAAAGAGCTAGAGTCTGAGCTAAAAAGCTCAGTAACCGGTGTAGATGCAAACTCATATCAGAAAGATATCGATGCTATTGTTGCGGCTAAATCACTGCCAACGTTGACCCAACTTCAGGCGATGTGGCGCAGCATGGAAGAACAAATCAAAGCAAGCGGTGAAATGGCAAACGTCTCTTTCACACTGCTAAATGGCGAGGGTCGTGAACAAACGGTTAGTGGTGTTCGTCTTGGTTCTATGGCGCTGCTGGATGACACTGGCTACGTTAAGTGGAATGGTCAACGCGGAGACGCGGTAAACTATCTTCGTCAGCCTGAGAACGGTCCAACAGCGAATACTATTTCCTCTGGTGACATTGATGCACTTGTCATTGATCCGTCACGTGGCATTCTTCTTGAACAGCTTGCAAACTCACCGACTTTGGCTGATCGCCTAAATGCGGGTGGCGTTGTCGGCAAAATCATCCTTGGCTTATTGGCTATCGGCCTATTGATTGCGCTCGTACGTGGTGCATCACTGATGATTTCGCGTCAGAAAATCATGAAGCAACTGAAAACCCCAGCGCAGCCAGGAAACAACCCTTTGGGTCGCGTGCTTGCGGTATACCAGAAAGACAAGCATCGCAGCGTAGAAGCGTTAGAACTACGTCTTTTGGAAGCCGTTGTTGATGAGCAAACCCACCTAGAAAAAGGGTTGTCGATGCTTAAGCTTCTTGCTGCTCTAGCTCCTATGCTTGGCCTACTAGGCACGGTAACGGGTATGATCGAAACCTTCCAAGTCATCACTCAATTTGGTAATGGTGATCCGAAAGTAATGGCGGGTGGCATTTCGATGGCACTTGTGACTACCGTACTTGGCCTTGTTTCAGCCATGCCTTTGCTATTAGCGCACAACGTATTGAGCTCTCAAGCAGAAAATATTCGCAGTATCTTAGAAAAACAAGGCATCGGTTTAGTTGCAGAACAAGCTGAGCGTGATATGCCGAATAACAAAAGTCACTCTAACACCTTAGCGGAGAACGCAGCGTAATGGAGCAGATCCTACTCAGCACATTGGGTTTGATCAGTGAGGATTGGGCCACAACCTTGATGAGCTTTATGCAGCAAGGTGGTCAAATCCTATGGTGGCTGGCCGCCGTCGTGGCGGTGTGCTGGCTGTTGGTTATGGAGCGAGTTATTTATCTCACAACGGTTTTCCCTGGGGTAAAAAAACAGCTTTGTGAGCAGTGGCACGCAAGATCAGAGCACCACTCTTGGTACGCGCATCAAATCCGTGAAGGATGGATTGCAAAAGCGCAAATCGAACTACGCCAAAACCTATCGACTATTAAGCTACTTGTGGCGGTTTGCCCAATGCTAGGGTTGTTAGGGACGGTGACAGGCATGATTACGGTGTTTGACGTAATGGCATCGCAAGGCAGCAGCAATCCGAAATTGATGGCTTCTGGTATCTCACTTGCTACGCTGCCAACCATGGCAGGTATGGTAGCAGCGCTTGCCGGCATGTTTATTCATGCTCGCCTTAGCAAAGTGTGTGAACGAAAAGCTATCCAGTTAGAACAATCTTTAAGGAGTCAAAAGTGAGACTCGGACGCAGACCTAACCAACAAGATGAAGCTCAAGTCGATTTAACCTCGATGCTTGATATCGTCTTCATCATGTTGATCTTCTTCATTGTGACCAGTTCGTTTGTACGTGAATCCGGTGTAGAAGTGAATCGCCCTCAGGCTTCTAATGTAGTAAGCCAAAAAGATGCGGGCATTTTTATCGCAGTAACGGCAGCGAATGATGTGTACATCGACAAACGAGTGGTTGATATTGAGCGTGTTGAGGCCTCTATTGAGCACCTGTTACTTGATCAGCCTGATGCCTCGTTAGTTATCCAAGCTGACGAGCATGCTTACAATGGCACTGTCGTGAAAGTGATGGACGCTGCAAAGGCGGCGGGTGTGAAGAACATTGCATTGGCGGCGGAGAAACCTTAATGGGCAGGCTGTTACTTGCACTACCAGCATCACTGTTAATTTCTGTGAGCTTGTTTAGCTTTATGGCGTGGATGGTTGATAAAGGCAACCAGCGTGCACCAGAAGCTTCAGAAGCCGTTCGTTTTGATATGGTGATGGTAGAGAATGAAGCAGACGTGCAGCGTCGTCAACGTTCAGTGCCGGAGCAACCAGAACCACCTCAAGCGCCGGAGCCAATGGATCTGTCTCAAGCTGACACTCAAATGGAACCAATGAGTCAGATGACGCCAGTCAGTGCTTTAGGTTTAAACACAGCCCTTGAAGGCATCGCGATTAGCGCCCCAAACTTGAAGGGAACAATGGGCAACCAGCAAGCACTGCCGTTGTATCGTGTTGATCCTCGCTATCCAAGTAAGGCGCTGAAACGTAGAGTGGAAGGTTATGTCATTATGCGTTTCACGATCGATGCAACTGGACGACCAAAAGATATTGAAGTGATCGAGGCTGAGCCCGAGCGCATGTTTGAAAGAGAAGCAATCCGTGCGCTTAAAAAATGGAAGTATCAGCCAAAAGTTGAGGATGGTGTGTCAATTGAGCAGTTCGGACAAACCGCTAAAGTGGAGTTCAAGTTAGCCAAATGATGAAAAAATTCTTAATCGGTACGGTATTAAGCCTGAGTGCACTCTCAACCATTGCCAGTGAGTTAAGCCAATACACCGCAGCGAGAGTTCAACGAGCACACAACTTGGCTCAAGAAGAGAAACTGAAAGAAGCGATTTCATCTCTTGAAGCTATGGAGCTTTCTCGTGGATATGACCAAGCTTATGTCGCTCGAATGTTGGGTATTTTTTACTGGCAGAATGAGCAAACTCAAGCGGCGATTAAGCAACTTGAGTTGGCAGTCAATAGTGGTTTGCTACAAGATGAGCAATCATGGCAAACCCGAAAAATGTTGGCTGATATACTGCTGAACGAGCAACGTTTTTCTAAGGCGTTACCTCATTACTATGCCTTGAGCAAAAACATTCCTAAAGGTCAAAAAGCGCATGAGCTATGGCTACGTATTTCCCAATCTCATTATCAACTGAGTCAGTGGCAAAAAGTGCTTTCAGCAATGGCTCGTTATGAGAAATTTGGTCAGCCAGACAAGCTTGGCGCATTGTCGATAAAGCTTTCTGCTGAGCTAGAACTGAAAAAGTGGAAGCCGGCAATCTCGACCATCAAACGCTTAATCGTGATTGAACCTGAGCGAATTGAATGGTGGCGTCAGCTTGTTGCTCTATACCTACGGGTTGATGACAACAAACGTGCCCTAGACTCTTTGGCGTTGGCAAAACTGAAAGGGTTACAACTTAGCCAAGATGACTTAAAGCTGCTGGCACAATTGTACGCGAAACGAGGTATTCCTGAGAGAGCTGCGTTGGTGATGAACGAGCTAGAGGATGTAAACTCGAATAGTAAGCTAAAAGCTCAGCAAGCAACGTATTGGCAAATGGCAAAAGAGTGGGAAGAGTCTATTGATAGCTGGCGTATTGCAGCTCAGCTAGATAGGCAGTATTACTGGAACTATTCTCAACTGTTGGTGCAAGAAGGCCATTATAAAGATGCCATTGCCGCGCTCGATAAGGTCAGAGGTCGTAAAGCGGATGTTGCACTTATCAAAACTCGCGCTTACTACAAACTTAAGCGGTTTGACGATGCGCTCGCTAATGCCAAAAGAGCGAATGAGATTAAGCCATCGAATCAGGCAAAGAGTTGGGTTAAGTATCTATCACAGCTACGCAAAGTAGAATCGACGCAGAACTCATAGCGAACATTTTTATTAAATACCCGAGCTCAGTCTCGGGTATTTTTTTGTCTAAAGTCATAAAGGCTATTTATTGTATGAGCTTTTCATAAAAAGCTAATGCATCAAATGGTCGGGAGAAAAAAGGGCTTTTCTCTATGTATTCTTGATGTACCTTGCTCAGTGTTTCAAACTTTTCTCTCGATGTAGGTTCGATATGAAAAGTTAGGCTTTCAGTCGATTCTACAAGCTTTAATGTTGAGGTTCTTGAAGCGTTATTTTTTGCTATTAATAGATAATATGCTAGCTCTTGCTTCTCTTTTAATACACAAGCCTCAAAAGCTTTCTCGCTTAAAAACGGCAGAACAGGAGTTAATGCTTCTATATGCTTCTTTGAATACTCTAGGGTTTGTTTGTCAGGTGTATTCTGGTCTGCCATAGATTCGCACAGCTTTATCTTAGCACCATAATTATCGATAGATTGGCTTACGTTGTTAAACAAACTGGCTTCAAACTTTTCACTTGCGAAAGTGACACTTGAGAAAAGTGATAAGAGAATTATTCCAACATTCTTGTTCATATTTTTCCTTCTGAACTACACCATAACGTTTGGCTAGCATCAGAAAATCTTCTCTATCTAACCCTACACTAACTTCTTAGCTTACCTTTTTTATCTAGTTTATGGATAGTTTTTAAGCTTTTCATTAAATATACATAAAGGCGCATTTTGGTGGAGTCTATCCCACTTTTTAGTATTGGAAATATCATTAAATTTTGAGTCATTAAAATTGATAGGGTTATTATCTAGAGGGTAGGCAATCGGTAACTCGCATTGGCCCAAATAGCTAAAACATGTGCAAGCCAAGCTGAATTGAAAAAGTAAACAATGTAAATTAAATGCCAATACGAATGATTATCACCTAAATTATGCCCCACATTTATTGGTGATGATTGTTTCTATGTTGCTTAAAAGCAAAGGTGTTCAAACTTGGGCTCGCCGCCTACATATCTATATTTCGATGGCTCTTCTCTTAGTTACGCTGTTTTTTGCAGTAACTGGTATTACCCTCAATCGCCCCGAATTGTTTGAACGCAGTGAACCTATCATTCAACAACATACTCTGACGGTTCCGCACTCAGTTCTATTCTCACATTCAGATACCTTTCAACCTAATCGTGAAGGGCTGGTGGCTTTCTTGACTAAAGAAACCGAGCTTCGCGGCACTCCCTCCGCACTAGATGTGTATACCGAAGTTGAGCAAGGTGAGTTGTTACTCGGAGAGCTTTCTATGGATTTTAAAGGCCCGGGTTATAACGCTACGGTCTTTATTGATATGACTACTGGTGCAGCAGACGTCGAAACGACGCACTACGGTATTGTTGCGCTGCTGAACGATCTACATAAAGGACGCAACAGTGGTGGGATTTGGAAGTGGTTTATCGACGTCACTGCGCTTTTGATGGTGTTTTTTGTTCTTACAGGCGTGTGCTTGTTACTGCCTAAGAAGAAGACGCTCAGAACGTCAATGCAATGGATGAGCTTTGGTACGTTACTGTCGCTCGTAATTTATTTTGTTGCTGTTCCATAACAGCTTTTTTAGAGAACACTTATGTTGAACACAGGAAGATTTTTCCGCCGTAATCACTTTTGTAAAGCCGCTTTGATCGCGGCTTTTACTCCTTTCTCTCTTTCCGCGGCGCCTCTACCAGATAACGCGAAGGTCGACTTCGAACTCGAACTTCCAAAGATAGATACCTCAATGTATGCACGCCCTTATGTGGCGGTTTGGGTTGAAAACGATCAGCGTAAACCGGTTAAAACCATCCAGTTATGGGTAGGGAAAGACGAATGGTTAAAAGATCTACGCAGCTGGTGGAGAAAAGCGGGTCGTTATGATCGTGAACTTGTTGATGCGGTGACTTCTGCAACACGTCCTGCTGGTCAATACCGCTTTGTCTGGGATGGAACCAATGACGCAGGGGAGCGTTTGGAACAAGGAAATTACACGTTGTACGTCGAGGTCGTTCGTGAACACGGTGGGCGAAACTACTTACGTCAAAAAATAACGCTAGCGGACAGTGACGTGCGCTATGAGCTTAAACCAACACAAGAGACGGGTGTCATCACCGTCAATTATCAAGTTAAGTGATTAAAGGACACAACAATGAAAACCAAAATGAAAGCAGTGGCATTGGCGAGTGTAATGGCATTGGGATTGGCTGTAACCACCACCGCACAAGCACATCCACGTTGGGTTCTGCCCTCTCACTTTACGGTTTCTAAAGAAGGCGGTGACTGGCTGACATTTGATGTTACTGCCTCTCACGGAACGTTTGTTTTTGATAAGCCTGCGGGTAGTGATCAGGCATTTGTGGTGATGCCGGATGGCCGCTCTGAGCGTCCTAACTTTGTTGTTCGTGGCAAGCGTCGCTCTATGTTTGATTTCTTTTTTACAGAAGAAGGCACGCACAAAGTCGCGATTAATAATCAGCCGAGCTACTACACACAATACAAAGCGGGCCGTCGTGATACGGTGAAATGGGCGCGAGCAAACAAAGCTGAGCGTGGTGACGTGCTTCCTGAGCAAGCGCGTGATGTGGTTACTCAACTAAGTTACACCCGAGCAGAAAGCTACATTACGGTTGGTATGCCAACGGACAAAGCGTTGGAGATTGAAGGCAAAATGCTGGAGATGAAACCG
Source organism: Vibrio sp. 1249-1 (assembly GCF_033340495.1). Classification (NCBI taxonomy): domain Bacteria; kingdom Pseudomonadati; phylum Pseudomonadota; class Gammaproteobacteria; order Vibrionales; family Vibrionaceae; genus Vibrio; species Vibrio sp. 1249-1. The sequence goes on from NZ_JAWOWJ010000001.1 coordinate 17,516, forward strand.
ATCACGCATCCATCGGACATCATTGAAGGTGAGCCTGTGACTTTCCAGTTTTTCTTTAACGGAGAGCCACAAGAGGGCGTTACTGCTGAGATTACACGTGAAGGTACCATGTACCGAAACCATCAAGAACAAATCGATGTGGTGAGCGATAAAGATGGCAAAGTGATCTTCACGCCAGAAGTCGCTGGGCGCTACTTAATGAAAGCGAACTACAAAGGTGAATTAAAAGATAATCCATTGGCGGATAAAGCGAGTGCCAATGTTCATCTTACGTTTGAAACTCAACTTAACTAATCGAATTAGGCTCAGCAATTGCTGGGCCATTTTGGAATTATCATGAATAACACTTCTCTTCTAAAAGCGGTTTTGCTTTTTTCTGGATTTGCGTCCTTTCACGCTGCTGCACATTTTCCTCTGATGAGCTGTCACTTGGCGCAAGATAAAGTGATTTGTGAAGCGGGCTACTCGGATGGATCGACAGCGGTCGACTACGATGTCGAAATGTACGATTACGACGACAATCTGATCGCCAAAGAAAAAACAGATAAGCGTTCCATCGCAGAATTTACTCACCCTGAAACAGATTTCTATTTGGTATTTGATGCCGGACATGAAAGCCCGGTGGAAGTGGATATCGTTGAGCTGAAAGAGAAATGAGTGTACAGAAAGTTCGCCCTGATGATGGTAACCGAGAAGGAAAGTGGGTCGCACTGACAATCGCAGCAATTCTCAGTTCAGCAGCCATACTTATGCCCTACCATCAGGTCGCGACTGAAAAGCCAGACATGCAGTCTCATCAAGTGTTAATCACGGATTTACATCAAAATGAGTTGGGGTTGATCGCTGAGCTTAAGCTCGCTCATGAAGAGATTCGTGATTTGCAGTTAGATACCGGAACTTGGCCTGAGATCTCTGATATGGAGGCGCTTTGGATTGCTCCATTCGTGAAAGACCAAAACTGGAAGCGTAAAGGTTCTCATCAGTGGCAACGAATTGATGACGGTGTCTACATTGGCGTGAAGACCAGTGCCCAAGGCTCTGCTTCCATGCTGTTGGATAGCCGCAGTTCTCAAGCTGATATTTGGTTTAATGATTCTAGCCGTTCGTTAAATGTGGAGGGACTAAGCGATCTAGCAAAACGCCACGATTTCGGGTGGAAACAAATCGTTCTGTCAGACTCTTCCTCTCACTCTCACGCCCATTAAGACAACATAATTGATAAGTACTATGATCAAACGCTCTCTTTTACGTCGTATTCTTACAGCCACCGCGTTATTGACGGTGTCTTCTACTGGCTTTGCTGCCGAAAAACTCAGTATTGGTATTACGCTACAACCTTATTACAGCTATGTTAAAGCCGTTGTTGGTGAGAAGGCGGACATCATTCCTTTGGTTGATGCTGGTTTTAATCCTCACAACTATTTGCCACAACCTAATGATCTTAAGCGCTTAAATGAAATGGACGTAATAGTGATCAATGGTATTGGTCATGACGATTTTGCACTGAAAGTGATCAAGGCTTCTCAGCGTGATGATCTCGTGGTTATCGAAGCGAACAAAGAAGTGCCTTTATTGCCCGCTATGGGGCAGTCTGTTGGTCAAGGAGCAGTGAACCCTCACACCTTTGTCGGTCTATCAACAACCATTCAAAAGGTTTACACCATCGCGAGTGAGCTAAGCCAATTGGACCCAGACAATGCTACGTTCTATCGCCAAAATGCTCGTAAATACGCGAAAACATTTCGCCTGATGAAGCGTGATGCAATGTTGTCTCTTGGTGAGTTGGACACGGCTGGTATGAAGGTGGCGACAACCCACAATGCTTACGGATATATCCTTCAGGAGTTTGGTGTTGACGTTGCCGCTGTCATTGAGCCTGCTCATGGTGTAGAACCAAGTGCAAGTCAGCTACAGGAAACGATAGCGAAAATTCGTGAATCGGGCATTGATGTGCTGTTTTATGAGCTCAATATGCCGAATCGCTTTGTTGATACCATCGAAGAGGCGACTGGGGTGCAGCTTTATCGCTTTTCTCACATGACTCACGGTGAGTATGAGGCTGATAAAGTCGAGGTTGAGATGCGAGATAATGTGGAAACACTAATCGAAGCCATGAAATTTGTGGCGAGTAAGCGAGCAGGGGAAAAGGCGTAATGACTGGACCTTCCGTTTCCTTAAGTAACGTGGGCCTAAAATACGCCGACAATATCATTTTGCAGAACATCAGCGCCGAATTCGAGAACGCGAAATGTCACGTGATTATGGGACCGAATGGCGGTGGTAAAACCTCTTTGCTTCGTTCGGTACTTGGACTCACGCCATTTTCGGGAAACATAGCGCTCAATTGGCCAGAACCATCAGCTGCATCGGGGAAGATAGGGTATGTGCCACAAAAAGCGATGTTTGAAGCAAGCCTCCCGTTAACCGTGATGGATTTTGTACTGCTTAACCAAACTCGTATCCCTCTATTTTGGCGACGTAAAACGAAACAAACTCAACATGCCCTGGCCCAGCTGGATCGCGTGGGTATGGCAACGCGTTGCGATCGTCGTATGGGGCAACTCTCTGGCGGTGAGCAACAGCGTGTTTTGTTTGCGCAAGCTTTACTGGATGAGCCCAATTTATTGGTTTTAGACGAACCTACAACTGGTATGGATGAGCAAGGTGTTCGATATCTTGAAGGTTTGATTCATGAAGTCGTTGGAGAAGGCAAAACGGTACTGGCAGTGCACCATGACGTGACCGCAGTGCGCCGTTTAGATGCGCAGGTCCATGTTGTAAATCGTCAAATTGTGGCGTCAGGTCACCATTCAGATGTGCTAAGCCCTGATCGTATAGAAACATTATTCAAGCACTACACAGCAAAAGTGGAGGCTGCATAATGGATTGGTTGCGAGAGTTAGCGGTTAGCGGCGTTGAAGCTGGATGGTTAAGCGATAGCTTTTCTTATGCTTTCATGGTGAACGCAATCGTGGCAGCGCTGATATTAGGACCATTACTTGGTGGTCTTGGTACATTAGTCATCGCCAAGCGACTGGCTTTTTTCTCTGAAGCGGTTGGGCACGCTGCGCTTACCGGAATCGCGATTGGTGTGTTGCTCGGTGAGCCGCCAGAGAATCCGATCATCGGATTGTTTAGCTTTTGTATGATTTTTGCGCTGTTGCTTCACTTTGTTCGTAATCGTACGAATGTACCTTACGACACACTGGTTGGGGTTTTTCTTGCACTAGCGTTAGCGGTTGGTGCTGCACTGTTAATGTACGTTGCTCGCAAGATCAACATTCACATCTTGGAGAACGTGTTGTTTGGCTCGATCTTGACTGTGACGGACAACGATATCCTTATTTTAGCGATCAGTTGTTTGATCATATTACTGCTTCTTATTCCAACGTTTAACCGCATTTTGCTAACTTGTATCAGCCCGGATATTGCACGTGTACGCGGCTTTAATACCAGCTTTTATGATTACTTATTTGTCATGATGATCACCTTGGTCACCATCGCCGCGGTAAAGATTATTGGCGCGGTATTGGTTGGTGCATTGCTACTGATTCCTGGTGCAACGGCTAGGTTATTGACTAAACGCATGAGCAGTTTCGTTCTCCTTTCTTCTTTATTGGCAACCATTGCGTGTTTAGTAGGAACCATACTGCCGATGGAGCTTGAGCTACCAGTGCCATCAGGCGCATCCATCATCATTGTTTCTGCGGCATTTTTCCTAACAGCAACGGTTTACCGAATTATCCAAAAAGCGTAACCCTTTTTATAAAGTAATGAACATGAAGATAAAAAAATTAGCGATAACTTTTGGTTTGGTTATAGCGACAACACTTCCATCGTTGGCAAGCGCCAAAGACATTTTAACCAGCACTCCCGTCACGTACATGTTGTCTGAGCAACTCATGAAAGGTACAGGGATAGAGACTCAGTATCTGCCTCCAAAGCGTTACGGCGTTGAGCGTCTTGAAAACTGGTTCGCAAATAAAGGTACAGAGCAAGTTAAGCAAGCGGGTCAAGCCGCGACGGTTGCTATTACTCTTGGTGCGATTTGGAAACAAGACCCGACTTATGTTTACGCTCGACAGGGCAACATTCACTTGATTGAAATCGATGCATCGCAGGCCATTTCTCCTAGAGCTCAAGGAGTTGCAGTACTGACATTGGAAAACGGGTCAACATCGAAGTACGCGTGGCTTAACCCTACAAACTTAATCCGAATGGCGGGTATTGTTGGAGAGGATCTACAACGTGTATATCCTGAACACCAAAAGACGATTCAAACGAATCAACAGGCTCTTATGCTCAATGTGCGTGAACTGATCAACCAACAACAGGCAGAGATCTTCGATAAAGGCATCGATTCAGTGGTACTGATGAGTGAGTCATTAGAGGACTTTGCCTCTGGCAACCAATTGTTTGTGGTTGGGCGCGAATTTAAGCCGGAACTCGAGTGGACAGAAGAAGACAAATTATCTTTAAAAGCTCAGTTTGAACAAGATAAAACGCTATGGTTGGTGACGGATAAACGACCGTCGAAAACCTTGACATCGCTTATTAAACCGAGTCGTATACTGCAAATTGATGTTATTGACCGCTGGGGCAGTAAGGGTATCAAAACTGAGAAGCCACTCGCACGTTGGGAGATGTGACACGTAAAAAGCCACAGATTTTATGATGGGGAATGAAAAGTTCCCTATTTTTTTGTGACTCAGTTCAAAATGTGAACATTAATACCACTGGTTGCATAAGAAAGTGTTTGTTTCATTTCTATTTCATTACTACTTTGTTATGTGTTCGTTGCGATTGATTCGGATTTAATCTGTTTCTAAGCGAACCGGTACAAACAACTATACGGATGTTAACAATGAAAATGAAAACTCTAGCCGTTGCAGTGGCGGCACTAGCATGTGGTTCACAGGCCTTCGCAGCAGAAGTTTACAACAGCGATGGTACATCTTTATCGATCGGCGGTCACGTTTCAGTTGGCGTGGGTGAGTATTTCGAAGAAGATGTAAAAGTTCACCAAGTGTCTCCACGTATTAACGTTGCGGGTAAGAAAGACATTGGCAACGGTATTACTATCGACGCTAAAGGTGAATGGGCGCTTAACTACCTAAACGGTGGCGAGCAATCGTTCAAAACTCGTCTAGGTTACATCGGTGCTACTCATGAGCAGTTTGGCCGTTTAGTAGCAGGTACTCAATGGTCACCTTACTACGATGTCGCTGGCGTTGCGGATCTACCAATCGCGTTTGCGAACGACTTTTTGTACGACAACCACGGCAACCTAGGCTCAGCTCGTGCTGATAAAATGCTTAGCTACCGTAAAGGTTTTGAATTTGGTGAAGGTTTTGCTTTCAACCTAGGTCTAGGTTGGCAAGGTGAGCAAACTTCAGATGCAACAACATACGAGCAACGTGGTCAAGTTGCATTGAGCGGTTCTGTAGCTGGCTTTGGTCTAGGCTACGTATACAGCGGTGGTGATGTTAAAAACGCGACTCTAGGTACTAAGAACGCTGAATCACACCTATTCTCTGTAAACTACGGTCAGTACGGTTCAGGTCTATACGCAGCGGTAGTATACGGTATGAACGAGTACTTCTACCAAATGCGTAAAGACACTTCTCAACTTGAAGCTCTTTTGGCATACGGCGTAAACGATTGGACATTCAGCGTTAACTACGAAGGCGTAGAAGACGAAGAAGACAATAAGACAGTTTCAAGCGAAACTGCGCTACAAGCAGAGTACGCTGTAACTCCTGCTTTCGTAACGTTTGCAGCTTACCAGTTTGATCTAGGTAACGACTACAACAATGAAGAGAACGACTACTGGACTCTAGGTGCTCGTTACTACTTCTAATAAATAGGCCAGTTTCTACTGCCTAAACACATTTATTGTGTTAACGCCTACTCGTTGTGAGTAGGCGTTTTTCTTTCTGCTATCCTTTGGCTATAAGAGACGCTAGTCATTCTGTGCTTAGGTAACCCCACTCTTTGTTTAGAGAGTGCGTCTATAAAAAATGCCCGCAACTTGCGGGCATTTTTGTTGTTAGAAGAGATGCAGTTCTATTAATACGCTTATTTTTTATCGAGTAAATCGAGGAAGAAGGCATACTCTAGCGCATCTTCTTTTAAGCGCTTAAATCGACCAGATGCGCCGCCGTGTCCGGCTTCCATATCGGTTTTGAACAACAAGACGTTATCGTCTGTCTTCATTTCACGAAGTTTGGCGACCCACTTCATTGGTTCAAAGTACTGTACTTGAGAGTCGTGCAAGCCAGTCGTTACCAACATGTTCGGGTAGTTTTGCGCCTTGATGTTGTCGTAAGGCGAGTAACTCAACATATAGTCATAGTATGTTTTGTTATTTGGGTTACCCCATTCATCATACTCATTGGTGGTCAATGGAATCGATTCATCGAGCATGGTGGTTACCACGTCCACAAACGGAACATGTGCACCGATACCGCGGTACAGTTCTGGTGCTTGGTTGATGATTGCCCCCATTAAGAGACCTCCTGCAGAGCCACCAACAGCGAAGACTTTATCTTTCGCGCCGTAGCCTTGTTCAACCAAACCTTTAGTCACATCAATAAAGTCGTTGAATGTGTTTTGCTTGGTTAGTTTTTTACCGTCTTCATACCAAGGGCGGCCAAGCATTTCAGATCCACGAATATGAGCAATGGCGTAAACAAAGCCGCGATCCAATAGACTCAAACGTGTCGAGCGGAAAGTTGGCTCAATGGTTGCGCCATAAGATCCATAACCATATTGGTAGAGTGGATTCGTACCATCTTTCTTAAATAAGTCTTTACGATACACCAAAGAAACGGGTACTTCTTTACCGTCACGGGCTGTGACCATGATGCGTTCTGATTGGTAATTGTCAGGATTAAAATCACCAAGTACAGGTGTTTGCTTCATGATTTCTGACCCGCCCGTTTTTAGATCGAAATTGTAGTAGGTTCCTGGAGTGGTTAAACTGCTGTAATAAATACGAACTTTCTCGTTATCCAGCTCTAGGTTACCTGTCAAATAGGCAGCAAACGCATCGTCATTAAATGTGAGGGGGAATTCTTTTCCTGTTGAAAGCTGACGTACAGTGACGCTTGCTAGTCCGTTAGAGCGCTGCTCATAGACGATGTGATCATCGAATAACTCGAAGTCGACAAGTTGAGTGTTGTCGTCTGCGGCAATCACATCTTGCCATTTAGAGCGGTCATGCATGTCATTTTGATGAACTTTCATCAAACGGAAGTTGACGGCTTGATAGTTAGTATAAATGTAGTACCAATCGCCTAGCTTAGAAATACTGTATTCAATGCCATCTTCACGAGGATAGAACGGTTTCGCCTTTGCTTTAGGGTTGTTCGCATCAATGATAGAGACCCCCCTGGTTTCTGTACTCGAATGCCAGATATAAATATCTTCGCCATCTTTGCTTTTGCTTAGTGAGGTGTAATAGGCGCTGTCGGTTTCCTCAAAAATCAGCTCATCGCTGCTTTGTGGTGTGCCCAATACATGACGATAAACTTGGTAGCCCAATAAGGTCTGTGGATCTTTTTTGATGTAGTAAAAGGCGTTGTTATCGTTCTGCCATGCGACAGCGCTTGAGGCCCCTTCGATTTCATCTTGTAGGTAATTGCCTGTTGTCAGGTCTTTGATCTTAAGGGTGTACACGCGGCGGCTTAATGTGTCTTCGCCATACGCCAATAAGTTTTCATTCGGACTAACGTATAGGCCGCCGATACTGAAAAATTCATGTTCTTTTGCTAGTTCATTGACATCTAAAATGATTTGTTTGTCTTTGCCTGCAAAGTCTTTAGCTCGCAAATGGACTTCGTACTCGTTATCTCCGGTCACTTCACTGGAGTAGAAGTAGTTTCCTTTACGAACAGGTACTGAGTTGTCGTCTTTTGCGATACGCCCTTTAATTTCTTCAAATAGCGTATCTTGAAATGTTTCAGTGTGCTTTAGAACGGTTTCTGCGTACAGATTTTCTTTCTCTAGGTGCTGTAAAATTTCAGGGTCTTTACGTTCGTCGTCACGCATCCAGTAGTAGTTATCAACGCGGGTATCGCCATGAATAGTCATCGCGTGAGGGACTTTTTTCGCAACCGGAGCTTGAGTTTGTTGAGCAACGATCTGTGCTTGGGAGTATTGAGTCATGCTGGGGATTCCTTGATTGCTGCATCCGGCGACAAGCGCGACCGAGACGGCCAACGTAGTTAAAGTGAAACGCATCTGATTTTATCCTTATTGTACACCCAAGTGGCCTCATCCTGAGGGCTGGGCTTTCATTTTGTTAGTGGTTTTCAGTTGTCCATTCTTTGTTATGGGGTATACCGAAAAAGTGAGAATCCTCAATATTTCCGAGTTGGATACTCAATTTGAAGGAAGCTGAAAACACATTGTGTAAGCAGCTGTTATTTTTAACAAATATCAATTCGAAAGTTAAATCATTCTCATCGGGAAATCGATATAGTGTGATATGAAAAAAGGGACACACTTGTTGAGTGTGTCCCTTTTGGATTTTGAAAGTAAGCTGATAATGATCAGATAACTTGCGGTACTTCGTTTGAGTGATTGTGTGCTCGATTCACCCACATTAACCCAAGCATTGCAATTACCGACATTACCATCATCAAAATGCCCAAAGGCATCTGGTTATGCGCTGGAAATAGTGACGCGAGCAAAGTTGCGACACCTGCCCCCAAGTTTTGCATGCCACCCAATGTCGCGCCTGCTGTTCCTGCATGGTATGGGAATGGCGCAATCGCTCCAGTTGTTGCTGCTGGGAAGAGAATACCCGCACCCAAAAAATACACGGTTGCGCCTCCAACCAGCGTTAATGCCGTGGTTAAACCAAACAAGCCTGGGATGAGCACAATAGCAGAGCCTACAAAAATAGAGACCAAGCCTACATTTAGAGCACGACGCTCAGAGCGATGTCTTGCGATGTAGCTAGATAAGCCTGCACCCACCAAGTAACCTGGGATCGGCAATATAAACAGCAAACTTACCGTTGTTGCTGGTAATTCTAATACCCCACCTAACAACACCCCAGCCGCCGCTTCGAATACACCCACACCAGCGAATGTTGCAACCAGGCAAATCAAAAAGCCTTGAAAGCGACGGTCAGACAAAACGTGTTTGTAGCTTTTGGCTACTGGTTCGAATTTGCGTTTCTCTTTTGGTAGCGTCTCCATCATGCTTGTCATCATGGTGATCACAACCGCGATAGCAAATAGCGCTAAGAACAAGTAGCTCGACCGCCATCCGAAAGCTTCTGTTAGGTAACCGCCTAATACTGGTGCCATTAACGGTGAGAAAATCACACACATGCTAATTAAGCTGTTTGCTCTGTGTAGATCAGAGCCTTCAAAGCAATCGCGAGTCAGAGTGCGTGACATCGCACCGCCGCAGCCAATACCTAAGCCTTGGATAAAGCTACCAATCAAGAACCATTCAAATTGATGTGCAAATAATGCTACCAGTGTACCCGCGATGTAGATAAGCAGCCCGACGATGATGATCGGTTTGCGTCCCAAGCGGTCCGATAGTGTGCCATACGCAAATTGCGACAAGCCATATGGGATTAGGTAACAAGCCATCACAGCTTGAAGTGATGACGCAGATACCAAAAACTCGCCCGCCATATGACCGATTGAAGGCACGTACATTGTCTGGGTCATTTGACCCACGGCAGTCAATATAGCGATTAAAAAGGTAAGTTTCGCTAATGGAAACGAAGCAGACATTTGCGTATCTCTCCAAAAAATTTAAGACGTAAAAACCCTTAGCGCTCTTTTACAGAGTGCCAACTGAATTCTTGTGTTGCGGGGGTATTTGCGCGAGATAATAGTGCTTGCTTGTATAATTAGCAATCGAAAAGTGTGAAGTTGAGCAAGATAAAAATCTATGATTTCAATTAGAAAAACTAATCCGATTTTGTTTTCAAAAAGCGGTGCATTTCTTTGTCTAATTACGTTAAATTTTTTACTTTTCGTGAATAGAATGAGCCTTATAGGTAACTGGTTTTAATGGTTAAAGTGCAAAAATAAAGCGTCTGCTCGGTTGAGCTGAGTTCACGATGAAACGAGTGAATAAAAGGTAGAGGAAAGCATCAGAAAGAAAAGGGAGCCGAAGCTCCCTTAGAAATGATTATGTCTATTCGCGCTCAGATGCGTATGCGTAAAGCATTTCTAGTGCGATGGTTGCTCCCGCTAGTGCGGTAACATCACTGTGGTCGTATGGAGGCGATACTTCGACAACATCCATACCCACGATATTCATGCCGGCTAAACCACGAATAATTTTCAGCGCTTTGTCTGAGTTCAAGCCACCACAAACTGGTGTACCAGTTCCCGGTGCGAAGGCCGGGTCTAAGCAGTCGATGTCAAAAGTGACATATATTGGCTTGTCTGCGACGGTGCGACGAATTTCTTCTAGGATCTCGTTCACCGACATGTCATTCGCTTGCATCGCATTAATCACATTGAAGCCGTGATCTTGCTGTTTGTACTCCGTACGAATGCCGATTTGTATTGAGTTCTTCGCTGAGATCAAACCTTCTTTCGGCGCATGGTAGAACATCGTACCGTGGTCGTATGAACTGCCATTTGCATAGGTGTCCGTATGAGCATCAAAGTGAATCAAAGCCATTTGGCCATGATGCTTCGCATAGGCACGCAGGATAGGTAGCGTAATGAAGTGGTCACCGCCCAATCCCAACATGGTTTTACCACTTTTTAGAATTTCACTGGTTGCCGCTTCAAGGCGGTAAGTAAAATCTTCCGCATCACCGCAATCGAACACGAGATCACCTGCGTCGATCACTTTCAGTTTATCCAATACGTTGAAGCTCCAAGGGAACTTCTTACCTTCCCATGCCAAGTTGACTGAGGCACGGCGAATTGCATCTGGACCCATACGCGCACCTGGACGACCAGATGTTGCCATGTCCAGAGGGACTCCCAACACCACAACGTCTGCGTCTGCCGATACCGGGTTACGAATGTACGGCAGACGTAAAAACGACATAGAGTTGGAGTAAAGCGAATAATCAGTTTTAGTAAACAAATCATTCATATCAGAAGTCCTCTAAATAGGTGTATCCTGCTAGACCTTGTTCTAGTTCTGCTAGGATTTGTGCTTGTTCATTGGCTTCAACTCGCTGTGAAACCAATTGTTTATAATTGTCACGAATCGCATCCACGTCGATATGAACGTAGCGCATCATGTCTTCTACACTATCACCTTCGTTGATGTAACTGATCTCAAATTGACCGTGTTCATCAACATTGACTACAGCACTGTGGGTATCACCAAATAGGTTGTGCATGTCACCAAGGATTTCTTGGTATGCGCCTACTAGGAAAAAGCCCATTAAGTACGGTTTGTCTTTGCTCCAAGCTGGTACAGGTAGCGTGCTCTCGATGCCTTGACCATCAACGTAGTGATCGATCGCGCCATCAGAGTCACATGTGATGTCCAACATCACTGCACGACGCTCTTCCGCCTCGCCCAGACCAGAAAGTGGCAGAACAGGGAACACCTGATCAATACCCCAAGCATCTGGTAGAGATTGGAAGAGAGAGAAGTTCACGAAGAACTTATCCGCAAGACGTTCGCTCAACTCGTCCAGAATCGGACGGTGGAAGCGATTCTTAGTGCTCATCTTGCGGCTTAATTCGAAGTAAATGCGCAGTGACAATTGTTCTGCCCACGCACGTTGTTCCAAGTTAAGCACGCCTGTAGCAAATTGAGAGTGCACTTCTGCCAAATCACTTTGGGTATCATTGTAAATCTCAATTAACGCACGAGCGTCTGTACCATCTTGTAAGTTTTCCCAGTTTCGCCACATGTTTTGTAGCAACAGCGGAGCGTCCTCATCAAGCTCATGTACTTCTTCCGGTAGGTACGACTCGGTACCAATTACGTTAGAAATCAATACAGCGTGGTGCGCTGTTAGCGAGCGACCCGATTCCGAAATGATCACTGGCATTGGTTGTTCGTATTGCAGACACACATCGCCCACAGTGTTGACGATATTACGTGCGTATTCTGCAAGTCCGTAGTTCATCGAATTCGATGATTGGCTGCGTGTGCCGTCATAATCCACTGCCAAGCCGCCGCCCACATCGAAGTACTCGATGTTTGCACCGAGTGCGCGTAGTTCGCAGTAGAAACGTGCAGACTCGTTCACACCATTGCGTACATCACGGATGTTTGCCATCTGTGAACCAAGGTGGAAGTGAACCAGTTGCATCGCGTCTAGGTTGCCTTCGCGTTTAAGACGTTCAATAACGCTAAGCACTTGCGATGCTGATAAACCAAACTTCGATTTTTCACCGCCACTTGCTTGCCATTTCCCTGCGCCTTGAGAGGCGAGGCGAATGCGTAAACCAAGGCGCGGTTTTACGCCCAAACTTTTCGCTTCTTCTAGTACCAGATCCAGCTCAGAAAGCTTCTCTAATACGATGAATACCTTGTGACCCAGCTTTTCACCGATCAGTGCAAGACGCACATACTCACGGTCTTTGTAGCCATTACACACGATCACGGAGCTACCTTGTTGAGCCAATGCAAGTACCGCCAACAATTCTGGCTTGCTACCCGCTTCAAGACCAAGCTGCTTGGTTTCTAGTTGAGCTTGGCTCGCTAGAATTTCATCCACCACTTCACGTTGTTGGTTTACTTTAATTGGGTACACCAACAAGTATTTGTTTGGATATTGGTATTCTTCAATTGCTTGGTTGAATGCGTGGCAAATACCATGCACACGTTGGTGCACGATTTGCGGGAAGCGTACTAATACAGGCAGATTTAACTGCTTCGCTTCTAGCTCATTTACAATAGCGCTGAAAGGGATTTGATGTGCACGATCACTACGTGGTGATACATATACTTCGCCTTGGTCATCAATGCCGTAGAAACCTTGGCTCCAGTAGTGAACGTTGTAGTCCGCGCGGATGCGGTCTAATTTAGTTGCTTTTTCCAACTCGATTCTCACAAAAATGTACTTAACTCCTTAATTAATTAGAAGGAAAAGTACAAAAAAGCAAATCATGAGGTATTTACCTCATACCCTGACACGAACTCCGTGTGCGCGCATTAACGGATAAAAGGGCCCTTGAGTCTAATGATTAAAATCTATCATCTCGATTATGATTTGTTGTCGTCGCTACGTGTGAATATTTGTTTACCGAAGCGTCCATTCTGCTGTTATAGTTGGTCTGACCAGTAAGGATTCGGTCATGAAGCATCTCACTAAAATAAGGACATATTTTGCAGCTGCACAGAATTCAGGGGTACATTCAGACCATGTATCTCGCCGAATATCCCGATAAATTATTGTTGCTTGATGGTGCCAGTCGAGCAGACATTCCTCATCTTAAAGACTTTATTGAACATCAACTCCATCGTCCTTTTTCTGACCTAAAGTTGGTTGTTGTGACCCACATGCATCCAGACCATGCTGGTGGTGCGCACAAACTACGTGATTTAACAGGATGTAAGCTATTGGCCGCAAAGCGAGAGAGCCAGTGGTATAGCGGTGTAGACGGTTGGCTAATGCATTTGACCGATTTAATGTTAGCACGCTGGATGGCGAATCGGATGCGTAAACCAAAGCAAAACCTTTGGTATTCCCGCAAGTTAAATCCAGATATTGAACTTATTGATGGAGAGTTTATTCCTGGATTTGATGATTGGCAGGTGCTAGAAACGCTTGGGCATACCGACCGAGATCTGTCGGTTTATCATTCTGAACAAGATGTGCTGTATGTGGCGGATTTAATGGTGCAGGTGAAAAAGCATCTGATTGCGCCGTTTCCCATATTTCATCCGAATCAATATCGGCAATCATTAAAGCGTGTGTTTGAGATGAATCCGCAATGTTTGCTTCTGGCACATGGGGGAGAGGTGACTTTGGATGAAAAAGCGTATCAGCACATTTTGAATACAGCGCCGACTAAGCCAATGACGCACTGGCGAGTGACAAAAGTTAAAGCGAAGGGATTGTTGTTTGCGTTATTTCGTAGGAAGTAGGCTGAGATAAAGCCAGACGAGTGATGCTCAACAAAAACGTTCGATCACTCATCTGAAGCTACGGGGTTAAGATGCCAATAAGTGAGATTGGCTAGGATCAACGAGCACTTTGTCTGCCATACCCTGACGACCTAACAACATCATGTAAGTCATTTTTTCACGGTTAGTCAACGTAATGTCGATTGGCCATTGTTGGTCGCCCATACGCAGCATCGTTGTGATCACGCAGCGGTGCTCAAAAGTACCGTTAGAAGATTTAACCTTACGGTTTGCTTTTAGTTTCGCTGTGCAGCGAACCACTTGTTCTAAATGGTATACATCTGGGTGCAAATCGAATGCAACATAAGACTGACCATCTTTTTCAAAGCAATCAATATTGTCTACATGTAATGAAGAGGTTTGAGCGCCTGTATCAATACGCGCTTCAAGGTGAGTAATCCCTAACTCTGGCAAGCAAATAGCTTCGGCATTCCCAATGATCATTTTCTGATTCATAGTGTCATCCTAGCGACGAGTAACAAGAGAGCCGGTTTTTGGCTCTCTTGTGCGTTAAACAAAAATCAACCTTTACCGCGAGTACGGTTTGAATTTGGCTTAGCGTTTTTCTCGATAAAATCGAAGATCATACCTGCAATGTTTTTACCAGTTGCTAGTTCGATGCCTTCTAGACCAGGGGAAGAGTTCACTTCCATTACCACTGGGCCATTTTTAGATTGAAGGATATCCACACCACAAAGGTTCAAGCCCATCACTTTCGCTGCATTTACAGCGGTCGCACGCTCTTCTTTGCTCAAACGCACGAGTTGTGCAGAGCCACCACGGTGAAGGTTAGAACGGAACTCGCCTTCTTTTGCTTGGCGCTTCATTGCGGCAATCACCTTATTACCGACAACAAAACAACGGATGTCCGCGCCTTTTGCTTCTTCGATAAATTCTTGCACCATGATGTTAGCTTTCAAACCCATGAAAGCTTCAATCACGCTTTCTGCCGCTTTATTTGTTTCAGCAAGTACAACACCAATGCCTTGAGTGCCTTCTAGCAATTTAATCACTAGAGGTGCGCCACCAACGTTTTTGATCACGTCCTGAATGTTGTCAGGATGGTGAGCAAAGCCAGTGCGTGGCAAACCGATGCCTTTACGTGATAGCAGTTGTAATGAGCGCAACTTGTCACGAGAGCGGCTGATCGCGACAGATTCGTTGACACAAAATGTACCCATCATTTCAAACTGACGTACAACAGCAGTGCCGTAAAACGTAATAGATGCCCCAATACGTGGAATAACAGCATCGTATTGCGGTAATTCTTCACCCTTGTAGCGGATCTTAGGGTTGTTGCTCGTAATGTCCATATAACAGTGAAGCGTGTCGATCACATCGATTTGATGCCCACGTTCTTCACCCGCCTGTTTTAGGCGCATGGTTGAATATAAATTCTCATTACGAGAGAGAATAGCAATACGCATGGCAATTCCTTAGTAAGTCAGTACCAAATTAAAATATAAGTATAGAGCATAGAATGCAGTAGGCAGGTGATCATGTTATGACATAACCTACTTACTTCAACGATTTAGAATTGTGGTTGAACAACCACGTCGTCAGAGGTGCGCACCTTAGGGCGTTTTTTTGTGAGATGAAAACGAAAAAGCATCGTCGACACGACAAAAATATTTTATCGAACGCTCACGCCTTGCGGTATGAGACTGTCAAGGGTGAGATAAATAAAATTGAGCAAAAATTTCATCGCTTTGTCACGAATTATCGCTTAAAAAAGCGGCCAATTTGACCGCTGTTTTTAGCTGTTTTGATAGTGACTTAAAAAAAGTTCCGCCGTTTGGGTAGCTAACAGCCTAGATTCTTCATTCGACAAAGAGGGGCGAATTCCCATTAACTGCGGCCAGAATGCACTGCCTTTAAGTAAGTTGTGCAATTGAGTGCTTGCTATATGTACATCATCAATTTGCAAAGCGCCACTGTTCGATTTCTCCGTAAGCCAGCGGTACAGGGCGGTTTCCTGTTTCGACATTTGTTCTGCTTGTTCTTTGAGATCTTCTGGCTTAAATAAGAAGTGCCCAAATGCCACTTTTGCCAGCTCAATATAGTTTGGTTCCGTCACCACAATGATCTCGCTGTAGAGTAATTCAATCAATTGATCTTTGAGTGGCAGAGTGGCCAAGCGTTTAATATCGCTTTCCATCATTGACGAACGCCAAAGCTCAGTCAGCAACTCCGTCACGATCGCTTCCTTAGAAGGGAAGTGATTATAGACCGTGCGCTTAGAGACTTGTGCGATTGCAGAGAGCTTATCCATGCTGGTGTTTTGCACCCCAAACTCTTGGAACGCTTGCCTTGCCGCGCACAAGATGGCTTCTCTTTTGGTTTCGCTACGACTTTTTCTTTTTACATTCATAAGCTTGCTAAGTTAAGAAGATCATTCCTTGATCTATTTTACACTAAGTAGTTTACTTTTGATAATTAGAATGTAAACTGCACCGTGTAGTTTACTTTTGTTCGGGTTAACTTTTTATGAAAAAAACTTTGCTAGCCACAGTAGGAGCGTTCGCGATGGGTACATCCATGATTTCTTGTTCTAATGTTGATACTGAAAAAGCGCCAACATACCCGGACAAATTTGCAAATACAGAGTTGGAATACAAAAGCGGTTTGGGCGACATGTTCGAAATCATGAAAGCGTATTTTACGACTGGGCGCCTTAACCCAACACCAACGATTGAAATTCCAGTGCATGCGATCACAGCGCAGCAACTGTTAGAAGAGCAAGATGACGTCATCTATCGTCTGGGTCACTCAAGCGTATTAATGAAGCTCGATGGAAAACTGGTGATGACCGACCCTGTATTCAGTGATCGCGCGTCTCCTGTGAAATGGGCTGGGCCAAAACGTTTTCACAAAACTCCCATCACGATAGAAGATTTGCCAACTATCGATGTGGTGGTGATCAGTCATGACCATTACGATCACCTAGATAAAGCTTCTATTAAAGTGCTAGGCGACAAGGTGGGCACTTTCTTGGTGCCGTTAAAAGTTGGCCAATTACTGGTGAATTGGGGTGTACCCAAAGAGAAAGTGATCGAACTAGACTGGTGGGAGTCACACTCTGTTGACGGCATTGAATATACACTAACTCCGACTCAGCATTTCTCTGGTCGAGGTTTGACAGACCGCGATACGACGCTGTGGGGCAGTTGGGTTATCAATGCACAACAACACAAAGTGTTCTTCAGTGGTGACTCTGGTTACTTCAATGGCTTTAAAGAGATTGGCGAAAAGTACGGTCCGTTTGACTTCACCATGATTGAAACAGGTGCGTACAATGAACTCTGGTCAGACATTCACATGTTCCCAGAGCAAAGCGTTCAAGCACACATCGATGTGCAGGGCAAAGTGATGATGCCGATCCATAACAGCACGTTTGATTTATCAATGCACGATTGGAATGAGCCAATGCAACGCGCGTTAGATATTAGTGAAGAGCGCGGTGTAACGTTAGTGAGCCCTGAGATTGGTCAACGCTTGGCGATTGCGGAGCCTCAGCCTGCTCAGGCATGGTGGCAATAATTGCTGAGCTAAACAGTCAAACACCAGAATAGTTAAGTCACTTATCAGTAGTTACTATTAGTAGTTATGTGGTCAGGGATAAGGATAAAGGTGCGATGAAAGCAAAGTGGACGTTGTTACTTACATTAAGCATTCTGCCTACCTTTGCACTAGCAGGGGTAGAGCAAGATATCTCGACGTTGATAAAACGAGTTGAGCAATCCTCTTGCACCTTTATCCGCAACGGCAAGGCGTACACTAATCAAGAAGCGGCAGAACACATGCGCAATAAATGGGATTACGCCAAAGATGACGTTGATTCCGTGGATGTGTTTATAAAAGAGGTCGCGTCAAAGAGCTGGTTATCTGGCAAACCATATTGGGTAGATTGCCAAGACAAACGCATTACCAGCGAAGAGTGGCTAACATCATTGATGCGCACCACCGATCACATCCAATAACACTTCTTTGATGGTCTGATAGCGCAGAGGTAGAGCACGACTGCGCTTACGAACTAGAAATAGCTCTTCACATACAGTGTTTTTCAGTTGAGCAATGTATAACGTGTCTTTTAGCGGAAAATTGTCGACCGCACTTTGAGGCAGCACGGTGAAGCCAAGTCCTTTGCTGACAGGTAGCAAAATTTGGCTCAATTGATTTACGTAGCCGGATAATGGTAAATCGCTCATCTTAATTTCTTGGAGCTGTGGTTCTTCACACTGGTCAAAAAACAGCGTCATGTAATGCTCGGCATCAGGGTGGCTAATGACACCACAGTCATGCAAGAGTTGTGGCGTTATCTGCTTATTTTTATAATGCTTTGGCAGAACCAAGCACAACCTCTCTTTACCAATTCGCTCACTGTGAAACAGACCTTTGTTGGGAACATCAGTCACGATACCAATATCGATGTGCCCTTGCGTTATGGCGTTGAGAATAGATTGATTTGGCGCGGCTTCTAAATGTAACGATAAGCTCGGGTGCTGTTTTTGCTTCTCCAAAATGGGCCCATACAACATTAACGCCATTGCACCAGAACAAGCCAGTTTACAGTGGCCTGAAAACGCATCATCAAAACTGAGCTCTTCGAGCAGCTTCTTCTCTCTATCTTCTAACTCGAGCGCATATGCGTAGACAATCCTGCCTTGTTCGGTTAATTCGAAGCTTTTGTTTTCGCGCTTGATCAAGGCATGCTGACAACTTTGCTCTAATTTTTTGATGTGTTGGCTGACGCCAGGCTGAGTCATAAAAAGTTTTTCTGCCGTTTGCGTAAAATGACCGACTTCAATCAATGTCTTAAATGTATGTAACCAAACAGGATTAAGCATAGTGTGTGATTTTCTGAGAGCTTTGTTGGGAGACGTAAAGAAAATGATAGCACGGTGTTTTATGAAAACAGAGAAGACTTAAACGATAAAGATGAATCTTTATCAATACATTACAGACAAAATAAAACCCCGCCTGGTTTCCCAGACGGGGCTTATTCTTTTTCGCAGCAATCCAGCTACTAATAGGTGCTCCCTGCATCTATCCTTGATTGTGGCTAAATCCTTTAACCGAGTTCCTTGTTCATCGCCTTCCTAGCGGTGTCCATTCTTGCCTATCATCCTGACGGGCGAACTCTATCCTAGAGCTTAACTACATCCTTGCTGACAACTCATCCTAAGTTATCAAATCTTCATCCTGAAGATACCCAATCCTTTAGGCTTTTTTCCTGTTCCCGCCAACATCCTGTCGACAAATTGAGTATTGATGTTTTGCGGATTTGACTCAATTAACTTTTCTAAATTATTTTTACTGATTATTTTAAGTGAATTTAAATATTACTTTTAAATCATATATTTAATGTTTTTTCTGGCATTGCTCTTAGAGGTGATTAATCTATTTGCTTACAACTCTTGTAAGAGATCTCGCACAAGTTTGGTGGTGAATGTATTAATGTGCGCTTTTTGTTCCGAGTTCTGTGGATTGAACTGGATCACAATGCGTTAAAAGGGAGACGATAAAGATGAAAGTGAATTGATCTTGAGTAGAGATTTGTTTGAAAAGAAATAAAAATTCTTGCGGTTTTTATAAACAGTATGGTAAATCTGAAATGCCCACCTTGTTAATCCTTATTAAGATTCAATGACAGTATAAGTAGGGAACTTGATTGCCATTTTTCTGTCATATCTGGTGAGTAAGTTAACTGTGTCAGATAGATAATATGCCGTTTGCCAGTAAAAACAGGCTGCAAGAAATCGGTAATTATCATTATGTTGTGAAATTGGTCACGGTTAAATGATTGATTCCCTTATAGATTGAAGGGGATACGACCTTAGACAATAAGCTCCATGAGGAGCGTTACTTATATAAGATGAGGGACTTTACTATGAAAAAGACTAGAAGAGCTCAGCTACATCGTGTGCGTATTCAATACTGGAAAGACACGAAAGACGCACCAGCTAAAAAATCATAGTTAATTATACCTAAAGGCACGAGCTGGCTGTGGAACGCAGTTTCCCGTTGATTGCCAGCTCAAAAACGCCACAATCACTCCGCGCAACTTCCCAAGCACCCTAATTTACTATCACATTCTTCAAAAAATAAAAAAGCCAGTCTCAAGACCAGCTTTCTCTACCATTTATTGAGCTCTGCGTATTACAGGTTGCCCTTTAGTTACAGGTAGTTGGCGTCAACTAGTTCGCCCGCTTGCGCGCTTTTCACTTCTGGGCGTGCTTCTAACCATTTGATAACTTGCGCTTTCTGTTCTTCAGTCGCACTGCCGTAACGGTCAGTAGAACATAGGAAGCCTTCAAACAGTTCTAGACCACCGCCACCGAAGCAAAGACCAAGCTCGTCAATGTAGTCGATAAAGTCATCAACGAATGCATCGTAACGGTCGAAGTCGTTAATGTCTGTTTCACAGCTGATCTCGAAACCTAGGATTGCGAACTCACCTAAGAACAGCTTTTTACGGATACGACGGCTCTTGTTATCGATCTTGTCTAATTTCATGATTATCTCTCGTAGATGATTTGATTTCGTACACCTTATACCTTCTATCACACTTTAGCCCAAGTAAAATCAGAATGAAGCGATACAGTTGGTGATTATGTGACCAGAATTTAATTGCTTCGTTAGCTGTGTTGGTTTAGTTTGCAGTATTGTTGAAACACAAGTTTCATATGTTTTAAGCACTTTTGTCATTTTTCTTATCCAAACTTCTTGCCGTTCAACTAATCACTTATTTATTAATTAAACTATAAGATCGGGAAAGTAAAAATGAGCAAGGAAACCTTTGACGCGACGCGTTATAACCAAAGTGAAAACAAACCATTTGAAGAAGTATTAGAAGCGAGCCTATCTCGACGCAGCATTCTGAAAGGTGGTTTAGGTATCAGTGCGATGACAGCGTTTGGTGCTTTCGGATTGGCTGGTTGTAACTCGTCTGACTCAGGGAGTACAGTAAGCAGTGGTTCGGGCGCATCTAAAGCCGTTCTTAACTTTGAATCTATCCCTGGCTCACTCACTGACGCAGTTTCAATTCCACAAGGCTACACCGCACAAGTACTAGTACCTTGGGGAACACCACTTAATGCACAAGGCAGCGCATGGCAAAATGATGGTACCAACACCGGTACCGATCAGTTAAATGCGCTAGGCATGCACCATGACGGCATGCATTTTTTCCCATTGAACGATAGCACTACAGATGGCTTGCTATGTATTAACCACGAGTACATCGACACATCAGCACTGCATCCAAACGGTCCGACGGTTGAAAATGGCGTACGTACCATTGTAGATGAAGTGCGCAAAGAGATTAACGCGCACGGTGTATCAGTGGTTCGCATTCAACTGGAAGACAACATGTGGAAGTTGGTTGATACCGACCTACTAAACCGTCGTTATACTGGTGCGACAGTCATGGATTTGTCTGGCCCGGTAGCCCACACATCTTTAACTGTCACTCGTTTCTCACCAGATGGCAGCCAAGCGCGTGGTACGTTAAACAACTGTGGCAACGGCTACACGCCGTGGGGCACGTACTTAACGTGTGAAGAGAACTGGCCAGGTTACTTTGTTAACGCCGGGACTCGTACAGAAGAGCAAGATCGCATTGGTGTCGATGACCAAAGCACTCGTTACCTATGGGAGACATTAGCAGGAAATGCAGAAGAGCGTCTTGATGAGTTCTCTCGCTTTAATGTGGCTCCAACAGGAGCAAGTGCGATGGATGATTACCGTAATGAAGCCAATGGTCACGGTTACATTGTCGAGATTGACCCTTACACGCAAAACTCACGTGCGAAGAAACGTACTGCGCTAGGTCGTTTCCGTCACGAGGGCTGTACTTTCGGTAAGCTTGAAGAAGGCAAACCAGTGGTATTTTATTCTGGTCACGATTCTCGCTTTGAATACCTATACAAATTTGAATCTGCGGCAGCGTGGGATCCAGCAGATGCTAACCCTGATAACCGCTTGGCGATGGGTGACAAGTACATGGACGAAGGCACACTGTATGTGGCGCGCTTCAATGAAGACAGCACAGGTACTTGGTTACCATTAACGCTTGATAGCGTAACAACCGCTGGTGGTACATTAGCGGATCACTTTGATTCACTGGCTGAAATTATCATCAATACTGCGGGTGCGGCGGATTTAGTTGGGGCAACACCAATGGATCGACCAGAGTGGTGTACGGTTGATCCATTCACGGGTTCAGTATATTTAACATTGACGAACAATACGCGCCGTACAGATGAAACCAATCCTGCGAATCCACGTTTAAATAATAAGTTTGGTCATGTTATTCGTTGGGATGAAGGTGCTTCAGCAACTGACTTTACTTGGGATATCTTTGTGTTTGGTTCGCCAGCAAATGGTGATGCAGATACCAACCGTTCTGGCTTGAATGAGTTAAACCAGTTTGCGAGCCCAGACGGATTAGCGTTTGATGGCCGTGGTATTTTGTGGATTCAAACGGACAACGGCGCAGATGAAGTCACGTCTTACACCAATGATCAAATGTTGGCTGTTGTGCCATCTAAGCTAACAGATGAGAATGGTGATCAAGCTGTGATTGGTGCGGATAATCAAGCTGAATTGAAACGCTTCTTTGTCGGACCAAATGGTTGTGAAGTAACAGGCTTTACCATCAGCCCTGATTACAAATCATTGTTTGTGAATATTCAGCACCCAGGTAACTGGCCATACAGTGAAGATGCAGCCGAAGAAACGCCTGCTGGTGTTTCTGTGCGCCCACGAGCGGCGACAGTGGTTATTCGCCGTGAAGACGGTGGAGAGATTGCAGTTTAATCTCTAAATGAATAAACACCTTAAAATTCAAGCCCTGCAATTGCAGGGCTTGATGGTTTAGGCGAATGCCTAGTTGCACTTTATACCTAGACAACAGGCTTAGCTTTTCAATGAACCGCCTGAAGTGCGAATCACATCTTGATACCAGAAGAAGCTCTTCTTACGTTTACGTTCTAACGTACCTTGACCATCGTTGTGGCGATCAACGTAGATGTAACCGTAACGTTTGCTCATTTCAGCGGTTGAGTTCGCGACCAAATCGATTGGTCCCCAACTGGTGAAGCCCATCAGCTCAACGCCATCCAAAATTGCTTCATGTGCTTGTACAAGATGGTCATTCAAGTAAGCGATGCGGTAATCATCTTGAATCTCACCGTTTTCATCGATTTCATCACGCGCACCTAGGCCGTTTTCTACGACGAACAGTGGCTTTTGGTAGCGGTCGTGAAGGAAGTTCAGCAGAACACGTAGGCCTTTTGGATCGATCAGCCAGCCCCATTGGCTCTTTTCAAGGTATGGGTTTGGTACGCTATCGACGATGTTACCCACTTCTTTCTGTTTCGGATCCGCACTTGCACAGCCGCTTGCGTAGTAGCTGAATGAGATGAAATCGACACTCGCAGACGCAATTTCTTCTAAGTCGCCTGCTTCCATCTGAATTTCAATGCCGTTTTCGCGGAAGTAACGCTTCATGTAGCCAGGGTACTGACCACGTGTTTGTACATCACCGAAGAACAACCACTTGTTGTTTTCATGCATGGCAGCAAGCACGTCATCAGGGTTACAGGTGTATGGGTAGTTGATTGCGCCAAGCAGCATGTTACCAATCTTGCCGTTTGGTACGATGTGCTGACACAGTTTTACCGCTTTTGCGTTGGCGACTAGTTGGTGGTGAATCGCTTGGTAAATCTCTTGTTCACTGGCGTCTTCTTGCAAACCAACACCAGTAAATGGTGCGTGCAGTGACATGTTGATTTCGTTGAACGTTAACCACAGCTTCACTTTGTCTTTGTAGCGTTCCAGCACAGTGCGAGCATAACGTTCGAAGAATTCGATGACGCGACGATCGCCCCAACCGCCATAGTTCTCGACCAGTGCGTAAGGCATTTCGTAGTGAGATAATGTCACGAAAGGTTGGATGTCGTGCTCGGCAAGTTCGTCAAAAATTTTATCGTAGAACGCCAAACCTTCTTCGTTAGGTTCTAGCTCGTCACCGTTCGGGAAGATGCGGCTCCATGCCAAAGATAGGCGCAGACAGTTAAAGCCCATCTCTTTGAATAGCGCAATGTCTTCTGGGTAGCGATTGTAGAAGTCGATCGCCACGTCTTTTATACCCGGCGTACGTTCTTCACGGGTTTGATGCGGACTCAAAATACCGTTTGGCAGCATGTCTGATGTCGATAACCCTTTACCCCCAAGGTTGTACGACCCTTCTACTTGGTTTGCAGCAATGGCACCGCCCCAAAGAAAATGTTCAGGAAACTTAATCATGTTTCTCACTCTTTATCGTTCGGAAGTTATTCGTTTTATTTGCTTGAGAATAGTGTAGGTCAAGGAGGGATTCTTGTATCGAGATCGTGTTTTTCTCAAACAGCGGGGATGCCTAGTTCTAATGATGATTTTGTAATCAATATCAACCTAGGCTGATTTGAACAATAAAGTGAAAGTCAGCCCATTTTGTTCATTCTTATACACGGTAATTTGTCCGTTCATATCACGCATATTGTTGGCCGTAATTGCTAAACCTAGCCCCAATCCTTCACCAATTTTCTTTGAGGTTTGGAAGGGTTCGAACATGGATTCAAGCATCTCATCCGATACGCCGCAGCCATTATCACTGACGATCAGTTCGACCTGATTGCCGGTTGGATTGACGATTAAGTTGAGCTGCGGGTTGGTGGTCTTGTTCATTGCGTCTAGCGCATTCGAGACAAGATTACCGAGCACCTGAAGCAGTCGTTGTTCTTCACCCATGATATTAGGTAAGTCATGAGGAACCCGAACACGCACATCCACCTTGTCTAATTGAGATTGATAAACGCGTAAGGTCTCTTCGAGTGCGGAGGTAAGAGAAATCGCTTGTAGGCTTTCTGGCTTGTTGTAGGCGAACGTCTTTAACTGGCTAGTCATGCTTGCCATGCGATCAATCAGCTTCTGCACCAAAACATTGTTGGCTTTCATCATTTCGGTTTCGCCACGTTCTGCTAACAGTTCGTTTGTTGTAAGCAGGGTACGCAAGCCTGTCAGTGGCTGATTGAGCTCATGAGTAATCGCGCTCGACATGCGACCCAAGGCGGCCATTTTGCTCGATTCAATTAATTGGCTTTGCGCTTCTTTTAGCGCTTGAGTACGCTCTTCTACCCGCTGTGCCAGCTCTTGGTTTATTTGTTGCAGCGATTGTTCGGCTTTTTTCCGTTTGCTGATGTCGATGATCGTCGCAAGGAAATACTGCTCGCCATGCCAAGGGAAACTGGTCAGCGAGAACAAGACAGGGAAGACACTACCGTCACTACGTCTGGCAATAGTTTCGACCGTGCTGATCTCTGCGAGCTCTTTATGTTTAGGTAAGTCCTTGAGCAACTTAAGTGTGGTGGAATTAGGATTGCCTGCATCGAATAACTCCCAAGCAAAAGCATGTCGATTGACGCTTTCTGGTAAACAGAACAAACGCTTCGCCATTGGGTTGAGATCGAACAGTTGCCCTTGTTCATCAATCAATAGCAAACCAACGTGGGTCTTATTGATCATCTGTTTCAAGCGGCGTTGGGACTCTTCCAACAGAGCTTGAATTCGTTGTTGGTTGATGTGCTTTTGGCGACGTTGTAGACCAATGATGACAAGTAATACAACCAACAAGAGCAGCGCCGCTACGCTCCAACCAATCACGTTGATGGTTTGTTGAATCGGCTTAGAAGGGGTGAGGTAGCTGACGTACCAATTCAAATCATCCAATTTAACGGTGTGCGCAAAATAGCGTTGCTGGTTGAGCGTCCACACACTGATATTGGTGTTGTCGTATAAGCGTTGCGTTTCTAACTGAACGGTGTTGCTTGGTTCGTTAAACCAGTCTGCGTTATAAAGCGAGCTGCTTGATAGGAAAAAGCGTTGTTTACGATTCTGCAACGTGATGATGTCTTGGCTAGTAATGGTCTGTTCGGTTAATAAGCTAAGGTTGATTTGCACCACCACAATGCCAGCGATATCTAGACCATCGTAGATAGGGGCTGCAAGATAATACAACGGGCTCGAACCTTTGGTTTTGTTCACCAAGGAAACACCGCCGCCTTGATTGTGAATTTGTTCCACAATGGCTTTTCGGTCAGACAGGCTAAAGCGCTCTTCGATCAAACTTGAGACCAATACTTCGCCAGAGTTAGACAGGATTAGCCAACCTTCCGTATTGGCGGCTTTATCGAGTTGAGTCAGCTGGGTTTGCAACGGCTCGTAATAAGTCAGATTCCCTTTCACAAAAGCGATGGTTTCTGGGTTATTGGTGACGAGGTAAGGTAAGTGGTAGAAGCGTTTAAGTGCACGACGAACTTCACCAATATAGTCGAGCAGCTTTTGTTGAGCTTCGGTTTGAGTTTGTACACTTAACCACTGACGAGCCACTTCTCTACTGGCGCTATAACAAGACAACATCAGCACTGCCGCAATTGCGACCACAAGCCATGTTTTGCCATTCCTTTTGCGCTGCATACCGACTCCATTCAGCTAGTGCGTTCTCACCAACAGTCATTAAAGAGTGCGCCTAACTGGTTGGATGTTAAAGACTTGTAAGCAAGAAGTGAGATCTAGCTCCTTTTCTCCTCAGTGGTTTTTGCTACCGTTAATAAAGAGCGATTTCTTTCCCACCCCATAAAGCAGGCAGTAACTCATGGCTTTTGACGACATCCCTAAAATTGCACTTATCGAAGACGATGACATTGTTCGTCAAGCTACCAGTCAATGGCTGCAACTGGCGGGGTTTGATGTGACCGCATTCAGTTTAGGCGAAGAGGGCAAAGCGGCCATTCTTAGCCAAGAATTTGATGCGATTGTCAGTGATGTTCGCCTGCCGGACACCGACGGCTTGTCGATACTAGAAAGCCTGATTGCCAATCACATTCCAACGCCAGTTATCTTGATCACCGGACATGGTGATGTCGATATGGCGGTAGGCGCATTACAAAACGGTGCGTTCGATTTTATCGAGAAACCTTTCCAACCTGAGCGTTTATCTCAACGTGTGACCGAAGCCGTCGAGAGTTATCGCGCGCAAACGTCTACCCAAGATCGCCAAGAGTACCTATCTAGCGTTAGCGGCTTAGAAGAAGTGTTGATTGGGCGAAGCCGAGTGATGCAACAGCTTAGAGAACAAGTAGCCAAGTTAGCGCGCATTGATACCAATGTGATCATTTACGGTGAAACAGGTTGTGGTAAAGAGCTGGTAGCGACCAGTTTGCATAATGAAAGCCAACGCAGATCCTATCATTTTGTGCCAATCAACTGTGGCGCTATTCCTGAGAACCTGTTTGAAAGTGAGCTGTTTGGGCATGAAGCAGGGGCATTTACCGGAGCGGGTAAAAAGCGCATTGGTAAGTTGGAATACGCGGATAAAGGCACTTTATTCTTTGATGAAATCGAGAGTATGCCGCTGTCCATGCAGGTGAAAGTGTTGCGTTCATTACAGGAACATACGGTAGAGCGCGTTGGGGGCAACCAACAGATCTCAGTTGATTTGAGAGTGATCGCCGCCGCGAAAGAAGATCTCAATGATCATGACGAGTTTCGTCAGGATTTGTACTATCGTCTTAATGTGGCGCAGATCTATTTGCCACCGCTACGTGAGCGAGAAGAAGATGCGTTGATCTTGTTCGAACACTTTGCTCTGAAAAGTAATCCTGAGAGTCGTCTGCTGAGTGAAGCCGATAGAAAGGCCATTCTTGCTTACTCTTGGCCCGGTAACGTACGTGAGCTTAGGAATGTAGCGATGCGTTTTGCATTGGATGAAACCGTCTCCGTGATGGAAATTCTCTCCAGTCGACCATCCTCAACAACCGAAGAGACGCATGCGGGCGTGCCGTTGGCGATTCAGCTACATAACTTTGAACGTAAGGTGCTACATGATTCTTTAGTCAGGCATCATGGACGCATCAATGAGGTGATGCAGGAGTTGGATTTACCACGTCGAACCCTTAACCAAAAGATGCAGAAGTTTGGTTTGAATCGCTCCGACTATACTTAGTGCGATTTCTAGCTAATGTAAAATCATTGGCATAACAAACACGTTATGCGCTTTTGGCTGGAGCTGGGACAAACTTATAATTTAGGTCTTTCCCTTCTCCAAACAAGGTAACGAGGTTCCTTCCAGTATGTTTAGAGCTATATAGCGCTTCGTCTGCTTCAGCAAGCGCCTCTTGAAGTGATTGCCCCTCAGATAACTGACTGATACCAAAGCTCATGGTCACTTCAGTTTTAAATGATTGCAAAGCGGTTTCAGTTTCGACCGCAAGGCGAATTTGCTCTGCGAAAATTTTGGCTTGCTGTGCTTTTTCGAGCAAAACAATCATGAACTCGTCACCACCAAATCGCACAATGCAGGCTGACTCAGGAAGATGCTTTTTAAAAATAGTGGAGATCGTTGCCATGACGGAGTCGCCAACCGTGTGACCATAGTGATCATTAATCGCTTTGAACTTGTCTACATCAGTCATAATAATGCTGATTGCTTGGCTTTTTTTATGTGCTTTATTAACCAAGTTTGGAACGATTTCTTCCATGGCTCGACGATTATATAGCCCTGTGAGTGCATCTAAATGAGAGAGATCATTAATGGATTGCACCAAGCGTCCGTTAATTAACCACAGCATACTAAAGCTCAAAGCAACGATCAGGCAGATGCTAAATAAGAACGTCAGCTGATGGATAAGGCCTGCGACCATAAAGCTTGGTAACTCACCTGAAAAAGTACTCCAAAGCGCCCTAAATCCCATAAAAAAACTAAATCCAAAGAAAGAGTAAGCCATTGCTTTAACAGGGAGCTTTAAGTCCTTTTGGGTACCTTTAAGCATGGCGACACCACTAAAGAAGGTGACGATACAAATATACATGCTCAGATAAATAATGCGGCTTTTGATAGAAGGGTCATGGAAGGTGAAATAGTAAAATGAACCACTGAAAACAGGTGTTAACAAGGTAAGACAGTGAGCCAATTTTAAAGGGTATTGACGAAAAATGCTTACGCTATATAGCGTAAGCAAGAAGCCGACTAATATGAGAGTGTTGGCTATGACGATGGTCAGCCAGTCTGGCGCAGAGCCTCTAAAGCCAAGTAAAAAAGGGCCTAAACCAATAAACAGTAGTGATATCGAGAAGGTTTTTAAGCCTTTGACTCTACCCTGAGTGTATTGATAACAAAGCAGACTAATAGAGTAAATGCAAGAGAACAGAATAACGATAAAGTTCAGTGTTCTGATGTCTAGATACTGATTATCCATAGGCGACCCATATCAATCTTTCATTCAGGCAACTCCTTTGCCTGATATCAATAAGCGAGCTACATAGTAACGCACTTATTGAGCGATGTCTTATGTTAAACGGCTATTCATTCACCAGCTCGAATTGTTCGGTTTGGTTGGTTTTCGTCGTAAACAGCAGACCAACAATCATCATAAATACGCTAGGCACAATCCAGCTAGCAAAGTCATTGTACAGAGGCATGTAATTACCCATCCACTCATCAGTGGAACTTGGCATGTAACCTAGGATGTGCAGCGCATCAACACAACCAAACGTTAGAGCAGTGAATGCGGTTGCTACCACCATGATTTGCGACATCTTGTTGCGCACTGGTGCCATGATCATCAACGCAATCGCGACTGGGTGAAGCGCCACAACCGCTGGCAATGTGATAGCCAATAGTTGCTCTAGACCTACGTTGGCGATCAAACCAGCCAATACCATGGTCGTGATAACGCAGCCTTTGTAGTTCACTTTGCTGAAAGTGTTGTCGTAGAACTCACTGCCTGCGGTGGTTACGCCGATAGCAGTAGTCAAACACGCCAATACCATCACGGCACCTAGTAGTAGTGAACCAAACGCGCCGAAGTGGCTGAAGGTGAATGCCGTTAAAATGTCGCCACCATTGCTGAACTCAGAACCCAAGTATGAGCTTGTCGAGCCAATGTAAGCCAATGAGATGTAAACAAACGCCATGGCAACCGCGTACATCAAAGCTGCGATTAGCGTGTATTTTGCGGTGGCTTTCGGGCAATCCACACCCATGCTGCGAATCGCGCGGAAGATAATCCAACCAAAACCGATAGAACCTAATGCATCCATGGTCATGTAACCTTGGGTTAAGCCTTCAGCAAATGCACCAGATAGGTATGGTCCCGTTGCGGCAGTTAGCTCACCTGCAGGAGAAACCAAAGCCGTCACAGACATGATGATCAAGATTGCCATCAAGGCAGGCGTTAAGATCTTGCCTAGGTTGTCGACCAATTTACCCGGATATAGGGCAAATAGAATGGTGATAGCACAGAAGGCAATAGTGAAAGGCACCAAAGCTGCATCACCAAACATTGGCGCAAAGCTAAATTGGTAAGCCACGGTAATTGCACGTGGGATCACGAACGCAGGGCCAATCACGATAAACACCATCACCCAAAAACTGGTCGCCAAAGGTTTAGGTAGGGCAGCGGTTAATTTGTCTGAACCGTTTACGATAGCCACCATCACCAGTGCCATCGCAGGCAGACCTACACCCGTCAAGAGGAAGCCAGACATCCCGCTCAGAAAGTTTTCACCTGCTTGGTAACCCAAAAATGGAGGGAAGATCAGGTTACCCGCGCCTAAGTACATGGCGAAAGTCATGAAGCCCAAAGCGGCGATATTGCGTGCGCTTAACATTGTTATTCCTCTTATGTTTCGCTTGGAAGAAACTGAAAGGAATGGGAGGAGTATGTGGTGTTCCCGTCAGCTTCTTCTCAAGCTGACAGAAAGTTTAGATATAGCCTGTCAGCTCTGAATCAGTTTCAGAGAGAGCAGGAGGATCGCAGCAGCAACGCCAGATGGGCGTTTTAAAGCGAATTGTAATTGCGCAGTTGCTGACATGGGTGATCCTTAAAGACGAAAAAATACCAAGGAATACGTTTGCCTTGGCGTGTTGTTACACTAACGAACATAGGGCCATTGGCACAACCCCGAAGTAGAAAATAAGTTGATACGGTCAATGTTTATTTCTGAACTGGTGGATCGAGCTGCTTTTTAAATTAAAAATTAGAATAAATGACTTTTCATTTTTGTAACATGGCTTTCTTTGCTGTATTTTTGTGCTATTTGTAGTCGTTTAGGCTATAAACCTCCGCTGATAAAGTGAGCAGTTTAGAATGATGCGCTTTTTCTTCTTATTGTTAAGACGCTCATTAGTTGCAATTCAATCCAAAATTGCATCGGCAAAATATTGCTTATTAGTGAATCGTGCATTTATTTTGTCTTGATCACATTTTATTAACCTTTTGCGATCTAGGCGTGCAACCTTCTCCTCTTCAATGAGCAAGATCTTGCTCATTACTTTGCTATCAAATCAGCATGATTTTGCTCATTTTTGATGTCTTTCAGCTCTTAGTTCAATAAATACAAAGGGTTAAAAGTTGGCATTTCAATTGCTCTAGGGAATGTGTTGTTAATAAAGGTTTAACATGATGTAAATCCCCAATCGTGAAACGACTACACGGAGAGTAATAATGAAAATGAATAAGCTGGTAAAAGCTTTGGCTGTCGCTGTGACTTCTTTTGGTATTGCTGCTAACGCTGCGGCAGAAGATCGTAGCTATATTCTTGCAACGGCATCGACAGGTGGTACCTACTACCCTGTGGGCGTAGCGTTGGCGACGTTAAGCAAAGTGAAATTGGCACCAAAGCACCACTTCTCCCTTTCTGCAATCAGCTCTGCGGGCTCTGGTGAAAACGTCAAACTGCTGAACGAAAATGAAGCACAGTTCGCGATTCTACAAGGTCTTTACGGTGCATGGGCTTGGTCTGGTGAAGGTCCTTATGAGAAGAGCGGTCGCCAAGAGCAGCTGCGTTCAGTCTCTATGCTGTGGCAAAACGTTGAGCACTTTATTGTTCGCTCTGACCTAGCAAAAACGGGCACAGTGACTGACCTGAACAACCTCGATGGCAAGAAGTTCTCTATCGGTAAGAAGAATTCTGGTACTGAGAACTCTGGTCGCCAAATCATGAAAGGTCTGAAGGTCGACCCTGATAAATTCAACCTTGCGTACATGGGCTACGGCGGCAGTGCGAGCGCACTTCAAAACGGCACCATTGACGGCATGAACACGCCTGCGGGTGTGCCAGTTGGTGCAGTAACCCAAGCTTTTGCTGCGCTGGGTAAAGACATTTCGATTCTCTCGTTTACTGACGAGCAAATCAAAGAGGCGAACGGCAACTACAACCTATGGACGAAGTACGAGATCCCAGCGAACACGTACCCGGGTCTAGATAAGCCGATCACCACCATTGCACAGCCTAACTTCTTGGCAGTTCGTGAAGATATCTCGGAAGAGGACGTTTACCAGCTAACCAAAGCGATCTACGAGAACCTGCCTTTCCTACAAGGTATTCATAAAGCAACCAAAGCAATGGCAATTGAGAAAGCAATTGCAGGCTTGCCAGTGCCTCTTCATCCAGGTGCGGTGCGTTACTACAGAGAAATGGGCATCGAAATCCCATCAGACCTAATGGCGAAATAACGCCAACTTCGTCCCGAGTTTCGGCTCGGGGCATTTTATCCCTACCGATTTCTAAGATGGAAAAAGCCGCCAGAGCTTGGAGTATGAGATGAGCGACTCAATAGAAAAGGAATTGCAGAAATTTGAGCTGCCCACACGCACTGATTTTCCGTGGGTAACCACCACAATCACAGTGTTTGGCGTGGTGTTGTCTGCTTTGCACATTTGGTTTAATACCTTATCGACGTTACCAGAGTTATGGATTTCCGCGACCCACTTTGCTGGCTTTGCGGTGATTTGTGCGCTTTGGTATCCGGCTCATATTTCTCTTAAGCAGAGTAAGATTGCACTCGGCATCGATGTGTTGATTGCCATGGGCGCGGTCGCGTGTTTGCTCTACATTCCCTATGCCGAAGATGCGCTATATGAACGCGGTGTGAAGTTCGTGACCAGCGATTGGGTCTTCGCCATCATGGCAATTTTGATTGTTATCGAACTGATTCGACGCACCATGGGCTGGTTTATTCCAGTGTTGATTGTGGTGTGTTTAAGCTACGTTGTGCTTTGGGGTAAGTGGGCGACAGGTATTTTCCACTTCCCGGGTTTGAGCATGGAAACCTTGCTCTACCGCAGCTTCTATTCTTCTGAGGGCATGTTTGGCTCTATCTCACGCATCAGTTGGACTTTCGTATTCATGTTCATTCTGTTCGGTGCGTTTCTTGTTCGCTCTGGTGTCGGTGATTACATCATCAATGTGGCACGTGCTGCGGCTGGCAAAATCATTGGTGGCCCGGGTTTTATCGCAGTGATTGGCTCCGGTTTGATGGGCTCAGTATCGGGCTCTAGTGTGGCAAATACGGTTTCCACCGGTGTTATCAGTATTCCTTTGATGCAAAAAGCAGGTTTCCCTTCGCGCTTTGCAGCGGGGGTTGAAGCTGCGGCGTCAACAGGTGGTCAGTTGATGCCACCTGTGATGGGAGCGGGTGCTTTCATAATGGCGTCTTACACGCAAATTCCTTATGTTGATATTATTGCCGTTTCTTTCATTCCTGCTCTTATCTATTTCTTGTCTGTGGCGTTCTTTGTGCGTATCGAAGCCAAACGCAGCGGCGTTCAAAAAATCACGACCAGCGATGAATCTCTACTGAAAGTGCTGATCAGCGGTTGGCACAACCTTATCCCACTGGCGGTATTGGTCACTTTGTTGGTTCAAGGTTTTACGCCAACTTACGCTGCGGGCTTGTCGATCATTTCAGTGGTCGTGGCTTCTTGGTTCTCGAAAGATCATAAGATGGGACCAAAAGCGATCATCGAAGCACTTTCGCAAGGCGCGAAAAACATGGCGACAACCGCGGTATTGCTGGTGGGTATCGGTTTGGTGATCAACGTGATCAGTACAACAGGCATCGGCAACACGTTCTCACTGATGATCGACGGTTGGGCGAATGGTGACTTGTTCATCATGATCGTTCTGATTGCGCTCGCTTCTCTTGTTTTGGGTATGGGTTTACCTGTGACAGCGGCGTATATTGTATTGGGTACTCTGTCTGCCCCTGCGCTTTACAAGTTAATTGCCGAAAACCAATTGCTTGAATTGATGGTGTCGGGTCAATTGCCTGAACAAGCAAAAGCTATCTTCATGTTGGCGGCGCCAGAAAAGTTGGAACTGCTTAATGCAACAATGGCGTTGGAAACCGCGAAAGAAATGGTGGCGCTAGTACCTGCGGACTTTATGGAAACCCTACTAGAGCAAAGTTTGGGTATGGAAGCGGTAGGCTTGGCATTGCTGGCTGCTCACCTCATCATCTTCTGGTTATCGCAAGACAGTAACGTAACGCCTCCAGTGTGTTTGACCGCATTTGCAGCGGCAACCATCGCGAAAACACCTCCAATGCGTACCGGCCTGATGGCGTGGAAAATCGCTAAAGGTTTGTATCTTGTACCGCTACTTATTGCCTATACAGGCTTGGTCAGTTGGGATGTGACGTCGGTAATTACCGTAGGCTTCTTTGCCATCATCGGTACCTATGCATTGATTGGTGCGATTGAAGGCTACTTGGAAGGTCCTCTAAACATTCTGACTCGTCTCTTGTTGGTAGTGGTGGGTACATTGCTGGTTTGGCACGACATCCCAATGTTGGTTCGTGTGGCAAGCTGCGCGGTATTTGTCGCGGTGTTCATTTACAGTGGTCGCAAGTTCAAATTGCAACAATCTCAACTATCGGTTTTATAAGAGGTCGTATGAAATCAGTCTATGACTACATCATTGTTGGTGGCGGTATCGTTGGTGTGTCGACAGCATGGCAACTGCAGCAACGCCACCCAGACAAATCCATTTTATTGGTTGAGAAAGAGTCCGGTTTTGCGAAGCACCAAACCGGACACAATAGCGGCGTGATTCATGCTGGAGTGTACTACGCACCGGGCAGCCTAAAAGCCGATTTTTGTAAGCGTGGGGTAGAGCGAACCATTTCGTTCTGTGCTCAGCACGATATTCCGGTGGAGAACTGTGGCAAGTTACTGGTTGCGACCAATGAGCAAGAAGTCGAACGCATGAATGCCCTCTATGAGCGCTGCCATGTCAACGGCATCGACGTAAAGCTACTCGATGAAGTTCAACTCAAGCTGGCTGAGCCAAACATCACAGGCTTGGGCGCGATTTATGTCAAAACCACCAGTATTGTCGATTATCGTTTGGTCACTGAGCAGATGGCGGCAGAGTTCAAAACGCTCGGTGGTCAAATCAGCCTGAGAACCAAAGTGGTGGCTGCCGAAGAGAAGGACGAAGAAGTCCAACTGACCTGCATTTCAGACGGTCAAACGATGCAGCTTAATACCAAGTTCTTGGTTACTTGCAGCGGCTTGATGGCGGATCGCATGACTAAGATGATGGGTATTCCAACTGACTTTCAGATCATCCCTTATCGTGGTGAATACTACCGCTTAGATAGCAAACACGACCAAGTGGTGAATCATCTTATTTATCCAATTCCCGACCCTGATTTGCCATTCTTAGGTGTCCACCTGACTCGCATGATTGATGGCAGTGTGACCGTTGGTCCAAATGCGGTGCAAGGCTGGAAGCGAGAAGGGTACGACAAGGTTAACTTCAGCTTGCAAGATACCATGCAAATGCTCAGTTTCTCCGGCTTTTGGAAGGTGACACAAAAGCATCTAAAAACCGGACTGGGTGAGTTTAAGAACTCGTGGTGGAAGCCGGGCTACCTCAAGTTGGTCAACAAATATTGCCCAAGCATCAAGGTAGAAGATCTCAAACCATATCCTGCGGGTATTCGTGCGCAAGCAGTGTTATCCGACGGAACCTTGGTTCATGACTTCTTGTTTGCCGAGAGCGCAAGAAGCTTACACGTTTGCAACGCCCCCTCTCCTGCAGCGACATCTGCAATGCCTATTGGAGAGTACATTTGCGATAAAGTGAATGAAAAGATAGAGGCGAAAACGGTATAAAACAAAGGCGACGTAACTGTCGCCTTTATTGTATTTGAATCTGGGAATTAGGAGTTGCCATCTTTAGGGCAGAGTTCACCTTTCTTGGCGTGTCTTTCTATCATGTAATCGCCTCGGGCACTGTGCAATACAATTGCATTCCAGACTTGACCATCTTGCAACTCGAACTCAAACGCATAATGGGTGCCGCCGACCATTTTCGTTCTCACCTCATGAATTGCTTTCAATTTATCATCGGCATTCATTTGATAAAGCACCATGTTAAGTGAACGTCTGGCGTCAGGAGTTGCTTCGGCAAGTCGCCAACGGCCCTGCTCGTCTGTTGCGGAGCAAATAGACCGCATTTTACTTTTAATGGCGGATGACATCTGCTTGTCTACGGCCAATGCATTTGGTGAAAACAGTGGAACCGTCAAAGGAATCAAAGTTACCAGAAACCGCTTTAAGGTCATAAAAACACTCCGTTGTTTTACTCTTGCTTGAGTATAGACCTCAATGGCTTCAGATGTGGTGCAGTAGACTCTGGGCCTACAATATCGCAGTTCGTATCAACGAACTGATGATAAACAAGGCGACCACGCTTACCAGCCAAATGCCAATGAACCACAAAATGGGTTTTAGTTTCATCAGTGATATCCTTCTCCACGTTTCATCTTGCCGCGGAAAACCCAGTACGAATAAGCCGTGTAGGCTATGATCAGAGGAAGTAATACCACCGCGCCGGCAAGTAAAAATGCCAAACTTTTGTCTGGCGCGGCGACGTCTTGATAAGTGAGTGCGAATGGGACCAAGTAAGGGAATGTACTGACACCGAAACCCATCGCGGACACAAGAAACAGGCCGATCGCAAGAACGTAGGCTCGGACGGCTTTGTGGTCGAGTAAGGCTTTGAATAGCTGCCAAATGAGTGCCGCTGCAATAATTGGTAATATGAAAAACAGTAGTGAGTTTGGTAATGAGAACCAACGTTCAAAGACGATATTTTGGCTCAATGGCAGCCACAAACTGGCGATAAATATACAGGCTACCATCGCTAGTCCCCATCGTCGCGCGACCACGTAATAGCGCCCCATCAGCTCTTCTGGAAGCTTGATTAATAACCAGCATGAACCGAGCAGGATATAAGCACAAACAAGCGCCAAGCCACAAAATACGCTAAATGGTGAAAGCCAATCAAACCATCCACCTGCGTATGCTCGT
Source organism: Vibrio sp. 1249-1 (assembly GCF_033340495.1). Lineage (NCBI taxonomy): Bacteria > Pseudomonadati > Pseudomonadota > Gammaproteobacteria > Vibrionales > Vibrionaceae > Vibrio > Vibrio sp. 1249-1. Next base: position 54,814 of record NZ_JAWOWJ010000001.1, read on the forward strand.
TCACTAACCTCTATACCTTGGAGCAGGGTTCCGAGCATAATGCCTTGCATCAATGCTGCGGTGAGTGAACCAATGAAAAAAGCGCTATCCCATAAAAACTTTCCGCGTTGTGTTCGGAAGCGATACTCAAAAGAAACCCCGCGCAGAATTAATCCGAGCAGCATTAAAATCAGAGGAGCATAGAGTGCTGGCATAATGACCGCGTAGGCGAGGGGGAACACGGCAAAAAGCCCACCACCGCCAAGAACTAGCCAAGTTTCATTCCCATCCCAAACAGGAGCGATGCTGTTCATCATCATGTCGCGCTCTTCATCGTCATTAGCGCTGAGGAATAGGATACCAATACCGAGATCAAAGCCATCTAACACGACATAAATCAGAACGGCGAGCCCAATCAAAGCGTACCAAATTAATGCGTAATCCATGAGTTAGCTCCTAGGTTAGATGGTTAGAATGTGTGATGGCATCAGTTTTCGTGCCATCAGGAAGTCGGCTATCTAGACCTTCTTCATATCGAGTTGGAGACTTGCGCATCAAACGTAGGAGATAGAAGAAGCCAGCTCCAAAAACCACAAAGTAAACCACGATGAACGCCGTCAGGGAGACGCTCACCGCGGCGGCATCAATAGGCGATGCCGAATTGGCTGTGGTTAAAAGACCGTATACGGTGTAAGGCTGTCGACCTACTTCGGTAGTTATCCAGCCTGCTAAGACTGCAATGAACCCCGCTGGGGCAAACAGCACACAAATACGTTGAAGTGCCCTCGAATCAAAAAGTTTGCGACGTTTTCTTAGCCAAAGGCTCCACAAACCAATAACAAGCATGCCAAAACCAAGCGCGACCATGACTCGGAAAGACCAGAAAACGATAGAGACAGGAGGGTGTTCCTCCTCTGGAAAAGCATCTAATCCCTTCACTTCACCGTTGAGGTCATGAGTTAAAATCAAACTACCGAGTTTGGGGATTTCCAGTGCGTATTCCATGCGTTTTTCTTCATCGTTAGGGATACCGAAGAGGATCAATGGCGCGCCTTGGTGAGACTCATAGTGCCCTTCCATCGCGGCGACTTTGGCGGGTTGATGTTCAAGGGTGTTTAAACCATGCATGTCTCCAGCAACGATTTGAATTGGTGTCACGATGGCAGCCATCCACATTGCCATCGAGAACATAATTCTGGCTAGAGGGTTATGGTTTGCTTTTAGTAAGTGATAAGCGGCAACGCCGGCTACAACAAAGGCAGTAGTAAGGTAAGCGGCGAGCAACATATGAACGAGCCGGTAAGGGAAGGAAGGGTTGAAGACAATCGCCCACCAGTCTTCTGGGATAAACTGTCCGGCTTCGTTGATACTGTAGCCCGCTGGTGTTTGCATCCAACTATTAACCGAAAGTATCCAAAACGCAGACAAAAACGTCCCGAATGCAACAATACAAGTCGCGGCGAAGTGAAGCTTCTTACCCACCTTATCCATACCGAAAAGCATCACGCCTAAAAACCCCGCTTCGAGGAAAAACGCAGTAAAAACTTCATAACCCATTAGCGGGCCCAGGATTGGGCCTGTTTTGTCGGCAAACACGCTCCAGTTAGTACCGAATTGATAGCTCAACACGATGCCACTCACCACACCCATACCAAAACTGATGGCAAAGATTTTGAGCCAGTACTTATAGATTTGCATGTACTGTTTGTTGCCCGTTTTTAAGTACAAGCCCTCTAATACAGCGAGATAACTTGCCAAACCAATCGTAAAAGCTGGAAAAATAATGTGGAAAGAGACAGTAAAGGCAAATTGGAATCTAGCTAGGTCAATGGCGAGTGTGTCCATGAGCGGTCCCTTTTTCGTTGGATAAACTGTTCGCCGGATTTAAAGAGGAGACAGAAGAGTGGCGAACAAGGTGAAATACGAAGAAGGAAGACGAAGAGATTAAAAAACGATCGCTTTTTACACATGTGCGTACCATCTTTTAGATAAAGGAGGAGCGTTATGAGCCTTAAACATTACTTTGAGAAAGCGACACCTAAGTTTGGTCCAGGTGGGAAGTATCACAAGTTCTACCCACTTTTCGAAGCTGTCGAAACCATTTTTTACACGCCTGGTAAGGTAAACCAGGGCATGACTCACGTTCGAGATAGCATCGATTTAAAACGTATTATGATCATGGTGTGGCTGGCGGTCTTCCCTGCCATGTTCTGGGGTATGTACAACATAGGCCAGCAAGCGAGTGATGCCTTGTTGTATGGAATGGATCAAGCCTCAGCTCAGCAAGCGCTTGTTTCTTCATGGCAACTGAGTTGGGTATGGGGCTCGTTAGATGCGGTTTCACAAGCGGGGTGGGGAAGTAAAATGTGGCTTGGTGCTACTTACTTTCTTCCAGTTTATGCGACGGTGTTTATCGTTGGTGGTTTCTGGGAAGTTCTGTTTGCTATTGTGCGAAAGCATGAGGTAAATGAAGGCTTTTTTGTCAGCTCTATACTCTTTGCGCTGATCCTTCCTCCGACAATTCCACTATGGCAAGCGGCTTTAGGTATCACTTTCGGTATTGTTGTGGCGAAGGAGATTTTTGGTGGTACTGGACGAAACTTCCTAAATCCAGCTTTAGCAGGGCGCGCGTTCTTATACTTTGCCTATCCTGCCAACATGTCCGGTGGTGCCGTGTGGGTCGCGGCTGATGGTTACTCTGGCGCTACTCCACTCAGCCAATGGTATGAAGGAGGGCAAAGTGCTTTGATAAATAATATGACAGGAGAGCCAATTTCATGGGGAGATGCTTTTGTTGGTAATTTACCAGGCTCGATGGGTGAAGTCTCCACGTTGTTGATCGCACTAACAGGCTTGGTTCTCATCTTTATGAAGATTGCATCGTGGAGAATTGTTGCGGGCGTGTTGGTCGGTTTAATCGGAGCTTCATTACTATTGAATGCGATCGGTTCAGACTCTAACCCCATGTTCTCCATGCCGTTCTACTGGCACTTCGTGATTGGTGGGGTTGCGTTTGGTACCTTCTTCATGGCGACAGACCCTGTCTCGGCAGCTTTTACCAATAACGGGAAATGGGCATACGGACTATTAATCGGCGTGATGACGATTTTTATCCGAGTGCTGAACCCGGCTTATCCAGAAGGCATCATGTTAGCGATTCTATTTGCTAACTTATTCGCGCCACTTTTCGATTACCTAGTCAAAGAAAGTAATATCAAACGCAGAATGAAAAGGGCGAGACCTTCTTAAAATGAGGGTGACCTCACTGAAAATTGATTGAAAACTGCACTATATTGAAAAGGTCAGAGACATGGGGTTTCTGACTTTTTATTTTTATCAGGAGGACGAAGACGATGAGAATAAAGGATATTCTCGATAGCCGTTTGGTGCTGTCGTTCTGGTATAACCTAGACTACTGCTTGTCTCTTCTTAGTAAAATCTCTTCTCGTTGATTTCCTCAATGCAATCGCATTGAAAAGCATTCTATCTATTTGTTTTTTAGTCTTACGTGAAACTGCGTAGGGCAATGCGTATAAGGAAATTAACAATGAAACGTATTCCAGAACCTTTCCGTATCAAAATGGTTGAGCCAATCAAAATGACGACTTTGGCAGACCGTGAAGTCGCGTTAAAAGAAGCGGGCTATAATCCATTTCTTCTTCGTAGTGATGATGTTTATATCGATTTGCTGACTGACTCTGGCACTGGTGCCATGAGTGATAATCAGTGGGCTGGCATCATGATGGGGGATGAATCCTATGCGGGGAGTCGAAATTACTACAACCTGTGTGATGCAGTGGAGCACTTCTTCGGTTATAAGCTCACCGTGCCTGCACACCAAGGGCGTGGTGCCGAGCAAATTTTGTTCCCAGCTTTGATTGAGCGTATGCGTCAGGTGCGTGGTGGCGAAACGCCAGTATTTATCTCGAACTACCATTTTGATACCACAGCGGGTCACATTGAACTCAATGGCGGTAAAGCGATTAACGTGGTAACGGAAGAAGCATTCGACACCACTACGCCTTATGATTGGAAGGGCAATTTTGATATCGATAAGCTGGTGGCAACAATTGAAGCGCACGGTTCGCATAACATTTGTGCAATTATCACCACGATTACTTGTAATAGCTCCGGTGGTCAGCCTGTGTCGATGGAAAACATGCGCAGTGTGTACGAGATTGCAACCAAGTACGATATTCCAGTGGTGATTGACTCGGCTCGTTACTGTGAGAACGCCTACTTTATCAAGCAGCGTGAAGCGGGTTACGAGAATAAATCGATTCTGGAAATCATCCGTGAGATGTACCAGTACGGTGATATGCTCACCATGTCAGCTAAGAAAGACCCGATGGTAAACATTGGTGGCATGTGTTGTATTCGTGATCATAAGGAGTTGTTCCAGGCGGTGCAGACGCGCTGCGTACCCATGGAAGGATTTGTAACATACGGCGGCATGGCTGGGCGTGATATGGAAGCGCTCGCTCGCGGTTTGTATGAAGCCGCGGATGAGGATTTTCTTCACTATAGAATTAGCCAAGTTCAATACTTAGGTGAGCGCTTACGTGAAGGCGGTATTCCGATTCAATACCCAACGGGTGGTCATGCGGTGTTTGTGGATGCCGCTAAGATTTTGCCACATATTCCAGCGGATCAGTTTCCTGCGCAGGTATTGTGTAATGCTTTGTACTTGGAAGCGGGTATTCGAGCAGTAGAGATAGGATCGTTGCTGCTTGGTCGAGATCCGGAAACGGGTAAACAAAAAGTGTCAGAGCTTGAGTTGATGCGTTTGACCATTCCACGTCGTGTCTACACAAACGATCATATGGATTACATTGCGGATGCGATTATCGAACTGAAAAATCGTGCACATGAGTTAAAAGGGCTCACTTTCGAGTACGAGCCACCAGTGCTGCGCCACTTTACTGCTCGATTTAAAGAGATCGATTAACTCAAGTTTAAATCTAGATAAGCAAAAGGCCGCGAGTTTCGCGGCCTTTTTCGATTCGTTTATTTCTTAGCGTTACACTTACGCCAACTCTAATGTGATGCGAACGAACTGGTCGTCTTGATACTGCACTTCATAATTGAAGGTACCACTGGCGTAAATGCTGCCAAGAAAAAGTGAACGTTGACTCATTGGTCCGCGGAACAGCATCGAAATAGGAGCGATTAGGGCGTTATTATCATCGAAGTGCTGATTTAAGTTCTCAGAAAGCACACACAGCAAACAGCCGTGTTGGTCGTGAGATAAGTCGACGTCTTCCGGTCGAGATAATAACACGGTAGTCCCCAGTTTCTTCTCAATCTCGTTGATCAGCAGCAAGTAGCTATCTAGATCGGGTTGAGGGTTGCTGGGTTTGTCTGCACCGACGCAGCGCTCGAGTAATGCTTCCAGATTTCCGTTCTCACCTTTTGCCTGCTGAGTCAAAGATTTTAACGGCTTTTTAATCAGCTTATAGCGATTACTCTTCAGTTTTGGTTTCAGCCATTTCTGAAGTAAGTCATTACGTTCTTTAAGGGAGAGGCCATGCGAGGACGCGTGAATTTTAAAGTGCAGGTGTAATAAAGCGTGAACCGCAAGCTCACTCAGAAGTTGATTAGCATCTGTAGACTGTCTTGCCTGCTTAGAACTTTGCATTACACTCGAACAAAATTAGGGAAGAAGGATAATGGTGCCGAGAGAGGGACTCGAACCCTCACACCAAAGGCACTAGCACCTCATGCTAGCGTGTCTACCAATTTCACCATCTCGGCATCATGATGCTCTGAATACTCAGAGGCCTCGAAAGAAGCAACGCGAATTGTATAACCAAAATCCACCTGTTGGCGAGAGCAAAATGACGAATTTTGGCTCTTTCGAGTTTGATTGCATATTTATTGGTCACTTTTATGTTTTTTACCATCAAAGCCTATCCTTATGCCCTTACTTTTATTAATAGTATGACGACAAAAGAGTACTTTTGCCTAAATTTTGAACGCTTGAACGTTTGCGTAAATAAATGTGATGAATATCTCTTTTTGTTGGCTATACTTGCGTCCCGTTTAAGCGGGAATTAGGGTTTAGTTGTTCAGGACCCTTACCCATACAAGCCGTCACATGGAGCAGGCCAAGCAACATGCTCGCCAGCAGTGAATGACCCCACGGACCGGACCAGCTACGTTCAATTGCTTGTATAAGGTAAAAATAAGATGTCGAACTATTCGTTCTGTCTACATTCTGGATCTAAAAGTGAGTTATCACTCGCTGCGTTGTCCCTTTCTTCTGCCAATTCCTTTGGCTCTTTTTTCTTTTTCAACGTTTAGTAGGTCCAGCTCATGAGTGTTCTATTTAGTCTATTTGGTATTGTTGCACTGCTAGGTTGTGCTTTCCTACTTTCTGAGGGTCGTTCTTCCATTAATTGGAAAACTGTATCTCGCGCCTTGATGCTACAAATGGGGTTTGCTGCTTTGGTGCTCTATTTCCCGTTGGGTCAAGCGGCGCTGGCGAGTTTAAGTAATGGGGTCGCGGGGCTACTCAGCTTTGCTGATGAAGGGATTAAATTCCTCTTTGGTGACCTCGCTTCTTCTGGCTTTATCTTCGCTATTCGTGTCCTTCCTATCATCATCTTCTTCAGTGCTCTTATCTCCGCCCTTTACTATTTGGGCATTATGCAAAAAGTGATTCAATTTATTGGCGGCGCTATCCAGAAGTTCTTGGGTACGAGTAAAGCAGAGTCTTTGGTTGCAACAGGGAACATCTTCTTATCTCAAGGCGAGTCACCACTTCTTATTCGTCCATTTCTTTCTAACATGACTCGCTCTGAACTGTTTGCCGTGATGGCTGGTGGTATGGCTTCAGTGGCGGGCAGTGTGCTTGGTGGTTATGCTGGTTTGGGTGTCGACCTCAAATACTTGATCGCGGCAAGCTTTATGGCAGCGCCAGGTAGTTTGATGATGGCAAAAATTATCGTTCCTGAGCGTCAAACGCCAAGCGATTACAACAATATTGAGCTAGATAAATCAGAAGAAAGCAACGTAATTGATGCGCTAGCAAGCGGTGCTATGGGCGGTATGAAAGTTGCTGTTGCTGTTGGTACCATGCTTATCGCTTTCGTGAGTGTTATCGCGATGGTGAACACGGGGCTAGAAAACTTGGGTGAGATACTTGGTTTCTCTGGCGTAACGCTACAAGCGATTTTTGGTTATTTGTTTGCACCTCTCGCATGGTTGATTGGTGTGCCAAGCCACGAAATCCTAGCTGCGGGTTCATACATTGGTCAGAAAGTGGTGATGAATGAGTTTGTTGCGTTTATCGATTTTGTGCAGCACAAAGCGACACTGTCTGAGCATACTCAAATTATTATCACTTTTGCGTTGTGTGGTTTTGCGAACATTGGCTCAATTGCGATTCAGTTGGGTTCTATCGGCGTGATGGCACCTGAGCGCCGCAAAGATGTTGCAAGTCTAGGCCTAAAAGCGGTTGCTGCTGGTACACTCGCTAACCTGATGAGTGCGTGCTTAGCGGGCATTTTTATCTCTCTCTAATTTAGATTGAAGATACACACTAAAAACCCGCCTAAATGGCGGGTTTTGTTATTTCTAAGGCTTGGGCATTAAGCCGTAAGGTATCGATTTAAAAGCCTCTGGGTGCTCTTGATAAGTTGGCGCTTTATGTACCCCTTTCCAATCGAGCAGCATGATGGCTAGCACGTTACGGTGTTCGCCGTACTTGAGATCAAAGTTACCGTCGACCGACGGAATCATCCCTTTTTCTGCGTTGATTGCGTGACGAATGGCTTGGCGGGTTTTCTTTACGACCGGATCATGGTCCAAGCCTGCTAACAAAAACGAAATGCCGACTTCCGCAATCACGTCTTCTTTGGCGCGCAGTAGGATAGTGTCGATATTGTTGCGAAAGTAATCATAAATCCATTGGTGTTTCTTCTCGCTTACTCGCTCCTGATAATACTGTGAATCGGCAAAGATGATGTGCGTCATCCCATAGAGTTTGTTCCAATACTGCTGAGCTGAAAGCATCTTATCTTTATCGTCGGGGTAGGTGTCACGGAAGGTTTGAGTGAATTCCTCGACCACATCTTGCTCTCCTAACTGACGAAGCCAGTAGACTTGGTTTGCAAGCTGAGCTGCCCATGCTTCTATCATCTCTTTGTCCGTAACGTAACGCGAGAAATCGTAGCGCCTAATAATTTTTCTCAGCGTTTTGTCTTGTTTATGCTTTAGGCCGTATTCGTTTGCTCTTGCCATTGCGCCAAGCAAATCCACACCAAGATAAAGGTACTCAGGATGGTGTTTAGTCACGGTATAGCGTCGCTGCCCTCGTTCGGTTTCTTTCTCTTGATACGTGGTCAGCCTTTGAGATGAATAGAGAATGATGTCTTCTGGTTCAACAACTTCATTAGCAAATTGGTTTAACCGGCTGGCTACTTGTGCCATGTCGGTCCAAATGGCAGCGTGATATTTCTCATCTAATGTTTGGCGGTACATGCGTAAGCCAAAATGGCCCTCTTTAAACGCCGGGAAAGTGAACAGTTCCTGTTCGTAGGTACTACGAATCAACTGCGCTGATTGAGTATTATCGAGAAGCGGTACCTCTTCCTGTGATGCCTGAGCTGCAAAGGTAAGTGAGCAAGAGAGTAAGACCGCTAAGCTAAGAGGTTTAATACGCATAAATCCATTCCCTATGAAGTCCTGAACCTAAACCTACCATCAATATTAATTGAGAATGTAAAAGCTGAGTCAATAGTTAAAAATTTGCCTAAAAGTCAGGTTGATACGTTCACCTTTGGTTTTCGCGGTTTTTGGTACGCAGTGCTTCCAGTGATGCTGTAGCTCGCCAGCCATAATCAGTAAGGAGCCGTGAGAAAGCTCATATTCAATCTCAGTTTTACAATGTAAATTTCTAAGCAAAAATCGACGTGTTTCACCTAAGTTCAAAGATGCGATAACAGGGTTTCTACCTAACTCTGGTTCATTATCTTGGTGCCAGCCCATTGAGTCTTGGCCGTGTCGATATAAGTTAGCGAGAACAGAATTAAAAGTGACATCAGCAACTGATTCACAACGCACTTTGAGCTGAGTTAACTCAGGAGTCCAAGGGTGAGGCTGCATGGTTAAGCCTGAGTAAGTATATGCTGCATCACCGTGCCACGCTTGTAAGCGAGGTTGAAGTACTGACTTGCCGAACATAGTAATGTGTTCTTGGTGCCATGGCAGTGTCTTTCGAAGTTGGTCAAAGTAATTATCCGCCTCAAGATGGTTAAGAAATTGAGGATCATAATAAAGTTTTCCTCTTTCTACTTCTTGCCATAGATCGCCGCCAAATAAATCGCCTTGTTGATGCATCATCTCACACCTAAAACATAAAAATTGTCAATCACTGTTACCTTTCTGATTATGATTGGTTATTCTTGTGATAATAAGAATTTTAACAATAAATAAAAAATCTCGTAGTTGTATACGAGTTGTGGGGAGAAAATGCGTTATTTACCCAGAAAACGATGCTATTTTGCATTGTTCTTCCTCACCTTTTTCGCTTTGTGTATTGGGGTTATCGAGCTGTTAAATCGAAACCAGCAAGAGCTTCACAAAGAGCGAGTTCAAGTTGAGGCCAAAGAACAACTTTCCATTCTCCGTTCCAATTTGGAAGCGGTACTTATGGCGGATATCTACAAAGCCAGTACTTTAGCGACACTCATTACGTTACTTCCTAAAAACCAAGAAGAAGAATTGAGTATCGCCGCTCACCGAATCCTAAATAAAAGTAAACATATTACAATCATCGGTATCGCGAAAAATGATGTAATTAGTCATGTATTTCCACGCCAAGGTAATGAGCGCCTAATCGGCCTTGATTACCGCGCAGTGCCACAGCAGTGGGTACAGGTGCAAAAAGCCAAGGATGTACAAGAAATTTTCATCGCAGGGCCAGTGACTTTGATTCAAGGTGGCCGAGGTTTGATCGTGCGTGTGCCTGTTTTTCTTGATCCTCCAATGAATCAGGACTACTGGGGAGTGATCAGTGCGGTGATTGATTTCGATGCTCTGATGAGAGAAACCGGCGTAATTGATTTCTCGTATCGTTACCCTTTAATGATCCGTGGTTACGATAGCGGTGGCTCATTTGGTGATGCTTTCTTTGGCGCGCAAAGTGTAAGTAGCATGGCATATGCAAAAGAGATGGTTCATTTTCCTTATGGTGGGTGGAGTATGGTGGTTTTCTCTGGAGGCAAAGCTGATCGCCAAATCTCTTGGCATCAGTTGCATTTAGCTAGAGTAATCGGCTATCCCATTATATTCGCACTTAGCCTCGCGCTGTTCGCCATTTATCGACTGTATACCATTGCAGATGACAGAGCTTTACACGATGAACTCACGAATTTACCAAACCGTCGCTATTTTATGAAGTTTTACAAGCAGCAGTTCGAAATAGCGAAACGTTATAAAAAGCGTTATAGCTTCGCCTTAATTAATATTGACCTAGATAGGTTTAAACACATTAACGACACCTATGGTCACGACGCAGGTGACAAAGTTTTAATCGCTACGGCTGAAAGGGTAAAAAGCTCTCTGCGTAAATCAGACATCGTGGCCAGAATGGGCGGTGATGAGTTCTTAGTTGTAGTTCATCACCCAGGAACGGAAGAAAATGTTCAGTCCCTTCTACAAAAACTTCGATTAGCGCTATGCTCGACGCCCGTCATTTACGATGAAACGCTTATCTATTTGAAAGCCAGTATTGGGTACGCGATATTTGACCCGAAAATGTCATCTCCTGAGCAAATGATGAAAATAGCCGATGAGAGAATGTATCAACAAAAGCATGGCGGATGAGCCTGAACCCAGTTTCAATAAGGGGTTAGAGGAATGGTAAAGTTGGGAGCCCGAAATCTCATCATCATTGAGGTGCAAGAATATGTGACTTCATATGTTCACAGACACTTTGCTGAGAGAGTCGTTATTAGCAGTGCATTCAGTGGCATATTTGAATAATGTTGCATTTTGCAAATGCAGTTTGCGAAATTAATGGTTAATAAAGCAACGATATGCATCTGGATCTACTAAAAAACGGCTTTTTTAAAGTTGGCACGCATCGTGCTTTACTTAGAGTGACCCTTATTAAGCCGAGGGTCACCTAGCCAACTGACGTTGTTAGTGAATACAAATTGTTCACAAGTATATACCGCCAATCACGTTTATTGTGATTGGCGTTTTTTCTTTCTAAAGCCCGATGATATTCACGTCGCTGCCCGTCTCATCAGCTTCTCCGCACTTGCTGTAACAACTAGGTTGTCTTGGACAAACCGCCCCTCTGGAGCAGATCAACCTTGCTTGGGTTTGAATCCCGCGCTCTATCCAGTTGATGTTTAATATCTTAGCGATAGTCGTTAAGTCTTTTTTGATGTGGGGAGGAATAACACTACTTCCGCCGGAAGCGACACAAAGGGACTTAAGTTCTTCCGCTATGGAAACGGCATCGCCACCTTGTGCAGAAATAGCAGGGTTAAGATCAATACCGGCACATAGCACGCGATTATTTCCCGCAGGGTCAAATACGTTGACCGATTCGCAGCAGTAGATACGTGGCTCGTCGCCAACATTTAAGATCGAGATTTGCGCTGAACTGGTATCCAAAGGCTGGGAAAGGCGTCGGAATACCGCCCAGTGCTGGCAAGGGTCGTTTACTTTGCGCATGTTGCCCCAAGGCAATGGAATACCATTTCCTCGATACACTGCTTTTAACTTGCCGGGGCCATAGGCATCAAAATAGTGCCAATGAGGGTAAGGCGAGACCACCGTCATGCGACGCATTGCAACGGAAGGAGAAACGCCGGCCTTTTTGTGAACATCAATTTCGTAACCGGAGCGGTCAAGCAACTGACGAAATGGTACTTTGGGGCAAAGCAAGGCACCAGCAAAAAAGCTGGACTCAAAATCACGCCAAGCTTGCAGGATATCTTGCGAATTGAGTTCAGAGTTCGACACAGGGCTGTCCATTTGCTCCCAATTGTTTTGATGCCCGATAGATAAAACGTTATTCATTGCATCGCTGCTATGGAGCACTCGATGGCCGATATATACCGCCAAGTCATACTTCAATCGGGTTGGATAGTCACGCATTCGTTTATTGAGATAAATAGTCCCAGGTGGCTCCATGAAAGACGTAATCAACTGTTTGGCGCTGACGCCCAGTTCATCAATCACATCTTGTGGCGCTCGATCTACCCAGCGGATATCCAATCCCATACTCTTTGCAATGTCTACGAGATCTTCTACAGATAGATTCAGCCGCTTCAAGCCGACCTCTTCGGCGGCGCGCTCTAAATCAGGAAAATGGTTTTGATGGTTTTCTTGGTGTGCGCGGATCAGTAAGTGGGCGAATTGACGCCCCGTGATACCTGTTTGGGAGAGCATTTCTGGTATCGCGATTTGAAGAATATCATTGGAAAACAGGAAGCTCGGCTCCAACGCCATGCCACTAATCCCGCCACGATTTCCTTTGTTGGGTGTGATGGCTTCTAATTCGGGTTCATCATCTAAAAACCACGCCGGATCTTTTTGAAAAACTTCCGCGATCACTTCGAGCATATCGATACTCGGTACGCGTTTTCCGCGCTCAATCATCGAAAGGTAAGAAACCGAAGGAGCGTACTCTGGATTAATTCTTACACAACGGGCAGACAAATCTTCCATCGTTAAATGGTTGTTTTTTCTTAGGTTACGAATTTTCGTACCAAGAAAATGAGACTGACGAATAAGGCTTTTTGACACAGACATTTTGTAAAATTCACATTGTAAAATTTTTGTTGTGAAATTGTAGTCAATATTTCGCTAGTCTACATAATGAGCAGGCAAGGAAATTAACCATCCACTTCACAGAATTGCCTGAAACTTAAATAAAGGATTTAAGTTTTTACTCTAGGACGAGTTTTTAAGTGCGAGGATATGACGATGAATATGCTGAACTTCGATAAAAAAGAGATGCAACAACAACAACGCCCATTTATCGCTGAAGCCGTATTTGCCGTCGAAGCGGTAAGTGCTGAGCAGCAGAGTGAGAAACAAGTAAAAGCGAAGCAACTCCTTGACCGCATGTTCCCATTGGAGAACGGGTCGCACCAAGATGTATCAAGTTACGTGATTGATTACCGCCATGTTTTGGCTTATTTCAAAGACGGTACACACAGCGGCCTGAAAAGCCCGAAACATTTTGTGGCGTACACTGGTGGAAAGGAAGATCCAAAGTCGATTTTGTTTAAAGATGATTCGGGCAATCATGTAGAAGTGCTGTTTGGCTGTCACAAAGGCACTGGTTGCGTGGAATTAGTGGACATTGACGATATTCAATTAGAAACTCGCACGACGTTTCATCCTGAACTAACTGGCAATGCACCAACCGCGATGCGCCATTGGATAAGTCTAATCAAAGGCGACAAAAAAGGTAAGCCGATGGCATGCAGTGAAGATAAAGAATATACCGCAAAAAATGGTGACGACTACATTCTAAGTTACTGTTACAGCGTCGATTAAGATACTCATGATTGGATACAAAACCCCCGCACTTTACAGCGCGGGGTTTTCTTTTTCATCATAAAAGTCGTTTTCGCTTAGCCAGTTTATTTAAATTGGCATCACGCGGTTACGACCGAGTTGTTTTGCTTCATAAAGCTGTTTATCGGCTTTATTGATTAAGGCTTCAGGCGTATCACCCGGCTCAAATTCTGCTACCCCAAAAGAAGCTGTAATGCTGTGAACTTGTGTGCCTGAGCGCTTATCTCTTATACGCAGTTTTTCTATCATCCGGCGTAGTGTGTCTGCATATTGGCGAGCAATTCGCAGAGATTTGTTAGGTACAATTAACGCGAATTCTTCACCACCAAAACGGTACGCACATATCCCATCTCGACAACTTTGTTGTAGCCGGCGGGCAATGGCTTTTAATACTGTATCGCCAAAAAGGTGCCCGTAATTGTCGTTAAATGATTTGAAATGATCGATATCAAGCATGATCAAGGTCATTGCCTGATTTGATGCAATAAGTGAAGAGAGATCTTTGTCAAATGCTCGGCGGTTGTATAGGTTTGACAAACCATCGAACAACGCATCTTGCTGTACTTCAGCCAGTTGGTTTTTGAGGCGAGAAATTTCTTCACTCGCGTTAGTCAATTGGCTATTCAAAAACTTTGTTGAGTGACGAATTTCGTGTGACTCTGCGACAAGTTGACGAATCACTACCATCACTTCTTCAATGCTTAGGCTATTGTCCTCAACTTTTTCCAGTTTATTAAAGCTTTTGTCTACCATCTCAGAAAAGGAGGAAGTATCTGAAATCGTATCGCTCATTGAACTGGATACTTCGTGTAGCAGAACTTCTACATTGGTTCTAAGATCTTCAAGGCTGGTTTCTGCTTTGCTGGCCACATAGTTGTTGTAAAGCTGTTTATTGGTTGCTGGCGGGCAAATACCGTAGTTTTCTAACACCATGTCTAACTCAAAGTTGAGTTCTGGAATGGTCTTGTCAACGTAGGTATACCAAAGCGCGTAGTTGGCTGGCGTGGCAGCAACATGGTTTTTGATCATCAGTGGGACCGCTTTTTTTAAATTAGCGGTTGATTTCTTAAACTCGTCGGTCATTTCTGCGATGGTACTAGCAAAATGGGATTGGGCTTAGATTAACGGATATTAACTAATGTCGCTTTAATTTTTATCACTTTTGCATGGTTTATATAGAAAATGAGTGATTAAGATCGTGATCAATACCGTTGGATTCGAATTTTATAAAATATCAGTATGAAACATGTACAGGCATTTGGTGGTATTGCGTGTTTTGAGATATCCAGCAAATGGATTCTGTGTAAACGTTAGTAACCTAATGATCGTCAAACTCTCGTTTTCGTATAAAAGCAAGTAAATCAAAAGGCTTAACGTCAGGGTCTCCGTGAAAAGAACTCGTAGACGAAGAATTAACATCTGAGGGTGCGAATTGAAAAAGAAAATAGGACTTTATTGGTTCACGAACGACTTGCGATTGCACGACAACCCACTGTTGAAAAGCGCCAGTGTAGAAATGGACGAGTTAATTTGCTTGTATTGCTACCCTTCAATGACGCCTTACTTGCATCACTTTGCGCAGGAAGCCTCTTTCGGGCGCGCGAAATTGCAGTTTCTCGACTCATCGCTTAGTGAACTCAATCAATCTTTGAATCACCTTGGTCAGCGATTATGGGCGGTTGAACTAACGCCCGATCAAGCAATCAAGTATGCTGTTAATCGCTTCGGCGTCACACATATATATGCTGACGCCTTTCCCGGTTCGGATGAGCAACAAGCGTTAGATCGCGTAGCTGAAGGCGCTTCTCATGTAAAAATAAAACAGCAAGCAATCCGGACCCTGTTAAGGGAAGAACAACTGCCATTTGACTTGAGCAATCTGCCTACCACTTTCACGCAGTTTAGAAAGCAAGTTGAAGGTTTAGACATCTCTCGGCCCCACGAGAGTATCCGTTCGTTACCTCCAATTCCTTTAGGTGTGAATCTTCCTTCCGTTACTGCATATTACTTTGACGCAAAAGCTGCGTTTCATGGTGGAGAAAGCCGCGGGCTTGAACATTGTCGCCAGTATTTTGCTTCCACACTAGCCAGTGAATACAAACAAACACGCAACGGTTTAGATGGCATGGATTACTCAACCAAGTTCTCTCCTTGGTTAGCTCATGGGTGCGTTTCTCCGAAAACTATTTATGCCATGTTGAAACGTTATGAAGCGGAGAATGGTGCAAATGATTCAACCTACTGGATTTACTTCGAACTGCTTTGGCGTGAATACTTTTATTGGTATGCCCGTCGACACAAGCGACAGCTCTTCCGATTCGGTGGCATCCAAAATCGAGCACCACTCACCAGCTTTTACGCGCACCGTTTTCAACAATGGAAGAAAGGTGAAACGCCATTTCCTATCGTCAATGCGTGTATGCACCAACTTAATGAAACGGGTTATATGTCGAATCGTGGCAGACAGTTAGTTGCCAGTTGTTTGGTGCATGAGCTTGGCCTCGATTGGCGTTATGGCGCGGCGTACTTTGAGTCACAACTGGTCGATTACGATGTGGCATCAAACTGGGGAAATTGGCAATACTTAGCAGGCGTTGGTGCTGATCCGCGTGGTTCACGACAATTCAACCTCGAAAAGCAAACCGAAATGTACGACCCGCACATGGAGTTCATCGATAGGTGGCAAGGTCGTTGTCCTGGCGCGCATTTGAATAGTGTAGACATGGTCGATTGGCCGATTGTGATGGGCAGCAGTGACAAAGCTTCGTCATCGGAGAAACCGTAATGCAATTTGAAACCGTACGATTGATCTTGGGCGATCAACTTAACAGTGAGCACTCTTGGTTTCAGCAACCGGATGAGCAAGTGCTTTACCTGATTGCGGAGCTCAAGCAAGAGAATACTTACGTCACGCATCATATTCAGAAAGTGTGTGCGTTCTTTTCCGCAATGGAACAGTTTGCGAAAGAGCGTCAGAGTGAAGGTCACCAAGTTCTGCACCTCACGTTGGATGACACACAATCCTTCGACGATCTTGAGCAAGTCTTGCAACACTACGCGAGTGAAGTTGGTGCAAGTAAGTTTGAATATCAACGCCCGGATGAATACCGTCTTCTGGAGCAGTTAGCCAAACTAAAGCTTGATGGGGTCGTGACGCGTTGTGTCGACTCGGAACATTTTTTGTTGCCGTTTGAGGAAATAGAATCGCAGTTTCCTCAAGGTAAACACATCATGATGGAGCACTTTTACCGCCGTATGCGCAAGCGCTTCGACATCTTGATGCAAGACGGAAAGCCCGTCGGCGGAAAATGGAATTACGATGCCAATAATCGTAACAAGCTCAAAGCCAAAGACATTGAACAACTGCCACAACCTTTGATGTTCAGTACTGACATCCACGGCATTATTGAGCGGCTGGCACGACATGACATCAAAACCATCGGAAATCTCGAAGGGGACTTGTTGTGGCCGATTAATCGCGCGCAAAGCCTCTCTTTACTCGCGCATTTCTGCCAAGTCTGTCTGCCGTTATTCGGACGTTTTCAAGATGCCATGACAGGCCAGCACGACGCTAAGTGGAGCTTGTATCACAGCCGAATTTCATTCTCGCTTAACAGCAAATTACTGCACCCGAGAGAAGTCATTGATGCTTCACTCAAGGCATTTCATTCCAACGCGGACATCGACATTTCTCAAGTTGAAGGGTTTATTCGCCAAATCTTAGGATGGCGAGAGTACATTCGAGGGGTCTATTGGGCGAACATGCCTCATTACCCGAAAAACAACGAATTGGTCGCAGAAAGAAAGCTGCCAGATTTCTTCTGGAATGGTGAAACTAAAATGGCTTGTATGCGCAATGCGATTGGGCAGTCCCTCGATTACGCCTACGCACACCACATCCAACGATTGATGGTCACTGGTAACTTTTGCTTGCTAACCGAGATCGACCCAGATCAAGTGGATGAGTGGTATCTCGGTATCTATGTTGATGCGATTGAATGGGTCGAAATGCCGAACACACGTGGCATGGCATTGTTTGCGGATGGCGGCATTGTTGGCACCAAACCTTACGCGGCGAGTGGTTCTTACATCAACAAAATGAGCGACTACTGTAAGGGTTGCTATTACGACAATAAGGCGAGGAGTGGGGAAGGATCGTGTCCGTTTAACAGCCTTTATTGGCGCTTTATGAACAAACACGACAAGCGCCTCGCAGCCAATCCACGAATCGGGATGATTTTCCGCTCTTGGGACAACATGGAAGAACAACAACGCCAAGCGATTCTTGATACCGCAGAGCACTACATAGAAAACGTGGAGAACTTGTGATGGAAATACTCATCGTCGGTGGCAATGGTGGAATTGGTTTGGCGATGGTGAGAGAAGCCGCAGCTCGGTTTCCTCAAGCTCGCGTGCATGCCACTTATCGTAAGCAGCAACCAGATTGGCAACACCCAAATGTCGTTTGGCATCAAGTGGATGTATCGCAAGACGAGCAGGTAAAAGCGTTCAGTGAGCAGATTGAACACGTCGATTGGTTGGTGAACTGTGTTGGTATGTTGCACACCCAAGAGAAAGGTCCTGAGAAGAATCTTAGCTCGCTCGACGCAGACTTCTTTCAGCAAACCATCACGGTTAATACTTTGCCAAGTTTGCTGTTGGCGAAATACTTCACGCCCAAGCTAAAGCGCAGTACTGCACCCAAGTTTGCGACCATTTCGGCCAAAGTTGGCAGCATTAGCGATAATCAGTTAGGTGGTTGGTACAGCTATCGAGCATCGAAAGCCGCATTAAACATGTTCCTAAAAACCATGTCGATCGAATGGCAAAGAGTGGTCAAACATGGCACGGTGCTTTCACTTCACCCTGGCACCACAGATACCGCTTTGTCGGCACCTTTTCAAACCAATGTCCCAGAGGGAAAGTTGTTCACGCCAGAGCGAGTTGCTAAGGATTTATTAGGCTTGATAGAAAAAGCAACCCCGCAAGATAGCGGGGCGTTTTGGGCTTATGATGGGACGTTATTACCTTGGTAAGAGAACGCGTACAAACGTTAATACAAATGAAATAACATACTCCAGAGAGGGTCGGAGTGACCTACGTTTTCGTTGATTTATTTCTTCGGCAACGCTCAGAACAATAAACGATTTCCTCCCAATTTCGCGCCCACTTCTTTCTCCAAGAAAATGGGCGCTGACAGACCGGACAGACTTTCATGGGAAGGTTGGATTTAAAACCTTTCATCGCGCTGAATGTTCACTCCTAATTTGGTTAAAACTACTTATCAAATAGGTACAGGTAATCGCCGTAGCCTAAACTCGCCATCTTGTTCACAGGTACAAATTTCATCGCAGCAGAGTTCATACAATAGCGTAATCCCGTCGGCTTCGGACCATCTTTAAACACATGACCTAGGTGTGAATCACCAAACTTACTGCGGATCTCCGTTCTAGGGTAGAGCAGTTTATAATCGGTTTTCTCCACGATGTAACCCGGGTTAATTGGTCGAGTAAAGCTTGGCCAACCTGTGCCAGATTTGTATTTATCAGTAGAAGAAAATAGCGGTTCACCGGTCACAATATCCACATAAATTCCCGCTTCTTTGTTGTCCCAGTATTCATTATCAAACGGACGCTCCGTGCCTTCTTCTTGCGTCACGTAATACTGTAGCTCTGTTAAGTTTGATTTGATTTCAGACTGAGCAGGTTTACTGTACGCTTTCACTTTCGAAAGCAGCTTTTTTTCTTCAATCAACTGTCGAAGTGTTTTAGGACTTTCTTTTCGATCTTCACCAAATACTTCGTCGAGATATTTATCGCGACCTGATGCGTAGCGGTAGTATTTGTACTTCAAGCTACTCTTCTTGTAGTAATCCTGATGGTACGACTCCGCAGGGTAAAACTTTTCAAACTCGATCAGCTCTGTTTTCAACGGTTTTGGATAGATCATCGCCTTGTCGATTTCCATCATAAACTGCTTAGCAATCTGCTTTTGCTCCGCATTATGGTAGAAGATCGCTGGACGGTATTGAGGACCACGGTCAACAAATGAACCTTTATCGTCGGTAGGGTCGATATGACGGAAGAAGTAGTCCAGCACTTGCTCGTAGTTCACGACAGCAGGATCGTACTTCACCTCAATCACTTCAATATGACCAGATTTACCAGAAGAGACTTGGCGGTAAGTCGGGTTTTCAATATGACCACCTGAATAACCTGATACAACATCGATTACGCCGGGCAGTTGCTCTAAATCCGATTCTGTACACCAGAAACAACCGCCAGCTAGCGTTGCGATTCTTGTATTCTCTGAAGCCTTCAGCTTATCCATCGTATCGGCGGTACCTGTTTTACTCAATAGTAGAAACAAGACTGGAAGTGCGAAGGAGAAACCGGCCAATAACTTAGACATATTCTTCATAGCTACCTCATCGTTATTTTTGTAGAAAGTGTTACTTAAATAAAAAGTGTTACGTATAGAGAAAGGTAACCGAGCGAAAAAATTACAGTAATGTTGAAAATTCCGTTGCCCTTTTATGCGATAGAGCTAAAGTATCGACAAGAAACACACCGCTAGTAAGGGCAACGATGCCTTGAATAAGCGATGCTAAATGAGGTAAATCATGCAAGCTGAAGTTAAATGGATAGAAGATTTTAAATTCCTTGGGCAATCTCAGTCGGGCCACTCCGTAGTGATGGATGGCAATGGTGGTGCAACCGCACCAAGCCCAATGGAAATGGTACTAATGGCTGCTGGTGGCTGTAGCTCTGTCGATGTTGTTGATGGTTTGAAAACAGCAGGCCAAAAGGTTTCGTCAGTTAATGCCAAGCTAACCACAGAGCGTCGTGAAACCGCGCCGCGTATCTTTACGCAAGTGAATATCCACTTTGAAGTGTCAGGTGACGAGCTTGACCCAGAAGTCGTAGCAAAAGTGGCGGCTGACTCGCTAGAAAAATACTGCTCGGTTTGCTTAATGCTAGGTGAAGGTGTTGAGATGACCCACAGCTGGGAAATTGTGTAAGCCGACAGACTCCACAAAATATAAAAACAGGAAAGAGAAAAGTCCGGGCTTTTCTCTTTTTTTATTTCGCAGTTCACGTACCTTGTGAAGAATCTGAAAGCAGTAATTGCAGGTTGTAGGAGTCTTCCAGTGACAGAACTAGAAAAAATGATGTCTGGCCAGGTCTTTGATGGCATGGACAAAGAAATTGACGCCATTAGAAGCCATGCTCTTCAAGCACTTAGAGCGCTCAATAATAACACCGACGAAAGTCAGCGCGACGAATTGCAAAAGCAGCTATTTGGCAAGGTAGGCCGTTGTATTGTCCAGGCCCCTTTTCATTGTGAATTTGGTAAGACCATCGAAATAGGTGAAGAAACCTTTATCAACATGAACGTGGTCATGCTCGATGGTGCCAAAATTACCATCGGGAACCACGTGCTCATTGGACCGAGCGTGCAATTTTATACCGCTTCTCATTCTGTTGATTACCGCAGTCGCCGACGTTGGGAAACGTTTTGTAAACCTATCACGATTGAAGATGATGTGTGGATTGGCGGAAATTCGGTCATTAACCAAGGTGTGACGATAGGTGCTCGCTCAGTAATTGCGGCGAATTCAGTCGTTAACTATGATGTGCCGCCAGATTGTCTATACGGAGGCACACCAGCGAAGTTGATTCGTCGTCTCAACGAAGAAGAATTATTGTAAGAGAGCAAGCGTCGTTGTGACAATTATATAGCTTTCGAGAAGAATATAGCTTATTCGAGTTACATTAAGCCCAAATAAGCTATTTCTACATTATTCAACTTCAAAGTTTCAACTTGAACTTGAAAAACAATAAGGTATTAAGGGTTTAAACTATCTACTAATGCGAGTATTCCAGCTGAAGAGAATACGACTATCAGCATAGAGGAGTTTATAATAATTATTCCTATTAATAGAATTGATAGTGAGCGGTACCATCTAGGCACTTCTTTGGAGATATCGGGTAACTTTCGTTTTTTACCTGAGCTAGGTTGGACGATTAAACGAACAAACATCAATGTTCGGAAAAATGCGTAAGGCCATCCCGTAAATAGAGCTAGTTCGAAAGTGTTAAAATAAGGTTCTGTAAAGTAACTATTGACAACTTTTTTTGGCATTAAAATATGCATGATACCTATAAATAATGTCTGGAGAAAAATAATCAATATTCCAGAAAACATTAAGTATCCAATAATATTCCAAACTAATTGCATATGGCACCCAAGTTTGTCTTTGAAACTAAGTCAGGCTGAGAGCCTAAGTTGTTGTATGTAAGCACAGCTGCTTTACCGGAGGCGTACCCAATAGCGGTAGTACCGGCAGCGAGTACAATGGCAGTCCCCCAGCCAATAGGGTTTGATACTAAAAATAGACCGACTAACGCGCTGGTACCCATTCCTACA
Source organism: Vibrio sp. 1249-1 (assembly GCF_033340495.1). Taxonomy (NCBI): domain Bacteria; kingdom Pseudomonadati; phylum Pseudomonadota; class Gammaproteobacteria; order Vibrionales; family Vibrionaceae; genus Vibrio; species Vibrio sp. 1249-1. Next base: position 76,771 of record NZ_JAWOWJ010000001.1, read on the forward strand.
ACTGTGCTAGTTATTGACTCAACAAAAATTTCATTCTTCTCATGTTGGTCTTGTGTATTCGCAATCTGAATGCAGGAAGCCGTCAGACCAACACCGACTAAAACATGTCCGCCCACTTTAGATGCTTGAGCTATTTTATTCAGTTTTTCGGCTTGTTTAACTATATGAGCATTCGCAGGTAACCCTCCACTTCGAGCTATGCGAATAGACTGGTGAGTCGTTTTGTTGCCAAATAACAGCTTTTCCATAGGGCCAACATTTTTCTTTAGTAGGTCTAAATGTTTTTTACGTCGACCATCATATTGTCCTTTACTTATTACTCCGTTTTTATAGTTTGCGTAAAGGTCGTTGATGTTCTCAATGAGCTTAATATTTCCTTTACTCATCAAGTTACCTGTAGCACCCATCAAGGTACCTCCTGGAATAGTAATCATATTGGCGTTGTTTTCTAACCATGCCAACGCCCAAAACATGTCAGCATGGTGCGGTGGAACTTGATTTGAGATTGATTTTGGAGGTTGATTGTAGCTGAGAAGATTGGGAGGCAAAACTTTATGGGGAGGAGAGCTGGGCATTTGAGGTTTAGACGCTGGGTAGGTCCCTAGCTTCGCGATACTTTTAGGAGGTAACGCATTGTTACTTTGAGTTTTAAGTTGAGAGCTTGATTTGGGTAGAGCTGATAACCAAATGATATCGCCAGCTCTAATGCGGTTAGGATCTGAAATATGCTTGTTTAATGTCATTATATGAGTCAGTACCATCTGATAGTCCTTGCTACCATATGGAGCACCATACATGTTTAATATAATTGATGATAAGTTATCATGAGTTTTTATTTTATACTCAAATAATCCCGACACAGAGCACCTCTAGCTAATAATTTGTTTGTGCAGATACTAACAAAAAACTATATTTAATAAGGTTTATTTTTTGTATTCTAGACTTTCATTTTAAAAAGTTAAAAATTAGCTGATGTATTTATTATTTGTATGAAATTGTTAATGTGATTTTTTACATTTAAAGTGTGATATTAAACTTGGTTGGATAAGTGAAGGTCATACATGATTTGCTAGTGATAAAAAACCTGCGATAAAAAATACAAGTGCTAACATTGTAGAGTTTATGATAATTACCCATATTATTATGAAGGATAATAGGCGGTACCACCTAGGCCCCTCTTGGGATACATCAGGTAACTTTCGCTTTTCACCTGAGCTAGGTTGAACGATTAAACGAACAAACATCAATGTTCGGAAAAATGCTTAAGGCTAACCTCCAAATATAGTTGGTCGTGTATAAAATGGATAACGTGTAATGGCGAGATGTAAGCCTTGCACAACTAACAAAGGTTGGTTAAACAAGGCTAATAGTCGGTTATGGATGAATAACGATTTGTTGCTCCTCAGTCATCACAAGTGTCGCTTTGCTTTGTTCGATAAGTTGGGCAGCATAAGAAGGGGTAACTGCCTGCATATCACCTTTAGATCGAAGAGTTAAAGACTCCCACGCTTGATCTCGATATTTCCCTGCTTGGGTGTATTGAATCAGTACTTTCATAGCTTCACGCTCCGGTGTGGTTGACGTGCTACTTAAGTTAACGATCTTAGGTTGGTTGCCCATCTGTTAAAATGAAACATTAGTTTAACTAAATGTGCCTTTCCAAATATCTCGCATTGAGCAGAGCAATTTAGAATCCTTGTGATGGAAGGATGAAGAACACTCAATCTTTCGATTCATACTGCGCAATATAATGTTTGAGAGATTTGGTTTCCGCACTCTCAAACTCTTCATCGTGCATACGCAGTGCTTGGATACGGTCGAGGCGGAACTGGCGGTAGTCATCGCGCAATTCGCACCAGGCGACCAGCGTCCAGACTTTGCCCCAAAAGAACTGGCCTAACGGTTGGATTTTTCTCTCGGTCACCTGTCCGCTTTCATCTTGGTAATCCAAACTGACCTTAAACTGATGATCAATCGCGTGGCGCAGAAGCTGCCCTCGTTTGGCAGTCTCGGATTGGGTGTGATAATCGGGCACAATCAGCGGACAATCTTCCACTTGTTGTTTGAGCTTATCGGGCAATACCGAAAGTATTTTGGTGGACGCAGAGTGAGACGCTTCGGCGAGTTCAACATCCGACCAGGCTCGAACCATCCGCATACCCAGTTCAAGCGCCATCATCTCTTTTTCTGAGAACATCAAAGGCGGCAGATGAGAGCCAGCTTGCAACAGGTAGCCGACACCTGCTTCACCTTGAATCGGAACACCAGAACTGAGCAACGACTGAATATCGCGATAAATCGTACGTTCGCTAACTTCCATTCTTTCTGCGAGCTCTTTCGCTGTCACGGCGTAACGCTTTGCGCGCAGAAGCGTCAGTAGCTCAAACAGTCGTTCTGATTTGCTCATGATGTTCCTTATCTAGACCTACTGGTTGTTAGTGGTAGTGTGGCTGATTACTTCTCTAGCTCACTGCACATTTTTAAGTTGTGATGTTTAAGCTCGAAGCTTTCGCAGTCAATCATTGATAACAGAGGCTGAAATTCAACGGCTTGCTTAATCTGGTTTCCCGCCTGTTTTGCATCGTCCATTGAACGCCAGTAAATGATGTCTGTCCACACATCGTCCGTCGCTTCGTGACTGAGTGAGCGATACAAAAAGCCCGGCAGATTCTTCACAAACGTTTGTGACTGTTTGGCAGCGGCGATCACGTCTTGCTCTGTTGTGCCTGCGGTTAGACGAAATTGCACAGTTTCGATAACGGTTTCCATATTGTGATTCCTTATTGGTTTTGGCGGATTGCCTGTTGAGTTCCAAATAAGGTTACGCGGATGGAATGTCAGAACATGTCAGTAGTGAAATCTCACTCACTTATCATCAATATGGTTATTTTTCTGGGCTGTTGTAACGATCCCAGTAAGGTAAATCTGTGCCGAGTTTTTCGCTGATAAAATCGATAAAGGCTCTTACTTTCAACGGCATGTGCTTGCGCTCAGGAAAAACCGCATAAATGGCGTGTTCTGGTAGAGAATACTCTTCCATCACCGGTTTTAGATTTCCTGCGGCAAAGTCTCTTCCTGCAATAAATGTTGGCAGTTGCGCAATGCCCGAACCTCTTAACAGCAACTGGCGAATGGCTTCGCTGTTATTGACGATAAAGTTTCCTTTTGGAAGCACCTTGTATTCGCTGCCGTTGTTGATGAACATCCATTCGACGCCGCCACGGAAATAGGAGTAGCGCAGGCAGTTGTGACTGACTAAATCACTTGGTTTTTGTGGTGTTCCAAACTCCGCTAAGTAATCTGGCGAGGCACAAAGCACACTTTTGCAAGGGGCGAGGCGTTTTGCGATTAGATTGGAAGAGGTGAGTTCACCAATACGGATCCCCAAATCAAAACCGTCTTTAACCAAATCGACCATTTTGTCTTCGAGGTTTAAATCCACTTCAATTTTCGGGTAACGAGCGAGAAACTCGCTGATCAAAGGCGCGATATGCAGCACACCGAAAGACATCGGCACGGTAATTTTGAGCCGACCTTGTGGAGAGCCTTGCAGCTCAGATACCGCGTCTACGCCTTGCTGGGCCAGATTGAGCGCTTGAGAAGCGTACTCAAAATAGCGTTCTCCCGCTTCGGTCAGGCTCAGCTTACGCGTAGTTCGGTTAAGGAGACGAATGCCCAAATCGTCTTCTAGTTGGTTGATGCGTTTGCTGATCGCCGATTTCGTCAGATTCAGCTGTTTGGCCGCAAGGGAAAAGCTGCCGCATTCGACAACAGCAACAAAAACGGGCAGGGAGGCAATCGCGTTCACATCAATCTCCTATTATCGTGAAGCATTTATTGTTGAGCACAAGGATACAATTAATTTCCAATTATAGAGATTATCTTCAAGAAGAAAACAATCTAGACTATGCACCAGTATTACGACCTTGATTTTGGGAAGAAGAAAATGAAGTACGATTGGATCCTGTTTGACGCTGACGAAACCTTATTCCACTTTGATGCTTTCAAAGGTTTGCAGCTTATGTTTTCTCGCAAAGGCGTAGATTTTACTGAACAAGATTTTGCTCATTACCAAACCGTAAACAAACCGCTTTGGGTGGATTACCAAGACGGCAAAGTAACGGCAGATGAGCTAAAACATAAGCGTTTTACCGAGTGGGCTGAGAAGTTGAATACCACAACAGCAGATCTCAATAGCGCATTTTTAGAAGCAATGGCCGATATTTGCAGCTTGTTGCCAGGTGCAAAAGAGCTGATGGAAGCGCTGCAAGGCAAAGCTAAAATGGGCATTATCACCAACGGTTTTACAGAGTTGCAAGCGATTCGCCTTGAGCGCACAGGGATGACTGAGTACTTCGATAAAGTAGTGATCTCTGAACAAGTGGGCGTAGCAAAACCGGACTTAGGTATTTTTGAATACGCGATGCAGCAAATGGGCAACCCATGCAAAACGCGCGTACTGATGGTGGGTGACAACCTGCATTCCGATATTCTGGGTGGTAATAATTTTGGTATTGAAACTTGCTGGTTAAATACCACAGGCGCAAGCGTTGATGAGCGTATCGCACCAAATTACACCGTTGAGTCTTTGAGTGAACTAAAGAACATTTTGGTGGCGTAACTGAATCGGGTATTATTCCGCAGTAACCCTCAGAAAAATCAAGGAATAACCATGTCAGACATCAAACAGCTAGACAGCAAAGTCGTTTACCAGAATAAGTGGATGACGGTGCGTGAGGACAAAATTTTACGTCCGAGCGGCGCAGAGGGCATCTATGGTGTGGTCGACAAACCTGATTGTGCTGCGATTCTGGCTATCGATAACGGGATGATTCACTTGGTTCAGCAGTACCGTTACACCGTAGGTCAACGTTGTTGGGAGATCCCACAAGGGGCGTGGGAATCAAACCCAAATGCGGATCATCTTGAGCTTGCCAAAGGCGAGCTGCGTGAAGAAACGGGCATGCAGGCGAGCGCCATGGCGTATGTCGGCGCGCAGTTTATCGCATACGGCTTTTTGAATCAGACATGTCACGTCTACTTCGCCACTGATTTAACGGACGTGGGCAATCAACTCGACAGTGAAGAAGAGGATTTGATCACTCGCGCTTTTTCTGTTGAGGAGTTCGAACAGATGATGATCGACGGCACGATCAAAGATTGTGTCACCATCGCCGCTTATGGTTTGGCGAAGCTGAAGAAATTCATTTAGTTATCCATGACGATTTTTTAATGAAAACAGCGGCCTAGTGCCGCTGTTTTTAGTTTGGGTGAGCTCGTTGAGCCATCGCTTACTCGTCGATTTTCTTACCTAAGATTTCCACTTGCGCTTTTTTAGTCACCCCCGCGACTTGCAGCGCAGTGCTGCCAACCGATTCATAGTTCAACTCGATTTTGTCTAACTTCGCGTTATCTTTTGTTGGTAGGCTTAAGCTTCTTGATGACATGCCTTTAGTCAGAACACCTAAACTGTCGAACGTCTTTTCCTGACCATCTTTCATGATTACTTTAACGCTTTTCAGATCGACCGTACCTTGCGTACATTTGATTTTGATGTGGCTGAAACGAGCATTAGCAAATGGTGACAGTGGATTGACTGTGTCGGTTTCCGATTTAAAACTGACGGTTTTATCTGCAATCTTGTCCCAATCGTTGTCTCCAGCAATCGATTGGAAAGAGGCTACAGCCGCTAAAAGACAGAGCGCGATGGTGTTGAACAGTTTCATAACTTTTCCTTACCTTAGGTTTAGATATTCTGTTTAATCAGTTCGATGACGTGTGTGACTTCGTCTTGAGTTAAAGCCCCTTATTTCACGAATAAAATTTCACCTTGTTTATTTTGTACGATAATCGCAGAACTTTCTTGCTGCAGATCCCAAGTTGTTGCTAATACGCCATTTTTGTCTAACACCATGGAAGACCAAGAGAATGTCTTTTTGCTGTCCTCTGCCGACGATTTTACAAATGTACCGGTTCCCCAGATGGCGTCTTCTTGGTTGATCACGGTTGTGGTCTGATACTGATCTTCAGGAAAGTGAGCGGCAGTGATTGCTGACATCAGCGGCGCGTTCATCTCTTTGGCTTTACTACGACCTGCAATGGCTTGTATCACATGGACTTTGCCTAACATCTGCTGAGTTGCCCAAGGTTGATAAGCCACATCGTTTCCTTGCAGCGTCATTTCGCCATAGGTATCAATGCTGACGGAAGGGTGGTTTGACCGACAGAAAGGTTATGAGAGAAGGCGAATGTCGGGGCGAGTGCGAGTAAGAGTGACAGAACAGATGGAGTTTTCATTGGGGGTTCCTGTAACGAAGTGAGGTTAGAGCGAATCAAAATAAGGGGCAAATACGATGCCCCTTATCGGATATGGCGATTAGTTAGAAAGTACAACGCGCGCATTTAGCGGTTGCAGCGGACGATTGTTTTGTCCCATGACTTCCATCAGTTTCGCGGCTTGATCTTTGGATAAGGTTTGAGTGTCTTTAAGCACAAACCAGCGCACACCTTCTGAACATGGCGGTGTGGTTAAAGAGCCGTTAAATCGATAGTAGTTTGCAGTTTTTGGCAGTAAGTCGTTAATCTCAAACGTATCTTTAAAGAAGGTGGTTTGATTCTCTTGTGGGATTGCGTTGATCAGTTTAGACAGCGCTGCGTTTTGATCGCCAGCATCAAAGATCACCGAAATTACCGCCAACTCGCCGTCTGCGTTGGCGTGTACAAAGTGCGCTTCAAGTGGATACTGGCGGCCTTTGATTTGGTTTTCTGAAGGTGTGTGGAAATGGAACTGTTGCAGCTCGAACGTCTCGCCATCGATGGTGAAGCTGTTACGTCCGTTCACTTGCGCTTGCAGCGTATGACCATTGTTGGTTAAACCAATGACCTGACCAGTGTACGAAAGGTTCAGTGCTTCCAGTTTTGCATCGGCTGGGTTGTCGATGTTGATTGGGCTTTGGTTTTTCGTGGTTGCGCAGTCTTTGGCGATTTCTCCCCAGTGTTCTGGCCCGTGTTTGTCATTGCCATAGCCCCATTCCGAAGCCTGAGCTGCGCTTAGAGTGAGAAGTGAGAGTGGAAAAGCAAGTAGTGTTTTGTTCATAATAATGTCTCTGTTCGGTCGCTTCGATAAGCGTTGTTACAAGGCAATGACCTAGAGGTTTGATCACTGCCTGACAAATTAGAAACGGTGGCTGAGCTGGGCACCAATTAGGAACGCATTTGAATGGGCCACGCCCGTCACCATCGGTGCAGGAACACCTTCATACGCGTACTCTTCTACGTTGACATCTTCACCAATCAAGTACGTCATGCCGATGTCAACCGTGGTATCTGATGACCATTGGTAAGAGGCCCCCGCAGATAACCAGTGACGGTTCGAATCTGGAATAGAAAGCGAAGTCAGCTCATCGACAGGTGTTTTGTCGAACATGTAACCCGTGCGAAGTGTCCAACGTTCATTGGCGTACCAAGTCGCACCGATGGAGTAGTGCGCGGAGTCTTGCCACTGAAAATCTTTTAGCAACTGATCATCAGCTTTCAAGCTGTCAAATGCTGACCAACCAATCCACTGCACAGAATAGTGCAGGGCAAATTTAGGTAAGACGCGGTGATAACCGGAAAACTCCGCAATATCCGGTAGCGGCATAGCAAGCGAGTCGTACGATTCGCCAGCAAAGTGGATGTCACCCTTGGCATCGATGTTAGGGCTGTGCTTGTAGCTTAAACCTAAGCGATGACGTTCGTTAAACTCGTACATCATGCCAATATTCGCACCAAGCCCAATGCCGCCGGCTTCCACATCAAGTGCGTTGCCTTTTACGGATCCACAGCGTTGTTCTAGTTCGTTTCCAAGTATGTTCCCACCAACGCAAAAACCCACGTCCATATCGCGGTACAGCTCACCAGAGCCGTAAATCACATCAATACCACCACCGATACTAAAACGATCGTTCACCTTGTATGCCAAGCTTGCGCCAAGGTTGACACTCGCTACGCTGGTGACACCGCCAAAAACAGGTGCGCCATAGTTTGGTTTAAACTCCATGTCGGTTCCGAAGTTGGAATATGCCGATAAGCCTAGATACCAGTCGTCGTTGATAGGGTGAATAAAGTAAAAATTGGGTACAACGGCTGGTTGACCAACGCCATCGACGTCATCAATGTCGGTCACGGTTTGAGAGAAGGACGGGGTAATGTCAACTTGAGGGGACGGAGGAAAACCACCCATACCAACATTGACATCCGCATTAATGTTAGCTCGATGATATTGCGCATTTTTAACGGTAACGTCAGGTTTGACGTAAGTGACACCGAACGATAAGGCATTTTGTTTAAACAGCGTCATCGCTGCGGCGTTGCGGCTGATTACAGACGCATTATCACCAATGACGGCATCACCAGCAAAAGCACGACCAAGACCCGTCGCAGAATGTTCGTTAATTTGAAAACCACCGGCATACGCCGTCGAGGAGGCTAACCCGATTAATAAATAAATCGGTGAAAGAGTTAATTGTCGCTGCATGTTTTTCTCATGAATTAATTAGAAGTTGTATTGCAACGAAAATCAGTAAAATAAACAAATCTGACCAGTGCATTTAAGAGTAAAACTAACAGTGTGCTGACAATAAGTAAATTTAACTTAATAAATATTTATTGTTGAATTTATTAATGCTTCATGGCGTGAATATAGTGGTTATTTTACGTGTAAATTAAATCCTGAACCTCTATTTTTATTGTACTGACTGTTCCCTAACAAATAGAGGGAAATCCAGCGATAAAGTGTCCGTGATGGAAACTCTGAGTCATTTGTATTTCCATTGCATCCCAACGTTGGTAGTTCGAATCAGCAAGAGAACTATCGTTTAAACCCACATGACACACTCCTCTCGGTCTTACCTGTGTTATGTGGGTATTTTTTATTTAACTTGCCACTTAACTCCTCTTTAAATTCAATCATCAAAGTGACCATCATGAAATTTAAAATGATTGCATATTGAATAAGTTTAGTTTTTACTAGTTTTTTGGTATTTAAAAGTTTTGTTTATAATACTTATAACTTGAATTTCTATATTAAAAATGGTCTTTGCTATACGTATTGAATAATAAAGTTTTGAAGTGAATATAATATCTCTGATTTTTCACGTTAGTGATGTTATTCCTTCAGTATCTTGACGTTAATTTACCTATCTTTACGTCTCGTACCCTGTACGGCTAAGACAAATAGCAGTATAAAATCAAAACGATTATTTACTTCACTCCTGCTATGAAACTCAATAAAAAATGGCTCGTTTTGTGTGGCCTACTTGCTATTGGTGCTGGTGGTTATCATTATCTGCAACGTCCAGAACCCATTTCTCCTTACGCGACAGAAGTCGTTCGCAAAGGCAATATCGAAAAGGCGGTATTAGCCAACGGCATGTTGCAAGCGTCCAAATTGGTGAATGTAGGTGCGCAAGTATCTGGGCAAATTCAACGCCTCGCTGTGAACTTAGGGGATGAGATAAAACAGGGGGACTTGATTGCACAGATTGACAGCCTGACTCAGCAAAACAGCCTCAAAGAAGCCCAAGCGTCTCTTAATAGTCTCAACGCTCAGTACCAGGCTAAGCAAGCGCAGATTAAACAAGCAAACTATGAATACGTGCGCCAAAAAGGCATGTTGGCAGCGAAAGCGAGCTCACGAGCTGATTACGAGAATGCCGAAGCGACGCTCGCCATCTACAAAGCCGAGTTAGCGCAACTGGATGCCGAAATCGAGAAAGCCAAAATCAACGTCGACAATGCGCAGTTAGATCTCGGTTACACCACCATCAACGCACCGATGGATGGCACGGTGGTCTACACCGCGGTGGAAGAAGGACAAACCGTAAACGCCAATCAAACCACGCCAACGATTATCGAGTTAGCCAAGTTAGATACGATGACGGTGAAAGCCGAAATTTCGGAAGCCGATGTGATTTTTGTTCACCCAGGCCAAACGGCGCTGTTCACCATTTTAGGCAAACCGAATCAGCAGTTTAAAGGTACATTGCGCGCCATTGAGCTGGGGCCAACCATCATGGATGGCGATGACAGCGATTTGAGCATTTCAGATAGCGACGCCATTTACTACAACGCTGTATTTGATGTGAAGAACCCGCAAGGTATTTTGCGTATCGGCATGACTGCGCAAGTTTCGATTGTCCTTGAGCAATCGGAAAATACCTTGATTGTCCCTTCACAAGTGCTGCAAAAATCTGGCGGCAAAGGCAACTATACCGTGCCAGTGCTTGAACAGGGCCAAGTGGTGCAAAAGCCTGTGACAGTGGGTATCAACAACAAAGTGAACGCACAAATTCTCTCAGGTTTGAAGGAGGGCGACCAAGTTGTTCTTGGCAATGCTATGGATGGGGAATCATCAAGCCGAGGTGATCGTCGTCGCCCTCCAATGAGGTTCTAAGATGAGTGACGTGCTTTTAAAAGTTGAGGATTTAACTCGACGATTTGTCTCTGGCGACGAGTCGCTTACCGTGTTGAACCACATTAATTTAGAGATAAAACGCGGTGAAATGGTCGCGATCGTGGGTGCATCAGGTTCAGGTAAATCGACGCTGATGAATGTGCTTGGCTGCTTGGATAAACCGTCCAGCGGTCGATACTTCATTAATGGGCAAGATGTCTCGACGTTGGAATCCGACCAACTGGCGGAACTGCGCCGCGAGTATTTTGGCTTTATATTTCAGCGTTACCATCTGCTGGGGGATTTAACCGCGGTGGCAAATGTGGAAGTACCAGCGGTTTACGCGGGAGTTCCTCATCGTCAAAGAACGGAGCGAGCGCAGTCACTATTGGCTCGCTTGGGGCTGGAAGAGCGTTTGACTCACAAGCCCAGCCAACTGAGTGGTGGCCAGCAACAGCGCGTGAGTGTTGCTCGTGCACTGATGAACGGAGGTGAGGTGATTCTCGCTGATGAGCCCACTGGCGCATTAGATAGTCACAGTGGGCAAGAGATGATGGCACTGCTTAAAGAGTTGCATCAACTTGGGCATACGATCATCTTAGTGACTCATGATATGAACGTGGCGAACTTTGCGGATCGCATCATTGAAATCAAAGATGGTGAAATCATTGCAGATACGCCAAATGCACAAGTTGTAATCAATGAACAAGCAGCAAATACACCGAGCGCGTCTTTTCATCGCCCAGCGCAAGCCGCCAGTAAGTGGTGGAAGTGGGACAGTTTTATTGACGCGCTCAAAATGGCGCTGCTGGCGATGTCTAGCCACAGAATGCGCACGTTTTTGACCATGCTCGGCATCATTATTGGTATAGCCTCGGTGGTTTCCGTGGTGGCACTAGGTAATGGTTCACAACAGCAAATTTTGTCGAATATTTCATCCATGGGAACAAACACCATTGATGTCAGACCGGGCAAAGGGTTTGGTGACCGCCGCTCCGGGCGAGTGAAAACGCTAACCGCCGACGATGCTAAATCGTTGGAGAGTCTACCTTTTGTCGACAGTGTCACGCCGTCTTTATCCAACAGCTTAACCGTGCGTTACGCCAATCAGGATGCAACCGCGTCTGTGGAAGGGGTTGGGGAAGATTATTTCCGTGTGCGCGGTTATGAGATCGCCAAAGGTCAGTTTTGGGATGAAGAGAGTGTGAATTCGCTCGCCCAAGAAGCAGTGATTGATGACAACACCAGAAAGGAAATGTTTGCGGATAGAAATCCGATTGGTGAAGTGATTTTTCTTGGTTCATTGCCAGTGCGTATTGTGGGTGTCACGCAGAAAAAAGAAGACGCGTTTGGCAACAGCGACGCGCTGAAAATTTGGGTGCCATACACCACTATGTCGGGACGCATGATGGGACAACGCTACCTCAACGGCATTACTGTACGGATTGATGAGAACGCCCCAAGTGCGGCGGTAGAGCAGAGCATCATCAACTTGTTAAAAATGCGCCACGGTACAGAAGATTTCTTCACGATTAACACTGACACCATTCGTCAGAGCATCGAGAAAACCACCGCAACCATGACGTTACTGATCTCAGCGATTGCGGTGATCTCCCTAATTGTCGGCGGAATTGGCGTAATGAACATCATGTTGGTGTCGGTGACAGAGCGCACGAAAGAGATCGGTGTACGAATGGCTGTGGGTGCGCGGCAAGCGGATATTTTGCGTCAGTTTTTGATTGAAGCGGTACTAGTGTGTTTGTGTGGTGGCATTGCTGGTATTGGCTTGGCGTTTTTGATTGGTTTTGCATTCAGTACCTCTGGCAGCAGCTTCCAAATGATTTACTCAATGAACTCGATCATCTGGGCGTTTATTTGCTCAACGTTGATTGGCATCGCCTTCGGCTTTTTACCCGCTCGCAATGCCGCCAAACTCGATCCGATAGAAGCGCTAGCGAGAGACTAAAAATGAGTAACACAATGAAATTCAAAACTCGATTGGTCGCGGCCGCCTTAAGTGCAGTATGGTTGTCAGGTTGTGGGTCGCTTATGCGTAGTGACTATCAAGCACCTGCGGTGCAAGTGCCTGCAAATTGGCAACAGATGCATGTTGCGGGTGATGTCAGTATGGATCCTTGGTGGTTGGCGTTTAACGACCCAACGCTTAATCAATACATTACTCAGGTGTTGGCTCAAAATAACGATTTGACGCTGGCAACGCTAACGCTAAAGAAAGCGCGTTTACAGCTGGGTTTAGCGCAAGATGACCTTTTCCCTACGTTGAGTTCTTCCACATCAGGACAAGTTCAAAAATCTCTTGATAGCGGGGAATCGGCAGATAGCTACAGCACCAACTTGTCCGTCAATTACGAGTTGGATTTGTGGGGAAAAATCTCGGCAGACGTTGACCAAGCTAAGTGGACGGCGATGGCAAGTCAACAAGATCGCGAGGCGACCGCACAAAGTTTGGTAGCAACGACGGCATCGCTATATTGGCAAATCGGCTATCTGCAACAGCGCTTACACCTCAGCCAGCGTAATGTGGTAGACGCAGCTCAAACGCTACAATTGATTGAAAAACAGTACCAACTTGGCGCTGTGGATCAGTTAGATGTGCTTGAAGCCAAACGTACGTTGGCAAGCTTACAAGCGCAGCAAAGTGAGTTTGAACAGAGTTTACTTGAGGTAAACAACGCCTTTGCGATTTTGTTCAATCAACCGCCGAAGAGCATCAGTGCAAACATCCAAATGCTGCCTGAAGGCGATATGCCATCGTTGAGTGTTGGTGCTCCGTCTGATTTATTGATCCGCAGACCCGACATTAAAGCAGCGATCTATGAAGTCAAAGCCGCGCTAGCAAATAAAGACGCAGCAGATTTGGACTACTTGCCCAAGCTGACGCTCACTGGGGCTTTGGGTGGATCGTCACAAGCGCTTAAAGACCTGCTTTCCAACCCGATTGGCAGCTTAGGTGCGGATATGACGCTACCGTTTTTGCAGTGGAATGAGATGAAAAATAGCCAAGCCATTGCCGATTTAGACTATCAATCGGCTATTGTGAGTTATCGCCAAGTGTTGTACGCCGCATTCCAAGATGTCGAAAATGCCTTGTCGGCACGCGAGAAATTGAAGTATCAGGCGGCGCGTTTACAAGAACAGTATGATGCCGCAAGTGCCGCTGAGTCCATTTATGCTGCGCGGTATCAGTATGGCTCGACGTCGATCATGGACTATTTGAATGCACAAGAAGACACCAGAAACGCGCAAGCTTCTTTGTTGGAAAACCGCTACAACCAGTTTCTCACTCAGGTTACGCTTTACCAGTCTTTAGGAGGAACCGACGTCGCGCCGTTGTAATTAGGGATCAGCGCACACTAGCGAAGCGTCATGCAACAAAGCCTTTTTTGAAGGTATTACTGGTCCCATTGATGGGACCAGTAATAAAAGCTTAAGTTACTTGGCGAACTTCTTGAAAGGTGCATCAACCGGGGTGTCAGCTAGGTGATTGGTGTAGTTACTCATCACTTTTTGCGCTAGACCAAGTACAATTTCAAGCAGTTGCTGCTGTCCGTAACCTGCCGCAAAGAACTTCTCTATCTGAGACTCTTCCACTACACCACGTTGACGCACCATTTGAAGCGTTGTTTCTCGTAGTGTTTCAAGTTTTTCGTCTGCCAATGGTGTTTGGTTGACGAGAGCATCAACAATCTCCTGATCCACTTTCATTGACGCCGCGATCGCACTATGAGCAGGAACGCAGTAGTGACAACCATGTTCAACGTTGATGGTTTGCCATACGACGGTCAATTCTTCTGCGTTAAATGATGTTTGTTGAAAGAGCTCATGCACAACTTGATAACCCTCAAGCAAGGTTGGCGCTTCAGCCATAACAGCATGAAGATTTGGTAGCATGCCAAACGCTTTGACTGAATTTTCAATCAGATGCTTTGATCCTTCGGGTGCGTTTTCTGCGGTATACAGTTTAAATTCTGCCATGTTTAAATCTCCTGTAATTGGATATGAGCGAATTAGGCAAGAACAGGATAGTTGATTTTGAGCGGTCGCTCAATATAAAATTGAGCATATGTTCAAAATTAATAATTGCTCATGGCGAATACAAAGAAATTCCAACGTGATGAAGTGGTGAAAGCCGCCTCGGATCTATTCTGGAAGAAAGGTTTTCATGCAACATCTACACGTGATTTACAAGATAGCGTGAATCTGCGTCCTGGAAGTATTTATGCGACGTTTGGGTCAAAAGAGGGGCTATATTGTGAAGCGCTAAAAATGTACGTTGCGAACTTGCAAGCCCTGTTTGAGTTGCATTTAGCTCAGAACACAACGGTTCTAGATGCAATAGAAGCTTTCGCGATTGATGTGGTTATCAATCAGCGAGACTCCAATCCCAGTGAAGTGTGCATGTTAGTCAAATCAGCAAGTGAATTTGCTGAGGATTTTAATGCGCTGCGCAATCAAACAAACAGCTTAGCAAACCAATTTGAATCTTTTCTTGCAAAGCTGTTTGAGCGAGCAATCGAGAATGGCGAAATTGAAGCCCAGGATACATTGCTTCTTGCTCAGTTGTTCCAGGTTCAGTTTACGGGTATACGAGCCTACTCATACCGCAGTGATGATGAAACCTTAAAGACGTTGATCTCTATTATGGTGAACAGCTTCCGCGGTAACGTACCAAAACAGAACGCTGAATGAGACTGCTCAAAGTCAACGTCTCTAAATCAACGGCTTGAAGTAAGCGAGCTCAAACAAACCCGTTATCGGGGGTCGATATCGATAAAAAATGACCACGAAGCATCGTGGTCATTTTTATGCAGATTAACTTGCAATGAACAACAACGGCTTATTAAAAGCGAAACTCTTCTAAGTTATTGCTGCTTTCTAACATTTTTTCAGCCACATAACGATGCGTTGCTGTGGTTGGGTGAGTCACATCCCAGAACACGAACTTATCTGCGCCAGATGCTGCACATTCAGAACGTAATGAGTGAGTGTACATGTAGTCAACAGAGGATGAACGGTTGATGTCTAAGCAAGGGTCGCTTGCATTTACGAAACCGTGTTCTTCTGGTGCCGAGGTTAACTTCTCAAACAGTGCGTGTGTATCAAACAATGCGATGTTGTAGCCTTGGGCTTTGTAGTACATCGCTTGTGCTTTGATGAACTCGTTCATCTTCAATACTTTCGCACGAATCGTTTCAATTTCTTCCTGTGTTGAGTATTTGAACTGTGGTGCTTTGGTTGCATCAGGCAGTGTCATCAACATGAAGTTCTTCGCGCCAGCGTCTGTTAAACGAATCAGAGCTTCAGCGTAATCCGCTTTTACTTCCGGCACGCTACGGTTGTAGTTCATGAAATCATTTAAACCAAACTCTAACGTAAACAATGTGTTAGCAGGGTTGTAGTTCTTCGCCAGCTTTGTGTAGGTTAAGTAAGAAGAAACTTGTTCGCCGACACCAGTTAGCGCGATGTATTGGTTTTCACCTGCTGCGCCACCAACTGCCCAGTTGTATAGCGGTAAGTTTTTGGCTTTAGCAACGTATTCCGTCCAAACAAAACCGTTTGAGAAGTGACCCAAGAACCAGCTATTCGGGTTAGGGAAGCGCCATTGGGACGCGTTAAAGATGTTGCCTGTATCAGACAAGCTATCACCCAAAGCCACTACCTTGTTGATTTGATCTGGTTGCATTGCAGCATCATTGCTCCAGATCGTGTGGTTATAAGAATAACGATTGTCAGCAGCAAAAAATGTAATGTCTGCGTTCTCGCTCGCTAGATCTAGTGTTTCTTCACAACGCTGGCGAATTACGTTTTGTGAGGTATTGGTGTAGAACATGTTTTTAAATGAGACAGAGCTCCACCAATAACCATCGATAGTGAAGTCACTACCATCTTGGTTTTTTGCCCATTTCCAATCGGTAGCCGCATCGTCCTTAGAGTGGCTCGTACGATACCAGCATCGAACGTACGTATAAGTTTGATTTTCTTGCGCGCTAACCACTTCAGCCGCAGAAACCATTGCTGGTGATAAAGTTGGCTCCTCTGCAATGGCGGAGGCAAGCGGAAGTAATGCAGTTAATAGTGTGATTGTTTTTTTCATCATTCACTCTTCTTGTAATGGTTATTGTTCCGAATGCGTGAATACGCTCGGCTATAACAGTATTTAGATGAGAATTTTTCTCACTAAACCTTCTAATTCTGAGTAAATGCTCAAGACAGTCAACAACTAAATATTCAATATTTCAGTTTTGGCACCACGGTCAAAAAATCCATTCAGCATAGCAATCGATTAAATGGGTGATATTTAGAATAATTACTCACTAACATTAATTTAACATTCACTTTTTGTTAATTAAGTAATTGCTTTATAAGGTTTTGTCGGTGATTTTTAATGTTAACTTAAAGTGTTTATTGAATGATCTTTTGTACAAATTTGTATATTCATGAAACAAATTGTTTGGCATTTTTGCTCTGTAAACTATAGCTGAAGCTCTCATGCAAACATCATGATGATGACTTTTAATGAGAATATAGTGAATAAAAATTAGCTCAAATAAGGAATAGGGCAAATGCACTACACAACAAGTAAAAAACAAGGCTTATTTTCGTTGTCTGCCGTAGCAATAGCACTGACCACTTCGATGTCAGCGTTTGCGGCTCCACCAATGCGATTTGATGAATCTAAGTTACCGACGAAGTACATCGTCAAATTCAAAGAAGATGCAGTCAGCCGTTCTTCAATGGGTGGTAACTCATTCTGGGGGCCACGAATCGCGCAGGAGTCTGTTCTAGAACAGGTGAAGGCACGTAAGGTGGAAAAACTGGGCAATCGCGCCATTTACAGCGTTGAACTGGATGGCGATGACTTAGAGCCGCTTCGCAATCGTAGTGATGTGGAATACGTGGAAGTCGATCCACCTCGCTATTTGCTCAGCGAAACGACTCCATGGGGATATGAAGCGGTTAATGCTCAACTGCTAGCTGACTTCAATGCGGGTAATCGCACTGTATGTATTATCGATTCAGGGTACGACATTTCGCACAACGACCTAAGCGGTAACCGCGTTGCTGGTACTAACGATAGTGGTACGGGATCATGGAGTGATCCGGGTAACAACAATGCCCACGGTACTCACGTCGCGGGTACGATTGCTGCGATTGCCAACACCGAAGGTGTAAAGGGTGTGATGCCAAACCAGAATGTTAATTTGCACATCGTGAAAGTATTTAACGAATCGGGTTGGGGTTACTCATCTGGGCTTGTTAAAGCAATCCAGACCTGTGCCGATAATGGTGCTAACGTTGTGAACATGAGCCTTGGTGGTAGTCAATCAAGCCGAACTGAGCAAAATGCACTGCAAAATATTTACGATCAAGGCGTTCTATTGATTGCCGCTGCAGGTAATGATGGCAATACAGCGCACAGCTATCCAGCTTCTTATGACTCAGTGATGTCTGTTGCGGCTGTTGATAATCAAAATGATCATGCAGCGTTCTCACAATCTACTAATCAAGTTGAGATCTCAGGCCCGGGTGTGGCGATCTTATCAACGGTTACGGTAGGTGAAGGTAAACTTTCTGATATTACCTTGAATGGTGTAAGCCAGTTTGATCGTGGGATTGTTCCTCACAATCGTTTGATCAATAACGGTTCTTCGTATGTTCCGGATCCAATCGCGGGTTCAGTAACGGCAATGCTAGATAGCTGTGATGTATCTGGCGGTAACGTTAACTGTGGTGATATGTCGGGCAAAATTTGTTTGACTGAGCGTATCGGCAACCAGTCTTCAGGAAACTACCCTGAAGTAGATGCGGTTCAGGCTTGTTACAATGCGGGTGCGCGAGCTGCAATCGTATACAGCAACTCTGAACTACCTGGTTTACAAAACCCATTCTTGGTAGACACAAACAACGCTTATCGTATGGTTTCGGTAACGGTTGATCGTGCATTTGGTCAAGAGCTATTGGGGTATGTTGGTCAGGAAATTACTGTTGCAACAACCTCTGGTGAAGATTACGAGTACTACAATGGTACATCAATGGCGACACCGCACGTAACGGGCGTAGCTGGCTTGGTGTGGAGTTACCACCCAACCTGTACAGCAGCGCAAGTACGTAATGCCCTAGTGAAAACTGCAACAGATATTGATGTTGCTGGTCGAGACAACCGTACTGGCCACGGCCTAGTTAATGCTGAAGCGGCGAAGCTGTTCTTGGACGCTGGCTGTAATGGACCTGATGGTGGTAGCTCTTCGGACTCTAGCTTCTCAAATACCAGCCCTGTTGCGATTCCAGATAATAAATCTTCTGGCGCAATCAGTGCAGTAGAAGTCGATCGCTCTGGTGATTCAGGCACAGTAAGTATTGACGTTGATATTAGCCACACTTACATCGGTGATCTACGAGTGACTTTAACGTCACCGACTGGTGGAGAAGTTGTACTTCACAATAATACTGGCGGCAGCGCTAACGATATAAAAAACACGTTCCAAGCGGATTTTTCTGGTTTTGAATCGCAAGGTACATGGGAACTAAAAGCGGTAGACAGTGCCAGAAGAGACACAGGCACCATCAACAGTTGGACTCTGACCTTTCAATAAGGAGTGACTATGAAGAAGTTGACCTTACTTTCTTTGTCTGCGGTAGGCGCTACCGCACTATTGGCAATCGGACTGAGCTCAAGCAGCTTGGCAAACAATCAAGGATTTCCTCTCGTGGATGAACGCCAAGATCAAGCCGAGCAGCAACCTGAACGTTACTTTATTAAGTATCATGAAGGAAAAGAGAGCGAAGTGAGAGCGCTTCTTCGTCAGCACAACATTGAAGTAGTCGACGCTCTGGTGAAACAACATGTGTTGATTGTGGTGGGTGAACAGGCGGAAGTCGATAAGCTCGCCGCTCACGATGCGGTCGAATACACCGAGCAAGAGCCGACAAGGAAGCTGCTATCTAACGGAACTACGCTTCAATAAGCCAAACCTCCTTAAGATAGTGCCAAAAAGAAAAGCGCCCCTCACGTAAGGGGCGTTTGTTTCATTTATTTGTGGAAGATGAAGACTAAGGACGCTCACCTGCTGCTAGGCGACGTTCGATATCTGCAACCACTTCTGGGAAGTCAGCGATCGTATCGATAAGGTAGTGCGGCGAGCTCTTGAGCAGTTTTGCACGCGCTTTTTCACGAGCGGCATCAAGCGTTGCTTCGTCCGCGGCTTGGTATTCTTCAAAAGTTAGACCTGCTTCGTTACCAGAAAGCAGCAAACCAACGGTCCACATACCAGCGTTATGACCTTCATCGATGCCCGGTGCGGCGTCATCCACTTTGATACACGCATTAACGTCGGTAACATTCAGCTCAATCACGTTTTTCAGTGCCATAAATGGTGCTGGGCGACCACCTTGCGACAGGTCATCCGTTGCTACTACGTAATCCGGTTTGTAGCCGTAATCCGCAGCCACAGGAATCAGCACATCCATCACTTCGCGGGGGTAACCAGAACAAGAACCGATCTTGATGCCTTTGTCTTTCAGACCGTTCACAACTTCAATCGCATTAAGGATTGGGTCTGCATGGTCCGCCACTTTTGCTTTTTGTAGCGGCATGAATGCTGCGTAGATAGCGTCGATATCTTCGCTGGTCATTGAGCGACCAAACTTCTCATTCCAGCGCTTATCAACGGCAGGAATACGACCCACTGCTTGGATGTGATCCCACTTGCCAAGACCCATTGGTTCGCGCGCTTCTTCAAGGTCGATTTCAAAATCAAAGCCTTGTTTGAATGCTTCCACAAAGATGCTAGTTGGCGCAAAAGAGCCGAAATCGACGATAGTGCCAGCCCAGTCAAAGATCACTGCTTGAATTGGTGAGTTGCTCATGTTCAATCCTTTTTCTTGCTTGCCAGAGCGCTGCCCACACATTGGAACCGCGCTCTGGATAAATTGGTTTTTGTTGAGGTCAGTCGACCCTAAAAGTAGTTAAAGTCTTTGCACACTTTGGCGATGGCTTCTTCGAAAATTGCCAACGCTTCTGTCAGTTGTTCGCGAGTGATGATCAGCGGTGGGCTGAGTTGAATCACGTTACCTTGCGATACCTTGAAACTCACTCCGTTGTTGAGGCATTGGTACAGCACAGCTTCCGCTTCGTCATACGCGCGTGCTTTGCTTTCGTGGTCAGTGACCAGTTCAATGCCCCATAACATGCCGATGCCACGCACATCACCAATCACTGGGTACTTAGCTTTCATCTCTAGCAACTTTTCACGCATGAACTGGCTGTCAGCTTTGGCTTTATCTAGCAAGCCGTCTTGCTCAATAGCTTCCATGGTTGCCAGTGCTGCAGCACAACCGATAGGGCTTTTCTCATGAGTGTAATGGCCCATGGAGATTTGCTCGGCGGTGTTGTATTTGTCTTTGGTTACCATGGCTGCGATAGGCACTAAGCCACCACCCAAACCTTTACCGATGCAGAGCATATCTGGCTCGATGTCGTAGGCTTGGTAGGTAAACCATTCACCACTGCGACCCATGCCGTTAGGGATGTCGTCGATGATCAGCATGACATTTTGTTTGTCACAGATTTCGCGGATGCGTTTCCAATAGGCTTTACTCGGCACTTGTACGTCGGTATTACGAACTGCTTCTGCGATAAACGCGCCCACGCCACCTTCTTTCTCAATCACGTATTCGAGGTAATCGGCGTAATGCACATCGCTGCCGTCCGCGACTGGGAAAGCACCACGGTAAGATACGGCTGGTGGGATTCGCTCAACACCTGCCATTAATGGTCCCATACCTTGGCGGAAACACGCTTCGCCGCCCACTGAGATGGCATCCAACGATGCGCCGTGGAAGGAATCCCACAGAGACACCACCTTGTAGTTGCCCGTGATGTGGCGCGCTAGTTTAAGTGCCATGCCAACCGCAGATGTGCCACCCGGAGCAAACAGCACGCGATTCAATTCGCCGCCACAGATTTGGGTGAGTTTTTCGGCACATTCAATCGCAGTTTCATTGGTAAAACGACGTGGTGAAAACGGCAGTTTGGCAATTTGCTCTTGCACACGGTTAATCACATGCGGATGACCATAGCCTAGCTGATGGACGTTATTGCCATGAAAGTCCATGTACTTTTTGCCGGTGGCATCTTGGATGTAGATGCCTTCTGCTGCTTCCAAGGTATCTAAGCAAGGCGTCGACATGGCTTGATGAAGAAAGACCTCCGAATCACGCTTTAGTAATGCTTGCGTGCGTTCGTCATCCATCGATGCATTCCAAGCTTGGCGCGCTGGTGTTGTGTTGACATCGCCTTCGCTGCGGAAATGGGTCGGTTTGATATTCTGAGTCATAACGCTCTCTCAATCAGAAGGCTGCTTTACGCAACTTGCCAGTACATTGCTTTTTCAATTGCACCGATTAAGCGCTCGATATCTGCTGGGTAAACTTCGCCAATGTTGCCGATACGGAAGCAATCTGCGTTCGATACCTTACCCGGATAAATCACGAAGCCTTGCTCTTTCAAACGCGTGTAGAACGCTTTGAACTGGTAATCACTGTGCGTTGGAGAGTAGAAAGAAGTGATGATTGGTGAGTGAAGGTCATCACTCAGTAGCGGTTCGAAACCCAAAGAGCGCATACCTGCAACCAGTGTTTTCTGGTTAGTTTGGTAACGGTTATGACGAGCCTCAATGCCGCCTTCTTGTTCCAGCTCTAACAATGCTTGGTAGAAAGCACGAACCGTGTGCGTAGGAGACGTGAAACGCCATTTACCGTGGTTCACTTCCATGCAGTGCCACTGGTCGTAAAGATCAAGGCTCAAAGAACGTGCCTGACCTTGGCACTTTTCGAGCTCTGTTTGTTTCGCAATCACAAAGCCAAAGCCCGGCACGCCTTGAATACATTTGTTTGCAGAGCTGATCATAAAATCGACGCCTAGCTCTGCGATATCGATAGGAATGCCACCAAAGCTCGACATGGCATCGAGAATCACCACTTTACCGTGTGCTTTTGCCGCAGAAGCAAATGCCTCAATTGGGTTGAGCATGCCAGTGGTTGTCTCGCAGTGAACAATCGCCACGTGTGTGATCGCAGGATCCGATGCCAATGCAGTTTCCACCTCGTTCAAGTGTGGCTGTGATGTTTCGCCTGGGGAAACTACATGGCATGGAATATTTAGGTAATCAGCGATTTGAGCGATACGTGCACCGTAAGCACCGTTGTCGACAACCAACAACTTTCCATTTTTGCCAATGGCGCTGCCAATCGTCGCTTCTACTGATGCGGTGCCGCTACCTTGCATTAGTACGCAGGTGTAGCCGTCTTGCTCCGTCGCCAGTTTTACAAGCTTAGTGCGGATCACTTCTACAATGTCTTTGTTGTATTCATCATCCCAAGTACACCAGTCTTTAAGCATGGCTTCACGTACCGTTTCAGAAGTAGATAGAGGACCTGGAGTCAGTAGTAGGTATTCGTTTTTCATCTCGATTTCCATCAGAATAGGCTAATTGGTCTACACCAAATTTCGAGTTCACTCTAGCGAGGAAGAAAAGGGCAGTAAATAGGCGAATATCCAATTTCATAAAACTTTAATATCCAGAAAATGGCGGATCAATTGAACGATTATTCATCGCAAATTTTCGTAAAACTGCCATTTAATGGTCATGATTTCGTCACAAAGGCTCAGTAGGGTGTATATCGTCAACTGGTACAGACCAAATGAAAACTTAGCCAAATTAACTGGAGAAAATGATGAAAAACCGTTTGATGAAAGGATCGCTGGCTGCACTTGTCTCTCTGCTAGCTACGAATGCAATGGCAGCACAGGAAGTCACGGTTTACACCGCTTTCGAAACTGACATTCTTGCGAAATACAAGTCTGCGTTTGAGAAAGATAACCCAGATATCAAGATTAAGTGGGTTCGCGATTCAACCGGTATCATGACGGCGAAATTGCTGGCAGAAAAGAACAACCCTCAAGCGGAAGTGGTTTGGGGTCTTGCTGGCTCGTCAATGGCACTGCTTAAAGATGAAGGTCTTCTTAAGCCTTACACACCAAAAGGTTTGGAAGAGCTGCACGCGAACCTAAACGACCCTCAATCAAACCAAGCTTGGTTTGGTAACGATGCGTTCTTTAACGCAGTTTGTTTCAACGAAGCGGTAGCGAAACAACTTAACCTACCGAAACCAACGTCTTGGGAAGACCTAACGAAGCCGGTTTACAAAGGTCACATTGCAATGCCGAACCCAGCGTCTTCAGGCACTGGCTACATGCAGGTTTCTGCTTGGCTACAAAACATGGGTGAAGATCAGGCATGGAACTACATGCGTGACTTAGACAAGAACATTGCACACTACACGCACTCGGGCTCTAAGCCATGTGTTCAAGCGGGCATGGGTGAAGTGGCTATCGGTATTTCGATGGCAAGTCGCGGCGCGAAGCTGAAAACACAGGGTGCGCCACTAGCGGTGATCACACCAAAAGGCATCGGCTGGGAATCAGAAGCTGTTGGTCTAGTAAAAGAGTCTGATGCAGCGAAACGTGTTGTCGACTGGTCAATCTCTAAAGCAGCAAACGAGCTTTACGTAGAAATGTACCCAGTGGTTGCACATAAAGAAGTGAAAGCGACAGTGTCTAACTTCCCGAACGTTCAAGAGAACATGGCGAAGATGGACTTCGCGCAAATGGGCAGCAAGCGTGCAGAGATTCTAGCGGCTTGGTCTGAGAAGTTTGACGCGAAATCAGAGCCAAAGTCTTAATCGAATTTGCTTTGAGTTGAATACTGAAATCCACCTCGGTTGAGGTGGATTTTTTGTTTTCTCTGTTATTTCAGAGTTTGCTGCAAGTAGATTCCTAGTCTCACCTAGGTTCGCTGGAATGACGGACTTAAGAAAGTTGGGAGCTTCTATCCGCACTCACAACGTCATTCTCGAGAGCGACGGAGGAGTGAGTCGGGAATCTCAGAAAATAGTGCTTGTAAGAAATTCCGGATGGCTCGCTTAGGCTCGTCCGGAATGACGATATTAAGCATATGGAGTGTAAGTCAAAGCTCGTAATTCTAGGCAATACGTGTGATTCAGAATTTGTAATCCACACTCACCACGTCATTCTCGAGAGCGATGAAGGAGTGAGTCGGGAATCTCTAATTACCACTTGAACAAACCCCACCACCCTTCATCTATTTGTCATCTTCTGGCTATAAATTTGTCATTGGAACGTAACACTCCAAAACTAAAGTTGGTATATACCATTTGGAGCGTGTGTTATGTCAACTAACCAACATTACCTAAATATCGAAAATGTAGTGAAGCAATTCGGACAGTTCACTGCATTAAAGAAAATCTCGCTAGCGATTGAAAAGGGCGAGTTCGTTTGTTTTCTTGGTCCTTCTGGCTGCGGTAAAACCACTCTGCTACGTGCCATTGCAGGTTTAGACTTGCCAACGTCTGGTGCGATTTTTCAAAACGGTCGAGAGACCACATTCCTACCACCAGAGAAGCGCGATTTCGGCATCGTATTCCAATCTTATGCGCTGTTTCCGAACCTAACTGTGCAAGAGAACATTGCGGTGGGTTTGAAAAACCAAGGTATGTCGACCAAAGAAGCGTTAGAGAAGGTGGATTACTGGCTAGAAACTATTGGTCTTCCAACCTCTGGCGAGAAATTCCCTAATCAACTTTCTGGCGGTCAACAACAGCGTGTTGCTTTGGCTCGTGCATTGGCGCTATCTCCGGGTTTACTGTTATTGGATGAGCCGCTGTCAGCGCTGGATGCAAAAGTGCGTGTTCACTTACGTGACGAGATTTGTAAGCTGCAACGCAAGCTGGGCATCACCACCATCATGGTTACGCACGATCAGGACGAAGCGCTGTCGATGGCGGATCGTATCGTGGTAATGAACCATGGCGTGATTGAGCAAGTCGGCACACCTCAAGAGATCTACCAGCAACCAGCAACGCGCTTTGTCGCTGAGTTTGTCGGCAGCATGAACTTTATTGAAACCTCAGTCGCAACGGACTCCCAAGTACGCATTGCAGAAACCCTAATGCCAGCGCCAAGCTTGACCAATCGTAAGATCCAACGTGGTGATCGCTTCGACCTTGCGGTGCGTCCTGAAAGCATCAAGTTCGTTGAAAACTACACCAACTCTTTACCAGTGCGAGTAACGGCTACCGAGTTTTTGGGGGCGTTTTTCCGCATTGATTGCGTATTGCAAAACGACAGCTCAACGAAAACCATCGTCGTGGATGTGCCTGTGGAAACGGTTCAAAAACTCAATATCAAGGCGGGCGATGTACGTTACATCCAGTTTGCTGAAGAAGGGCTGCATGGTTACGCCGTGCCCTCGGTTGATAAAGCGCTAGCGGCGTAGGTGTAAACATGGATGCGAAGACAATGACGGTGAATAGCCTGACTACACAAGACAAAGCAAAATCCTTACTCGGACGTGTTAGCCGCGACAACCTTGTGTTGTTCGGTTTGCTCGCTGGTTTGTCGACCATGATGGTGCTGTTCATCTTAATGCCGCTTTGGGCAATGTTGACCAAGAGTGTGCAAAATGCCAATGGCGAATTTGTCGGTCTGGCAAACTTTGCGACGTACTTTTCCTCTTCAAGCTTGTGGGTGTCGGTGGGAAACACCTTCACTTTGGGCGTGATAGTGACCTCGGTAGTGGGTGTGCTTGCGTTTGGTTATGCCTACGCGCTGACTCGTTCATGTATGTCGTTTAAAGGTTTGTTTCAAATCCTAGGCACTGCGCCAATTCTTGCGCCTTCGTTGTTGCCGGCGATCAGTTTGATCTTCCTTTTCGGTAATCAAGGCATTGCCAAAGATATGTTGTTAGGAAACTCGATTTACGGCGTGATTGGTATCTCGATGGGTTTGATCTTCTGGACCTTCCCTCATGCATTGATGATTTTGACCACTTCGCTGCGCACTTCAGATGCCCGCTTGTATGAAGCAGCACGTGCACTTAAAACCTCACCCATCAAAACCTTCTTTATGGTGACGTTACCTGCGGCGAAATACGGTTTGATCAGTACGCTTATCGTCGTCTTTACGCTAGTTATCACGGACTTTGGTGTGCCGAAAGTGATTGGTGGAAGCTACAACGTTCTGGCGACTGACATCTTCAAGCAAGTTGTGGGACAACAAAACTTTGCCATGGGTGCGGTGACCAGCATTATGTTGTTATTCCCTGCGGTAATGGCGTTCGGCGCAGACCGTTGGGTACAGAAAAAACAAAAGAGCTTATTTGACACTCGCTCGGTGCCATATCAGCCAGAACCCAACAAAGCGCGCGACAGCATTTGTTTGGTTTACTGCAGCATCATTTCTATCGCAGTGTTGGCTGTGCTTGGCATGGCGGTTTATGGCTCGTTAGTTACGTTCTGGCCTTGGAACAAAGCGCTGACGCTAAACAACTACAATTTTGCTGAAATGAGCACCTACGGTTGGAGCCCATTCTTCAACTCGTTAACGCTGGCAGGTTGGACGGCAGTTATTGGTACAGCCATCATCTTTGTCGGTGCTTACTGCATTGAGAAAGGGCGTGCGTTTGGTCCAATTCGTCAGGTGATGCAAATGCTTAGCGTGGTGCCAATGGCGGTACCGGGTATGGTGCTTGGTTTGGGTTACATCTTTTACTTCAATGATGCGAACAATCCTCTGAACGTGCTTTATGGCACTATGGCATTCTTGGTGATTAACACGGTAGTGCATTACTACACCGTGGGTCACATGACAGCCCTGACAGCGCTAAAGCAGTTGCCATCGGAGATTGAAGCCACAGCTGCATCGGTGAAGCTTCCTCAATACAAGTTGTTCTTTAAAGTGACATTACCTGTGTGTTTACCTGCGATTTTGGACATTGCGACTTACTTGTTTGTTAATGCATTGACCACCACTTCTGCGGTAGTATTCCTTTACTCAACCGATACGATTCCGGCTTCGGTCTCGATTCTGAATATGGACGATGCAGGTCAAACTGGCGCTGCAGCGGCAATGGCTGTGATGATCATGATGGCTGCCGCAATTGCGAAGATTGTTCAGATGACTTTGGGTAAATTGTTAGAGAATCGCACACAAGCTTGGCGCAAAAGATAAGGACACTTCGTGCAATACGTAAAAATTAAAGATTCGATTGTTGAACAGATTGAAGCGGGCATGCTATCGCCGCGTCAAAAACTGCCAGCAGAGCGTAAGTTGGCGGAGTCGTTCGATACTACACGCGTCACTCTGCGTGAAGCTTTATCACTGCTGGAAGCAGAAGGTCGAATCTATCGCGAAGATCGCCGAGGTTGGTTTATCTCACCCGAGCCATTGCGTTACGACCCAACCCAAACTCTGAACTTCCCGAACATGGCGAAAGCGCAAAATCGCGTGCCAAAAACGGAGTTGGTCGCAGCAAAAGGAACGTTGGCAAACAAACAAGCGGCACGCTTGCTGGACTTGCAACCTTTCTCGGACGTGTATCGAGTCGACCGTGTGCGATACCTTGAAGATAGACCTGTAGTATTCGTAACAAACTATATTCGCCCAGAGCTGTTTCCGAATCTGCTGGACTATGATTTGTCAAACTCACTGACGGACATTTACCGCGAGCATTATGGCGTGACGTATCAAAAGATTCGCTACCGCATTTCAACCAGCACTTTGTTGGGTGAAATGGCTCAGGCACTGCGCGCGACAGCCGGTACGCCAGCGATGGTGGTGGAGCGCATCAACTATAACCAACACGGTGAGTTGATTGATTGCGATATCGAATATTGGCGACACGATGCCATTAGCATTGAATCTCTGGCGGAACTCCATCGTTAAGTGGATTTTCTCATTATCTAAGGCTCCATCTCGGGGCCTTTATTTTATTCAGACAGGAACATTGAAATGGATTTGTTGGCGATTGGTCTCGTCGTTTTCTCTGCTGTTCTTCATGCTGGCTGGAATATCCTTGGCAAAAGCAACTCTGGGTCAGGGCTCGCGTTTACCATGGCCGCCAGCTTTTCTGCATGTTTCATTCTTACCCCTTATTTGATTTGGTATTTGGCAACCATTGGCTGGACATCATTACCGAGTGAGTTTTGGGGATTGCTGTTCATTAGCGGCATTTCACAAATGGTTTACCTGGTTGGTTTGATTGTCGCTTATAAGCACGCTGATGTGGGTGTGGTTTATCCGATTGCTCGGGCGCTGCCAGTGATGATGGTCGGCGCAATCAGTGTTGCATTGGGACATGAATTATCTAGTCAGCAGTGGCTTGGATTCTTACTAATTACTCTTGGTTGTATGCTTGTACCACTGACGAATTTTCGTCAGATGACATTGGGCTCTTATTTGAACGTTGGTGTGTTCTGGGCATTGATTGCCGCAATAGGCACAACGGGTTACTCGGTAGTCGATAAAGAAGCGCTGAGTTTACTCACAGGACAAGCATCAGAGATCTTGAATGATCAGTACAGTGCAATCTTCTACTTGGGCGTGCAGTTTTGGGCAATTGGTATTCCTGCTCTTGTGTGGTGCTTAGTTACGGACAAGCCAGATGAGATTAAGACAGCGTGGCAGATCCGCAAAACAGCCAGCATGGCAGGGGTAATGATGGCATCCACCTACGGCTTGGTGTTGTTTGCGATGACCATGACCGACAACGTAAGTTTGGTGGTGGCACTAAGGCAAATCAGCATCGTGTTTGGATTGTTTATGGGGATTTGGTTTCTGTCTGAGAAATGGTATCTCACCCGAGGGCTTGGCGTTACTTCTATCGTGGCGGGGATCATTCTCGCGCTTACGTATTGACCTATATTCACGAAAAAAGGCAGCGAATGAGCTTCTCGCTGCCTTTTGTATTAACTTGTAAGCCTTGTTTAAAAACGCAGTTGCGCACCAAACATCACGCCGCTAGAGTCAAAATCGCTGTTTTTTGAGTACACATATTCTGCATTCAAACCAAAGTGTTTATAGCTCCAGCCGATACCGCCAGCCGCTTCACCTCCGACACTTGAGTGTTCGATGTTCTTGCTCTGACCGTTCACTTTATAAGTGTACTCGAGAGTGTAGAGAGTGACACCTGCCTTGCCGTACAGTTCGAAACCTGAACCCAGAGGATAGCTAGCATAGCCACTCAAGCGAGGTCCGGAGAAGCTCGTATCGGTGACTTCTGAAATCGGACTCACGAGTATCGAGCCGATACCGTCAAACGCGCCTTTATAACCTGCTTCGATACCAAAGTTATGTGTTGGCATGTAGCGGTAATATATTTCACCTAAGAACATGTCGCCTGATTCTTTGCTTGTCGGAGCATCGTAGTTCACATCGCCATAGCCAATGTTTGTACCTATGATGTGCTCACTGGTTTCTGCATTGGCTGACAAAGAAAAAGCCGACAACACTAAAGCAGTAATGAATGAATAACGCATGAACGCTTCTCCTTAGCTTTTAGCTTGCTCGCCTTTTAATATTTGTTCGAAAGTGATCTTGGTGTTGTCTAGCCATTCATAACGGCGACGATACATCGAACGCTTAGAGCGCGACATGCCTTCGATATCTCGACGGGGTGCATTTACATCAATTGAGTAAAAATGACGATTGTATTCGGTGCCGCCCAATTCTTGCCAGAGTGCATCGTAATCCGTTTTTATTCGCCCTTTGCTGTAACGTTTAGCTGCGTAAGTATGGGACTGCGTTTTCACCGCTAGAATCGTATTTACTTCCCAAATTTGTGCGAGCAAAGTGAGCAAGCTCACCATCAAGCTTTTTGGTCTCTGTCCGTAAAGCTTACGAGTTAGCTTTTTAATTTTCGCGTTGTTTTCTTCACTGCTTCGCGGTCCTTGTAAGCCGCCAATCATAATGCTGCGTCCAGATTCGATGTGACCTAGCGTAAAAGAGAGCGTGTAGAAGTTGCCATCTTCAGCGCTGTGCAGCACTAGGCTCATGTCGCCTTCTTTTTGATAACGTGCTTCGTATACTAATCTCACCGAGTACAGTATTTCGTCAATTTCAAAAGAGGCTAATGTTAGGCCTTTCGAGTCTGTGTAGATTTCTTCGATTGTTTGTTTAGAAAACAGTTCTGAAATCGTTTTGTAGTGATCAACCACCAAGTTAGAACGATCGAACGCTGAGTTGTTTTTGATGATATACGGGCGAAACGGTTTTTCTAGGAATCGGTGTGTACGCGTACAAAGCAACTCTAACAATGACGATTCAATATTGTCTGAAAGGTGCTTAAATGCACGTTTGTAATAAAGCGCACGTAAGATGAACTTAGCTCTGTAGGTCCAAATTGGCTTGTAGACATCAGCATAATCATCTGAGTAAATCGATTTGCTATGGTAAAAAATGGATTTGTTCGCGGTCATTTTCACTCCAGATTAACTTGTGCTCAATAGCGACAATTAAGAACCGACGGACGAGCAGCGAAGAACCCGAAAAGGAGGAATGCAAAGCACGACTGAAAAGAGGTGGTTTTTGCTGTGTCCGACGTTTTTGTAAGGTTTTGAACACTGTTCTTTTGCTGGAATTCTAAGAGAAAATTGACCTTAGGTATTGTATGGTTTGGTAAGGAAATGTCAGGTTGAAACCCATTGTTCAAAAGGAAGAAAATGCGAATGTCGGCTGAATATGACGTTGAGTTGCTAAGTTAATGTGAAATAAGTTGAACGAAAATTGAACATTATTTGAAATTGTTTTGACGTGTTTTAGGTCTTTATACGTACCTTATAAGTATCGAGCCAATTTTGGCCCGATGTAAAGGTAAGTAAGGAGAGGTTTATGAAACGCTTAACAACTTTAGCAAGTACGATTGCTCTGATTGCTGCACCTTCTATGGCTCTTGCTGGTGGTTATCATTGGACAAACGACACCGAAACTATCCATGGCGACGTAATGGATAGCAAACAAGCGGCTTATGAAATGGGCCGAGACATGATCCAAAGCTACCAAAATAAATCATCTGGACAACTCCGTGATGAGTTTACGAGCCTTACAACGTATGTTGATCGCCAATCGTTTTCTATCACTGACTCAAAAGTCATGGTAAATGAGTTCTTGCAAAGTGACGGGCAAGTTGTTTACCAGCCTATTCTCAATGTTCAATACGAGTACCGCATGCGTGATACCGGTAAATATTAACCAGTAAGACGGACTCGAATTGTTTACCACTAATATTTTTGCTGTTTGTTTTGGGGAGCCACGAGCTCCCCATTTTGTTTTTGTTGGAAGCGAAAATTCGCACACTCTCAGTGCAACATTTTCTATCGCTCAGCGTTAGATTTTCTTGCTCGTTGATTGTCATCATCGTTTGTAAAGTGTTTGCGGAAATGGATGTAACGCACTAACGAGGATACCCGATGACACATCATTCATATTGGTTCAAGCAGGCAATTGAAGCTGAGCAACCAGAAACGCCACAACCGTTACAGCAGAACATTAATACTGACGTTGCGATTGTTGGTGGCGGATACACCGGACTTTGGACCGCGATTATGATTAAGCAGCAATCTCCGGAAAAAAAGGTAGTCGTGATTGAAAAAGGCCTTTGTGGCAGTGGTGCATCGGGCGCAAACGGCGGTTGTATGCTGACTTGGTCTACCAAGTTTCCGACATTGAAACGGTTATTCGGTGAAGAACATGCTGCTTGGTTAGTAAAAGAGTCGGAACAAGCAGTGCTCGAGATTGACGACTTTTGTCAGCAGCACAACATCGATGCGCAATTATCGTTAAAAGGGGTTTATTACACTGCAACCAATCAGGCTCAAACTGGGGGAATGCAGCCAGTTGTGGACGAGTTAAAGCGATTAGAAGTGAACAGTTGGCGTCGTTGCTCGGTGGAGGAACTGCGTGCCAATGCGGGTTCACCTCGACATATAGAAGGCTTTCACTCTCCAGTTGCAGCCAGCGTTCAACCTGCATTATTAGTGAGGGGGTTACGCCGTGTTGCTATTGTTCTGGGTGTAGAAGTTTATGAGAACACGCCGATGACGCGTCTAGATTATGGAAAACCTGCCATTGTCTGTACACCTAAAGGAAACATTCAAGCGCAGCAGGTGGTATTGGCATTAAATGCATGGATGGTGGAGCAGTTTAAACAGTTCAAAAACAGTATCGTGGTGGTTTCTTCCGACATGGTGATCACCAAGCCGCTTGGTGATTCACTACCTCTATCTGGTTGGCAGGCAGGTTTTAGCGTGTTGGATTCACGTATCTTCGTCCACTATTACCGAGATACGCCAGATGGCCGTTTGATGTTGGGGAAAGGCGGCAATCAGTTTTCTTTCAATAACCAAGTTGACGCAATGTTTAACAAGCCAACACGCTACCAAGGTCTACTGCGCAAGTCGTTCGATAAGTTGTTTCCTCATTTGAGAGGAGAGGAGTTTGCTTATTCATGGACGGGGGGCTCTGATCGTTCTGCTACTGGTTTCCCTTTTTTCGGCGAGCTAGATAAACAGAGCAATATCTTTTACGGATTTGGTTATTCAGGCAATGGTGTAGCGCAGACTCGAATGGGCGGAAAGATCTTATCTTCATTGATATTGGGAATCGATAACGAGTGGACGAACAGTGGTTTAGCCAAAGGACCGTTGGGGTATTTCCCACCAGAACCGCTTCGCTGGACCGGGGCTATGATAGTGCGCAACGCGGTACGTCGAAAAGAGGAAGCAGAAGATAACGAGAAAACGCCGTTTATCTGGGATAAGTGGCTAGCAAAACTCGCGGGACCAGCAGGCAAAGCGGATAAGCTTGACTAAACTGAAGACTTTAGCCACAAACGAGACAGTTTGCAGTGAAAGTCATTGGGGCGCGATGAAGCCTTGTGTTAGCCTCTGTCTTTCAAGCTCAGATTTAAAAGGTGAGTCATAAAATGAAAGTATTCAGCAACTTCGATAGCGGCAGCATTCACGTAGTGAAAGCGGACGACAAAAACGACATCCAACTCAAAATTCCTAACGACAATATGTCGGAATTCTACCAGTGGTTCCACTTCCGTCTTGAGACAGAAGCCGAGCAATCACACACCATCAAATTGCTTGATTTGGCTAAATCGGCTTATCCAGAAGGATGGCAAGGTTACGATGTGGTTGCGTCTTACGATCGTGAAGAATGGTTCCGAGTACCGGCAGAGTTCGATGGCGACACGCTGACTTTCACTGTAATCCCTGAGCGCAGCTCAATTTACTTCGCGTACTTTGCGCCATACACGTACGATCGTCATTTAGACTTGTTACACATGGCACAAAGCGCGCACCACTGCCAACTAGAGACGCTTGGTCATACGCTAGATGGCAATGACATGAGCTTGCTTACTTTCGGTGAGCCAGAAGAAGGCAAAAAGAAAATCTGGATGATTGCACGTCAGCACCCAGGTGAGACCATGGCGGAATGGTTCATGGAAGGTATGATCCAACGTCTGTTAGATGAAAACGACACGGTTGCGCGTGCATTGCTTGAAAAAGCGGTGCTTTACGTCGTACCAAATATGAACCCAGACGGTGGTATTCGCGGTCACTTGCGTACCAACGCAGTAGGTGTAAACCTAAATCGTGAATGGCAAACGCCATCAATGGAAAAGAGCCCAGAAGTCTACCTTGTGCGTCAGCGCATGCTGGAAACGGGTGTTGACATGTTTTTAGATATTCATGGCGATGAAGCGATTCCGTATAACTTCGTCGCTGGCTCAGAAGGTATTCCTTCTTACGATGAAAATCTTGCCGCTTTAGAGACATCATTTAAGCAAGCGTTACTGACTATTACGCCAGAGTTCCAAGATGAGATTGGTTACGATAAAGATGAGCCTGGTAAAGCGAATTTGACGGTGGGTTCAAATTGGGTTGCAGAGCAGTTCAAATGCTTGTCTTACACAATCGAAATGCCATTTAAAGATAACAACAATCACCCAGATCCACTTTACGGTTGGTCTCCTGAGCGTAGTGTCTTGTTTGGGCAAGATGTATTAGCTGCAACGTTAACCGTAGCGGATAAAATTTAGCGCGACGAGTTAACGCTTTTTCATTATTTCGAAAACAGCTCATTTAAATGAGCTGTTTTTTTGTGCTCTCCAGATCCACGCTCCCCTGTAAAAATTTGTTGCCATTCACAAGCTTAAATGATGATTCTTAAATTTGAGAAAGTGGCTTTTTATGGTGATTTGCGTCACAGAAAGTTGGCTTCTTTGTGATATTCTCCGCAACGAATTGACTATGGCTAAACCAACGCAACGAACTTTGTTTTTCGGTTGGGTATGCGGATGAAGCTCATGAATAGATGGTCTTGAGGTTACCTTTTTCCGTTTTACGTCATTGGCGTTTGAATATCATTTTTGATTCTTTCCTACGCTATTTAGCTATTTCTATTCGAAGAAAAGAGAAAGTTACGGCTTCATATTTTACGGCAGTATGCTGCCGCGATGTGTTGCTTTGTGTACAAGAAAAAGGAAAAGAATAATGAAAAAAATCGCTATAGCAGTGGCTACTGTACTTGCTGGTGGTGTGATCTCAAACGTTGCACTTGCTGACACTTACATGGGCGGTAAAATAGGTTACAACTCTCTAAACGATACGTGTTACCTAAACGAACCTTGTGACGACGACAGTTTTGCAGCATCTATGCACTTAGGCTACAGCTTCAACAAGTACGTTGCAGCAGAGTATGGTGTTGATTACCTTGGTGACTTCACTGCAAACTTCAAAAAGCCTGGCCTAAACACCGTTGATGGTGATCTTTGGGCGTTGACGCTTGCTCCTAAATTTAACCTACCACTAACGGATTCTTGGAATCTATTCGCGAAAGTTGGTGCTGCATACATGATGGCTGGTGACGAGAAAGATTTCGTACCAACTGGCTCTCTGGGTGCTGAATACCAAATCAACTACAACTGGAGCCTACGTGCTGAATACCAACGCTACCAAGATATGTCTGATGATGTAATTGAAGACATGGATTCAGATTTCTTCGGTATTGGTTTCAACTACAAGTTTGGTTCTGAGCCTGTCGTTCAAGAAAAAGCCGTTGAAGAGGTAGTAGAAGCACGTCCTGCAACACGCATTGTAGATCACGTTTACCCTGCTCAAACAACAGCGACAGTACAATTCGACTTAGAAAGTGCAGAAGTGAAAGACGCGTCGAACCTTTCTGGTACCGTTGATTTGATGAATACTTACCCACAAGCTCAAGTTGAGATCACGGGTTACAGCGATACGACAGGTTCTGCTGCTTACAACAAGCAACTCACAGAAAAACGTGCGAAAGCCGTTGCTGACGAGTTCCAAGCAAAAGGTATTGCGGCTGAGCGTATGACAGTGAAAGGCATGGGTGAAGCTAACCCAGTGGCAAGCAACGAGACACGTCAAGGTCGTCAAATGAACCGTCGTGTTGAAGTGGTTGTTCCTGCGTTTGAATACCAAACAACTGAAAAAGCAGAATAATTCCTGCTTAAGATAAAGTTCCAAAAGCCAGCGTGTATCACGCTGGCTTTTTTGATCCCGCTTAACTAACTCAGTAGTTGTGTAGAAACATAGTTATATCGGGACGCTTTGACATGTGCTCAACATACGTAAACTCAGCACCTTCATCAATTTGTCATCACCAGTTCATAGCATGACAGCCAAGTGTTTGGGAGAATGATATGCAAAGTTTACCGCCGCTCAATTTGCTCCGAGCTTTTGAAGCCACGGCGCGACTACAGAGTTTTACAAAAGCCGCAGAGGAGCTAAATGTGACTCGTGCGGCCGTAAGCCAACAGGTGAAATCGCTAGAGTCACAGCTCAATGCGACGTTATTCGAGCGCAAGGGCACGCACCTTACGCTGACCTGCTCCGCACAAGAATACTGGCCTGTGGTTAATCATGTGCTTCAAACATTATCGACCACGACGCAGCATTTATTTACTCGTCCCAAGAATACGCAAGTTAACTTACATGTCGCTCACAGCTTTTGCTCTCAGTGGTTAATGCCAAGATTGGCTGATTTTCAGCGACAATTCCCAGACATCTCCTTTAAAATCTCGACTACTGCTAATACAGTTCCAAGCGCCAGTGCGATTGCGGATATCGAAATTATTAACGGAGATGGAGATTGGCAAGAGCAAGAAGCCATACGATTAACCCAAGAAAACTGGATCGTTGTCGCAAGCCCCGGCTTTATGCATTTAAACCCGATAAATGACCTCTTGCAGTTAGCTAAAGCGCCTAAAATTTGTACTGGCGGTTATCATGAATCTTGGCAAGAGTGGCTTACGCACCAAGGTTATCAAGGGAAGGTGAGCAAAGTCGTCGCCGAGTTTGAACACTCATTGCTTGCTATTCATGCTGCGATGAATCAACTTGGCGTGTTGCTGGTAAGAGACTTTCTTGTTGAGGATGAGCTGCAACAGGGCGTATTAGTCCAGGCTGGAAATTGGCATATGCCAAGTTCTGGTGCACATTATATGATGGTTCGAGCATCCGAAAAATCACACGTAAACACCTTTGCTCAATGGTTAATACAGAGTCTTTAATGTTCGTTCAGCGAGTGAGTAGAGCGCATGTGTGGTTTGGCTATTATTAGCAGTAGCAAGTCATCAGTCTAGGACTGAGCGACATGCTTAATTACATCTAATAACCACTGATTTACCGGAGCTTGCTGTTGAGAGCGACGACAGCTCATCACGTAGCGAACATCAAGCTCTAGCCCAGCAGGAAGCGCGATACTTCGGCAACCCTTAGGAACATGTCCACTCATCGTTATGCCAAAATGATTCGTTTGCAGAAGCACTTTTTGAATCATCGCTGGGTGCTCAATTTCCACTTTAGGTGTGGTTCTAAAACCCATATGTTTGAGCCTTTCCAACACAGGGTATCGGTAGTCGTTCCATCCCGGCGTTTTAAAAAGTATAAAAGGGTATTCTTCTAGCTCTTGGGAGTTTTGAGCGGGATGATCTTGTCGAACAAAAAATACCGCTTTTCCTCGCCCCAGTTCGGTCTGAACAATTGACTGTGGCAGATCTTCATCAAAGTAATGAATCGCAATGGCGTTTTCACCGTCAATTAATCGTTTTTTTGCTTCGCTACCCCAGCGCAAACATGAGAATTTTGCTTCTGGAGCGTGCTTTAGTAACTCCAAGTAAAACTTGTCACCGAAGTACTCCCAAAACAATGTGTTGGCATAAATAGTGATTGAGCCGTCAAAATGAGCTGGTGAAAAATGCTGTGGTTTGATGGAATCAATACTGTTGATTATTTGCTCAAAATGCGCAATGTTCGCTTCCACAAAAGCTGTTGGTTCAAAGCCATTTTTGGTCTGAACGAATAGCGGATCATTGAGCTGAGTTTTCATCTTTGTCAGATTTTTGCTGATTGCTCCTGACGTTTTACCGAGTGATTCTGCGACTAACCGGACGTTACGTAACTCATACATCCGTTTTAATACCAAAATATTTTGAATATCCAGATTAACGCTCATACATTGTCTCGCTTGGCTTTTGTCGACAAATCATATCGCTGAATTTCTTAAGAAAAGACAACGCTCGGTCAATTTAAGTTGCTGCCTTATCCCTGATTTATTGAAGGTAACGATAAGTTATTCTTGGTTACATCAGTTTATTAGCATGGATTTCCATTTGGTAAATAATGACTTTCCTCGTATGAGCGCGTTTCTGTTGTTACAGTTTTTCCACCGAAAGAAAGTAAGAACGATAATAGAGGTGATGTATGAAAAAACTAATCGCACTTGTTTTGATGGTTTGCTCAACAAACGTAGCATTTGCTGGCGATGGGTCATACACGGGCACGATTGATATGACGATGGCAACGAAAAATCAGGTTGACGTAGAGCGTGCAGATTCTCAATTGACGCTGAAGGGTCGCAATGAAATGGCCTATGGCGGTGTAACAATCCATTCGGATGCTGCAACTCAAAAAATTGAACTTCGTGGTCGACGTGATTAATCGAATAGTTTCTTGTTAAGAAAATGCCGCGAAGAACGCGGCATTTCTATATGTAATATCATCAGATCATAATTACCAGATAAGCGTATGGTGAGAAGCTAAGCGCAATGACCACTTGCCATTATTCGCATGGCGGTGCCATATGAATGACAGCTAAGCCCCCCAAAGAGGTTTCACGGTATTTTTTATTCATATCTTTACCAGTCTGATACATGGTTTCGATAACTTTATCTAACGAAATTAAGCATTTACTTGTGCGCTTTAATGCCATACGCGATGCATTAATCGCTTTCATTGCTCCCATGGCATTTCTTTCAATACAAGGTACTTGAACCAAGCCGCCAATCGGGTCACAAGTCATACCCAATGAATGCTCCATCGCAATTTCCGCAGCAATACAAATCTGCTCGTTACTGCCCCCTCTTAGCGCTGTTAAGCCAGCGGCAGCCATGGATGAAGAAACCCCAACTTCTCCCTGACACCCCACTTCTGCACCAGAAATTGACGCGTTAGTTTTATATAAGATGCCGATAGCGCCGGCGACTGCGAGAAAGTCTTTTAGCTGTTTAACATCGAGCTCTTTGATGAAGCGATGGTAGTACATCAATACCGCCGGAATCACCCCTGCTGCACCATTCGTTGGAGAAGTGACGACTTGCCCTCCTGCTGCATTTTCTTCACTAACCGCAAAGGCAAAGAGATTGATCCAATCCATGATCTCCATCGGATCGTTTTCAACTGCAGCGTTGGCTTCGAGCTTTTTCAAAAGGTTTGGTGCTCGACGAGTGACATTTAGACCACCTTCCAAAATCCCTTCCGTATCGAAGCCACGTTGCATGCAGAGCGACATCACTTTCCAAATTTGCTCTGCTCTTTGGTTAATTTCTTCGTCTGAGCGAAATGCGAGTTCGTTTTGGAGGATCATGCCTCCCAAGCTGAAACCGTTCGTCTCGGCTTTTTCCAGCATCTCATCTGCGGATGTAAACGGAAATGGTACTGCGACCTCATTTTGTTGCGTGCCGTTCTCTAGTTCGTCGGCGGTGGCGATGAATCCGCCCCCAATGGAGTAATAAATTTCAAACGCTACTTGATCTCCAGCTGCGTCTAATGCCGTAATCGTCATACCATTTTCATGCAGGGGAAGGTTGTCGCTATGAAAGACGATGTCATGGTCGTAGCTAAACTCAATCTGGTGTGTACCGGCGAGCATGAGCGTATTATTGTCTATGGTATTTTGTAGCGCACTTTTGGCACTGCTCATTTTGATGGTATCAGGTTTATTTCCCATCAAACCAAGGACCGTGGCTCGGTCTGTATGGTGCCCTCGACCTGTCAGTGACAATGAGCCATAAAGGTCCACTTGCACCCGATGCACTTTCGCCATAGAGTCGCTAACTAGCTGAGTGAAATGGAATCCGGCAAGCATAGGACCATTAGTGTGGGAGCTGGATGGCCCGACACCAATTTTAAATATATCGAAAATCGACAGCATAATTGACTTCCTTTAGCAGTGAACCTTTATAAAGGTCTCTAGAACAGTGTTGTTAACTAGATGTTAAAGCTTGTGGGTCGGGAGTGAAAGAAGATTTTTGTAACACTGCCAACTAAGCGCGAGATTTTAAAATGAAGTTAGACAACATCGTCATCGTTTTAGGTAAACGCCTCGTCAATAACAGGTTGACCTCTGAGGGCATAACAAGAGTCGAAGCTTTGTCTTGTAGGACTGCATCACTACCGACAGAGCGAACGGCGATTATTTTTTGTGGCGGAGTAACGCAAGGACAAAGTGTTTCTGAAGCAGAGGCGATGTACGCGTATTTTAGAACCCTAAACGCAGAATCTGTGAATCCGTTCCCTGAACGTCATATACTCTTAGAAACGGAGTCGTTGAACACGTTTCAAAACATGCGTTATGTTTCCCAAGTTTTGTGCAAAAGTGGGTTGTTCGAGTTATGGTCGGGGCATCCGGTTGAGGTTATCTTGCTGTCTAATGACTACCACCTCGAACGAATCATTGATATCCAGAATTTGATGGATGAGCAAGGCTTATTACGAGTACTTAAATCCGATTGCGAATCCATGGGGGTGACTCTCAATATTCCACTGGATATCAGCAAACATATTAGCGTGCCATACCCACATAAAGGGCTTATGGCGGAGACATTCTTGCTACTCGATGAACTCACAACCTACCGAGTTTATTTAGAAGGGGTCAAGCATGGCGTATTTTTCCGAGATTTATCAATTGTCCGAAAAAAGCCACTTATGATCGCAAGAGATGCTATTCACAAATTGCTCTCTTTCCCGCTTGATAAAGAGGCTTTGCAACATATTGGAGAAATGAAAAAGGCCGTCGAAATGACGGCCTTGGATGAATCTATAGGTGCTGCGGAAAAGGCATTAAGTATCTTCCATCCGATACTGACTGCATTGAACCGTCGCTTTGACCCAGAGTCTATTCATTAAGCTCGCGTTTTGTGCGGACGGCGCTTAATGCGATCAAACAGTAGCAAAGCAGTTCTATACCTTCTTCTGAGATATTTTTAACATCACGGATGTAATTTTCGTCCATCACTTGTTGCCAAAAACTGCCCATACCATACAAACGAGAGAAGACTAATAATAGCATCACAGCGCCAACTAATAGCTTCATATGTGGCACCGTTAAAATGGTCGCCATTTCGTTCATGGTACCTTTACCACCTTGGTAAGCTTTGGCGCAAGCCAGTGCGGTGACAGCAAGTGCTGGGAAAACCCAAGAGCCATGATGAATCATGTCTGTCCAATAGTCCGTTTCGCGAATAATCAGTACTGCAAAAAATCCTGCAATCAAAATAGCCGCATGCTTTAGCTGAGGCTGTTGTTTCGATAAGCTGAAAAACGACCATGATGCAATAGCAAGCATCACAAGCTGGAGCGTTTCTGTAACGGAAAGCTCGCCAAGGCTTGATCCCAACACGACATAATCAAGACGAAGACTAAGGTTAACGAGAATACTTATAGCGACAATCATCAAGGCGTTTAAACTCGATTTATAAATAATGCGCTTTGATTTTTCAGTAACAACGTTGCTTGGGGCTGACTCGGCTTCTTTTACTATTTGTGTTTTCATCTTGCTCACCTGTCCCAGAAAATGTGGAAGAAATGTGAATTAGTGTGATCTGTGTTTGGAATTTTATTGTCCAAGTGGAAAGTTATGTCAGGGGAATGTCAAGAATAGAACACTGTTCGATATAGGGTCGATGTGCGGTAAAGTCAGAGATATGTAAAAACAACGTAAGAACACTTTGATAAATCAAATAAAAAAGGAG
Organism: Vibrio sp. 1249-1; assembly: GCF_033340495.1. Classification (NCBI taxonomy): domain Bacteria; kingdom Pseudomonadati; phylum Pseudomonadota; class Gammaproteobacteria; order Vibrionales; family Vibrionaceae; genus Vibrio; species Vibrio sp. 1249-1. Next base: position 118,435 of record NZ_JAWOWJ010000001.1, read on the forward strand.
CCCAAAGGCTCCTAAGTGATAGAGGGAAGGTGACGTATCGATAAAAATAATTAGTAGTTGTCACCCTCATTTTCTTTGTGATTCTCGCGATAGTATTCCCATTGCTCGACGCGTTCATTGTCCGACAGCACACAGTAAGTGACACGTTCGCCGTTTTCCGACACGGTATCCAGCTCACCACCTTGCTGAACACAGTATACGGCTGCGGGATTTGCAACGGAGGTATACTCAGTTGATCGGGTCGCTCCCTCGTAAGTTGAACAACCAGCCAGTACCAATGTTGCAGCCATAGCCATCATTAAATTTGTCTTTTTCATTCTTTATCTCCGCATGGGGTGGGCGAGTATTGTATTGATTATAGGCAACTTTAAGAGATTATTGTCTTATCGATGTTAAAAGTAAGAGGGACGTATAAGAATTTAGATATTCTCATTTATTGCTGATTTGCACGTCACACTTCTGTTCTTGGCGTATTGTTGTGAAGGTCATATCAATCACTTCCTGACAAGCGCTCGAACGTACCTGGCCTACAACAATGATTTAAAGTGTGAAATTCGGTAATATGCGCACAAAACATTGACCGTGGTATTTTCGATGAGACATTTAAAATCGACCGTTCATCCAGACATAGAGCATTTGGATGACAAAATTGTTTTTCAGCGCAATGCAGCGCGAGCCATTGTACTTGATGGTGAAGATGTGCTGTTGCTCTATACAGAACGTTACCATGACTACACGCTACCAGGCGGTGGTATTGATGATGGTGAAGATGTCATTGCTGGATTAGTCCGTGAATTAGAGGAAGAAACGGGCGCCCAAAATATACATGGTATTAAGCCTTTCGGAATCTTTGAGGAGTTTCGTCCGTGGTACAAGGATGACGCTGACGTGATGCACATGGTGTCGTATTGTTATACATGTAAAATCGAACGTGAGCTAGGCGAAACGGCGTATGAAGATTACGAAGTTAAAAATGGAATGCGCCCGGTATGGATGAACATACACGAAGCAATTGCACACAATGAAAAAACGATGGCAGAAAGCCCGAAAAAAGGCATGAGCATTGAGCGCGAAACGTTTTTACTTCAGTTGATTTCTAAAGAATTACTATAAACAGCTAGTTTGCAGCATTACGACTTAGCTTCTGTTGGCTCTATTGTGGGCAAAGATTTTAGAGCAATAAAAAAGTCCGGACTCCCCCCCGGAACCCGGACTTATTCCAGACGCGCAAGCGAAGCGTCATCTTGATATGTTAGATTTGTTTCGAACTATGAAAACAATAGCTGTTTTACATTTAGTGTGTAAATAATTATTAGGTCTGACCATTGGTTTTCATGTTTTTTTGCAAACGCAATGTGACGCATATCTACCCAATTGCCAAGCGCAATTGGGGCGCTTTTTAGTAAACCACTACTCTTTCTTATCTTTGAGATACCTTACCTCAACTTTTTTGCACACGTTTGCATAGAGATCACGAGTTTTCAAATTCGCCGAACAGGATCTTGTAATTTTACGTTTCTCTGACATTGAGCTCTGTCGTAGCTTTTATCACAAATTAACTAGCGGAGGCAGTCGGCTAAAGTCGACCAGCGGTTGTGAAATCATAGGAGCGTCTGGAGCAAACAAGAGTAAAGGTTGAAATGATGAGGATTGTAACTGACCGATATCTATCAACTTTTCCAATGCATAGAAGCGGCTGACATATTGGCGAGTCTCGTTAGGCAGCGTGAGTTGTTGGAAATCTCGACTTCCTGCTCGCTGAATAGCACGTGCAACACGTCCTTCTCCGGCATTGTAGGCAGCTAAAGTGAGAGCCATATTTTGATCGAATTTGTTGTATAAAAACGCCAGGTACTTGAGCGCGGCCGTTGTGCTGGCTTCTGTGTCAAAGCGATCATCTTGTTTTGTATTTATCGTTAATCCGAATCGTTTCGCTGTGGTTGGTATCAATTGCCAAAGTCCGGCGGCGTTAGCGTGAGAAACGGCTTTGGGGTTGTAAGAAGATTCTAACATTGGCACTAAGGCTAGGCTATTTGGTAATGAGTGGTTTTGAAGCTGTTTGAAAATGTGGTTAATTACCGGCTTGGATGAATCGAGACGCTTGGCAATTTGTGGTTTGTATGGTGCTAATACTTGATACTGCGTTTGAATATCGACAGCATTTGGTTTTGCCTGGCATGTGATTGGAAGGTAGGACAGAAAGGCAATAAAAATAAAAAGGCCTACAGTACTCAGCCGAGATGGCGACTGAATCTGTAGGCAAGACGAACATCGTTTAGAACGATTTATCTTCATAAGTGTGTTGCACAGGTTGTTTGAGTTGACTGACCAACTCATGGAACGCCGCAGAGCTGTGGCCATTGCTCTGATTGTATTGTTGGCACTGACTTACCAACGTTTCCAATAGCGCCCATTGTTTTCTAGCTTGCATACCTATTTGGGCAGGCAAAGCATTGAAAATTCGTTTTACGCTGGCGTCATTACACGCTAATCCCAGCGCTCGCATACACTGGCTTCTGTCATTGGCGGAGCGGCTGAGTTTATTGAGTATCGGCATTTGTTTCTGAACATTGTCGTTCAGTGCCTCTCCATCAAACTTTAAGTACAATACCTTTTGCTGCTGAAGCAAAGGAAGCAGTTGTTGATAAAGCTTAATATCCTCAGATATAGAGCGAACAAATTGTTGAATTCGCTGCGATACTGCGCTTGCCATGATGTCTTCCTAGCGTTTTATTACTCGTGACCTGTATGGAACTGCATGATTGCCTTGGATAGCACTTTTGTATCTAGGCTAAGTTCACCACGCGCTAATGCGTTGCGTACTTGTTCTACTTTTTCCATATCAACATCAGGTAGTGATGCCATTTCAGCTTGAGCGTGATCTATCGCTACGGTATTCGCTTGAAATGCAGGCTCGTGTACTTTGCTCTGTTCGACGACGTCGACAGGCTGTTTGCTTGCTTGCTGTAATTTTGTTTGTGGGACATGACCGCCCGCGACTTTGTCGATTTTCATGCTGTGGTCCTCATCATCATGTTCTAAATTAAGTAGGCGGTTAGAATGTGATAAACATTAAATATTTTTTTTGTACTCGAAGTTCAGTGTTACTGACGAGAGCCAAAATTAAAAAATGTTACCCCGAGTCAAAAAATCAAAATTGAGTATGAACCTGGTTTAATCCAGTTACGACTGCTCTTATGACCTTGCCCGAACTTGGGTTTTCCACGTCAATTTGTTGCCCTTTCGCTCCATCTTCTAAGGCGACTCCTTTTGTGCTGGCACTAAATCCATTTTTGCTCGCAATGACTATGACTTCATTGCCTTTCTCGATTAGAGGTGGGGCCGACAAATTGGATGGATTAACCACTTGTCCAGCCCGCAAACGACGAGAGGTTTCTAAGCCTACTGCTTGCTCGGGGCGAGTATAAAAATCGTCTTGGCGAGAGATGGTTCGGGTTTCAAGCTTTATGTGTTTAGCCGTTACGACTTCATTTCGGCCAACCGTGGTTGTCGCGACCAAAACAGGCAGAGTCAGCGAAGACTTTATCGTAACGTTAATTCGCCATGGTGATGCGATATTGTCGCAGCTGACTGAGCGCTTGAGGTTACCGACTGGCAACGTGTTGTTGTCACGACCTGTGATAACTAAAGGCGATTGACATTCTGGCAAGTGATTGGCTGAACCGGGCACCCACATGTCGAAGTCTAGTTTGTACTCCCCCCACTGATTGGAGAGCGCTACGCGATCCACCTCTTGTTCGAAATCCGTTGCTACAACGGACCTTATCTCTTCAACGCTTAGGGTTTTGTTATTGGTGTTGGCGAATGCTTGTTCTGATGCCAAAGCGAGTAACGTCAGCATTATTGTTGAGGAAGTAGACATTTTCCTCTTGTTTTTAATGCTTTCCGAGAACCGGAAGTTTGGCTTCCATCCTTGTTTGTAAATCATTGATATATATAGCTATTTTTTATGGCACGTATCTTGTTTGTATGTTGGCGTATTCGAGCCAACTGTAAGGAAGATGCATGGCGATCACATTTGAAAATGCTTTAGGAGTACATCCAGAGGCACTTAATTTTCGCGTTCAGCGTACCAAAGTCCTCGCCAGTAACCTAGCAAATGTTGACACCCCTGGGTATTTGGCGAAAGACCTAAGTTTCACCACCGTAATGAACCAAGTAACGGCAGGTGGTGTGAACAAACCGGTGCCAAAGTTCCAGGTTCAGGCCCAATACTCGGTGCCTTACCAGAATAGCAAAAATGGCAACACCGTAGAGCTTGGTGTTGAACAAGCAAAATTCACGCAAAACAACATGGACTTTCAAACTAGCCTGACGTTTCTCAACATGAAATTTAATGGCTTAGCGAAAGCGATTGAGGGACGTTAATTATGTCATTCACTGATATTTACTCGATCACTGGTTCCGCGATGACAGCACAAACTGTGCGTCTGAATACGGTAGCCAGTAACTTAGCAAACGCAGATGCAGTATCTGCAAATCCAGAAGATGCTTATAAAGCGCTTAAGCCAGTATTTGCGACTGTGTACCAAAAAACGCAAATGACAACAGAAAATGGAGCTTATCCCAATGCAGAAGTTCGCATTGTTGACGTTGTTAAAAATGCTGGAGATGCAGAGAAGCGTTTTGAGCCGAACAACCCACTGGCTAATGATGAAGGCTATGTGTTTTACCCAGATATTGATGTAGTTGCTGAAATGGCAGACATGATGTCCGCAACACGCAGCTTCGAAACGAATGTTGAAGTATTAGCCAATGTAAAAAGTATGCAGCAAGGTCTACTTAGATTAGGGCAGGGCAGCTAATGAGTATTGCACAATACACCCCTTTATCGTCTGACGCTCCAGTAAATACAAAAGCAAAAGACAGCAACGGTATCTCACCAAACCCTAAAGACATGAACAGTGCTTCTTCATTGGAGAATGAGTTTATTTCTTTGATGGTGGCTCAAATTCAAAACCAAGACCCACTTAATCCCCTTGATGGTACGGAATACGTTGGTCAATTGGCTCAGTTCTCGCAGGTACAAAGTACCGAGAATATGTCTAAGACAATGCAACAGAGCATGGTGTTACTGGACAACATGCAAGTGCTATCAACAGCGGGCCTTGTTGGGAAAACGGTTTACGTCAATGCGGATGAATTTCAGCTTGGTGAAGACGTACAAAACGGAAAAATCGAACTCGCTCATAGCTCAAACCAAGTCACGTTAGTTGTTAAAGATGAATTTGGTCAATCAACTAAAGTGCCACTAGGTGCTCACGGCAAAGGTGACGTCGACTTTTCAATTAATCCTGAAGAACTTGGTCTTAAACCAGGCAAATACTCAGTGGCCGTAGAAGTGCAAGAAGGGCAAGCAAGTCCAAATGTGCTGATGGCAGGCACTGTTGAGCAAGTGCGCATTCCTAATACCGGTGGCGCAGCATTAGTCAATGTCCATGGCGTTGGCAACGTTCCTTTCTATCAAATCACTCAGTTTGGTGCTTAACCAAATACGGAAATCAGAGGTCTATTTATGAGTTTTAACATCGCACTAAGTGGTCTGGACGCGACCAACACAGAGCTAAACACAATCAGTCACAACATTGCCAACGCATCAACGTATGGTTTTAAAGGTGGCCGCACAGAATTCTCCGCTGTATATAACGGCATGCAACCTGGTGGTGTGGAAGTCGCGTCAATTTCACAGAACTTCGACAAAGACGGCAGTATCACAGGAACTGGCCGTGCGATGGACCTAGCTATTAATGGCGGTGGCTTTTTTGTTACTAAAGATAATATGGGTCAAATGTTGTACACACGTTCAGGTGTGTTCTCAACGGATAAGAACAACTTTGTTACGGCTAACAGCGGTGCAAAGCTTCAAGGTTACAGTGTCGATAGCAACAACAACCTAATGACAGGTTCTGTGGGTAATATTCAGGTATCGACTTCCTCACTGAATGCTAAAGCAACAGACAGCTTAGATTTTGTTGCGAACTTCGACGCAAGCGCGTCTGTTATTGATAAAGCCGTAACGCCATTCAATCCAAAAGATCCAAGCTCATTTAACTCGTCTTACACAACAAAAGTCTACGACTCACTGGGTAACTCGCACACGGTAACTCAGTACTTTACTAAGACTGCTTCTAACTCGTGGGAAGTGAACGTTCAAGTAGATGGCGGTACGACGCCAGTAGCAACTGTGCCTGTAACGTTTGGTAAAGACGGCTCGCTTTCAGCACCAACTGCGCCGTTTAATGTTTCATTCCCTGCTGCAGGCGCGAACGCGATGAGTGTAGACATTAACCTGAAAGGCAGCACGCAATTTGGTGCAGCTTTTGGCGTAAGTACTAATAGTCCTAACGGTTACACATCAGGTGAACTTGCAGGTGTACGCGTTGAAGGTAACGGCATGGTTTACGCGACTTACACTAACGGCCAATCACAGCTACAAGGTCAGGTTGTTCTTGCTGATTTTGCAAACACACAAGGCTTAGCGAAAGTGAGTGGAACATCATGGACTCAAAGCTTTAGCTCAGGTGCTCCAATTATGGGTGTTCCGGGTTCAGGTACGATGGGTGACCTAACTCCGGGTGCATTAGAAGGTTCTAACGTTGACTTAACCAGCGAGCTTGTTGCTCTAATGACTGCACAACGCAACTACCAAGCAAACGCAAAGACAATTTCTACCAGCGACAAGCTTACTCAAGCTTTGTTTAACGCGGTGTAATGGGAGTTTTGCATGGATAGTTTGTTATTTACGGCAACGTCGGGTGCCAGCCGAGTTCTTAAAGCGCAGCACGTTCGTTCAAACAACTTATCAAATGCTGATACTGCGGGTTTTCGAGCGGATATGGAGCGTGTGCGTAGTGTAGAGATGCAAGGCCCAGGTTTTGATGGTCGCACTATGGTTGTGACCAACTCTGCCTCAACACGTTTCGACGCTGGCGATATTGTGAAAACAGGACGTCCGTTGGACGTTGCGGTTATGGGGGAGGGATATCTCTCTGTAGAAACCCCAGCGGGTAACGAAGCTTACACCCGTGCAGGCAATATTCAGGTCGATACTTTTGGCGCTCTAACAATCAATGGGTTCCCTGTCCTCGGTGACAATGGTCCTTTGGTTGTGCCGGATTATCAAAAGATTGAAATCAGCGAGCGTGGTCAAGTCTCAGTGATCCCACCAGGTGGCGGCGCAGAAATTGTGGCAGGCACTTTGAAGTTGGTTAAACCGGAAATTAATCAACTGCAAAAAGAGAGCGATAGCTTGCTGCACAGCGTAGATGGCGTGCCATTCGCGGCAGATGAAACCGTGCAACTCTCTCCTGAGCACATTGAGAGCAGTAACGTATCTGCTATTGATGAATTGGTTAGTGTGATGTCGCTGACGCGCAACTTTGAAATGCAAGTTCGCATGATGAAAACGGCGGAAACTCTAGCAAAAGCTGGTAACAAATTAATGGCGGCGAGCTAAGTCTCGCCCCGCAAGGAGTAAAAAATGCATTCAGCATTATGGGTAAGTAAGACAGGCATGGCAGCGCAAGACACGAAGATGACTGCCATTTCTAACAACCTAGCAAACGTAAACACGGTTGGCTTTAAGCGTGACCGAGTCGTATTTGAAGATCTTTTCTACAGCATTCAGCGTCAACCAGGCGCACAAGTAGACCAAGTTAACGAACTACCAAGTGGTATTCAGCTAGGTAGCGGTGTTCGCGTTGTTGGCACACAAAAAGTGTTCACGCAAGGTAATACCCAAAACACAACGCAAGAGTTGGATCTTGCTGTAATGGGTCAGGGTTTCTTCCAAATAGAAAACTCGGACGGACAGATCATGTATACACGTAATGGTCAGTTCCATCGAAACTCAGAAGGCTTAATGGTGAACAGTCAGGGCCTGCCTTTAGAGCCTCAAATCCAGATCCCAGACAATGCGGTCTCTTTCTCTGTGGGTGTTGATGGCACAGTGACTACAACAACAGCAGACGATCCAACACCTCAGCAGCTTGGTCAAATTACACTTGCAAAATTCATCAATCCAGCCGGCTTAGAGGCCATGGGTGGCAACTTATTCCGTGAAACGGAAGCCAGCGGTCCAGCTGATGAGCTGATTGCAGGGGCTGATGGCGCCGGCATTATCAAGCAAGGTGCACTGGAAGGGTCAAACGTACAAGTAGTAGAAGAGATGGTCGACATGATCACCACTCAACGTGCGTATGAGATGAATGCGAAAGTGGTCTCTGCTGCAGATGACATGCTGAAGTTTGTTTCGCAATCAATGTAAGTATGAAATTGGTGATGATGAAGGAAAAAGCAATGAAATGGCTTTCTAAGAGTTGGGCAGTAGCCGCCGTGTTGCTGGTGGGATGTGCTGGCCGTCAGGAATTTATTCCGCCTGAGCCGAATGCTGAGGAATATGCACCACCAACGCTCGATTACACGCTGCCGGAAACCCAATCTGGTAGCCTTTATCGTCACCAATACACGATGACTCTGTTCCAGGATCGTCGTGCTTACCGAGTTGGCGATGTATTAACGGTTCAATTATCAGAAGAAACCTCATCGAGTAAAAATGCGGGTACTAAGTTCGGTAAAAGTTCAGCAATTAACTTTGTGGCGCCGACCATAGGCACGAAAACTATCGATGAGTTAGGGGTTAGCGTGGATGGCAAACGTAACTTCGATGGCAGTGCATCAAGTTCACAAGGCAACAAGCTTCAAGGTGCCATTACGGTAACGGTACACGAAGTATTACCTAATGGCGTATTGCGTATCAGCGGTGAAAAATGGCTTCGTCTGAATCAAGGCGACGAGTTTATTCGTCTAACCGGTATCGTCCGTGTGGATGATATTAACCGCAGTAACCAAGTTTCTTCTCAACGAATTGCTGATGCAAGAATTACCTACGCAGGTCGCGGAGCGCTAGCTGACAGCAACGCAGCCGGGTGGCTAACTCAGTTCTTCAACAGCCCATGGGTACCTTTCTAATGAAGACAATGCAATCTTTCTTTATGTCTCTCCTATTGGTGTTGACCTTGGGACTACCAGGCACTTCACGTGCTGAAGCGGAAATTCCGATCATGGACTTGGTCGATGTTCGCGGCATTCGAGAAAACCAACTGGTTGGTTATGGTTTGGTAGTTGGCTTAGCCGGACAAGGTGACCGAAACCAAGTGAAATTTACCTCTCAATCTATTACCAACATGCTACGTCAGTTTGGGGTTCAAATTGATGACAGTATGAACCCTAAGCTACGAAATGTGGCTTCTGTGAGTGTGACAGCGTCCGTTGACCCAATGGCAGGCCCAGGACAAACGTTGGATGTGGTTGTGTCTTCAATCGGTGATGCAAAGAGCCTTCGCGGTGGTACGTTATTGCTAACGCCTTTACGTGGTATTGATGGCGAAGTGTACGCGATTGCGCAAGGTAACGTGGTTGTGGGCGGCTTATCTGCAGAGGGGCGAAGTGGCTCCAAAGTAGAAGTAAACACACCAACGGCGGGTCGCGTTCCGAATGGTGCGACTTTAGAGAGAGAAATCAAAACCGATTTCAACCAACGTGATGAAATCACCCTAAACCTGCGCAAGCCTAGCTTCACTACAGCAAAAAATATTGCGCGTGAAATTAACAACACTTTTGGACCTAAAGTTGCAGTTGCGATCAATAAAGCGCGCATTGATATGCGTGCACCAAAAGATACACAGCAGCGTGTCGTCATGATGTCGATGCTTGAAGAAATGAGCGTCGTTGAAGGCCGTAAACCTGCTCGTATTGTCTTTAACTCTCGCACTGGCACCGTAGTGATCGGTAAGAGTGTCAAAGTGAGTGAAGCAGCAGTAAGTCACGGTAACTTGACCGTGCGAATTTCTGAATCACAACAAGTTAGTCAGCCTAATGCGTTTGCAAATGGCGATACGAAAGTCGTTAACCAAACGGACCTTGATGTGAATGAAGATCTCGCTCAGATGGTGATTTGGCCTCCAGGCACGGAACTTAACACCATAGTTAATGCGGTAAATAGTTTAGGTGCCACGCCTACAGACTTGATGTCTATCCTGCAAGCTTTGAGTGAAGCGGGTGCATTGAACGCTGAATTGGTCGTGATATAAGGAGTTAAGGATGAAGCTAGACAGTACCAATGAACAAACTCAGTTAAATTCGATGCTTTATCACGACAATAGTGCATTGGCTAACATCAAGCATAGTCGTGATCAAGAAGGCGCACTTGAAGTCGTCGCAGGTCAATTTGAGGCAATGTTCCTACAAATGGTGTTACGCCAAATGCGCAGCAGTAGTGATGCTCTTGCTGATAAAGACAGCCCGTTCGCCAGTCAGCAACAAGGGGTATTCCGTGATATGTATGACGGTCAGCTGGCGATGGAACTAGCAAAGAAACAGAGCTCAGGCATTGCCAATATGCTCATCCAGCAGCTGAGCCCGTCTATGCGTGAGGTTGCTTTCGATGCTGCGCGCAACATCTCATCCGCTAACGATGGTAAAGCTTCGAATTCTGAATCTATCTCACAAGTAGATTCTAAAGAGGTGGAGAAGAATTCAAGCCTATTTAATACCGCTTCTCAAGCCGTCGCCTCTGTTAAACAGGTATTCGGTGAGGCCGGTATGACTACCGCGTTTTCTCAGCCGTTGATCAGAAAAATGGAGCTGTAAATGAACCTAGTTAATATTGCCCTTTCAGGTTTAGGCGCGAACCGTGTGGCCCTAGACGTAACCGCGCAAAACGTGGCAAACGTGAATACCGTGGGTTACAGTCGTCAACAAGCGTTGATGGCGTCTGTCGATGATGGTAAAGCCAATCGCTTAAGTCCAGGTTTAGGGGTAGAAGTCACTAGCATTCGCCGCGTTACTGATCAATTTCTGATTAAGCAAACGTGGTCGACTAACAGTATGGCGGCATACGCATCTGGATACACCAGTAACATGAGTCAGCTGGAGAATACGCTTGGTGCCGATGGTTTCAGTATATCGGCTGGCTTGGACTCGCTAAACGCTGCGCTTAACGATGCGACCGTTAAGCCGGAATCCATACCTTACCGCCAGCAGATCATTAACGAATCTGAAGCTTTGGCCCGCCGCTTTAATACGCTTACCGAGTCTTTATACAATCAACATAAAGACATGAGCGACCAACGTAATGCAGCGCTTAACCACGCGAATAGCCTTATGGAAAATATCGCGAAGGTGAACAAGCAACTGGTAGAGATGCAAGGTACAGGTGGTAATCCATCACAGTTAATGGATGAACGAGATAGGTTAATCGGTGAGTTATCTCAAACCATTGAAATCAAAACAACACAGCAGCATGACGGCAGTGTTCAGGTCACACTAACCTCTGGTCAACCGCTTGTGATGGGTACGGACCATGGCAAACTGGAAGCCATTCCTGACCCGAGTGATCCTTACTTAGCGGACTTACACGTCACGTTCTCGAATCAAAGCTTTGCGATTGGTGACTCGCTTGGTGGCAAATTAGGTGCGATTAATGACTATCAAACCGAAGTGTTGAAACCAAACCAACTGGCTCTGAATGACATGGCGAAAGCTCTCGCGGATGAATACAACGCCGTGCTTGCAACTGGCAAAGACTTAAATGGCAACCCAGGTAAACCTTTGTTCAGCTATGACCCAGCAAACCCTGCAGCCAGTTTGGATATTACCAAGCTAACTCCAGATGAGCTTGCGTTCTCAAGTGATGGAACACCTGGTAACGCAGATGCGTTGCAATCATTGATCGAGTTAAGCAACAAGCCAGTGGCGGTATCAGGTTACGGCTCAGTAAGCTTGAACGATGCCTTTAGTTCAATGGTGGGTCAAACCGCAATTAAAGCACGCCAAGCTAATGCTGATTATCAAGCGAAGTTAGCCATGAACAAGCAAGCGCACGCAGCTCGCGATAATGTTAGTTCCGTAAACAGCGATGAAGAAGCGGCTAACCTAATGATGTTTGCTAATGCGCACAATGCCAACATGAAAGTGATCAGCACAGCAAATCAACTGCTCGATTCTATTCTGCAGTTATTCTAAGAGGAAAGTTTAGATGCGAATTAGTGACAATCAATTTAGTCAAATGATGTTGCACAGCTTGCAGAGCAATAGCGCGGGATTAGGCGAAGCTCTGCAACAGATGTCTACTGGCAAGCGCTTAACCAAGCTGTCTGACGATCCAATGGCTTCGATCAAGTTGCTTAACTTAGACCGAGAAACCAGTGCGATTGCTCAGTACAAAAACAACATTGAAAACGTAAAAACGACGCTATCGAGTCAAGAAACCCATTTAGATTCGATCAAAGAAAGCTTAAAAAGCATGCGAGACATCGCGCTTTGGGGTGCGAACGGCTCTCTTACTGACGAAAGTCGTGGCGGTATGATTACAGAGCTTAAGAGTTACCGTGATTCTATTGAGTCGTCTTTTAACGCGCAGGATGAAGAAGGGCACTACCTTTTCTCTGGTACTAAAACGGATACTGCGGCTGTAAGTAAAGCGAGCGGCAGCTACGTAATTGAAGGTAATAGTGACAAGCGCGTAGTAACAATTGCTAAAGGCGTCACGATGGATTCCAATATGACTGCAAAAGAAATATTGGACCTTGGGGGAGGCCATAACGTGCTTAACCAAATTGATGCGCTGATCAAAGAGTTTGAGAGCCCTACCGCCAACTTCAGAGCTGAAGTTGAGGCGAGTATCAGCGCTATCGACGATACTTTTTCAAACGTACTAGGGACCATGACTGAGATTGGTGGTCGACACAACAACTTAGATCTTGTTGGTGGCGCGCACAGTGAAAACAAGCTGTTCGTTGACAAGGTATCTGGAGACCTCTCTGCTCTGGACTATGGTGAAGCGTCGGTACGATTGAGTAATTACATGGCCGCTTTGCAAGCAACGCAAGCAAGCTATGTGAAGATCGATGGTTTGTCGCTGTTTGACCGTTTATAAGGTTAGGAAGTTCTTTTTATGGTAATGAGTACAGTAGAGGTTAGACCCCATAGCATACGCTTAGGTGGACAAGAACAAGCCTCTATCATGCCGACCCGTTCTGCAGACTCAAGTACGGCAATTAAACCGCGCCCGGCGCAAATTCAGGCTGACACTGCGTCAGCCTACTCTGTATCTGGTATTCAGCTTACGCAGGGTCAGCAGCAAGCCACGGCGGTTCAGATCGCGTCCAAATCGCTGCAGGTGATTGGCAAAGAGCTCACGCAAATTAAACGTGGTTTGACGCAAGCTGTGAATCAAGGCGTACAAAATGTTCCTGGTTTGCAGGATACATTGGTTCGCTCTAAAGCCACCATCCAAAAAGTCGTTGAGCAAGCACGTTTCGATGGCCAGAAAGTCCTAAATAACGAACTGCACTTAAAACTGGATAAAGCGGACATTCGTCGCTTTTCTATTCCAGGTTTGAATGTTCATCGCTTAAGCGACAAGGCCGAGCAAATCCGTTTGGATTTTCCTCAAGGTCAAGCGGTGATGATTCAGTTTGATGGACAATCAGACGGTGAGCGAACGGTCAAAATGCTGGATCGCAGCTTGATTGCGTTAGGAATGCGAGCCTCATTAGCCGATGATGGCAGCATTTTATTTGAAGCCAGAGACAACGCTTATCAACAAATGCAGCAAAAGGTGATGGTAACGGGGGAAGGGCACCGATTCCCTGCGGGACAGCCTAACGTTTTGAACTTAAAGTCTGAGCCAGATGGTATTGCGGAGCTCGGGTTTGATCTAGGCTCACGCGACGGCATCAAGCAGACGATTGCCAAAGTAAATCAGCATCTGAAACAAGTTCAAACGAGCTTGCAGGAAGCGAAAGCTTTTCATGGTGAACTGAATACTCAAATGCGTTCTATCCAAACCAAAACCGCACAGCTTTCAGTCAATGAGGTGAATGCAAAACTGGATGGATTCATGCAAAAGTCTGGCGAGTTTACTTCGACTTTTCAGGCATTGAATGCGCAAGCAAACGTGCGTCGTCATACCGTGGTCGCTTTACTGAAGTAACGAACACTCCAATGATTCCCGGCTTTACACTGTTATCGTCCCCCAATAACGAAAACAGCGCACTGTCGGGAATCTCTCTTTGACTCGTCTAGGGCTCGAGTGCTTTTGCCACCGAACGATTCAATTTCTGGAATAGCCATCCAAGTGCTATCAAAGACGCACCTAAGCCTAAGAAGCTTATTGCTCGCCAGAACCCATCCAGAGAGCTCACATCCCATAAGAATACTTTCAGTGCGACACAGGCAAGGACCACTAGACCGACACGCTGCATCATCAGCCCCTGTTGGGTCACGCCGCGCCAAGTCAGCAATCCACCTACGAGCAAGCCAGCCACTGAATAACTGAACAACTCTGCCATGCTGGTTGGCTTATACAGCATCATCGATGTGGTTTGCCAGAATTGACGGATAGACATCCCCAACCAAATGGCTGCAAGTAAAAAGCCTAGACTAGCAATCGCAAATCGATGAACTTGCAACGTATTCCAGCGTTTAAAGGTTGCGATAAGCAGGATGCAAGCTGGTAACAGCCAGCCGATACTCAGCATGTTAAAGATGGGAAGTGCTTGTGCCGAGACGTTATCAGTCACCAACGGCGATTCTGCCGTATTAAGCAAAATAATCAATATAGCGAACGCGCACCAAAGCAAGTAACTATAGATTTCGTAGATACGACTTAAGCGTTGCGCAAATTGGCTGCGGTAGCTGTATACCAAACCCATAACTAATGCTTGATTGGCAAAGACTGCCGCACTTGTGAAGTCGATGTGCCCCAAGTAACCATATTGCCCCGTTAACCAGTAGTTAGTTTGGGTGAACAATGCCATTAAGAATACATGTAAAAACGCCCCTTCAAACCAGTTGGTCAGTTCTCGGTCCACTTGTTTTAGTGTTGAACGAGCATAAGACAAGATGAAGAGAGAAGGCAGATAACTCACAAGAACCCAAGCCCAATGCCCAGCTTCTACCGGTTGCCATTCGGGGATGAAAGGTAGCAGCGTGAGTCGGATAACCAGTATTCCCATTGCCACTTTAATCGCCCAACTCGCAGGTCGAAATAACCCGACTTGAGCCTGTAAGGCCATTATCGCAACTTGTATTGAGATTGCTGTTGTTAACCAAGTATCGCTCAACCAAACAAAAGCAATACCTATGATTAAAGCATGCATAACGGCAGAGCATTCTAATGCCAACGAACGTGCACGCTGACCAAGCACAACGTAGTAAGTGGCCATCAATGCGCAGAATGCAGTCCAATACCACAGGTAGCCCTGCATAAATTCGTCAATATAAAACAACGTAATTAAGCTCATCGCGGGAGCCAGTACCAGCAGAAGCAGCCCACTGAGTTGCGAACGGTCACTAAGTGATTGGCAATATGTTCGATAGCAGATCAGCGCAATACTCACCGCCAATGCGAATAGGATGCTAGCTTCTCGCTCTACCATATACAGCGCATCAAAAGCGATGGTAAGAACTATCAGCGCGGTTGCCGAGACGAGTATGGATGGCAAAAATACACGTAATGACCAGCCTGTACGAAGTGCTGGTAGCCAGATGCTCGCAACAAGCAGCGTATAACAGTACGCCATTTGTAGAGTGTTCAGCTCCGGCATTCTGGTGACGGCAGAAAAGGTCAATAAAGCAGTTGCGAGAGCGGTAGCGGTCGGCGAGTTTGTCCACTTGCTTTGATAGTGACGAAAGCGAGGATTGAGCATCCAACCCATTCTCGGAACCGCGAAAATGAGATACAAAGTGATGGAGAGATAAATCGCGAGCCACGAGAACAACCGTTCTGTTGGTACACTCTCAATCAACAGCAACATCCAAATGACATGTGGAATCGCGATACTTGGCGTAATCCATGCCCTACGCACTTTTTGCATCAATAAGGTCGCCGCGAACGAAATCGCGCAGATGTATCCGGCTAACAAAAAGTAGTTGGGTTCACTACCTCCAATCCACAGTGGTGCTGTGTAGCCACCAATTAAGCCAAGCACGGCCATTAACGGCCCTTGTCGCAATGATAATGCTAAACTGAAAAATGCCGCTGAAGCCAAAATGATCAACGAGATACTTGGCGTTAGCATTTGATAAACCACAAAGGCAAAAATGACGGTGCAGTAAATGCCCGTTAATCCCGTACCGGTAACGGCAGCAGGAACATACGTAAAGCCTTGGGCTCGTGCTGCCCGTTGCGGATTCTGTTGTTCTTTACGGTGAAACCACTCGCCAACAAGCACCATTAGTAATGAGATCATAAAGGCAAAGGACACTCGCATAAATGGCGAAAACTGGATGTGGCTACCAATCACCTGTACGAGATAACCTCCACCGATCAGCATGGCCAATGCGCCTACCCAAACCAACCAATTTTCTTGAATGTTGCTAAGCAGGCTCTGAACTTTACTCTGAAGGAATGACTCATTTTCTTGACTAAAAACATCCAGTTGCACTTCTCTTGTCTGGGCGTATTCTTGATTCGCAGCGCTCTGGTCTAAGTCTAGGTTGGCAGCTGGATCATGTTCCCCAGAGGATGAGACATTTTTCTGTTGTGATTCTATGTGAGGTGACGTCGCTACAGATGGTGTGTCTTTTTCGATGCTGGATTGTTGGTGCACTTGTTGGTTTGAGCCCCCATGGACACTGGCTCGTAGTGATGTAACTTCCTCACGAAGTTTGGTTAGTTCTTTTTCTAAAAGTGCAGCTCGGTTGGCGGCTTTCACTCCGATGAGGATGGCGAGACACGCCATGAACAGTGCTAGTATTACGTACAATCCATTTCTCCTTGCGTACGTCGCGTGACCCACGATTCTTAACTTTGAGCACTTACGCTAAAGCTTAGTTCATGCTCTATGCCTTAGCCTCATATAGTGCTAGGTTCCGCGCTTTCTTCAGAAATCATTCTACATAATGAAACTCAATGCGTAATGATGAATTCGACAAAGTCGCACACTTGTGTGCCACTTTAAGACCTGATGAACAAAAATGAGTCGTTAAGTCATTGGGGGTCAACTATATTCATAGTTCTGATGCGATCGCCAAAGGACTTCAAACATGTGCGTTTCGTAGCGATGTCATCGAAGGTCAGTCGTTTGATTTGCACGTTCGGTTGTTTCTATTTGACCGTAAGGCTGAATGTATTCGGGTATAGCGCATTCACGCGAAAAAAGACAAAAACAGGTAATTATTGATGCAAGTGGGTAATGAAGCGCTGGTGCTGTCAGCGGTTGGGGTTATTGGTTTAGGTTGCCAATGGTTAGCTTGGCGATTGCGTTTGCCAGCGATTTTATTTTTGTTGTTGGCAGGGCTGATCGTCGGGCCATTTATGCAGTGGTTAAATCCTGATGAGATATTAGGTAATTTGCTCTTTCCGTTGGTCTCTTTGGCGGTGGCAGTGATTTTATTTGAAGGCAGTTTGACCTTAAATTTTAAAGAAATTCGTGGCGTGAGTGGTTCGGTATGGAGCATTGTTTCCATCGGGGCGATCATTTCGTGGGCGGCGACCAGTATCGCAACACACTATTTCCTCGGCTTTACTTGGGAGCTTGCCATGTTGTTCGGCAGCTTAACCGTAGTAACAGGGCCGACGGTCATCGTGCCACTTCTACGAACCGTAAGACCTAACAGTACGCTTGCTAACATTTTGCGATGGGAAGGGATTTTGATTGACCCGCTCGGTGCGCTTTTTGTTGTGATGGTTTACGAGTTTATCGTATCTCACAGCGCGATAAATAGCGTCGAAGTGTTTGGGACGATCATTGCTGTCGGTGTCATGCTAGGTGCGGCCTCAGGCTATGCAGTTGCGACGATCATGCGTCGCTCTTGGCTACCGGAATATTTGCAGCCATTTGCGGTTTTGATGGTGGTTCTAGGTGTATTTTCGGTCTCTAACCACATTGAGTCTGAAGCTGGGTTACTAACCGTCACCGTAATGGGTATGTGGCTCGCAAACGCTAAAGACATCAATATTCAGCAAATTCTGCACTTTAAAGAGCATTTAACCATTTTACTGATCACCGGATTGTTCATCTTCCTTGCGGCTCGAATCAGTCTGGATGATTTTGCTGCGCTAGGTAGCGGTGCGTTATTGTTGTTTGTATTTATGCAGTTAGTGTCGCGTCCGTTATCGATTTTTCTTTCAACCTTCCGCAGCAACTTGCGTCTTAAAGATAAGCTGTTTTTGTCTTGGGTTGCACCGCGCGGTATTGTTGCTGCTTCGATTTCGTCTCTTTTCGCGATCAAATTGACCGAATACGGCATTGATGAAGCGATTTTACTGGTCCCTATGACCTTCATGGTGATTATAGGAACGGTCGTGTTACAAAGTGCGACGGCACGTCCTGTAGCGCTGACGTTGGGCGTTGCAGAGCCAGCACCACGCGGCTTCTTGTTGATTGGTGCTAACCGAGTAGCAAGAGAAATAGGGCAGGCGCTGGCGCGTTATGACCGCCGCGTATTAATGACTGACTCAAACTGGGAGTACATCAGTCAGGTTCGTATGTTGGGGTTGGATTACTATTACGGCAACCCTATTTCTAGTCACGCGGACGACAACTTGAACTTGATAGGAATAGGTCAAGTGGTTGCATTAACGCCCGATCAGCATTTCAACATTATGGCTTGCATGCAATTCGTCGACGAGTTTGGGGAAGATAAAGTTCACTGCTTACAAAAAGTGAAAACCAACGGCAATGGCAGCGAGAAGCACTCCGTGGCTCAGGAGTACCATGGTAAATTGCTGATGGGCGGCAATGTAAGCTATACCCAGCTAGCCAGTATGTTAAGTCGTGGTGCAGAGGTTAAACACACGAAATTGAGCGATAACTTCACGTATCAAGATTATTTAGCGCATCACAAAGGTAGTTCAGTTGTACCGCTGTTCCATGTAGAAGAAAAAGGAAAAATTCAATTCTGTGATGATCCCGAACAGTTTGAACCAACGACGACAAGCACTGTTGTGTCGCTAATTCTGTCGGACAGCGTAAAGTAAACTACAGAGCAATGTGATCCATTTTCATCATGGGTATCGTACGCTGATTATCTCAATTTGAAGAGAAACTTGCCGGCTTGTTTAAAACGGAAAGCGAGTTTCTTTTCTTATAATGTCAGGGGCAGTCGAGATTCATTACTCGTTTCGGAAAAGTAATCCGGCAAATTCACAAAATTCGCATTGACGTTACTGATAAGGATCGCAATACTGCGCGACTGTTTTACTTTAGGGTGACATTATGGCTCCGCAAACTAACCGAAAAGATTTACACCTAGATGCTGTTTTACATCATGATATGAGCATGAAGCATAAAACGGCGGGTTTTGAGTCTGTCGAGTTTGAACACTGTGCGCTGCCAGAATGTGACTTTCACGCGATCGATTTATCGACAGAGTTTCTTGGTCATCAATTAGCGCTACCGTTTTTGATTAGCTCGATGACTGGCGGAGCAAAAGACGCAGAAACGATCAATTGTCGTTTGGCTGAAGCAGCAAGTGAATTAGGTATTGCCATGGGTGTGGGCTCGCAACGGATTAGCTTAGAAGAAAGTCAGCATTCGGGCTTGGGTAAAACCATTCGTGAGTTGGCGAAAGAAGTACCGTTGTATTCCAATCTTGGAGCCGCTCAATTGCTCGATAAAGGTAAACTCGATAATGCGCAACGTGCGGTTGAGGCGATTCAAGCCGATGCCTTGTTTGTGCACGTTAATCCAATGCAGGAAGCGTTTCAGAAAAATGGCGATCACAATTGGGTTGGTGTTTTCCAGGCAATTGAGATGCTTAAATCTCGCGTGAAGGTTCCTATCATTATCAAAGAAGTCGGTTTTGGTATTAGCGGACACATTGCGCAGCGATTAATTGATGCTGGTGTGGATGCAATTGACGTTGCGGGCGCGGGTGGCACAAGCTGGAGTGCGGTTGAAGGGTATTGCCAAGATAATCCGAAAATGCAGCGTGCAGCCGAGCTTTTCCGCGATTGGGGTGTCCCTACAGCAACATGTTTGGCTCAAATCCGCGCACTGCATCCTACATTACCGTTGATCGCCTCGGGAGGTGTTCATAACGGACTTGAAGCGGCGAAAGCCATTCATTTGGGTGCTAATCTCATTGGGCAAGCTGGTGCGGTATTAAAAGCTGCGACGATCAGCACGCAGTCTGTCGTCGAACACTTTGAACAAATGGCATTAGAGCTGCGTTTAGCGTGCTTTGGTACTGGCTCTTCTAAGGTTGGTGAGCTAACGAAAGCGCGCTGTCTATAGCTTTTAGAATGGCGCGCTTTACACAGAGTCGCTCAATAATTTTTCGATGTCTTAACACGTAGACTGATAATTTCGTTATAGTTGATACAAAAGTCACTTCAGCTAGTGACGCCTTTATTCAGACACTTGAATGGGCACGTGTTGAAGAGATTGAGTTTAGTTTTACTATTGTTTGCAACTGGAACCTTAAATTTATGAAAAAACTAGTCATGCTGATGTTGGCGGCTTCTGCTTTGACCGCTTGTAGTGATGAAGTGGGCACTGAAGGCTGGTGTAACGACATGCGCGATAAGCCAAAAACAGAATGGACAGCAGACAACGCGGTAGACTTTGCAAAGCATTGTGTTCTGCAAGATGGTGTCGGCAGCGAGCAATGGTGTGAAAACCTGAAAGATAAGCCGAAAGGTGACTGGACTGCAAACGAAGCGACCAGCTTTACTAAACACTGCATTTTTTAAGCACAGCGGAAAGCGCCTTTTCTGAGGTGACATTCTGTGAGGTAAACACCAAGCGTTATTGCTTGGTGTTTTTGTATCTAAAATAGCTCGATTTTTCACGTGTCAGCGCACTTCCCTCTGAATGGAAAGTTTTACATTTTCGTTTCATTTTTGAAAACCTGTATTGCCTGCCTTTAATTTTTCGTATTGCAATGGCATGGTGTCGAGATAGCCATCTACTTCAATTAGATTCATAACAAAAAGGAATTCAAATGGAAGTACTAAAAGGCTCATGTCTGTGCGGCAAGGTAAAGTTGGAAGTGGCAGATGAATTTAAGTACATGGGAAATTGCCATTGCTCTGAATGCCGCAAGTTCACAGGTTCTGACTATTCATCTGCCGGTGGTATTGCGTTGGATAAACTGCTTATTATCCAAGGGAAAGAAGATATTCAAACTTATCAGAAAAGCGAAAATACCATGCTATGCTTTTGTCGCCACTGCGGATCGAGCCTGTATTCGAAAAAGAACAATGGGATCGTCAACATTCGCCTTGGTATCTTGGATGACACACCTTCTCACAAGCCTGATTTCCATATTTTTGTCGCATCGAAAGCGCCATGGATCGAGATATCGGATAACCTGACTCAATTTGATGCAGGGCCCAGATAGTAGAGTTGTTGTAGATAAGTATTTAGAAACAGAGCGCGTTACAATACGCTTGCGACGCGCTCTGTGCTTTTACTTTGTATATTAGAACGGAGACGACTATTTGGCGTCTTGTAGTTCTTCAAAGCCACCTGCATTGTGCAGATTCGTAAAGCCTTGCGATTGTAAGTATTGATACGCTTTGCCAGAGCGGTTACCACTGCGACAGTACAACACGATAGCTTGATCTTTATCGACGTCTTGAAAATGTTTATCAAGTTCAGATAAAGGGAAGTTGACGGCATTATCCAAATGCCCTTCAGAAAACTCTTGCGGCGTGCGCACATCGACAATCATCGCGCCCTCGTCAATCAATTGCCAACCTTGTTCAGCGCGTTCAGAAGCTGACACGTTGGGTGAGAGGAAGCCAACGCATAACGTTGCAAGAAATAGAGATACGGCCTTTTTCATTGTTTGATTATCCTTTTTAAGAGTACGTAACCACTCTAGATTTGATTGAGCACATTTTCCATCATAAAGAGATGCTAAGTGGTTGTGAATGCGATAATTCGATAGAAAATTTTATTTAATTTAATAAAAAATTTTTATCAAATTCACCTCTTGAACTCTAATTTTTCGACCTTATTATTTTCATCGAAAGCGAGCTGTCGACTCGCAAATCCATCTTGATGTTTATTTTGTCTTTTATTTTTGGTTCCAAGTAGGAGGCACTTAAAAATGAAAATTCGTCCTTTAAATGACAAGCTAATTGTTGAAAGACAAGAGGTGGAAAATAAATCTGAAGGGGGAATCGTTTTAACTTCTCAGTCGGTGAAAAAATCAAACCGCGGGAAAGTCATTGCTGTTGGTTTAGGTAAACGTCTTGAAAATGGCGAACGCGCTGCGATGGAAGTCAAAGTGGGCGACCAAATCATTTTCAATGACGGTTACGGCGTGAAAACCGAGAAAATTGACGGCGCAGAATACTTAATTCTGTCCGAATCTGATGTGTTAGCAATCGTTGAGTAATTATTTTTGTAGTAGTTTTTTGAGGAGATAACCATGGCTGCAAAAGACGTATTATTTGCTAATGACGCACGTCAAAAAATGCTGAAAGGTGTGAACTTACTGGCGGACGCAGTAAAAGTGACACTAGGCCCGAAAGGCCGCAACGTTGTGCTTGATAAATCTTACGGCGCGCCAACCATCACCAAAGATGGCGTGTCTGTAGCGAAAGAAATCGAACTGAAAGATAAGTTCGAAAACATGGGCGCACAAATGGTGAAACAAGTGGCGTCCAAAGCGAATGATGAAGCGGGGGACGGTACAACGACCGCTACCGTACTGGCGCAATCTTTCATCAATGAAGGTCTTAAAGCGGTAGCCTCTGGCATGAACCCAATGGACCTAAAACGTGGTATCGACAAAGCCACTGAAGCGGCGGTTGAGAAACTACGTGAAATGTCTAAGCCATGCAGCGACAAAGAATCTATCACCCAAGTGGGTAGCATTTCTGCAAACAGCGATCGCGCGATCGGTGAAATCATTGCAGAAGCGATGGAGAAAGTGGGTCGCAATGGCGTGATTACGGTTGAAGAAGGCCAAGGTCTAAACAACGAATTGTCTGTGGTTGAAGGTATGCAATTTGACCGCGGTTACTTGTCGCCATACTTCATCACTAACCAAGAAAATGGCAGCGTAGAGCTAGACAACCCTTACATCCTATTGGTGGACAAAAAAGTCAGTAGCATCCGCGAGCTATTGCCTGTATTAGAAGAAGTGGCGAAATCTTCTCGCTCGCTATTGATCATTGCTGAAGACATCGAAGGTGAAGCGCTAGCGACATTGGTTGTGAACAACATGCGCGGCATCGTGCGTGCGACTGCGGTGAAAGCGCCTGGCTTTGGTGACAACCGTAAAGCGATGATGGAAGACATTGCGGTACTAACTGCTGGTACGGTCATCTCTGAAGAAATCGGCCTAGAGCTCGAAAAAGCAACGTTAGAGCAACTAGGTAGTGCGAAGAAAGTGACCATTACCAAAGACACAACAACCATTGTGGGTGGCGCAGCAGAAGCAAGCGCGATTGCTGATCGTGTGGCTTCGATTGAAAAACAAATCGAAACAACCACTTCTCAATACGACAAAGATAAGCTTCAACAACGTGTTGCGAAGCTATCTGGCGGCGTAGCGGTGATCAAGATCGGCGCTGCAACCGAAGTTGAGATGAAAGAGAAGAAAGATCGCGTGGACGATGCGCTACACGCTACTCGCGCAGCGGTTGAAGAAGGTATTGTTGCTGGTGGTGGTGTTGCCCTAACTAAGATCGCGAAAGAATTGGCGGATCTAAAAGGCGACAATGATGACCAAAACGTGGGTATCCGAGTTGCGCTACGTGCAATGGAAGAGCCTCTTCGTCAAATCGCAACTAACGCAGGTGACGAAGCTTCTGTTGTGGCGAACGCTGTCAAAGCTGGTGATTCCGATTACGGTTACAACGCTGCAACAGGTGAATACGGCAACATGATCGAAATGGGCATCTTGGACCCTGCGAAAGTAACACGTTCAGCGCTTCAATTCGCAGCGTCTGTTGCTGGCTTGATGATCACCACTGAAGCGATGATCACCAACCACGTTGAAGACAAAGAACTTGATATCTAACGTCATCAATCGTTAGTGATTAAGTAAGCGTTAAAATAACAATAACATTGCAAAACCTAAGCGGGCTCGCTTGAGCCCGCTAATCAGTCATTTGAGGTAAGTGTTATGACCCGTTTACCTGCGTTTTCTTTCTCAATATCTGAGCCGGGCGGTAATGAAGCTTCGTCAACGTGGCCGACTGCTATTCACTTCCCCCTCGTTCCAGCTGGGCCAGAGTTTTCGATCGAAAATGCTCTGCCTAAACGTCCGACAGTGACGATATTCACTATCGATCTGTCTCAGTTATTTAAAGGGGACGCTCGGGTCATCCATTAACTGTATCGAAACAGCCAGCGCACGTTGGCTGTTTTTTCTAATTTAAAGTATTGATAATGTAGATTTTTATTTGATTACTGCCACTTGTTCAATGATCAATTTGAACTGGGGTAATCGGACCGCAAGCGCACTACACCTTTAAGCCCAGCATTGCGCCGAAAATGATCAATCCCGCCCCACATGCTTGATTGAGTCGATGCTTAATCTTCAACAAGAAAGCTTGTAGCTGGGATGACGTGAATAAAACAGCAACGATAGAAAACCAAATACCATGCAGCGCAATCATATAAATCCCGTAAAAAAAGGCGATGTGTTGCTGATTAGAGTCGGGAGAAATCACTTGGCTAAAAATACTCAGAAAAAACAGCATCGTCTTGGGATTGAGTAAATTACACAGAAATCCCTGCATGAAAAATCGCCACATTGAATACTCGCTCTGTTGAATGGTTTCTGAGTTTGACGCAGGCTGCGAGGAGAATATTCCTTTAATCCCAAGGTAGACAAGATAAGCGGCCCCAAGATAGCGCACGAGATTAAACAACCATTCATTTTGTGAAATTAAGTAACTGATCCCCAGCATGGAGTAAGCGATGTGGATGCTGATCGCCATGCTGATACCAATCGCACTGTACACGCCTGCTTTTCGTCCTTGATTTAAGCTATTTCTTAATACCAAAACAAAGTCTGCGCCAGGGCTAATGACAATAAGCACACCTAATAACGCAAGAGTTACAAATTCCATATCGATTTCCTGTTTGAATGATGAAGTCTGGGATGTAGCGGAATTGTAGGTGTCTTTATTACTGACTATAATCGAAAAATATTCCCATATTGGTGAGAAAAACTCACAGATGCGTCACCTGAAATCTTTTTATGTCTTCCACGTTGCGGCGAGTTCTTCAAGCTACACTGAAGCGGCTGACAAACTGAACATTACTCACGGAGCCGTGAGTAAGCAGATCAAGCAACTTGAGCAATATCTGTCTCAACCTTTGTTCTTCAAAGAGGGCAGGAAAGTCGTGTTGACGGCAGAAGGCGAATTACTCAAGACATACACAGAAACGGCATTCCAAACGCTAGAAACAGGCGTGAATACGCTTATGCAAGAGAAGCATCAGCATCTTGAAGTGTCTTGTGAACCGACATTAACCATGCGCTGGTTGATGCCAAGGTTGGCCGCGTTTAATGATGAACACCGTGCTGATGTTCGTTTGTCGACGGCTGGTGGCCCGGTAACATTAGGATCAACTGGGCTTTCGATGGCGATTCGTCGAGACGATTTTGCGCAGCATCACGATTATGACAAAACCATTCTTGTGGAAGAGTGGGTGGGGCCGGTATTTTCTCCTGAGTATTGGCAATCCATTAAAGACAATTTGAAAGCAGCTCGATTGTTGAATAGCCAAACCAGACCGAATGCTTGGGCGGATTGGCAGCAATCAACACGTTGTGAAACTTTCAACGTCAACACTCAGCAATCATTCGCGCATTTTTATTTTTGCATACAAGCAGCGGTGGACGGCTTAGGCGTCGCAATGGGATCGTATCCTTTTGTCATGGACGATATTAAGCGTGGTAATTTGGTCGCACCATTTGGGTTTTCTCCATCAAGTTGCAATTACGTTTTATTGAGTCAAGATAAAAAGCGTACAGAACTCGAACATAAATTTATCACGTGGTTACAAACGCAAATGGCAGAGTGTGTGCCACTGTCATCACAGCAGATTACGCAAGGCGAATAGAAGGCATAGAGCGAGATTACGTCAGTCAGTTTTATGGAAAAAGGCTTAGGAAATTGGAAATGGAAAACCTCAATATTGTTGAAATCAAATCATTTGTTCCGGCGAAAGATTACGCGCTATCAAAACGCTTTTATGAGGCGATTGGCTTTGAAATGGCGTCGGACTTCGGTGATGTAGCATACTTCTCTCAAGGTAGCTGCGCGTTTCTTTTACAGAATTTTTATGAGCCAGAACACGGCAATAACTTCATGATGCACTTGCTCGTAGAAGACGCAAAAAGCTGGCATCAGCACTTATCCAAAGTGGGTCATGAAGAATTTGGTTCGCGTTTGACTGAGCTGGTCGAGCAACCTTGGGGCATGCGCGAATGTTGTTTGTTTGACCCTAGCGGCGTTTTATGGCGAATTGGTCAGAACATGAATACTGACTAACGCCAGTCTTATTTTCACCACATCTACGCGCAGGTATTGAGATCTCGATATCTGCGCGTTTTCTTTTTTACTTAGCCTTGCCAACGTTTGTAGCGCACTCACGCCTTTTTCGAGGTGGTGTGCGATGGGCTAACGCCAAAAAACTCCTCAAGCAGCATGGCTTTGAGTTCCGCTCTGACTTCTGCGCCACCGATTAACGCCAAAAGTGCGAGTCCTCCTGGAATAAGGATGACCATTAATATCGGTCTTAAAATATACGAAAAGCAGAAGATGGTCGGGAAGAAAATCAATCCTTGGCCTAGTTTGTTTAATACGTACATGAGCGATTCCTTTTGTTTTTATATAAAATGAGCATGCTCAATTTTATAAATGAGCGCGCTCAATTTGTCAATCTCAACCACGCAAGGTATGATCCTTTCAGGCTCATTAAGCAGACACATCAATGACGAAGCGACAACAAACCAGAGATAAAATTCTAAAAGCCGCATGGGCATCTTTTGCTCAAAATGGCTATGACATGACGACCACAAGGCAGATAGCGAGAGAAGCAGGAGTAGCCGATGGCACAGTGTTTAGCCATTTCCCGACTAAACTGTCGATTTTGCGCGAAGGGATGCTGGCGCAACTGCAACAGATCAGCCAAGAAACGCTAGTCAGTGTGGAAGGTAAAACCGATATCGACATTGGTTTGGCGCTGACGGAGAAATACTATCGCTACTATTTTGCGAACGTTGAGCTGAGCCGAGCTTTGTTGAAAGAAGTGATTTGGGATTTGGATTATTATCAGTCGTTTAACCAAGCTTTGTTTCAATCTGTAAACGGAAGCTCCGTCCTTGAGGGAAAAATACCGCTGATTTTTGACTGCTATTTTATGACGTTAATCTCGCACTTGAGCCGTGCAGAACCGGATGTTGAAGCGGCACTTGAAGAGCTTCATGCTAAGTTTCAGCAAATCATTGCGACTGCATAACATGGCCCCAACGCAGGATCTGAAAGAATATACTGCCTGTCATCTTATTTGCTGGACTCCCATTTTCTCGTTTCAGTTGGTGTCTCACCAAATAGCCGCTTGTAGCTTTGACTGAACTGCCCGAGATGGAAAAAACCAAAGTCAAAAGCGATTTCTGCAATTGTTCGATTATCTTCAGGGCTTTGTAGCACTCTACGTACTTGATTCAGGCGCATTCGATGTATGAACTGCTTTGGGGAAGTATTACAGCAATGTTCAAAGGTGTACTGTAGTGTGCGACGACTGACGTGTACTGCATCACACAGTTCACTGACGGTTATTGGTGTACGGTAGTCTAGATCCTGTAGCTGTTGTTTTATACGCTGCATCACGTGTTGACGATGAGAGATTGATATCGGATGGCTCGTGTGCAGTGAACTGAGTGAGAACAACTCCAGCACAATGTCTTTTAAGATTGCTTGATGTGTGGTTTCAGACCATCTTGGCTCGGCGGAACCAAGTAACGTGCCTAAGTAGTATTTAAGTTGTTGAATGTGTTTTTCCGTCAAACCCGTTAAGTGAAATGTGTTGTTTTGGATACTCCCAAGCTCAAGTTGATTTTCTATGATGTGAACGAAGTTTTTGTCGAGCACTATTCCATAGATAGAAAACTGCTCCGGTGTCATTAACTCAAAATCAGCGCCACCTTGCCTAAGCAAAAGTTGGCTTGAATTAAACTGACTGTGATTTAGGTGTAGCGGCTTATTTTCCGCACTCAAACCCAACCAAATACCTCCCTCTTCAACCCTGCATTGCTGTCTTAGCGAGCGGTTACTGTCTTCACGAAACACATGGAAATTGGGAAATCGTCGTTCTCGAATTTGACCTAAAAATCGACCATCGCTGAGTTGGTCATATTCCTGTTGCCAGTTTATCAGACTCGCAGCTTGTTGGTTTGCATCCTTAGTGTGATGGATGCACAGCATTGGTGCAGTTTGGGGCATTTGGTTACTCATCCTTGTGATGCTCATTCCTTTTTTGTGAGTCATGTTGGATCAGTATTTACATAACTCATTGTTTATTATTGGTTTATAAATGTTGCCAGTTTTTGATAACGCTACGGAACACATTTGGCAATACTTTCTTAAAGCTTATTGATAGTTCAGCAAAAAGCGAACCAAATAGTGAAGAGGAAGAGCAATGACGGCAACTTATCGTCGGCAACAAGGAAGTAAAGTCTATACCTTTAAGTCATTAGCAGACTTGATGGCGAAAGCGACACCGGAGCGCTCAGGCGATGCGTTAGCCGGGGTTTGTGCTCAGTCAGCGGCAGAACGTGTAGTCGCACAAATGGCGCTGTCTGAGTTACCACTTAAAACGTTTCTTAACGAGGCGGTTATTCCATACGAAAGCGACGATATCACTCGCCTAATTATCGATACGCATGACCTTGAAGCCTTTAAGCCGATTGAGCACTTGACGGTCGGAGATTTTCGAAATTGGCTGCTGAGTGAAGAAGCCGATGGTGAAACGTTGGCTAAAATTCGTCAAGGTTTAACACCAGAAATGGTGGCCGCAGTCAGTAAGATTATGCGCAACCAGGATTTGATTCTCGTTGCTAAAAAATGCCAAGTTGTCACGGCTTTTCGGAATACGATTGGTTTGCCGAGTCGCCTGTCTACTCGCTTACAGCCGAATCATCCCACTGATTCTCTCAACGGTATCGCAGCGACCATTTTTGATGGTCTGATGTACGGAAATGGCGATGCGGTTATCGGTATCAATCCGGCAACAGATAATGTACCTCAAGCTATTAAGTTAATGAACTTAATGGATGAGGTGATTCAACACTATCAAATACCGACTCAGTCTTGTGTGTTAACTCATGTCACGAACACGATCGAAGCCATTGAAATGGGTGCACCAGTCGATCTCGTTTTTCAGTCGATAGGCGGCACGCAAGGGACGAATGATACCTTCGGAATCGACTTGTCGATTTTGAAAGAGGCCCATGAAGCCGCGTTGTCTTTGAATCGAGGTAGCGTAGGAAACAATGTGATGTATTTTGAGACCGGACAAGGTACAGCGCTGTCTGCGAATGCGTTTCATGGGGTCGATCAGCAGACTTGTGAAGCCCGCGCTTATGCTGTCGCGAAACAGTTCGATCCTTTGTTGGTTAATACTGTCGTTGGGTTTATTGGCCCTGAGTATCTGTTTGATGGCAAACAGATCATTCGTGCTGGGCTTGAAGATCATTTCTGTGGGAAGTTGCTTGGTTTACCTATGGGTTGCGATATCTGTTACACCAATCATGCCTATGCCGATCAGAATGACATGGATAACTTGCTGACACTATTAGGTGTGGCCGAGTGCTCGTTCATCATGGGTATTCCAGGGTCTGATGACATCATGCTCAATTATCAAACTACCTCATTTCACGATGCCCTTTACGCAAGAAAAGTACTCGGTTTGAAGCCAGCACCAGAGTTCGAACAATGGTTAATGGAGATGCAGATTTTCGAGAGCGTGCAAGACGTTCGGTTAAGTGAGCAAATCTCTCGCTCGTTTTCGGGAGCAATTAACCAACTGAATAAGGGGTATTCTCATGGGTAAAGTAATCACCATTGCTCAGTCCCCACAAGATGAGTCTGAAGTTGTCACATACAACCCGTGGGGCAAGTTACGTGACTTCACCTCTGCTCGGATCGCTCTGGGTCGTAGCGGGAACAGTGTACCAACCAACGAGTTACTCTCATTTCAGCTGGATCATGCCCAAGCTATGGATGCAGTGCATTGCAGTTTGAATATTGAGTCTCTCGTTGCTGGTTTGTCGGACTCTTACTCGATTCTTGAAAATACCTTAGAGCCTCCAGTGGTAGTGAGCAGCCGAGTAAGTGATCGGCTTATGTACCTGCAAAGGCCCGATTTAGGAAGGCAACTCGATGAATCTTCTTGGCAAACGCTCAACTTGATAGCAAATGAGCATAACACTGACATTGATCTTGCGATTGTTATTGCTGATGGACTTTCTTCCGTCGCAATTCAAAACCATGCCGTGCCTGTTGTTACTCGATTGATTTCTCTTTTAAGCGCTGATGATGAACATCAATGGAAATTCGCACCTATCACAATCGTAAAGCAAGGAAGAGTAGCGGTAGGGGATGATGTTGGTGAATGTTTTAACGCCAAGGCCGTGCTGGTTTTAATTGGAGAGAGACCCGGTCTAACTTCTCCGGATAGCATGGGTATGTATCTCACTTGGGGGGCTAAACGAGGCTCTAAAGATTCCCAAAGAAACTGCATTTCCAATGTGCGTCCCCAGGGGCTCAACTATGACGATGCCTGTGAACGCGCATTTTACTTGCTCAAGGAGGCTCGAAAATTACAACTGTCAGGAGTGAATCTGAAAGATCGCTCAGATATCAATGAGCCAAGTGGCGCAAGCGTTGAAGATAAACACAGCGACAACTTTTTAATTTCATCAAAGTAGAAGGATTTACTATGTCTAAACATCAGGAGTACTTGGCCAAAAGGCAGCTAAAAAGAGGCACCGCAGGTTGGATTTTACTTGCGGGCTTAGGTGTCTCGTATGTTATATCTGGTGACTTCGCCGGTTGGAACTTTGGCATCGCTCAAGCAGGATGGGGAGGCTTTCTTATTGCTGCTATCGCGATGGCAGTAATGTATTTCACGCTAGTATTGTCTTTAGCTGAAATGTCTGCGGCTATTCCTGCTGCGGGTGGTGGTTACAGCTTCGCAAGACAGGCGATGGGGCCGACAGGTGGCTTTTTCACTGGCTTATCAGTTTTGATTGAATATGCGCTCGCGCCTGCTGCGATAGTGATTTTTATTGGCTCAGCAGTTAATGAATTGGTTGGTATCGATGGTCCTGTTGTTTACGCACTTTTCTACGCCGTCTTTATCGCTATTCATATGGCAGGGGTTGGCGAAGCTCTCAAAGTAATGATGGTCATCAGCGGTTTGGCTGTGCTAGCTATTCTAATTACTGCTGCTGTGCTTATTGGTCACTTTGACGTTAATAACTTATTCGATATTGCTCCGGCGACGGCTCAGGCAACAGAAATCTTGCCGTTTGGGTGGTATGGCGTATGGGCTGCGTTGCCATTTGCAATGTGGTTGTTTCTTGCGGTTGAAGGTGTGCCTTTAGCGGCAGAGGAGGCAAAAAATCCGGCAAAAGATGTTCCCAAAGGCATCATTGGTGCGATGCTGTTTTTATTGCTAACCGCAACTCTCGTAGTCTTCCTTTTGGCTGGTGCGGTTGGCTCAAAGGTCATAGGCGATAGCGCGGTGCCATTAGTTGACGCCCTAAAGCTTACGGGCAATTCAACGGTAGCAATGGCCGTGAACTTACTTGGATTGGCTGGCCTTATCGCTTCTTTTTTTTCAATCATTTATGGTTACAGTCGCTTGGTGTTTGCGCTTTCCCGCGCGGGTTATTTACCGCAAACTTTGTCATTAACCAGTGACAAAAAAGTGCCTTCTCGTGCGCTTTTGGTTCCGGGCGTTTTTGGGTTCTTGGTTTCACTTACGGGTGAGGGGGACTTAATCTTGGCGATGGCTGTTGTCGGTGCGACTGTATCGTACGCATTAATGTCCTTGAGCCATATTTTATTGCGAATTAAACAGCCGGAATTAACTCGTCCATATAAAACGCCTGGTGGGATAATTACGTCGAGTATTTCTCTGGTGCTTTCTTTGATCGCAATGACAGGTGTTTATGCTTTTGATCCCTCAGCCTTTTTCATGACAATGGGATTGTTTCTTATCGGTGGTGTTTATTATGGGTTATATAGCCGCAACAAATTGGTGGCAGCAACCGCCGAGGAAGAGTTTGCCATGCTGTCTGTGGCAGAGCTAGAGCTTGAATCAGATGTCGTACGATAGTCACTTTGATTCTTGTTATTCAGCATATTAAGGGAGCCATAGGCTCCCTTTGTCATTTCTATCAAAAGTGCATAGCGCACAAATGCATCACTTTAACTTTATAAGTGTTTAATCATGTGAAAGTCTAGTCTGGATAACGATGGCGCAAATCCATCACAGGTAAAGGTTAAGTTTTCAAGGAAAGGTCATGATAAATAAGGTATTTAATACACTTTTGGGAACAGAGTTACCGATTATTCAAGCACCAATGGCCGGTGTGCAAGACAGCCAAATGACCATAGCCGTCAGTAATGTTGGCGGGCTTGGCTCGTTACCTTGTGGAATGCTGAACAAAGACGCCATCGTAAAAGAACTTCAACTTATCAAGCAGGCAACTAACCGACCGTTTAACCTCAATTTCTTTTGCCATGAAATGCCGGAGTATGACGGCAACAAGCACGAAAAGTGGCAAAAAACGCTGCAACCGTATTTTTCCGAGGTTGATGCAACCGTTCAGGCTCAGCCAAACGCTCCGACAAGGATGCCTTTCAATCATGATATTGCTGACGCGATTGAACCATTTGCACCGCCAGTGATCAGTTTCCACTTTGGTTTGCCAGACGATGATCTGTTCGCTCGAATTAGAGGGTGGGGAGGGAAGATCCTTTCGTCAGCGACCACGGTGGACGAAGCACTTTGGCTAGAAGCAAAAGGCGTTGACGGTATTATCGCCCAAGGCTTGGAGGCTGGTGGACACCGAGGTATGTTTTTATCGGATGATTTAACTACTCAATTAAGTTTGATTGCGTTATTACCACAAATCGCCAAACGGGTGAATTTGCCTGTTATTGCTGCAGGCGGAATCGCTGATAGAAGAGGGGTGGAAGCCGCGTTGAGATTAGGAGCGAGTGCCGTTCAAGTTGGCAGCGCCTATTTGTTGTGTGATGAGGCGAAAACATCGTCTTTACATCGATATGCCATTGCCAGTGAACGCGCGCAACATACCGCTGTGACCAATGTTTTCTCGGGCCGACCAGCGAGAGGCATTGTGAATCGCGCGATGTCGGAGCTAGGCTACATCAGTGAGTTTGCGCCGAAATTCCCATACGCCTCCATTGAAATGGCTCAACTAAGAGCGCTTATGGAAAAGCAAAACCGAGATGAATTCACACCGTTGTGGTGCGGACAAAACTCGTCGGGTTGTAAGGAAATATCGGCGGCAGAAATGACATTGTCATTAGTGGAAGGCATCGATTTAAACTGATATGCATCTTGCCTTTTAAAGCGATGCTGACTGAATGGTTACGAGTTATCCCTGTATTTATGTAGTAAATCTAATGGGATGTGGCAGTAATCATTCGGAAAGTTTGTGAGTCTGTCTTGGTGCTCATCATCACTTGGCACATAATTTGTAAGTGGCAGTACTTCTACGGCGATCTTGTCGGCGTCCGGTCGCGCTGCGATAAACGCTTTCGCGATGGTGAGATGCTGTTCGTTTTGGCTATAAACACCAGTACGGTACTTCTTACCTACGTCTTCACCTTGCTTGTTAACGCTGTAAGGGTCGATTATCTCAAACAAATACCCCATTAAAGTTTCAACCGAAACTTGCTCAGGGTCGAACTGGGTTTTCACGCACTCTGCGTAGCCATCGTATTCGGATTGAGTGTTATCCGTTGTGCCATTTGCTCGCCCTGCTTCTGTGTTGATTACGCCCGGAAGGTGGCGCATAAATTCTTGCACGCCCCAAAGGCAGCCGCCAGCGAAGTAAATTTCTTCCATCACTTTTATCCTAGTCTTTACCGTTGTTGGGATGTAGGGAGCTAACCCCTCTTCTTCCATCCCATTTTCGTTGCCCTATTATCTGTTGATGGGAGCGATATTCGCAAGGTGCAGCTTGGCTAATCAGACCACGTGCTTTTTCCTTTTTACTTTCAAGTTCTTTTCATATGAAACATCAGGTGAGTATACTGTAAGCTCATCAATAAGGAGCGAACCTGTGAACCCAAGACAAAATGAAATCCTGCAATTAGTGAACGACCGTAAACGCGTTCAAGTCACAGAGCTTTCTGACATCATTGGCGTGTCGGGTGTGACCATCAGACAGGATTTGAACTTTCTGGAGCAGCAGGGCTACCTAAAGCGCGTTCACGGCGCAGCTACCGCGTTGCAAAGTGATGACATTGATGCCCGCCTAGAAGTACGTTTCGATATTAAACAATCGCTCGCAAACCAAGCTGCGGATTTGGTCGCACCTAATGAGACAGTGCTGATTGAAGGAGGCAGTGCCAATGCGTTGTTGGCTCGGACATTGGCTGAGCGCGGCGATGTGACCATTATTACGCCATCGGCGTATATCGCCCATCTCATCCGTAACACTTCTGCCAACATTATCTTGCTTGGTGGCGTGTATCAGCACCAAGGCGAGAGCTTGGTCGGACCGCTGACTAAGTTGTGTATTGAGAACATTCATTTCAGCACGGCCTTCTTGGGTATTGACGGCTTCCATCAAGACACTGGCTTTACTAGCCGCGACATGATGCGCGCTGAGATCGCAGAAACCATCATTGCGAAAAAAAGGCGCAATATTGTTCTAACGGATTCTAGTAAATTTGGGCAAATTTATCCCTCATCAATTGGTAAGACTGACGAAATATCAGTGCTGCTGACTGACAAAGCCGCTCCGAAAAGCGACCTTGAACAAATCAAAAAGCGAGGTGTGGAAGTTATATTAGGCTGATTAAGCCACGCTTCGTTTTCGCTTCGCGAGCATTGCTGTTGGGGAGAAACCGGTGACTAGCATAGTGCCGCTAAGCACTAGAATTGTTCCTATGATGGTGTTAGAGCCGACGGGCTCATCTAGCACCAAGTAGCCCCATAAGATACCAAAAACAGGAACAAGAAAAGTGACAGTCAGTGCTGACGCTGGGCCGATATCAGAAACTAAGCGGAAATAGAGCAAATAAGCGAACCCTGTGCATACAACGCCGAGCGTGACAACAGAGCTCCATTCGAAATGACTTGGTTCTGCACGCATTGGTAAGAATGGTAGCAGCGGCAGTACCCAAATAACCGCCGCCCACATGCTGCCGTGAGCATTGTCAAAAGCTGGTACTTGTGGCGCATTTTTAGTGTAGTTGGTAGCAATGCCATAGCTGAAAGAAGCCATCAAACTGGCGGCAATAGGGAGCATGGCTTCTTCACCTATGGTTGAAGTATCTAAGCCGACCAAGACTGCAACGCCTCCAATGCCTATTAGCATACCGAGAACAGGTTTTGCTGTGAGTGGGCTGCGGTACCAAGCAAAGCCAACTAGTGCTCCCCATATTGGGGCGGTTGAGTTCAATATTGCTAAAGTTGATGCATTCAGGGTCTGGGCTGCGTACGCAAAGAGTAAAAATGGAACTGCGCTATTGAATAAGCCAATAATAAAGAAGTGTTTAGTATGCGCAGTTAACGTGAGTTTCTTCTTCAAATATACGGCGATCAATAACAAAGCGACGGCGGCAAATGTAACTCGAAATTCGATTAAGTAAGCTGGCCCGAATGTGTTGGCGGCGACTCGCATAAACAGAAACGAGCCACCCCAAATAGCAGCGAGGCAGAGTAAGCGAAAAAAACTGACGGCAGTCATTTGACATCCTTGGTCGAGGTCTAGCGCCTCATCGATTAATTGTTGCGCTAACAGTGAATTAAACCAAGGATGAGGTCAACCAGAAATGTAATGCCAGTTCCGGATCTGGCTAGCTTGGACTCACGTTGATGGTGTGTTGTTGATGTGTGATGACTTAATGGCTCTCTGACCATACTGCGAATTCATTTCCACTCGGTTCAGTGAAGTGGAATCGACAGCCGCCGGGGAATTCGAAAATAGGGCGGATAATTTTTCCACCATGCTGCTCTACTTTTGTCTGAGTGGCCTGAATGTCTGAGCTATAAAATACTAAAAGTGCGCCACCATTTGCGGTTTGGTTTATAAACTCAGATTTGAAGAATCCGCCATCCAATCCTTGTCCTGAAAATGCAGAATATTCTGGACCATAATCGGTAAAGCTCCAGTCAAAAGCACGCTCAAAAAATTGTTTGGTCGCACTGACATTAGTGGAACCAAATTCAACGTAATTCAATTTTTCATGTTGATGCATGGTGAAATCCTTCTCGGTTACTATCGTTTCTAGGCGAACTTTTCTACGATGATGTCGTCCGCTTTTTCGACAAATAATGCGCCATTATCTCTGAGCTCTGTCAGCACATTCTCTACATTATCAGGCAGCACCGCACGAGTTGAAGCAAGATTAACTACCACATTGTAGCCAAGTTCCAGCGCTTGCATGACGGATTTTTTCACACAAAAGTCTAAGGCAAGGCCACCGATAACTAAGGTATCAATCCCGTTGAACTTTAGAAATTCATGCGCGCCTGTCGTTTTGGTGTCGGCAATATCATGGAAAAAAATACCGTAAGGGTGCGCGTCAGGATCCATACCTTTATTAACTTGAAAATCGTAGTCCAACACGGGTGGTAAGCCATCTAGCAGCTCAGAACCTGTTGTGCCAAGCACACAGTGACGGTTCCACTTTATATCCACATTCGGTAAACCAACGGGCTCAAGCATATTGGCTGGCGATTCTGCATCCCATTTTGCTTTCGGTGGGTGCAAGTCACGACTGACCAGCTTTAATCGGCCTTTGGCATGATTGTTCAAAAGCTCCGGTACGATTTCCAACGCACCTGCAACGGGCAGTTCATTTGGACATAACTCACTAAAGCCTTTCTCTGGATCAACGTCGATCACTGCTGTAGTTTGATAGTTTACTCGAACAGTCATGGCAGACTCCTTGTCTGTCTGATTGTCTGCGTTTATCCACGCAAACAGTTTTGAAAAAAGGTTACTTCGTCGCTAGTCAGCGTATATACCATTGCGGGTTTTCCACCTTTGCCTTTGTTGGTTGAAGCGACTTTATTAGTGGGTTTTAGTACGCCTGAATCTATCAAGCGGCGCTTAATCGTCATTCGGCTGATATCAATACCAAACTCTTGATAAGCAGAAATGATGTCCGCAACCAAAAACTCTTTGTCTAATGCAAACAAAAGAACCGATGTGTATTCAATGGATGCACGAAGCTTTTGCCACGCTTTTTCAATGGTTTTTTGATGATCAAATGCGAGGGTTTCTTCTCCATTGAGAATAGCCTGTAGCGAAAACCATTTAAGTTGGCATTCCGGTACACCTGCATTATTTATTTGCTCTACATTGTTACGATCAACTAAGGCGTAGTGCGTAATGTTTAAGCTCCAGTCTTCTGGATCGCGCTTTGGATCACCGTCGATAAACGCTTCGCTAAAATGGCGAGGGTAGGTATGGATTTTCTCACGGCAAATTCGGCGACGCGCCGCTTCAAAGTTTTCATCGGCCGGGCGTCCGCCTTCACTGGTTAAGTCTTTATCAAAGACAAATCCGCCCGGTAGTGCCCAGACTCCATGGTATGGCCGATTTGGATTTGAACGTTTAATCAACAACACTTCCAATCCCTTATCGGCACAGCCAGATAGCCTGAATGGAATAATGTCGACAGATACGATCATGGTTGGGTCCTAATATTGATTTGTAAGTAATCTAGCGCATAACAAGTGGTCAATCAATGGGTAAGTAACGAGTTGTTAGAAACGTCTTTGGTAGTGTTAGTAATACGGTTTGAGCATAAATTTACGGATGACTCTGACTTATTCACAATGCTTGATCGAATTCTAGACAAAAAAACCTTATAAAAATGAGTGGTTAGTAACAAAAGTTGACAAACTATAGATGGGTGTTTATTGTTTACGCAAATTAGTTAGTAACAAAAAGTTATATACCCAGGAAGGGCATGTAGAAGGGCACCTAATGACCACCAAACTATTTTCTTCCCGCATCATTCAAAGCGCTTTGGATTTCGATGTCTACAAAGTCAATATGATGAGCGCTGTAACAGCGCTTTACCCTGATGCGATGGTGTCATATAAGTTTATCGTGCGCAGTGAGGAAGACCTCTCTGAGCTTTTGCCCGAGGTAAAAGCCGAAGTCCTTAAACTGCAAGATATTCAATTTACGCAAGAAGAAATTGAATATATTAAGCGTGTCGCGCCTTACCTGAACCCTGACTTTGTTGATGCACTGCGCCATTTCCGTTTCAACCCACAAAGTGATGTCTCTTTCCATAATAAAGCCATGGCTGATGGCTCAAGCCAGTTAAGAATTACCATTAACGGTTTGTGGCGAGATACCATCTTGTACGAAACGATCATCATGAGCATCGTGTCTGAAGTTCGTAGCCGTCAGCGTTGGTCAGATATCCCTGTTGTGCAATTTACCACTGTTTTAGAAGAGAAAGTTCGGCACCTAAAGTCGGAACTAAAACGTCGTAACATCACTAACTTTAAATTTTCTGACATGTCGACGCGTCGACGTTTTTCCTTCCAAGCTCAGCGCACTATGCTGGAATATTTGTGCCAGGAAGTGCCGGAATGTTTGACAGGAACAAGCAACTATCACTTAGCAAAAGAGCTAAACTTGACGCCTATCGGCACCGTTGCTCATGAATGGTTTATGGGACACCAAGCTCTGGTGAATGTGCGAGATTCGCAAAAAGTGGCGTTGCAACGTTGGCAAAAAATGTTTAATGGTGCACTAGGCATTGCGTTAACCGATACGATTGGTATCGATGCTTTCCTTAAAGACTTTGATGAAGAACTAAGTAACGCGTACTTCGGTGTACGTCACGATAGTGGTTGCCCTTATAGCTGGGGTGAAAAAATGATTGCACACTACCAGTCACTGAATATAGACCCATTAACAAAAACACTGGTGTTTACCGACGGACTTAACTTCGAACAAGCGTTAGATATTTGCGAGTATTTCCAAGGACGTATTCAGGTGAGTTTTGGTATCGGTACTTTTCTTGCCAATGATATGGGTGATTATGTCAATAAAGATGGTGAAGCCTACCAGCCACTTTCTATCGTGATAAAAATGGTCACGTGCAATGGTTCACCGGTCGCCAAAATCAGTGACGAACCTGAGAAAGCCATGTGTGAAGATATCTTCTTTTTGATGAATCTCAAGCGCCGCTTTGAACAACCTCTTGATTTAAATGAGTGTCGTAAAATGATTGATCGTTTAGAAACTGAAGGTCAAAATTATCTCATCGACGCGTAGGCGTTATCCTCTCTCCATGATAAGCACCCTCTATCGTTACGACAAATTTATATAGGTAAACGTGGAGGGTGATTTCGTTATAGTAATATACAGAAGTAACCAGATACAGCGCAGGAAAGCACTCAAAAGTTGATGTGTTATCTGCCTTTGATTGGTGTAAATCGATACGTTACAGCATCGTGGACGGTGTATCTCATCCGACACTAAACTCAGTCTAATCACGTAGTTTATTCCCACGTACCATGAGCTCACTCGGGTATAGACGTCTATCTGCTTTTATGACTTTGGGCTTCACGTAGTTGCTTGAATCAGGAGTCAAAATGAACCTAGTAGTACATTTGCAAAAGAAAGCGATCCGAAAATATGGCTATGAGATGGCCACTCGCCAAGCATGGAAGTGTGGTATCAAGGCAAATCTTGTAAAGCGCGTGATTGGCCTTTTTAAAGGACAAATTGTTTGTGTGGTTGAAGGTTGCCGAGCAGAGTTTTCTTCTCCTCTTAATAACCCCCTTCACGAAGATGACAAGCAGGGGCGATATGTGTTTGTTGGCGGTGTATGCTGGGAACCAAATAACATTATAGCGCCTGGTTTCCCTGATTTTATGTTTATGCACGTGCGTAATCTAAGCCACCGCCATAAGTATTTAACGGATGACGAACTATTTTTGAGCTTGGCTTAAAAATAAATCTCATAGACTAGTCCAGCCCAATCATAATCAGTAGTGATACAGTTTTAGCTCTGTTGACATTCTGCTGAGTGTTTCTTGACGTACCTCTTATAAAACAGTGTTTCTTTACTTGTTAATAACAAAGGGTTTGTTTTCGTCTGATGTGATTTCCCTTTTGCGATTTACCATAACGCTCATCAAAGCAAACCATACTGGGATGTAAATCATGAATATGAAATCTATCGCAATTGCAACGGCAGTTGTTGCTGTACTAGCAGGCTGTAAAGACAAAACGCCACCAGCTCCAACTCAAGCAAACATTACTTTGGTTGAAGCGGTGACTGAAACGGTGAAAAAGCCGCACCAAGTATGTAAAGACGTGGTAGTAACCGAGCAAGTTACCCCTGCGGATGACAATAAAATTATTGGTACGGTTGGTGGCGCAGCAGCTGGAGCTGCGCTGGGCAACCAAATCGGTGGTGGCTCAGGTAAAGTGATTGCAACTGCAGCTGGTACGATTGCTGGTGCACTGACAGGTCGTAAGATCCAGGAGAATGTGCAAAAAGGTGATGTAGTAACAACGACGAAAAAACAGTGTCATACAGAATATACGACATCTGATAAAGTAGTGGGTTACGACGTCACTTACGAAGTTTCAGGTGCACCAACGACGGTTCGTTTGGCGAGCAAACCAGCGACAAAAACGTTCCCAATTCAAGATGGTAACGTTGTTCTACCACAATAGTTAGCGACTTAACCGAAGCGATTAACAAGCCCTTTTATCTTTGAGATGAAAGGGCTTTTTCACATACGCGGCGTTTTCATCTGTTTTCCTATTGGAATGTGCGGCCAGAAATACCCGTTAATTTCCGCGTTCGATACAATCACTTTTCTAAAAGTACGAACGGAAAAAACATGGAAGATTTTTACCTGACCGAGCACGGTCTGGCTGGTTATTTCGAAGCTCAATGGTTCGACAAGTTCATTGAGGATCAACAGATTGAGATGATAACCAGTCGCTCAAAACAAGTCCCACTTTCTTTTTTGTCATCACCTCACTGCTCCCAAGTTGCTGATTTTATTGCGCAGGCGGTAATCGAAAGCAGCGTTCAGCCGTATTCCCTACTTGAGGTTGGGGCGGCGCTGGGAAGAAATTATTATGAGTTAGTGCAACGCTTACCTAACCTTAAAGAAGCGACGCTTGTGGAGCCTTCAAATAGGTTAATGGATGGCTTGAAGCAACTGTTAATAGAAGAACAACGCGTCGAGCTTACTTACCTTCACGATGTGAACACCTTAAACACTTTAGAGGTTGAGAATAGAGATATCGTACAGAAATGTGCTCATGTTGATTTGACGCTAATTAACCAGCCTTTTGAGCTCGATACTCTCCAATCTCGCTTTGATTTAGTCGTATGTTTAAATGTGATTGATCAATGTGAGTCGCCACTTAGCGTGATCAATGCTCTAAAAAAAACCACCAAGGTGGGTGGGCTGATCGTTGTCTCTTGCACTTATCAGTGGAACGCGAAACACATCAAAAATAAAGAAGAGGCGGTTGATGATATCAAAGAATACTTTGCTGAAGGCTGGCGTCTAGTGTCGGAAGCCGAGCATGAATATCGCATCCGGTTTAATGATCGCTTTGCAAGGCAGTTTTTATCTCACGTAGTCGCTTACGTAAAAACCGATTAGAGCCACATAAAAAAACCGAGCACTTACGGCTCGGTTTTTTAGTCTTTGGGTTAGAGCACAACTTTAAGTAACGTGCGCTTCTTGTTGCTCTTGCAACTTTTTCTTGCGACGCTCTCGTTTAGAAAGCCAAACCAGAGGCACAACAATCATAATGGTTCCTATTGCCATAAATATGTCTGGCACTTCTCCAAACCAAATCAATCCCACAAACACGGCACCAATTAAGCCACTGTATTCAGCGCTGGCAATTTTGTTGCTATCGATCGAGCGGTAAGCGATGACACATGTTGCTGCATAAATCATGATGAACAAACTTGAGCCAGCAGCAACAGGGAAAGCACTCCAGTCCCAAGGTTCTGCTTCGATCAGAACAAGCAAGAAGGCTACTGGAATACCTGCCAAGTTTGTCATCAATAACGTTTGCATCACAGACTGATTTTTTGGCAGTTTTCGAATGAGCAAGTTATTGATTGCTAAAGTAATTGCAACAACTAAAGCTGAAATGGCTGCCCAATCGATTTGGTCTGGACGAATGATGACCAATACACCGGCAAAGCCCATTATCGCTGCGGCGACCGATTGCTTAGACAACTGTTCTCCAAAAAAGATTGCTGCAAGCGGCAATATGATCAATGGCGCGGCGTAAAAGATCGCGTTCGCAGTTGCGAGCGGTAAAGATGAGATCGCCAAAACCATGAATATTGCACCAAGTAACCATACGTGAGCGCGAACAGCATGCCACTTAAACCCTTCAAGAAAAGGCGCATTTTTTGTTAGCAGGTAGACTGGCAGCAGGAAAAGCACCGCTGATATTTGTCGGAAAAAGACAAATTGAAAAATAGGCACTTCATTTCCGACACTTTTAATTAAAGAGTCCGAAAGCACCGCAATGAGATTTCCAACAATTAATAGCAGCATCGCTGCTCCGACCGATGTAACTTTCACTTTTTCCTCTCCTCTTTCTTTGCCAAAGAGTAGGTGATGTCATAGGATGAAGTGAAGTGATATTTATTAGTTTAAGTATGAGATTTTTAGATAATGAAATTGCCACCACTCAGAGCGGTTCACTGTTTTGAATCTGTTGCCAGAAACTCTAGCTTTTCGCTTGCTGCTGAAGAACTCAATGTGACGCAAAGTGCCGTTAGCCACCAGATACGATTATTAGAAGATTATTTGGGTGAATCATTATTTATCCGTCAAGGCAGAAAGCTCTCTTTGTCCGATACGGGCACCCGCTATTTAGAGGATATCAGCCCAGCAATTAGCTCAATTGCGATGGCCAGCCAAAAGGTGCGAGAAGGGGACAAAGGCAGCATACGGTTGGCGATTTATAGCTCGCTTGCCGTAAAGTGGCTTATTCCGCGTTTGTCTGATTTTAAGCGCTTACATCCAGAAATCGATCTGACACTCAATATGGTCGTTGGTGATCCTGAACAGACAGACAGCGTTGGCGATTGTTTTATCACGGTAGAGAAGCCAAAGCGAAACTACATGTCGGTAAAGTTATACGCGGAGACGTTGTATCCGGTCTGCAGCCATAAAATTTGGAAAGAGTTGCAAGATCAACCTATTCCAGAAGCGCTTTGGCGATACCCTATTTTGTCGACAGACTCAATTTATCGAGAGAGAGGAAAAGATTGGGCTGAGTGGTGCAGAGCGGGCGGTTACACCTTGCCGAAAGATGTCGATGTTCAACATTTTAGTCATATGTTGTTGGCAATAGAGGCGGCGCGTTATGACCAAGGCATCGCATTTGCGAATGATTTTATGCTCAATGAAAGAGATAAAGCGCACGATTTGGTGTACATCCCTTCTCATGGATTGGAAACTGGCGACAGCTTTTATTTTATTCATAAAAAGAGTCGAGCCAAGCAAACGGAAATCATCAAACTCACTAACTGGTTGAAGCAGCAATGCTTGTGAAATGACTAAATTGTCAAAATTAAGAAAGAAAGTGGCAAAGTTGTGTCTAAATATTTCATGTTTTATTGAGTTTTTATTCATTAACATCCACTTGGTTTTGAAACCAAGTGAAATGGATAGCATGGCATGCTTAAGGATGGGCAAAACACAACCTCAATAATTAACAGGCAGTGAAATACAATGTTTAAAAAAACATGGCTAATGACAGCCCTTCTAGCAACATGTTCTGTTGCAAACGCAGCTCCTTACGTTGGTGCATCTGTAGGTCAAGCATCGTTTGGTGATGTTAATGGCTCTATCAATGGTGGTGGTACTAACGCTAGCACTAAACTTAAACTTGAAGATGACTCAAGCCTTTCAGGCAAAGTATTCGGTGGTTACAAATTCAACGAATACATTTCTCTAGAAGCAGCCATTGGTGGCTACGATGCTTTAGACGGCAAAGTTGTTACTGTTGGTGATATGAAGTATCTATCGATTCAGCCAAAAGCGACTCTACCGATTGGCGATCGTTTCAACCTTTTTGCTAAAGCTGGTCTTTCTTACTTCAATGCTGAATTCAAAATTAGCAACTCTGTGATTGACGGTAGCGCAGGCCATACCACCATTTCTGACAGCACTGTAACAGGCATGTACGGTTTAGGCGCAGAGTTCGCTATTACTGAAAGCTTTGCTCTACAAGTTGAATGGGAATACATGATGCCTGAGCTAGACATTGCGAAATTTGGCAATGAAAAAGTAACGGTTGATGCAGACATCAATGTATTCTCTGTAGGTATGAGCTACCGTTTCTAAGAATACTTATTCAAGTTACCTCTTGGCTTAGTAAACGTTTTTGACTTCTGTTGGTCGAGCTGAGTCCAAGCTTTGAATTTGTTTAGATATAGCACAGGAAGTTTAGTTGCTAAGCGTCCTGTGCTATTTTTTTGCTTTGGAATAACTCTTA
The DNA here is from genome assembly GCF_033340495.1 of Vibrio sp. 1249-1. Classification (NCBI taxonomy): domain Bacteria; kingdom Pseudomonadati; phylum Pseudomonadota; class Gammaproteobacteria; order Vibrionales; family Vibrionaceae; genus Vibrio; species Vibrio sp. 1249-1. The sequence continues at coordinate 163,195 of NZ_JAWOWJ010000001.1, forward strand.
GGAATCTTTGTGAACGATGTCAATCTTAGGTATCTGGATCTACTGTTAAAGCACTTTGAACCTCACCAGTATCACCTTGTTACGCTTTCTGAGCTAGAAGCGGTGATTTGCACGTCGAGGCGCAATGTTTCTATTGTGATGAAAAAGCTTGCCACTTACGATTGGGTCGATTGGCAACCTGCGATTGGCCGAAGTAACGCTAGCCGTCTCAGTATTAATATTTCCCTCCAACAAGCGATGACCGAGTTTTTGGTTGAGGAGCTTGGCAGAGGAAGAATGAACTCAATAACGAAACTTATTGATTGGTTCGGTCAAACCGCGGTTAGAGCACTAACCATCGCTTCTGAAAAAGTGAATCGATTGAATGAATCAAATAACGCTATTTTGATTTCTTCTTACCCTTGGGTATCCAAAATCGACCCTGCGAATACTTACCGTCACACTGAATTACACGTCGCGAAAAGCGTTTATGACGTATTGCTGACCCAAAATTCCAATGGTGGTATCGAGCCATCGTTAGCACACGAATGGAAAATGGAAGGCAAGGTAATGACGTTATGGTTGCGGCCAGGCATATATCGCCATGATGGCGAGCCCCTTAACATACAGGATGTGGTTTGGAGTATAGAAAGACTTAGGGAGATAAAAGGACCAGTTCACGAGCTCTGGCAATGCATTGATAGCGTGGTTGCAGAAACATCTAACTGCTTAAAAATTATATTGAAGCATCCGAACAAGTTGTTTCCATACATGCTAGCAACTCCTCATGCGTCTATTCTGTGTCGAGATGTCGTCTCTTTCGGTTCTAGTTATTCCTACCACATAGGGACTGGGCCATTTAAAATCAGCGGCTGGAACCAGGAGAGTATGACTCTTGAAGCGCACAAAGAGTATTTTTCAGCACGCGCATTGTTAGATCAAATAACGCTGTCTCATGGTGATGTTAAAACCTTAAATATGTTGAGCTTTAACCAAAGCTCCGATCACGTTGAAGTGGAAAAAATTAGCGCATTTTCATATCTGACCTACCGCGAACGCGTGGAATCCCAACTCACAAAAGAGACCTGGTATCAACTCGCTGATTACATCCATGTGCAAAAGCGAATTTATGATGCGCCAAGTGCCGTTGACAGCATTCAGTTAGAGACTCATGAGCAAGATTTATCAATAACAGATGGTGGTGTGATACCTAAACTGAAAGGTAAAGTGGTATTAGCTGAACCTGTTTGGACGATACCGAGTCTAATTCGCCATTCCGAATGGTTGCACAGTGTGATTCGTGCAACGGGATTGGAGTTGGAGATCGTCGTTATTGATGACATTAGTTTTCCTGAGGTAGTGTCTCACCAAGCAGATTTGCTCTTCATTGAGGAAGTCATGGAAGCACCATTTGAATATGGCATCTTCGAATGGCTGTCGATAGCAACTGGACTGCGTTTTAGTTTTGATCAAAGCCAGATGTTAAGGCACAGAGAAAAGGTTCGCAGGGCGATGGCAGATGATCACTCGCTACAGTCTTTATTAAACCTAGAGAAAGCGCTGCGCGATCAGTACCTATATTTGCCTTTGTTTGTTGGCTACGAAGAAGTGACAAAAACACAGCAAGTGCGAGGTGTGCAGGTGAAGAATACAGGCTATAGCGATTTACATAGGTTATGGATTGCTCATTCACACTAGAGTCTGTGTTCAAGATTATGCAAATGTCCAACGCATAAAGCCATCGAAATGATGGCTTTATAAGGGCGTATCGGATTAGAAGTTGTACGACACACTTGCGCCAACAACCCATTGGTTTGCACTATCAACGATAGATGAGTCGCTGATACCGCTGCCTAGGCGCGTGTATTGTGTCATTTGGCTTACTTGCCAGTTGTCGTTGATTGGCATAACAAGTTTGTAGCCCACACCATAGCTTACCGTTGAATCACCTTTGTATGCTTTGCGGTTTGCGTTTGCTTCGCGTTGTTTTACACCAAAGTAGTAATCTACGTAGTCTTCACTTTGATAAGTTAGGTTAGCAAAAGGAACAAAATCAACACTACCGAATTTCATGATGTGGAAGTAAGTCGCGCCCGCTAAGTAACCTTTGTAAGCGCCACTGATATCGTGCTGAAGGTACGTAGAAATGACGTTGTTTTGATCCAGTGTAAAGTCTGCGTTTAAACCTAGATCGACGGCGAAGCGGCGTTTATCTGTGCCTTTCAGGCTTTTCGCTGTATCACCGTCGCGCATTACACCGCTACCTACAAGGTAGGTACTCATGTTGATTAACTCATTGGTGTTACCGAAGAAGCGGTAGTTAATGCCACTTAGGTCGGCATTAAAGTCGTCACCATGGTAACCACCGTTGAGAATTGGTGCTGTATTATGCTTTTGATCTTTGAAAAGATCGCTGCCTTGAGCCACACCAGCTTCTACGTTCCAACCGCCTTCGTTGTTGTAGATGTTACCGTTACGAATGTAAGTATCGCCAGCGAAAGCTGAGCCAGCAGCTGTCAGAGTAAGTAGTGCAATTAATGTTTTTTTCATCATTTTTCCGAGTTGTTCTGTTTTGTTTTGAACACTGTACAAAATGACGTTGTAAGCATCTATCGGCAAAGCGTATGGAAATGTAATGAACAATCAGGGTAAGAAGCAGAATGTTGCTTCAGAATAGAAAGGTTGCTGGAATAGCTTTCGTTAAAACAGCGAAAAAATCCGAGCTGGGGTGGCTCGGATTTGGGGTATTTATCAGGTATTGATACTAACTTCTTACTGTTTCGTTAAGTTGTATAGTGGTGCTAGGTCACCCGTTACTTTTTCGCCATTCATGTCTAGCTTCATAAGTACGTTTTCACCAACAAAGTATTGGTTTGGTGCATCTTCATTTGTCAACGTTACGATGCTGCCATTTGCGTCCCAAGTGAATTGACCTTCAGATTTTGATTGACCGTCTTCTTTGTCTTGGTAGCTTTCTTCAAGTACGTAAGTGCCATCTTGATTTAGTGTGATGGTCATATCGATACCAGCACAATCCGCGCAAGGTAGTGTTCCTTTGTAGGTGCCGTTCCAGTCCAGAGCACTTTGTGCGTTGTGTTCAGAGTCTACAAATGTCTCTTCAGTAATTACCTGTTCTTCTTCTACTGGTAACGTGTCAATTGTCTCAGTCGTAACGTCTGCACTGGTGGTGACTTCAGTTTCCGTTGCCTGAGGTACTTCAACTGCGCTTGTTTCGGCAGGTTTCTCATCTTGACAGCCTGCAAGAATGATTACCGCGCCTGTTAGTGCCAACATTGTCTTTTTCATTTTATCCCTCTTTAAATCAAGATTTTGTATGAGAGTAATAGTAGACATTTATCGAGGATTTGCGTCATCAAAAAGCAATAGAATGATCTAACTATGTCAATAAAACCGGATATGAGCATGAAATTGTCAGGAAAATCAGAACAATGTAAATGTTGCTTTGGGTATCAAGCTTGAGCCCACAGACAAATATCTAAAAGAGGATTGTGAGCGAGTTAATTGATAACAGCCCACATTGTTGTGAGCTGTATTATCAACATCATCTAAGAAACGTTATTGAAGCTTGAGCGTGAAGTGCCCCGTTTTGTGCTTCGTTGATCAGAAAATAGCTCCGCAATAACCTGACGATTTAATTCGCCTTTCAAATGGCCGTGCTCATCGATGACGGGCAGTGAATATTCACACGACATGACTTCAGTCAGCACTTGCTCAATGGCTAAATGTGGAGAGATGATAGGCACCTCTTCATAGATATCATCACGCCAATCTGATATATGAGTTAACTTCGCTGCGTTTAGCAATCCTTGCTGTGTTATCACGCCTTGATAGCCTGCATTGGTCTCATGGTAGGCATAATCACGTTTAACACGTTTCATTTCACTCAGCGCATCTTCAATGGTTTCAGCGCGAACACAGTACGAAGGTGGCTGCATCAGCGTTTCGACCGTCAGTGCTCGCGCTCTATTGACGTCTTTTACAAAGGCTTCAACGTACTCATCGGCAGGATGCAGTAAAATTTCGTCTGGTGAACCTTGTTGGACAAGTTCACCGTCTTTAAGAATCGCGATGCGATCGCCAAGTCGAAGCGCTTCATCTAAATCATGAGTAATGAAAATAATGGTTTTGTGCAGCTTCTGTTGCAGCTCTACCAGCTGATCTTGCATTTCGCTCCGAATCAGAGGGTCCAATGCTGAAAAAGCCTCGTCCATCAACAGTATTTCGGCGTCGGTAGCCAGTGCCCGTGCAAGGCCCACACGCTGTTGCTGTCCACCCGATAGTTGAGCAGGATACTGGTGCTTATAACCCGTCAGTCCAACGGTTTCTAACCATTCATTTGCTTTTTCTAAGCGCGCCTCTTTATTCATTCCCTGAACTTCCAAACCATATGCGATGTTGTCGATAACAGTGCGATGAGGCAGCAAACCAAAGCGCTGGAACACCATAGACATCTTGTGACGGCGAAACTGTTCAAGCTCTTTGTTCGAAAGTTGCATGACATCCACCCCTTCTACCAAAATCTGCCCCATGGTTGGATCGATTAATCGGTTGAAGTGGCGAATCATGGTGGATTTTCCAGAACCGGATAATCCCATAATGACAAAAATTTCACCCTTTTGAATTTGCAGGTTGATGTCTTTTAGTCCGACCGTGTGGCCCGTTTCCGTTAAAACCTGCTCTTTACTATGTCCCAACTTAACGCGCTCAATCACGCTATTGGGCTTGGGGCCGAAGATTTTATACAGACCGCTGATTTCGATAAGTGGACTAGTCATGTTTTGAGTCTCCTAAATGAGCTTGAGTGCGTTTCGCATACGCTTGTGAAGCACGATCAAAAAGGATTGCTAGGGCGACAATTGCTAAACCATTGAGAAGACCAAGAGTGAAATATTGATTGGTAATAGACTTTAGAACAGGCTGACCTAAACCTTTTACCCCAATCATTGATGCGATGACCACCATTGACAGTGCCATCATGATCGTTTGGTTAATTCCCGCCATGATGGTTGGCATTGCAAGCGGAAGCTGAACCCCAAAAAGCCGTTGCCGAGTGCTGGCACCAAATGCGGTTGCGGCTTCCAATACTTCTTTATCAACTAGACGAATGCCCAAATTGGTTAAACGAATAACCGGTGGAATCGCGTAGATCACTACTGCGATAAGGCCAGGAATTTTCCCGATGCCCAATAACATCACAACTGGAATGAGATACACAAATGCCGGCATGGTTTGCATGACGTCGAGTAATGGTGTTACCACCGACTGAATGCGATTAGAGCGCGCCATAGCGATGCCGATAGGGATACCAAGTGCGATGGCAAGCATAGTACATACAATGATGATACTGAGCGTGCGCATAGTATCTTCCCACATTCCAAAATAGCCAATCAGAATCAGCGAACCAAAACATGCAGCGGCCAGTTTCCAAGAGCGGCTAGCGGCATAAACGAGAGTGGTGCAGACACCTAAAATAATGAACCAAGGTGTAGAAATCAGAAGTTTTTCAAACCAGACAAGAAACGCCAGGAGCGGATCAAACAGAGACTCAATGAGTTCACCATACTCGCGAGAGAAATCTCTGTAGGCGCCGTCGAGTGTTTTGCGAATCGCCCTGAGATCAGAGGCATCCATTTCCGGGAATTCGCTGAGCCAATTTGCGTCAGACATATGTACTTCCTTTTTCTGATATACCTAAGCGCTCTCAAGAAACTTAATTTGGCAAGAAGAGTAGGGCACCTAGGCCAAGTAATGGTCGTTCGACAGGTTCTGTATCGAAAGTATTACCCTTTAAGCTCAGGCCAATGTCGTCAAACTTCTCTTTTTCGTTCCTTAGGTATACATCCTTTTAAATAAAACAATCATTAGTGTTCAAACTAATGATTTGCTTGGATTATAGTTTTTCTTCTTCAATAAAATGAACACATTAGCGTGTATTTGTATGAAAAATCTGCGCAAACTAACGTTTTTATTATCCGGTTAATTAGAATTGATCTTTTTGTTCGTTTGTCATCAAAATTCCTAAATTATTAGATGTCTAATTAATGCTGATGTATTACGTATTTGTCGTGTTGATTTTTGCAAACTTAGTTTATTGGCATATGCTAAAAATGTTATTGGCATATGCCAGTTTAAGGCGTAATTTGACTCTGTGTTTTTGAGGGACAATGATGGCAAGACCAAAGATAGAAAGACGAATATGCGGACGTGCGGCTCACCACTGCTTTAAGCCCAATGGCATTCCATTTAATCAGTTGGAGCAAGTCGCCATATTACCAGAAGAGTTAGAAGCGCTACGTTTAGCCGACTTAGAGGGGCTTAGCCAGCAGCAAGCTGCGGAGCAGATGGGCGTTTCTAGACAAACTTTTGGTAACACAGTAAAAAGTGCAAGATTGAAAGTCGCAAAAAGTTTAGTTGAAGGTCATGCATTAGTTTTTCCGAATGAGGAGTCAAACTTATGATTTATGCTATTCCTAATGATGGTGAGCGGGTGGCAAACCACTTTGTAAAAGCACCATACATCGCTATTTATTCTGATACTGACGGTATGCTAAAAAACTTAGCGAACATTGCTTCTATGCCACAAGCGGGTTGCAATGCGAAGTCTCAGTTGATTCAGTCTCTACAAGGGTACAATGTGGATGCTGTTCTTGTGCGAAATATTGGTGAACGTGTATTGGCAAAGCTACTTAGCAGTGGCACGCCAGTATTTAGGCTGTCTACTCGTAGTTCCTTGGAAGATGTGCTTGCGGTTCCAAGAGAGCCTTTTATTGAGCCCTCTCAAGGACGCCCATCAAACAATCATAAGAAAAGTGTTCACAAACAAAAAGGCGGCTGCGGCCCCTGTGGTTGTGGTGGCCAAAAATCAAAACCCTCCTTGTTGGCAAGACCTAAGGCACTACTCAAAGCAACATCTAGCCCTGCTATACTTAAGCTAGAGTCGATGGCTAATAAGGCAGGTTAATATGGTTTGGTTATTTACCTTTCTTGGTTTTCTCGCAATCATTTTGTTGATGTCACTTGGCGTCATTTTTCACAACAAGCGCATTCAAGGGAGTTGTGGTGGTTTGAATAATGTCGGCGTTGACAAGGTGTGCAATTGTGAAACCTCATGCGCAGAACCTGAAAGGCGTTTATATCAAATCTCAGAGCCTAACTCATCACCTGAGCGCTAAGGCTTTTGGCCCATTGCGGTAAGGTTTGTCGAAACCAGTCCAAATATTTGCTGGTCTGCGGATTCTCTCTGGAGACCAGTATGTTGACTACCTCGACAACGATCCACGCTTTTGCTAGTCCGATATCGCGCGCCAATTCTGTTGTTTCACCTTTCTCTGCGCACTTTATATATTTGTCTGCTACGTTCAAGTAATCATCAAATGTGCCCATGCCCTCGATGAGCGGCGCTAAATCTATCGCGACATGCCCTGTAGAAAAGCGCTCCCAGTCGAACAGCACCAGCTCGCCATTTTGGCGCTGTCCCCAGTTTCCTGCATTGCTGTCTCCGGAGATCAAGTTCTGCCCATCGAAAAGGTGCGCCGATCGTTGTTGTAGCTGGTGGAAGAACTTGAGCCCAGTTTAAGTGTTGCGAGTGCTTGTTGGGTCGCTTGTGGTGTCCACTGATGGCGGTGATAAATACCATCTGATATTGGTGGAAGTCGGTGCAGCTTGACGAGTTGTTCAATGACTCGATCATCTTCAAGTAAGAATGCTTGCTCGACTGCGTGGGGAACGTATTCAATGTGCAGAACGTTTTTCTGGTCGTCGAGTTGAATCAAGCGCGGTACGTGTATTCCAAGCGCGTTAAACTGCTCGGCATAGCGTTGATAAAACGCCACTTCTATTTGAGTAGGGTTACGTTTTTCTATTACTTGGACGCCATCTTTTTCGATGAGAAAAACTTTGGCACTGCCCATTTGGTTGAGTTCTTGTTGCGACACCGGACTTCCTGTCTTCATGTAGAGAGAGCTCACCTTAATCGCTGCACTCACGTTTGCCAATAGCCACGACAAAGTGCCTCAAAAATATTAAATGCAACTGTTTAAATATGATTTTGCTGTGAGTGTCTAAATTTTACACAGTCTCGCCTGTACTCCGTTAAATTCGTTCTACGCTTACTATTCGTCTTAATAAAGGAGAACCAAAATGGCTGTAATGAAGCAGGATATTCCAAATCGTGTAACGGTTTACCATGACAATATCGACCAAGAACAAGAGCTGAAAAATGCGATGCTGCCAGAGAAACCGCGCTACTTTAACGGTGCTCCGACTTACAAAGCGAACAGCATCGAAGAGTTTGAAAGCAAAATCAGTCAGATAGGTTTGTCTCTCGATAAATAATTTTTCTTTTACCTAAAAGCGCCCTCAAAATGAGGGCGCTTTTTTGTTTATGTGATTGATTTGAATCGTAGGGAATTAACCTTGTTGTGCACTGCCTTGGCAGACTTGTTTCTGCACTGCTGGTGGCGCGGGCTCGTAATGGCTTAAGGTCATACTAAAGCTGCCTTCACCACCCGTGATGGAGCGCAATCGACGAGCGTAATCTTGCAGCTCGTTTACTGGTGACTTGGCTCTGAGTAAGGTGAAGCTGCTGTCGATTGGCTCGGAGCCTTCGATTAAGCCTCGGTTGCCAGATAAATCACCAGAAACATCGCCAACATTCGCGGTTGGGATGTGCAGTTCCATCTGGACAATGGGTTCTAGCACAATAGGATCGGCGTTGTTAATCGCATTTAAAAACGCTTTCTTACCTGCGATGACAAACGCAATTTCTTTCGAATCGACGGAGTGATATTTACCGTCATAAACGGTGACTTCCACATCCTTAATTGGGTTGCCAGAAATCGCGCCTTCCTCTAACGCTTGCAAAATACCTTTTTCTACAGCAGGAATGAGCGCGGTTGGAATTGCGCCACCCACCACTTTGTTGATGAACTTAAATCCGGCGCCACGTTCGAGTGGACGAACCTTCAATTGCACTTCACCAAACTGACCTGCACCGCCACTTTGTTTTTTGTGTCGATAATGCCCTTCGGCAGGTTTGGTGATGGTTTCAAAGTATTCGACGCTTGGTTGGCAGGTTTCGACGTCCAGTTTGTACACGTTCGCCATCTTTTCTAATGCGACTTTGAGGTGAAACTCCCCTTGGCCGCTGATGATGGTTTCGTTGGTGCGAGCGCGATGTTCGATGCGCAGAGAAGGGTCTTCACTGGCAATTTTATTCAGCACATCTCCTAATTTTTGCTCATCTCCACGCTTAAGAGGCTTCAAGCACAAAGAATACATGGAGTCAGGAAGATCCAACGTTTTGAGTTGAACTCCATCTTCTTCGTGAGAGTCATGAACGATTGAATCGAATTCGAGATCATCCACTTTGGCTAAAACGCAGAAGTCGCCCGCAAGCGCGCGAGGGATCTCGGTTCTATCTTTGCCCTGCAGTTGATATAAGTGCCCAACTTTAAATGCCTTGTTGCTTTCGCCAATATAAAGCTGGCTGCCCGCATTGATTTCCCCCTGATACACACGTAAGTAGGCAAGTTTTCCCATATATGGGTCGACGCTGACTTTGTACACGTGTGCGACGGTGTGCTCTAAGGTTTCGCAATTTACTTTGATTTTTTTGCCGTTCTTTTCCAGTTGAGGAGGGTTACCCTCGTTTGGCATGGGCATGATCTCCGCCAAGGTGCGCAGCAGCAACTCGACGCCCGTGCCGGTTTGTGCTGAGACAAAACAGACCGGAATCACATGTCCAGTTCTCAGTGCTTCTTCAAACGGATCATGCAGTTGCTCTGCGGTGAGTTCGGAGCCTTGTTCCAGATACAGTTCCATCAGTTCTTCATCGACTTCGATGACTTGGTCAATTAAGGTCTCATGAGCTTCATCTACCGTTGCAAGTAAGGTTTCTCGTCCCAATTCTGGTTCGAAATAGCAGTCAACTACAGATTCCCCGTCAGCCGAAGGTAAGTTGATCGGCAAGCAGTGGTCACCAAAATGCTCAACGATGTTCTCCATCAATCTTTCTAACTGACTACCGTGGTTATCGAGCTTATTGATGATGATCATCTGACATTTTTGCTGCTCTTTTGCAAAGGTGAATAAGCGATCGGAAGTTTGGTTAAGTGGTGTTTGAGGGTCGATGACAAGGGCGGATGTTTCAACGGCAGGAAAAACGCTGATAGTACGGCCAAGTAACTCGTTTTGTCCCGGAGTGTCGATGATATTGAGCCGGTGTTTATTCCAGCGCAGTGCGACTGGCGTTGCTTCAATACTGTGTTGATATTGGATGGATTGAGGGTCGAAGTCGGTAACAGTATCGCCTTTTTCTACGCTGCCTAAATGGTGGGTGGCATCGCAGGTGAAGAGCAGTTTTTCTATCAGTGTGGTTTTACCGGTCCCGGTTTGACCGACAAAAGCGATATTGCGTATTTTATTGATAGGCATAAAGCCTCCTTGCAAGATGGCGTGAAAAACCTACGAATTGCTAGGAAGTGGGTTGTTATAGAAACCCACGCACTGCATTGGAGTAGGGCGGGATTACCGCCTATTCGTCTTCCATGTCATTTTCCGGATGACTCGATGCATAAGACCACCTTCTTGGACTACTGGAATCTTAGCATGCCTCAATAACCATATAATTTATGTGATTTATTTCATGATGGGGCTGATTGTTTTTTAATCGAGATCATAAACTCAGAGGTTCTGACTTTTGGAGCAAAACCTCTGGATTGTTTAGGCTATTTGGAAAGAACGATTTCGCCGTCGCGATAAACCAAGCTTGGCGTTACATCTTGTCCGAGCAACACCGGGCCATCAAGATCGACAACGCTTGCCTGAGCAGCAATGGGTAAGGCAGCACGCATCGCAAGCGACGTCCCCAACATACAACCGGACATGAGGCTAAAACCGAGTTTTTGGGCGTCGTCGGCTAATAATAGTGCTTCAGTGAGCCCGCCAGTTTTATCTAGCTTAATATTCACCATTTCATATTTTCCAACCAGCTGATGTAATTGCTCTCTGGTGTGACAACTTTCATCGGCGCAAAGTGGAATGGGGTGCGGAATGCTGGCGAGTACGTCATCGCAGTCTTGTGGCAACGGTTGTTCGATCATGGTGATGTCTAGCGGTTCGAGTTGAGCAAATACCGTCGCGAGGTCGAGGTTTTGCCACGCTTCATTCGCATCTAAGACAATTTGTGCGTGCGGCGCGGCATCGCGTACTGCTGCAACGCGCTCAATCACGTTTTCACCATCCAGTTTTACCTTAAGCAGTTTTGCGCCTTGGCTAAGGTAAGCTTGTGCCTGTTTTGCCATCGCTTGCGGCTTGTCGATAGAAACCGTCATCGCCGTCACAATCGCCTCGGGTAAAGTAAAGAGGTCGTGAACCTGCTGCTTTTGGCTCAAAAGCGCGTGAAGATGCCAAAGGGCGCAATCCAATGCATTTCTTGCCGCCCCTGCGGGTAATAACGATTGAAGCTGGCTTTTGAGAACCATGACATCAGCTTCGCCTTTGGCATACAAACTTTGCAGTTCATGCGCGGCGTGAGAAATCGCCTTAATCACCGATTCAACCGATTCACCATAACGAGGGTATGGCGTGCATTCACCTTGGGCGGTCATGCCTCGATGTTCAATTGTCACGCGGACTACGTGGCACTCTGTCCGACTGCCGCGAGAGATGCGAAATGGTGTCGCCATGGCAATCGTGACAGGTTCTACATGAATTTTCATCTCACTAGTTTTCCCTAAACCGCAGTTATTTTCTAAACCGTAAATGTTTCTTAAATCGTAAGGAGCCTATCTGCAACCGCATCAACGCCAAAACGTACAGGGTCGGTGACGGGCACTTGGTATTTGTCGCTCCAATCCTGGCATAACTGGGCTGCATCTTCTTCGCTGACCGCCGAAGTGTTCAAGCAAATACCCACTAATTGAGCGTTTGGATTTGTTAGGCGAGCAGCGGCCAGATTCGCTTCTATCGTTTGTTCAATGGTTGGCAAGCTCGCATGTGGTAAGTTGCGGATGTGCGGGCGACCAATCTCATGGCACAGTATCAGAGCGTCAGCTTGTGCGCCGTGAAGTAAGCCCAAACTTACGCCAGCAAACGAAGGGTTAAACAATGAACCTTGCCCTTCGATGATGTCCCAATCGTGATCGGTGAACTCAGGGCTGATCGCTTCTACTGCGCCGGAGATAAAATCGGCAACTACGGCATCAATCGAAATGCCACTGCCTGCGATGAGAATTCCGGTTTGACCCGTTGCTTTGAACTCTGCACGACAGTTTTTACGCTTCAATGCATACTCAATGGCAAGGGCAGAGTACATTTTGCCAACGGAGCAATCTGTTCCTACAGTAAGTACTCGCTTGCCTGCACGAGCTTTGCCATTGCCGACCTTGAGCGGGGCATCATAATGGCGAACATCATACAGTTTGGTTAATCCGCGTTGTTCTAGATCGGCAAGAGGAGAAAATTCCGCCAAACGTTGATGCATGCCCGATGCAATTTCAAATCCCATCTCTGCCGCTTCAAGTAAGGTTGCTTGCCAAGCTTCGGGAATGACGCCTCCTGGATTTGCCGTGCCGAGCACCAGCGTTTTTGCTCCTTGCTGCTGCGCTTGTTGTATTGTCATGTCGGTTAAACCAAGCGATACGGTTTCTGGCGTCAGGCGGATTTGGCCAAGGCAAATCTCAGGTCGCCATTGGTAAATGCCACGCGCGGTTTTTGCTGCAAGTGGATCGGTTACATCGCCAAGAAAAAGTAGGTAAGGTTGAGCAATTTGCATGATGGTTCCCTTCGTCATCGTTATTGCTCATTAATTTAGCCAGACTGATTTAGGAAACCGAATGCTTATTTGTTAGGCAGGTATAACTTCAGGTTATACCTTTAAACCATCTGTTGTTTTAGAGCGGTGATAAATTGCTTTGTCGCAATGGATTGAGGTGTGTGCTCTGCGAATAAAATAGAGACAGAGAAGGACATATTTGGCTCCAAAGCATGCACGGAAACGGCATTATCTTGGCGATATTGTTTTGCAGTCCAAGGGTCTACAATCGCGAATCCTGCTTCGTTTTTCACCAGTTCAGCCGCCGCGGAGTAGCTGCGGACGGTAATGGCATGTTGATAATGCTCGTCACGCGCTGACAAGGTTTGATGTAACAGCAAGCCCAGAGGGTCTCGGCTATCTAAACCGATAATGGGTAAATCGTGACTGATGAGTTCTTCTAAAATGACGGTTTTTTCTGCGGGTATCGCTGCGCTTTTAGGAGCAATCAGTGCTAAGTTTTCTTTCAATAACACGTGCCCCATGATCGCTGGTGGTGTTTCTTCACCGAACGCAATGGCGACATCCAGTTCATGTTTCAGTAATCCTGAGCACAGCTCATCGCGATTGGCCGTTAATAGCTCAAAGGAGATGCCGTGCTCTTTCGACAACAACGCGACAGTCGGCGCTAACAAGTGCGCGGCCAAAACAGGCGGGGCACCGACTCGTAAATGTTGAGTTCCCTGTTTGACTTTGTTGGTCAGAGAGCGAAATTGTCCGAGTTGTTGATAGACTTTTTCAGCCTCTGGCAATAAGGCTTTGGCTTCTTGAGTGGGAACGAGGCGACCTTTTACACGCTCAAATAAAGCGAAGCTCAGTTGTTGTTCTGTATGGGCGAGAACTCGAGTGACATTAGGTTGGGAAACGTGCAGTAAGCGAGCCGCGCCTGACACCGTTCCTGCTTGCATAATGGCGTAAAAGACTTCTAATTGCCTTAAGTTCACTGCGATTTCCCCCTGCTCATGTTGGTCACCTCAGAATACCCAACCTTGCTGATAAGCGATAGAGGCAAAAGTGCTGGCGTAAAAAATAGGAAGACGATGTTGGTTGCCTTCTTATCTCGCTTTTTCAATTTCTCAACTTCTCAACTTCTCAACTTCTCAACTTCTCAACTTCTCAACTTCTATGCTTCACTTTGCTGCTGCATGAAGGGGCAGGTCGTTAAACGGCTCGACGTCTCGGCTGAGTAATCCCATCAAAACCACTGCTAACACCATGACAACAGCTGTTATTGCAAAACCGTATTGTGTTAGCTCGTAATGACTTAACATCGCGATTAACACGTAACTGAGAGATTGAATGGTGGTGGCAAACATGCTGATGCCGCCATCGACGCGACCTCGTTGATGAACCGCTACGGTATGATGCATCCAGTTGACTCTCGCAATGCGATTTAGCGCGTTAAATACGCCAAACAGCGCCGTAAACAATAAGATGGTCAGCGGGCTCATCGCAAAACTCATACCGATAAGCGCAAAAGAGACCATAACCATCGAAGCGAACATAATGTGGCTATGGGAGGCACGGCTTAGCACTTTGGTGACAATAAAGCCGGTTAGCAACGAGCCGAGGCCAAAACTGATGTTGAACCCTGCAAACCAATCGCCAGAGATGCCTTGTTCAGAAAACCAAATCGGCACCAGTTTGCTCAAATACGTCAATGCAGGATAAGAGAGGCAAGAGAGCAGAATAAAGCCATAAAATCGAGGTTCGAGACGGAATATTTGTTTGCTCTCTTTGAGTTGCGCGATGAAAGCAACGGATTTTGATGCCCTTAATTGTTGGGTATAAGGCGTCAGAATATAGAACATCGCTGCTAACGCAGAGGCGCTGGCCGCAAACAAAGCAAACTCTTTCATACCCCACATTTCAAGCAAAACAATACCCAACGCGCCAGCTCCGAGGGTTGTGGATTGCATTACAACTTCTTGCTGACCCGAAATTTTCGCATACTCATGGTGCTGATAATTTTCTTGGGTGAAGGCGTTGTTGGTCGTCCATGCAAAATTACTCGAAACCCAATACACCAATTGCGCAAAAGCCAGCAACCAGTGTGACTCAAACCCTAACCAATAAGCAATGAACACCACCAAAGCCATACCCGATTGAATCCATTGATTGAGCACGAGTAGTACTTTGCGTGAATGTCGGTCAATTAAAGTGGAAAAGAAAGGCGTTGCTAGAAAAGAAATCGCGGTGCAGCTCAGAGAAACTAAAGCTACGAAAGTGCCCATGTTAGGTTCGGAAAGCATGACCCATGGCAGCGCCATCATGAATAAGCCAGAGGAAATGCTGTCGAAGAAGCGGCCAGCTAAGTACGGCTGAGTTTTATTTTTCATTATGTTTGCCTCTAACTCCCGATGGATTTCAAAAGGTTGATGTCCAACTGTCTTGTGTTTAACAACCAAGTCGTTCGCGCTGAACACATTATCTTGAGATCGCCGGGGTTTAGCGTTAATTAAGATGGTGCAACTTTAAAACCTCAAGTAAACTTGAGGTAAAGCATTTTTTTAACAAAATTGATACACAGGGAGTCAAGGATGGAAATCAGCGTAGGAGAAGTGGCAAAACGTTCTGGAGTGAAAGTATCTGCCCTACATTTTTACGAGCAAAAAGGACTGATTTCGAGCTGGAGAAATCAAGGTAATCAGCGTCGCTACCATCGCAGTGTGTTGCGCCGTGTTGCGGTGATCAAAGCAGCGCAGCAAGTTGGGTTGTCGTTAGAAGAAATTAAACATGCGTTAGATGAACTGCCGAAACACCAAGCCCCTAACAAAGCGCAATGGGAAGAAATGGCAAGCCATTGGCATGAACAGTTAGAACAAAAGATTCAAAAACTTAAAGCGTTGCAAAACGATTTAGGCGGATGCATTGGCTGCGGGTGCTTGTCGTTAGAAACCTGCGCACTGCGAAACCCAGAAGATGTATTAGGGAAAGACCACTCGGGGTCGAACTTAACGTTAGAAGAAGAGTAGCGATTATCTCTATTCTTTGTCGAAACTGTCGACTACGATCGCGCCCATCGAAGCAGGCATTGTGATGACGATAACGCGTTTTATCGCAACCAAAGGCTCATTCATGAGTGGCAGTTTATCAAGACAGAAAAGAACTAACGCTACCACAACGGCCGCAATGAGGTACGCAATAACCACACGAAAAATAAAGATGGATACGCGATTCTTGATGTGGCTTTGAAACACGCTTTGATACGCGAAAAAACTGAGGAAAATGACAGAAAGACTTAACAGCATGAGCAAGTTTGCCATTGGTAGGCTCTCACCCAATCGCCACGCTTCCTCCGAAAATGAGATCGGGACTGCTAGGGCAAAAGCGCCAACCAATACTTGGCTAGCGTCTTCTAGATTAAAGTGGCTGCTCATGCTGTTTATTCCATTATTCGCTTGCTAGATGTAAGAGCTTTTCAAAACGCTCATTACCGTGCAGCAATTCGAGGTCTCGTTCTTCGGCAAGTAAATCACGAATGGATGGGCTGTATTCAATTGCGCGTTCCAAGTCTTCAATAGCTTGCTCTTCGATACCAAGGCGAGAGTATGCACACGCGCGTTGATACAGTGCAGGGCCGTTGGTGTAATCGACTTCAAGTACGCGGTTACAAATGCTAAGTGCCCAATGGTATTCGTTGATTTCCATCGCTGCGTCGGCTTTGTAAGTCAACGCTTCTAAATCACCTGGACGAATTAATAAGATTTCATCATAGATTTCAATACGTTGTTCTGGAGTTTGAGAGCTTTGTGCACGTAGCCATAAGTTATGGATCTCGTTGATTTTCTCAATCTCTTTGTTGTTTTCGCTGATAATGCGAGTTTTGCGTTTTAAATCTCGCTCAAGGGCGACAAACTTTTTCTCGTATTCTTGGGCGATCTTCTCCAATCGTTTATCAGCCATCTCTTTGGTGTTGTGTTTAAACTCGCGCAGAGATTGCCATCCGACAAAGGCAATCAGCGATGCGACACCAGCAATGATGTAGAAGAAGTATGTAACGGTCACGTTGGCATAGTTCAACGATTTATCTGCGACCGTTAGCTCGCGATCGGTGATCTCTGTGATCATTCGCTTTTCTAGGCTTTGATAGTCCTGACGCAGCGCTTTTAGTTCATCTAAAATGTAGCGTTCCATTAATGGTCTATCTAACAGATCCGATTCTGAATACTTTTCCTCCGATGCCATTGTTGGCAAGGCAAGTATCAGCGAGAAAAAAATACCAATAAATAAGCGCATATAACGTCCTTTCACGAGAAGAGTACAGATAGACCATGCAACAATAGCAAATAGCACAAACGTTTAGCAAAGTTATTACAAAAGAAATAACAGTCGTCTTCGTAGAAGTCATATTCTTGTTGTTTTTCAGTTTGTTCCTGGTGGTTATTTGTTGTGATATCTTTTATCCTCCTTGCGAATTTATGATTAATGGAGTGAGCATGGACGCGCGAGCTAAGGATTACTTAGAACAATTCCTAGAATTATTATCACCAGAACAAAGGGAAGCTGTACCATCAGTCAGTGCTGACTATTATTGTGCCGATGAATACAACGCGAATGTATGCGCAGATTTGGTTCGTATTGGACAGAAAACTGCATCGTGCAGTTTGGAGCTTTGGTATCGAGAGCATGGTGAAATCATGCCCCAAGTCGGTCATTTACAAGTAGTGACGAATTGGGATGGGGACCCGGTTTGCGTGATACGAATTACTGACGTAAGTACATGCAAATATGAGGATGTAACCGCAGAGTTTGCCTTCGCAGAAGGCGAAGGTGATAGAACCTTAAACTGGTGGCGTGATGCTCATACTGCATTTTTTAAAGCTGAATGCGATGAGTTGAATATCGATTGGCATGAGAAACGTACGCTGGTTTTAGAGCGTTTTGAAGTGGTGTATCCCGTCAATTAATCTCTGATAGCAGCACTGATTTGAAGTGCTGCTTTCTTTACTGAGAGACCATTTTTAGCGCTTTCGAGCGGTCACACTAAACATGTGCCAATGTTTTTGGCTTCCTACTACAGTGGTCCCGTCTTCATCTCTTTCATGCAATGAAATGAGGTCGTAACCTTCGAATAAGCTTTCCACTTCCTTTTTTGTTAATGCGGTAATGTTTGGGTGCATTTCGGAGGTAACCCAGGAGTCTTTCACTCCCAAGAAATCGCCGCAGAAGATACCGCCCGGTTGTAATGCGCTGTCGATTTTTGTCCAGACTTGTTTGAAGCCTGTATCAGGGCAAAAGAACAAACTGGCATTTGCGATAACCAAGCTGCACTGAGGGTAATGAAATTCAGTAAAACAGCACTGCGAAACCGAAAATCGTTTATTACCTTCAAAGCGTGTTAAACAAGTTTTTACTGCATCTTCATTGCTATCACATGCGTGAACCTTAAATCCCTGTTCGAGTAGAAAGTGGCTGTCTCGACCTATTCCGCAGCCAATATCAAGAGCGACTTTGCCTTCTATCTTAAGTCGGTTTACGGCATTTTCCACGTTTGGGCGGTGAGGTTGGCTTAAAATTTTCTGATAGTATTCATTCCATTGCGCTGGCATTGAACTTCCTTATGTTGGTTGTGTCCCCTGCCCAAAACTAGCGTCCATTTTGTTTTGCTTGACTGGGGAGGTTTGCAGTATTGGCAGCTGTTATAGCTGATCTTCAATCGGTAATATTCCGGAGAACCAAGCGCCCATTTTTCGCCATACTCCTGCTTCTGGTTCGGAGTCGTATTCTTCGCCTGTTTTTACGTCGGTCCAGACAATGTCCCCGTCGCGCAGAGTTAAGGCGTAGGCGTTACTCGACAGTTGATTTGGCAGTTGTTCTAGAAACATTTGCACATATTCTGGCTGTTCGATAACAACGGCCATTTCGGTATTCAAAGCGGCCGAACGTGGGTCCCAGTTCATCGAACCAACGAAAAGTGTTTTGTTATCAATTGTCATTGCTTTAGCGTGTAAACTTGCTCTGCTACTCCCCGTGAGGCTCCACTTACTTTTGAGTTTCGCGCTCGCTTTTACTTCCCAAAGCTTGATTCCAGCTTCGAGTAGATCTTTTCGATAT
The DNA here is from genome assembly GCF_033340495.1 of Vibrio sp. 1249-1. NCBI lineage: Bacteria > Pseudomonadati > Pseudomonadota > Gammaproteobacteria > Vibrionales > Vibrionaceae > Vibrio > Vibrio sp. 1249-1. The sequence continues at coordinate 182,066 of NZ_JAWOWJ010000001.1, forward strand.
TTTGCGTACCAACCATGCACGGCAAACACATCGTTAGACGCGAGGCTATTGGTCACAATCGTGATATCAACGCCTCGCTTGGCCGCGTTACTTAATGCTTGAGTACCTGCTTCAGTTGGAACGAAATAGGGAGAAATGAGCACAAATGAATCCTCAACACTTTTAACCAATTCCGACAAATTATCAATAAGTTGGCTCTCTCGGGTCGCGACTTTATCGGGCAGATCAAACCATACTTTCGCTTCTCCCCAGTAGAGCTTGAGTTTGCCTTGTTTTAGATCTTGGTACATATCCAGTTGAGTGAAGTCATAGCGGCCGGTTGAAAACTTTTCCTCTAACCGGAGTTTATTGACCTGCTTTTGAATCGCTTGGTCGGTAATTTGCTGTGAATTCGGTGTAATCCATTCCATTGGTATCGAATAGGCGCTATTCCAGTAGAGGTCGAACTGATCGGCAGTTTGTTGTACCGCCTCACCATAGAGCAGAAGATCAAAATCACCAAACTCAACTTGCGATTCAAAAGAGAAGTATTCATTGCCGATATTTCTACCTCCGACAATGGCGGAAACACTGTCTGCAATCAGAGACTTATTGTGCATACGACGATTAAGGCGTTCAAAATCGCTAGCAAGAGCGAACCAACGGGAGTCGCGATACTGATGCGGGTTAAATAAGCGGATTTCTATATTAGGATGTGCATTGAGGGCTGCCATCACATCGTCGTTTCGCTTTTGCATATCGTCAAGCAACAGTCTTACTCGAACACCACGCTTTGCCGCTTCATACAAGCGCCACGTTATTAGCTGACTCGTTTCGTCACCACGGTAAATATAGTATTGAAGGTCAAGGCTTTTCTGGGCGGACTCGATCAAAGAGGTTCGAGCAAGAAGGGCATCGTGTCCCTGATTTAACGGTGCAAAGCCAGTTATGGACTTAGGATCTCTCCCGTAAGCTTCAAAGTACTGCGCAAGAACAGAATCCTTTTGATAACCGAGCTGAAAGCTGGTGGACTTTTCACTGGCGTCATTCAACGATACGGATGAGCATGCCGATAAAATAGTGAGCAGCGAGGGGAAGAGCAACTTGGCGAGCGTTTGTAACAAAGCACATTTCCTTGTCTTACAGAGTGTTACCTACTCCAAATTATAGACTTAAGCTGACGCCACATGCACCCAGAACCGTTTTATAACGAGCGATTAATCAATGAATTGCCATAGAACCTGCACTAAGTTCAACTTTTAGAGCGCAGATAATCATTTATTTTAATTATCATTATGGCCGTATTGGTCATAATCACTAATATCTGGTGATTATGACCAATAGCACACTGGATAAAATAATGGTTTTTATATAACTATATGATTTTTAATAAATAAATGCTTGGCATGTCATTTGCTGTTTAGAATAAAAGTTAAGTTAGAGCAACTTGCGCAGTTGGTTAATTTTTTGTTAATTTTATTAACTTTGAATTGGCAATAACTATCTAGTTCGCTGCTTAAAAGACTAGGCAAGTGCCGCTTTGATGTTTATTCAAATTCAATTCTCTCACCACCATGCTTACCGGGAGCAATGGACTGAATAAAAGTGTGGTGTTGAAAACAACAATAAAAAAGGATTTTCGATGTTAGCAAAACCCATATTACGTTGGCTTTTACCCTTCGTCGTCGTTGGAGGCTCTTATGCAGGATATGCTGCAATTGCCGCAACTGCGCCGGAAAAAGAGTCAACCAAAGATGCAATTACAGAGCCTACTGTTCAGGCTTCTTCTCTTTTTCCTACCGATCACAAAGTGGTGATTACCAGTCACGGTGAATTAGTCCCTTTTGAAAAAACACACCTTTCCGCGCAAGTTAGTGGTGAAGTTACAAGTTGGCACCCGAATTTTGTGACGGGTGGCATCGTAAAACGAGGAGAGGTTCTTTTCACAATTGAAAGTGACAACTATGAAGCGTCGGTTTTACAAGCTGAAGCCGATTTAGCTAGTGCACGCGCAAACTTGATTGAGGAACAAGCGAAAGCCGAAGTGGCAAAACGTCAGGCAAAGAGACTGAGCGATAAGCAAGTGACGGATCTGTATTTACGCAAGCCTCACGTTTTGAGCGCACAAGCGCAAGTGAAGTCGGCTCAAGCGGCACTCAAACGAGCAAAAAGAGAGTTAGAAAATTGCAAAGTCGTTGCACCTTACGATGCGCTGGTTGTTGAGCGTGATATTGGTGTTGGTCAATTTGTTACATCTGGTTCTCGAGTTGCCACGTTAAACAACATCGAAGTGGCAGAGGTGCACGTACCCATTGCCGGTTTTGATAGTGCATTTTTACCCGAATCCATTGGTGAACTCACTGCGACAGTGACGCAGCAAGGTGTGTTTTCTACCACTAGAGAAGGTCGAGTAGTTCGTGATCTAGGCATGATTGATAGCGCTACCCGAATGATTAACATGGTCATTCAAATCGCGGACCCATACGGTGTCGATAACCAGCAGCCTCCAATTAAATTCGGCTCCTACGTTGAAGTGAGCTTCACTGGTAAGGAACTTAAGCACATCTACCGCTTGCCACAGGAATTAGTTAAAAACCGTACCGTGTGGGTGGTGAATGGCGATAATCAACTTCAACCCAGAACTGTCACGGTTTTGAGAGCAGAAGGTGAGTTTTTGCTGGTGGGCGAAGGCTTAGAGCAAAGTGATAAGTTGGTACTGACCTTACCAGAGTACCCTCAAAAAGGCATGGCGGTACAAATCGCAAAAAAGAGTGACGACTCCGAAACCGTCGTACAGTAAGTAGGAGTTTGTCATGGAAGATACTAAACAAAAGGGCTTAATTGCCTATTTTGCGAATAACCCCGTCGCTGCCAACCTTTTGATGGTGTTCATCATTATCATGGGTGTGGTGAGTTTTCTCTTTATTCAAAGGCAGATGTTTCCGAATATTGAGGTGAACTACATTGATGTTCGTGCGACTTATCCTGGCGCTTCTCCTCAAGAGATAGAAGAGAGTATTCTCGTTAAGGTCGAGGAATCGATTAAAGACGTCACCGGGATTAAAAAAGCAGTCTCAACGGCCTCTAGAGGTAGCGCGTATGTTTCCATCGAGGTAGACGTTAATGCCGATATCAAGCGTGTCTTGGATGATGTAAACCAACGTATTGATACCTTGTCTAACTTACCAGCGGGTATGGAACCAATCAATGTCTACCAAGTTGAATGGCGCCAAGATGTAATCGAAATGGGGTTAGTTGGGGACCGACCGCTCGAGGAGCTTAAACTGCTTGCTAAGCAAATCGAAGATGAATTACTTCAGTTAGAAAACGTCATGCTGGTGTATCTGAGTGCGCCAGAAGAAGAAATAGCGATTGAAGTTGACCCACTTGTTCTTCGTAAATACGACCTGACGTTGAGCGATATCAGCAGCGCGATCAGCCGTTACTCAGCCAACTTTTCTGCGGGCGAAGTAAAAACAAACTCAGGGATGATTGCAGTAAGGATTGAAAACCAATACTACCGTGGTGATGAGTTTAGAAATATTCCTGTAAAGCTTGGCGCAAATGGTGCAAAGGTTCTGTTGCAAGATATTGCCACAATAAAAGATGGCTTTACGGAAGAAGAGCGCTACTTTGAATACTCAGGTCAGAATGCGATCTACATGTCTGTTGAAGCAACTCGTGACCAGAACATTATCCCTGTTGCACAGTCCGTTCGTAATTATATTGAAGCAAAAAACAAGACATTGCCGCAGGATGTTAAGCTCAAAGTCTTAGTTGATACGACTTACTATTTAAATGGGCGTCTCGACATGATGTTGAAAAACTTGCTGCAAGGCGCTGCATTAGTCGCGATTATGCTGACCATTTTCCTACGTTTCCGCTTGGCTATGTGGGTAATGATTGGGCTACCTGTCTGTTTTCTCGGTGCCGTAATGATGATGCCTGCATTAGGGATCACGGTAAACATCGTGTCTCTTTTTGCCTTCATTATGGTGCTCGGCATTGTAGTTGATGACGCCATCGTGATGGGAGAAAGTGCGTACAGTGAAATCGAAGAAAAGGGCGGTGGCGTCGAAAACGTGGTTCGTGGTGTAAAACGTGTTGCCACACCAGCCACTTTCGGTGTGTTAACCACAATTGCTGTGTTTGCCCCTTTCTTGTTGTCTAGCGGTATTGATAGTGCCTTCTTTTATGGTATCGCGGGGGTCGTGATTCTTTGTTTGATCTTCAGTTTGATTGAATCGAAGCTGATCCTACCAGCGCACTTGGCGCATACCCATTTTAAGCCAGTTAAACCAGGTGGCTGGCGTGACCGATTTAACCAACGTTTTTTTGGTTTTGTAAATGGTCCATATCGTAACTTTGTAACAACATGCACCCATTGGCGCTGGACAGTGTTTGCGGTGTTCTGTGGTTTACTGCTGATCAGCGCGGCTTTGATCAACGCGAATTATGTTCGGGTGATCCCTAACCCTAAAGTGCCGACTGACTATCCTGCGATCACTATTGAAATGAATGATACCGTTTCAAGTGAGCAGACAATCAGTGCACTCAAGACTATTGAACGTGTCATGCAAAAGATCGAATCTGAGACCATTGCGGAACATGGTCAAGGAATGATTCGTGATGTGCTGTCGTACAACAGAAGCCGCACCGAAGGTCGAGTATTAGTACCTCTTGTTGATGAAGAGTTACGCCCGTTCAATACATTTGAACTGGCTCGACGTTGGCGTGAAGCTATGCCTGTTATTCCAGGTATGAAGAGCATCAAAATCCGCGAGCAGAGTGCGGGTGGTGGTGACAGAGATGAGTTTGGTTACTTGTTGTTTGGTTCTAACATCAATGAGCTCAACGAGGCTGGGCGTTACTTGATAGAGCGTTTACAGCAGGAAGAAGGGTTATATGATATTTCATCTTCTATTGATTCTGGAAGCAAAGAAGTACTCCTGTCTCTTGCGCCTGTAGCGTACGATCTCGGTCTGGATCTCACCATGATCGCAGAGCAAGTTGGTGGCAGCTTTTATGGTGGCGAAGCACAGCGCATTATTCGTGATGGTGAAGAAATTAAAGTTATGGTGCGTTACCCGCAATTGACGCGTGAAGCATTCTCATCATTGCGTTACGCTGTGATTACCACACCAGCAGGTAAGAAGGTCATGCTAGGTGATGTGGTGAAGATCAATGAGCAGCCGGGCGTGAGTAGCATTCGACGTGAAGGCGGGTATCAAACCGTTTATGTTTATGGTTCCATAGACGAAGAATTGGTTGAGCCTCAAGAAATCGTTAAGGTCATTGACGACAATATCTTGCCGGATATGAAGCAAGCGTTCTCGAGTGTGAAAACAGAATTGGGTGGTGATATTGAAGAGCAGGCTGCGCAGCGTAATGAACAGATTTTGTTCTTTATTGCAGGCATGATCATCGTCTACATCTTGTTAGCTGTACCGTTAAAAAGTTATACCCAACCTTTGATTGTAATGTCCGTCATTCCGTTTAGTCTGACGGGGGCGATTTGGGGCCATTTCTGGCTAGGTTTAGACATCAGTATGATGTCGACATTTGGTTTGATCGCCGCTGCTGGCGTGGTTATTAACGACTCTCTGGTTATGACAGATTACGTAAACCAAGTGAGAGAAAAGGGTATGAACATCAAACAAGCGGTTGTTGAGGCGGGTTGTGCTCGTTTTCGAGCTATCACGCTCACCTCAATAACGACGTTTGCGGGTGTATTGCCGATAATGTTTGAAACGAGTTTGCAGGCGCGTTTTGTCATACCGATGGCTGTCGCTTTGGGCTTTGCGGTGTTGTACGCAACGGTTCTGACTTTAGTGTTGGTGCCTTGTTTGTATTTAATGCTTGAAGATATTAAAAATATTTTCAGATCGATTAAGAGGTTTATCCATCGTTTGATTAATCGTTTCAGAAAGTCGCCAGTGACGTCGAGCGTTGAAGCAAGCGTATCGAGTTAACAAGCTTGATGTTAACGATTAGGAGCAGCCTTCGGGCTGCTTTTTTGTTTCCGCATTTTGATTCAAAGTGATTTTTTAGTGGGCAGTTACGTAATTATCTGATGAGAAAACTGCCTGACAAAGTATTTCTAATATGTATGTTTCTAATGTTTTAAATTCGCATGGTTAATTTGACACTTGGTTAGCGAAATTTACCAGACGAAGATAACGTTGAATATGAGGCTTTATTTAAGTTGTTGAAAAATAACGAAATAAAAGTTGGCATCGTATGTGCAATATATAAATTGTAATTAAAATTAACTGCTAATCCTCAAGGAGCTTATTATGAAAAGCGTATTTCTATCTACTCTAAGTCTTATTGCTGTAATGTCATCACCAATCGCTGCTGCTAACACTTTAGACAAAGAGGAGTGGAGCTCAGATTTACGTCAGGACTTTTCTGAGATGAAACATGAAGCTATAGCAGATATTCAGCAAATGAACATGGATGCCATTCACGCACGTGATGAGCGTATCGTGAAAAACATTAAAGATGAGCAAGAACAGTTAGTAAAGGTAACGTGCCACAAAGAGAAAGCAAGCAAGTCATAAACGCCGCTAAAAGAGACTAACAGACGAAAATGAATCCAATACGAGTTCGGTGTTAGTTAGCAGTAAGCACTGACCTTGTTGCTCAACTTGCCAGCCTTTTAAGGCTGGCTTTTTTGTTTCTCATTTCATGGGTGGAGATCAGATCCTCAAGCTTATTATCAATAGTTGGCGTGTTTGATGAGCTATTGCTGGATGGAGCGGATGTAACTTTTAAAAGTGTAGATTTCAGTAAAGTGGAGGTGATGTTAGATATTTAAAATTTAGAAAAGATCCGATCTCCTTTTTGACCTTCATAATACCTTAGTATGTGGTTCACTTTTATTTGAAGAGGGATTAGTAATGACTTGGGAATTTATTGAAAGGAAAGAGGCTTTTGATTACATTGGGCTAAATAATAAGTCGGTTAATGAGGTTGAACAATTCTTACATGGAAGAGTGAGACTTTCAGCTGCACTCTTTAGCAATAAAAAACTATACTTATCAAGACAATCCCTCGTCATGCTTGCGTCTCTGAATGAATATGATCAGAAGCAAGTTGTCAAAGAAATGTATTTTCTTTCATCTAATCCAAGCACACCCTCTGTAGTTAGACACAAACGCAATCCATTGCTTCGAATATTTCGAACTAGGTATCCCTTCAAAAATTATCATTACTTATTAACTTGTATCCTTAGAGACGGGAAAGTTGTAATTCATGATATTGCTTTTGATCGACAGTTGCATGGTAAGTCTATTTTTAAGCATTCACATCAAAGAACCCAAATGTATCATGTGAAGAAAGAAACAGGTAAAAATGGTGAGTATAATGGAGTGCAGAACAATGATGAAGCAAAGTTATTGTTGGCTGAGTGGGACCACACTAAAGCTCAAGTAACTCATCAAGTCAATACGCTTCATGCAACGGTAAATGGAATGTTGAATGATTATGAGAAAGCGGCGACACTGATGGGGGTACATACGCAGGTGGCGTACAAAGAAGATAAGCCAACAGAGTATACGTTGTTTCACAACCCTTCTGATAATGCGAAGCTGGACCTTATTGAATGTGTTTATGACAAAACTCGTTTTACTTCGCACAATGCTCAACACCTAGCAGCAGTAATGAAACAATGTGCAGAGCAGGGTAAGGAAGTAAAATGGACAGTGCATAGCCAAGGTGCCATTATTTTTAACTCTGCTCTTGAGTATGTTAGAAAAAATAATCCGAGCTTAAGACTATTGAATCAACAAATCGTTGTGCATGCAGGGGGAACAAATACAACGAAGATAGGGAAAAATGCACAGCAGCTTGGTTTGAAAGTTAATTACACAAAAACCCGAACGAATCCCTTTGATATTGTCCCAAATATTGCTGCGAGACAAACTCCATTATCTGCAAGTAGTCTCGTTCGTTGTTGTAAATTCTTGGGATTAGTGATGAATGGAGAGGTCACAGAGAGCCCACATACATTACCCTATTTCGGTGTGGAATCTTATCGACGACAACTGATGATGTCTGGTAATAATATGGCTAGTAAACGTTTAAAAGATATTGATGAATATTTAAAGAACAAGGGTTAGATATATGGGCCTTATTAAAATGTATAAAGATGGCTTTCGAGGAAAGCCAGATTTTGCAAACTTGTTACATAATGTATTCCAGATAGATGACTTAGTGCTGTCATTTGAGTGTCCGAACAACATATATGAAGGACATGTATACCAAGATTTTATTGAATTACAACGGTTCAATATTGATTCAAAAGTAGAGCGGCATGAAAAGTTTATAAAATTGGCCACGATTTATTTCTCTTTTCAAAATAAAATAATAAATCCACTATTACCAATCAATAAACAAGGTGGTTTATATATTCGGTTAAGGATTAAATCTTCAGATAAATATATTACTAGTGTTAATGAACTATCTTCATTTATAGAGAAAGAGTACGTGGATTTTTATCATGCTGTAGAGTCACCTGACGGCTCTCGAAAAGGTGATCATACAGAGTTGATGAATGATGCCATTGCGTACGCAAATCATCGTTGGGGAATGGACCCGATAAACGAAGAAAAAAAGAGAGCGAAAGAAGAGTTCCTTGTAGGAGAGTTTCTTCGTGGTTACCCTCCAATCAAATGCCAAGATATCAAGATTGGTGAAAATACATTTTCAAAATATGTAGAAGGAAATTTGGAGTATAAAAAAGACTATCGAAGAGTGTACAATTTGCCTATCAAAAATGAGTTTTACTTTAGTATTGAATTTTTATATGAAATCGAGCCTATGTTTGCTCAAAAAAAGTTTTTAGATTGGGTAAGACACGCGGATGAAATCTTTGAAAAAAATGTTTTAGAGTTGCTAGCACTGTCTCCGCTTATTGATTCACATACTACCTCCAAATCCGAAAGGTTGACAAAAAAAAGTTGATCCAGAGCGTTCATACTTAACTTAAAGAAAAAAGCCCGCGAAAAATGCTTTCACGGGCGAAAAAAGGGCACCAAATTGGGTGTCTATTCATTTTGGAGGTGGTCGAACGTCCATATAAAACTGACAATAGGCTTGGTGAGAGGCTTACCACCAGCACGACCAACGAGGCTAAAGTTAACATTGTTGTAATGATTGTTAAAATGTTAATTCTTCAATCAATGTTTTCATTATCGTGAGTTTAAATTGTGAATGTGTTGCCTGCGTGTATTTTTACTCTGTGAAATTCCGTTTTTGACAATAAGACATATTATAAATCTTGTGTTGGTTATTTGATTTGGTTATATAAAACTCAACATACTTAATCCTTAACTGTTCATATTCACACTTAATGAGACACAATAACCCTCTGTTTGTTAAGTGATTGTGTGTTTTTTAACGCATTGGTATTGAACAAAAAGCGACCTAAGCCGCTCTTGTGCATTTTGATAAGTTTACTTATCAGTCGTTTTAGATTTCTTCGTGCTTATGGACTAGGCCGAAGTCAGCTAAAATGGCATACGCAGCAGGGATCATAAACAACACCAGCAGAGTGGATGCGAAAATACCAAACACGATAGAGATAACCAGTGGTTGGATAACCTGTGCTTGCAAACTGGTTTCAGTCAGTAACGGAAGCAAACCTGCTGCAGTGGTCATTGATGTCAGGAATACTGCTCTAAAGCGTTCCCGACTGGCTTTGACTACTGAGTCGTGCACATTATCCCCTTCATCGACATGATGGCGTATGTACTGAACTAACAGAATCGAGTCATTCACCACAATCCCCGCTAGTGAGACAAAGCCCATCATACTCGGCATACTTAATGAGTGACCGAGTAGGATGTGTCCCCATACCACGCCAATAAAGGCGAGTGGAATCGCAAGCATGACGACGAATGGTTCCAAATAACTGCGGAATTGGTAACTCAGAATCGCAAACACGCCAAACAAACCAAGCAAGAAGCCTTTACCCATTGATGCGCCAGTTTCAGCGGTATCTTTGGCTTCACCTTCAAAATCGAAGCGAAGACCGGGATACTTTTGCATAAGCTTTGGCGCTTCATCCTGTTGGAACTGACGAATAATGGCGGTTGAGTTGGCCTTCGTATTATCGATATCGCCGAATACGCTCACTGTGCGCAATCCATCAATGCGCTGGATTCTTACGTAATTACGCTGGAAATCCAAAGTTGCAATGGTCGCGAGTGGGATTTGACTTCCATCGGACAAGATTATTGGGAAGTTTGCCAATTGCTGTAAGTCACCAGCTTGTGCTTTATCGAGGCGAACTTCGATTGAAATGTTTTCTACCCCAACTTGGATTTCGTCTGCGGTTTGGCCAAAGAAAGCCGCACGCAATTGATTGGCGATGAGCTGGCCGTTAATCCCATAAGCTTCTGCGCCTGGGCGCAGTTTAACCAAGACTTCTTCTTTACCCATACGCATGTCATCCAATACGCCATGGACACCATCAAACTCATTCAAGTATTGTTGAATGTCGATAGAGGCTGCTTTGAGCGCATCCAGATCATCATGCTTCGCTCGAATTTCAATCGCTCGTCCACCCGGCCCCATGGTCGGTTGTTTAAATACCAGCGAGATAGGATCGGCAAGTTCACCAATGTCTTCACGCCATGCATCGATAAATTCATCGATGAGTGTGTTACGACTCTCTGCACCCAGCAAATCCAGACGTACCGTGGCAATGTGAGGGCCAGATTCATTCGCGTCGGCGTTAGCGTTGAATTGACTGGTGATGTGTAGAACCAATGGATTGCCGTCTTCCACTTTCTCTGTCCATTCTTTATCTAGCTTTTGAGCGGAAGCGACGATCTTATCGACGACAGCTTCCGTTTGAGACAGAGAAGAACCCGGAGGAAGAATAATACGCGCTTCTGCAATGTCGCCATCCAATTCAGGGAAGGGTTGGAACTTGAGTAAACCACCTACTAACGTGGCCGCGGAGATAAGAAGCAAGGCGACCACGCCACCCATAAAGGCATAGCGATACTCGACCACTTTATCTACTGCGTTGACCAAGGTGGTGTTGCGGAAGTTTTCAAAAGAAGCGAGCAGCTTTTGTTTGAACTTCGGTGTTTTTCGCTCTTGCTTTTGTTTATGTAGCGAATGAGAAAGGTGGTTAGGTAGGATCAAGAAGGCTTCCACCAAACTCAAACTCAAAACGAGGATCAGAACTTGAGGAACTGCTTTAAGTACCGCACCCATTTCACCTTGCAGGAATAACAAGCTACCAAAAATACACACCGTAGTTAGGAAGGAAGAAATTACCCCTGGCAGTACCTTTTTCACTCCTTTGATAACGGCATCATCGATCTCTTCTCCTCGGTCGAGGTGAGCGGCAATCGATTCGGCAATAACGATGGCATCATCCATCATGATACCGATGGCCATGAGTAACCCGACCAAAGACATGATGTTGATGGACAGGCCAAGTTGCGCCATCAAAAATAACCCACCTAAGAAGGCAACGGGCAAACCAGCCGCAACCCAAAAAGAGTAGCGAAAACTAAAGAACAACCACATGGTGGCGAAGACCAGAATGATACCCTGCCAACCGTTTTTGACCATCATGGTCAGGCGATCCCAAAGCACGGATGAAAGGTCATTGGTCATTTGTAGCATCACACCGTCTGGCGCGATAGCTTGTTGTTCTTCGACAAATTGAGCAACACGTTCCTTGATACGCAGTGCATCGTCTTCTTTGTTTTTGCTGACTTTTAATAAGGCAGACGGATGACCGTCGAAGAGGACTTTCTGTTCGTCCAATTCAAACCGGTCGGTAATCGTCGCAATATCTCTTAGACGGATGATTGAGCCATTTGTACCAGAGCCCACGACGATAGTCTCAAGCTCTTCCGGCGTCACGCGTCGTTCGTCAAAGCGGATCAGAAAGTTTTTATCTGGCGTTTCGACATTACCACTTGGCAACTTGACGTTTTGACGACCAATCTGCTCCGCAATATCACCAACACTCAAACCAAGTTGTCGGATAGCTTGAGTGTCTAACTCTACTCGGTATTGGTGGTCAGAGAAACCAGCAACTTCAACCAAAGAGACATCGTAATCGATTTTTAACGTGCGTTTAAGCTGTTCGGCATACGCTTTTAGCTCTGGCCATGTGGTATCTGCGGTGATGGCGACATCCACAACTGGCTCGTTCCAATCGAGCTCTTGGACCACAGGAGATTCAATCTCTTGTGGGAAGTCGTTTATCGAGTTGATCTGGGTTTGAACATCAACCAGCATGCGGCCGATGTCGGCTTCTTCATTCAGTTTTAAGATAAGACGCGCAGAGCCTTCAATCGCTTCACACTGAGTTTCTTTAATGTTGGCAAGGCCATCGACAGCATCTTCCATTCGGATACAGATGCTCTCTTCTACCTCTTGAGGGGAAGCGCCGGGGTAAACCACACCAGCTAGGATGTAGGGCGGATCAAACTCAGGAAAAGTTTCACGCTTAATCGTGGAAAGTGAAGAAATCCCCAATATCAGCAGCGTTAGCATCAGCAAGTTGGCTGCTGTTGGATGCTTGGCGAAGAATCGGATCATGAATCAGACTCCTCAATAGCCGTTTCTGACTGGTCAGGTGACTCTTTCAATAGCATGCCGTTAATCGCAGGGAGCAAATCGTTGATGATCAGCTTCTGACCTTGCTCTAGTTCACCATCGATCACCACTTGGTTATTGCGGCGATATAACACTTCAACCGTGACGACTTGCAGACGGTTGTCATCTCCCATCAGGTAAATCTTATCGCCATGAAGCGCACGCTCTGGGATGACCCAACTCGGGTTCTCTTGTCCCTCAATCAAGGCACGCACAAACATGCCGTTCACCAATGGAGGCGCAGACGTTGGGTTTAATGCACGGTAGTCTTGTTCAATTTCCAGAATCACACCGGCAGTCGCTTGGCTTGGATCAACCGTTTCACTGATGCGTGCAACTTTCGCAGGCCAGCTTGCAGAGAGGTTACCGCTGCTGAGTTCAATGTTGGCATGAATTGCATTCATATCAGGTTGTGGAATACCAGATTCATCGCGGACAAACTCACCGATGCTCGCCGCCAAAGTTTGCATGTCATGAATGGATAGTTGAGCTTCCACTTCCATGACATCAATACCATGTCCTGTCACCATGGTTTGTTGGAGGTTAACCACTTGCTTTTTCTCAATTTCTACGTCAGCAATACGCAAATCGTAAGGAAGCGTGATGATGGTTTTATCAAGCGAGCGTTCGGCCTCATCCACTTTTGATGCATTAACTTTAACTAGGGCTTCCGCGACTCGTTTCTCATCCGGCATCAAACCAATTTGATTTTCAATATCCAGTACTAACTTACGTTGAGAGAGCGCGCTTTGCTCTTGCTGATCTACATCCGATTGAGACGTTAGGCCTTTTTTACGTAGGTTTTGCTTACGGTCTAACTCTTTGTTGGCGATGACCAGACGGTTGGCTTCTATCTTGAGGGTGCTTTTGAGATTCGCTTCTTCTTGGTTCAGCTTAGCCAGAGAGGTTTGGGCAGATTTGAGATCGGCTTGAGCTTGAACCAGTTTCAACTCGTAATCGAGTGGGTCGATTCGCAAGATTTCTGTCCCTGCTTGCAACACTTGTCCTTTTTCCAGTTGCGGATGGCGGTAGACCACTTTACCCGTCACTTCGGCTATCGCTTTCCATTCCACTTTTGGGGCGATCTTGCCAAACCCTACGGCTACTGGAGCAATGGCTTTGAGCTCAAGAGGAATTGTCTCGACCAACCGTGCACGATCTCCTGCGGGTTTTACGGGCAAATCTGGTTTGAGGCTAATCGCCAAAAACAGAATGACGACCCCCACCGCAAGAGCAGGAAAGAACAGCAGCTTTTTATTTATTTTCATATTGGTCGCCCGAGTCTAAAAATCCATGTTTCATCAGTTGTATGTTGTGTTCGAATAATCGGTTCAAGAAGGCTTCTGAAAGTTCAATGCCATGAATGGCGAGCAGTGCTGGTGGTGCCATAAAAGGAAACACCATCAAGCTGATGTAAGAGACGCGACAAAGTTGAGGGTCGGCGTCTTTTCGTAAAACGCCACTGTCGATCAACTTATCAAAGATCACGCCTTGCATTGGCTTACTGATATCTGCGAAGACTTTTTCGAGCAGTTTGCGTTGGGTTTCCGATGGGGGCATATTCATAACTTGGGCAACTAAGCGTGGGAACTGTGGTACCTTGATCATTTCGCGGTAGTAGGTGCGCATTAGATCGAGAAAGTTTTGCTCGTTACTGTTGGATACCAACGTCTGCATCTGCTTTTGCATCGGTGACAGTGTTTCGCGCAACATGGTCTCGAACAAGCCTTCTTTGTTGCCAAAGTAGTAACGAATCATCGCCACGTTCACGCCTGCTTTCTGCGCGACTAGGCGAGTAGAGACCTTGTCATAAGCCATAATGGTGAAGAGTTCGCGCGCGTGGAAAATCAGTTTTTCCCTTGCGTCGATATTATCTGTGGGTCTTCCCGCCCTTCGATGCGCTTCCGTCACAATCTTCTCTCAAAATATTAAACATTTGATTAATTATAAGACGCTGATTTCTCATGCGACATGTGAAAAATTAATCAGTATTTAATCAAGTGATTAATTTGTGATGAAGAGAAGTAAAAAAGAGCAGAAAGAACTGCTCTTTGAACAAATAGAAAAGTATTTACTTAGGAAGAACGGTCTTGTGAGGCTATATCACCCCCAACTTAACACACTCCAATTCGGTCTGTTGGCGTGTTCTTTTAGTTGTGGGCATGGATTTACCAGATAAGCGTAGTTCGCGTATTCACAAAGCGGTAAATCGTTGATTGAATCGGTATAGAAATGGATTTCGGAATAAGGCTCAGGCTGATTTTCTAGCCACTGTTTTAATCGCGTGACTTTGCCTTCACGATAACTCGGAATACCGTCGATTTCAGCAGTATAACGGTTGTTTTTCTCGATTAAATCAATTCCGAGTGCGGTTGGAATATTAAGACGGCGACCAACGGCTTCCACCAAAAAAGTGACGCTGGCAGAGATGATAACCATATCTATACCATCACGAGACAGTTGCTCAATCAGGGTTTTGGCTTGAGGAAACTGTTTAGCCAGAATATGGCTTTCAACACATTCTTCAACCAAGGCGTTTACTTCTTCAATCGGCATGTTTTCTAGTGGCTTCATGGAGAACGCTAGATAGTCTTCCATGTCCATTTTGCCTTCAGAGTACAAGGCCATTAGACGCTGATCTTCCATAATAAATAAAGGATCAGTCGCGATGCCTCTATCAACCATAAACTCGTTCCAAATCATTGCGCAGTCAGCGTTTATTAGGGTTTCATCCATATCAAAAACATACAAAGGTTTGGACATGTTTAGGCTCTCACTGGTTGAATTTCGTTTAGGTTAAAGAGTAGCTCTAGTTGGCTGCCATTCGCTAGTAAGCGTTCTGAAGAGCGGTTAAGCAAGTCAACAGTGAGCTCACACTCTTCAACGTTCACTTGATAGCGAATAACATTACCTAGAAGCTGGTGGTTGGTGATCGTACCTACTTGTGGCGCTGAGATGTGGCTATCATATTGACGACCTTGCTCTTTTACATATATAGACTCTGGGCGAATCGCTACTTTCCATTCGGTATCAATGTTGAAGAGTTGCTTGGCTTTATTGGCCTCTACAAGGTTGTAGTGCCCCATGAAACCGGCCACAAACTCGTTAGCAGGATGAGTATAAATTTCTTCAGGTGTTCCTGCTTGAACAATTTCCCCTTTACTCATTAGGAAGATACGATCAGACATAATCATCGCCTCTTCTTGGTCATGAGTTACGAAGATAGTGGTGAGATTCATCTCTTTCTGAATGTCTCGGATTTGCTGACGAAGGTGTTTGCGGATTTTGGCATCAAGCGCAGAAAGTGGCTCATCAAGCAATAATATGCGAGGTTTCACCACCAACGCTCGAGCGAGTGCGACACGCTGGCGCTGACCGCCAGAAAGTTGATGCGGATAGTGTTTTTCTTTACCTGCCAGATCCACCAGTTTGATGACTTTAGCCACTTCACGTCGAATATCATCATTCGCAAGCTTTTTCATTTTTAAGCCAAATGCAATGTTGCCTTCGACGGTCATATTGGGAAACAGCGCATACGATTGAAAGACCATCCCAATACCACGCTCTTGCGGGACTTGATGCGTGATATCTTCTCCGTTTACCCAAATCTCGCCTCCATCGACAGGGTTAAGCCCAGCAAGGCTGCGAAGTAGTGTCGATTTACCACAACCGCTAGGGCCCAAAAGCGTAATGAATTCACCTTGCTCGATGTTAAAGTGAATGTCCTCAAATACGGTGTTATCACCAAAACGTTTAGTCAGATTTTTCGCTGTTACGTAGCTCATTGTTTGACTCCTCGGCTGAAACGACTTGCCAACCAAGTCAGTAAAAAAATAAATAGGAAGTAGGTCATCACTAAGGCAGACGTAAAGTGGCCGCTCGTCTGACGCATGTTATACAAGTAGATTTGCAGGGTTTCATAACGTGTGCCGACTAAAATATTGGCGAACACAAACTCTCCCAATAGAAATGAAAATGAAAGGAAAAGCGATGCCATCAGTCCTTTTTTGAGGTTAGGTAAAATGACCATCAAAAACGCTTTGGTTGTGCTTGCTCCTAGCAAGTGTGCAGCGTCCATTAAATCGTTAAGGTTAATTGCTTCGAAGCTATTAGAAATCGCACGATACATGAACGGTAACGCGATGGTGAAGTAAGTACCTACTAGAATCCAAGGAGTACCGATAAGGGAGATTTCACTGTCAGCATAAAGTTGAAGCAAGCCGACGGAGGACACCACTGGTGGTACAGCGAATGGTAGCAAAATCAATACGTTCATGAGCTTATCGAGCCTTGGAAAGTAGTAAAACACCACGAATATCGCTGGCAGAACCAGAATCACACTGAGGGTTAGCGAAGCAATACAAATAAACAGCGAACGCCCAAACGCTTGCAAAAAGCGTGGGTCGGTCAGCAATTTAACGTACCAATCAAAAGTGAAACCATCTGGAAGCACCGTGGCGCCCCAGCGTGATGAAAGCGAATAGACAAAGGTCGCTAAAATCGGGATGAGCATGATCCCAACAATGGAATAAACCACCGTTTTATGGAATCGAGTATTAACGTTGTTCATGACTACTTCCTACCTGCATAGCTTTTCGAAATGAGCCATTGGTTAATCACTGTGATAAAGGCAAGTAACGCCATTAGAATCACCGAAATTGCAGCGGCGAGATTAGGTTCAAGGAACAGGTCTCCCGATACCAGACTCGCAATTCGAATTGTGATGACGTTATAGTTACCGGAGGTCAGCGCATAAACACTCGCATATGCGCCAATTGCGTTGGCTATTAAGATAATAAAGGTACCGAATAAGGCTGGTGAGAGCACTGGCAGCGCGATTTTCGCCCAATACTGTGATGTTTTGGCTCCCAGTAGCGCAGCAGCAGCTTGCCAATCATCACTCAACGCGTCGAACGCAGGGTAGAGCAGCAACACCGCCAGCGGGATTTGGAAGTAGATGTAAATGGCCAGCAGGCCCCATTTACCATAAAGGTCGAAATCACCGAGTAAGCCATACTGCTTGAGCAAAAGGGTAATCGCCCCATTGGTGCCCAAAATAATAATAAAAGCGAATGACAGAGGTACGCCTGCAAAGTTGCTGCTCATGTTCGTAAACGCAATCACACCGTCGCGGACTTTAGAATCGACTCTGCGCAGAGAAGAGACCAACAGAGTCGCAATGGCTAAGCCAAAAATGCTCGACCATACAGCTAACCACAAACTGTTGCCAAACGCCTGCATCATAAAGGCGGAGTCGAGCACTTCAATGTAGTTATCGAAGGCAAACTCGCCATCGTAGATAAAGCTGTTTAACAGTACCCAAATCATCGGTGCGAGTTGAAATAGATAGAAAAACAGTGCGAAAGGCGCCAACCAAATGGCTGGCTTAAAGCGCTTTAACCAAGTACTTGCCAAATTTGAACGTGATTCGCTAGAGCTTGGGGAGAGGACTGAACTGCTCATAGTGCTAACAATTCCTGAGTGTATGGCTTCGTGTGGTCAAGGTTTAGCAATTGACAAACGGTGCCACAAATATCAGTTTGCTTAATATGACAATCTTGATGGGTAAACTTATCACCAATGACAAACAGGGGAACTTCTCGCTCTTCAGGTAAAATCCCACCGTGAGAAAGATCGTTGTTCATGCCATGATCGCTGGTCACAATGATTTGATACCCATCAGCAAGCCATTGATCGATGTAGTTGGAAAGAATAATGTCTGCACCTCGCGCACAATTGCGGTATTGGCGAGAGTCTAGGCCAAACTTATGTCCTGTATCGTCGATATTCATCGGATGGATCAGTAAGAAATCAGGTTGATAGTTGCGGCGTAAACACTCTGCGTCCAGGAACAAGGCTTCATCAGGATAATGATCCCAATGGTAAAAGCAGCCGTGCTGGATATTCAGGGTTTCATCATGCGTGAAACGATCGCGAACAGGTTCAAATGGCGCGCGATTATAAAGCTCACTTACCCAGTGGTAGGCAGCCGCAGCGGTCACTTTTCCTTGGGCTTTTGCCAAACTGAAAATGGAATCGTGTTTGGATAGACGAACGATATTGTTGTTTACGATGCCGCTTTCTACAGGGCGAACGCCCGTTAAAATGCACTCATAAAGTGGGCGAGACATAGAGGGCAGCTCACACTGCACAGGATAAAGCGTTGCGCGAGTTTCTTGTTGGGAACGACTTTGTTCTAGAAGACCATTGAGGTAGCCCATGCAATCACGGGCTACCTGATAGTTCAGTCCATCTAGAACAACAAGGATGACCTTATTGCTCATAACGACTTACTCTTATTGCTGGTGGATTAAGACACTTTCTTGCCATTGACGTGGCAGCTTACGTGCGGACTTTTCCCAAGCTGAGAAGTCAGTCACTGGGTGAACATTGCTGTATTGGTCATTAGCAATTAGCTTGTCTTGCACTGCTTGAGGCAGTGTGATGTTGGTGCGGATTGGACGCGCATAACCTTCTGCTAAGTTGATTTGCCCTTGATCGCTGAAGATGTATTCACGAGCAAGCTTTGCTGCATTAGGGTTCTTCGCGTATTTATTGATTATGGTTGTATAACCAGAAATCACAGAGCCATCTTGAGGAATGCTCACTGTAAAGCGGTCGCGGTCAATTTTGTCGCGGTAGTTCAATGCATTGAAGTCCCACATGATCGCCACTTCCACTTCGCCTTTTTCTAGGTTGGCGATGTTCGGATCGGTAAATGAAAGACGACCTTGCTTCGCGAGTTCAGAAAAGAATTTGAGCGCAGGCTTGAGGTTGGATTCGTCCCCACCGTTGGCGAACGCTGCGGCGAGAACCGCGTTGTTTGCCTGTGCTGCTACGCCTACGTCACCTACGGTCACTTTGTAGTCGCCTTTTAATAGGTCATCCCACGTTTTTGGCGCGTCTTTTACGAGGTTATTGTTGGAGATAAAAGAAATAGTGCCAGTGTAAGCAAGTGCCCAATGACCATCTTCGTCTTTTGCCCAATCTGGGATGTCATTCCAAGTTGTTGGTTTATATGGCTGAGTGACGCCTTTTTTTACCGCTACACGTGCGAAGGCAAAGCCTACGTCACCAATGTCTGCGGTCGCGTTTTTCTTCTCAGCTTCGAATTTTGCGATTTCTTGAGCCGAGCTCATATCCGTGTCTTGGTGCTTAAGGTTGTAATTTGACTTTAAATCAGCCCAAGTGTCTTTCCAGTTTGCCCAACTGTCAGGCATACCCACACTGTAAACCGCCCCTTCTTTTTGTGCTGTTGCTACCAAAGATTCAATATCGGCTTCTTTCGCTACTGTTGGCGTAGCGAGCGTTACCGCAATGATTGCCGCTGGTGCGGTAATTGAACGACTTAGCAAAGTTTTCATTGTCTCCATCCTTCTGGACTAGGTCAGTAAGTTCGCTTTGTATGCTATGGATGGAATGTGACGATTTAGCGCAAGTAATTTGACAGTTTTGCTGATTTTATATGGCACTTATATTTCATACGTTCAGTATGTGTTCTGTTGATTAATGTCATATTTTTGTTACGTAAACGCCTTATGTTATTCGTCAAATTATCGTTGGACTAGATCAGAATGAGAGCGACAGGCACCGGACAATTTGGTACCCAATTAGGAAAAATTAGAAGCAGCTTAAAACAGCAGATTCTTTCCGGCATCATGTCGGAAGGACAAAAACTGCCGTCAGAGAGAGAGCTCAGTGAGCTGTTTTCTACGACTCGAATCACTATCAAAGATGCGTTGGTGTCTTTAGAAACGGAAGGTCTTATTTATCGAGAAGAGCGCCGGGGTTGGTATGTATCTCCTGAGCGTATCTGTTACAACCCGTTGTCTCGTTCTCACTTCCATCAGATGATTCGAGAGCAGCATCGTATTGCAGAAACCAAGTTATTCAACGTACGAAGTGAAATGGCCGCAGGTGAGTATGCCAAATCGTTAGAGGTTGAGCGAATTACCCCAATTTATGTGATTGAACGGTTACGTTTTATTGATGGGCGAGCGGTATTGTTTGTTGAGAACGTGCTCAAAGCGGCACTGTTTGAGGGGATATTGTCTGAGAACCTCACCATGTCCCTGACGGGCATTTATCGTGAGAAGTATGGTTACGAGACAAAGCGCTCTCGTTTTGATGTGATTCCCACGTCAGCTCCTGCTCATGTCGCTAAGGCGTTGAACCTAGCTGAAGGACAACCCGTTCTGAAAATTCGGCGGGTAAACTACAAACAAGATGGGCATTTAATGGACTGCGAATTCGAGTATTGGCGTCCAGACGCAGTGATGATTCGCATTGATAGCGTAGGATAAAGCGCAGAATTAAAAAGAGCCCAATGAAGGGCTCTTTTTCGCATATTGGTTAGAGAGGCGGTTTAAACGAGGCCTTGCTCTTTCGCCATTCTGCTTGCAATGCCGGGTGCTTTCCAAATGCTTGGCAGCAAAATGAAAGACACAGGCACGGCAGTAATTACAATGAAAGACTGCAATGCAGAAATACCACCAGAGCCCATTGAGATAAGCGCAATAGCGACAATACCCATAATCAGACCCCAGAACGAGCGAATCACTGCGTTTGGTTCTGTTGAGCCCGTCATCACTACACTGATTGTGTAAGTCATCGAGTCACCCGTCGTCACGATAAATGTTGTCGTTAAGATCAGGAACAGAACCGAAATGATCATTGGGTAAGGTAATTCACCAGTAATCGCTAGCAGTGCTGCGGGCAAGTTAAAGCCTTCAAACGCAGATGAAATCAAACCAGGGTTATCAAGTTCAAACGCAAGGCCACTGCCACCAACGATACTAAACCAGAAGCAAGTAATCAGCGGTGCCGCAATGCTAATAGACATGATTAATTGGCGAATTGTACGACCACGAGAGATACGAGCAATAAAGATCGCCATCATTGGGCCATAACCGATAAACCAACCCCAGAAGAATACTGTCCACCAACTTAGCCAGCCTGTATCACCACGGTAAAGTGCCATAGGGAAGAAGTTATCCACCATACGACCAACGCCTTGCACGTAGCCATCAACGATAAAGCTTGTCGGCCCGAAGAACAGGATGTAACCAATTAATAGTACAGACAAAATGATGTTGTAACGACTGACGATTTGAATACCCTTGCTCAAACCGCTCAGTGCGGAAAGGGTATACATCAGGATCGCCGCCATAATAACCATACTTTGCGTTACGAACGTATCTGGCAGGCCAAACAATGAGTTTAGCGCGTAGCTAATTTGTAAACCTAAGAAGCCGATAGGACCGATGGTTCCTGCTGCTACTGCAATGATGCTACATGCGTCAGCAACATCACCAATCCAGCCTTTAATGGCTTTATCACCAAACACAGGGTAAAGCAGAGTACGCGGCTTAAGAGGCAGGCCTTTATCGTAATGCAAGTGCATTAAGACAATGGAAGATAGACCACCAAGGATCGCCCAAGCTAAGAAGCCCCAGTGCATAAAAGACTGAGATAGGGCATTGATTGCGGCAGTTTTCGGTGAGGCTTCCCCGTATAGAGGCGGAGCAGTCACAAAGTGCGCGATAGGCTCAGCTGCGGCCCAGAACACACCACCACCTGCAAGTAGAGTACAGAGTACGATTGACAACCACTTAAAGTTATCAATATCAGGTTTCGCTAGACCACCTAGGCGCACATAACCAGTGCGACCAAACGCAAGAGCCAAACCAATTAGGAAATTCAGAAGAAGCAGTACTTGCCAGTAAGCTCCGAAATATTTAGTAGCAAAGCCGAAGCCGGTGTTAACCATTGCGGTTAGAGAGTCGGTATTCGTTAGAGCAAGTAAAACGAATAGAGTGAGGAAGCTACCACTTAACCAAAAGACAGGATTGGTGAGTTCGAGGCGCTTGAGTAAAGATGGGGGATGAATAGCAGAATAGTCAGCATCCTGAATAGGCGCTGTGTGGGAGGCGGCATTCGTCATATTTGACATAATTACTTCGCTTTTTAGGGCTATGAAGCCGTGCATTTCCCCTCACATCGTTTCAACGAAAAGTGTGAGGATGTTCAAAAAGCCGATGATGTTAACATGTCGAAGTTGCAAATATAACCTTAGATTTCGATTAATTTTTAACAGGTTAGCCAAGTTGCTGATTTTTGGGTAGAGATCAAAAGAAAGAGTTTTTACGTGAAATGCACCGCATTTCGTATGTAATTAACATTTCCCTTGTTTTTGCATGGGATTATCAGGATTACATTGAGAAAACATGTTTTTCCGAAGCTAAGGTTTAACTCGATGGCTCACTTCGAACTTAACGGGCAGTGGATGCTTACCTCGCCACAGCGTCCCAATCTTGAAATTCCAATGTTTATTCCGGGCGATAATGTGTCGGCGCTTTTACAAGCAGAGCAGATTCCAGATCCTTATTTTGCCGATAATGAAAACAAAGTTCGATGGATTGAAGAGTGTGAGTGGCATATCTCACGTGAGTTTGACGTCGACGCGTTTACGTTGTCTGCCAAGCAAATTTGGATGACGCTAACTCGTGTCGATACATTGGCAACCTTCTATGTTAATGGTGAGTTAGCACTAACTTGCAGCAACATGTTTACCCAGCAACGTGTGGATATTAAACCGCATTTAAAGCAAGGTACTAACACGATTCGGGTTGAGTTTGCTCGGGTGGATTTAGAAGGTATCGCAAGAGCAAAAAAACTGCCATTTCCTATTCCATCGGCAATGGGCAACAACCAAATTCCACACATGAACTTGATCCGCAAAACACAATGCCATTCCGGATGGGACTGGGGCATTTGCTTGATGGTATCGGGTATTTACGACCCCATTCAAATCGACATTGTGAATGAGCTTTGGCTCAAAGGTTTCTCGACAGAGCAGCAATGGCAAGCCGATGGGAGTGTGTTTCTTGATGTAGTAGTTGAAGTGGAAACGGACAGTCAACGCCATGAAATGATGGTTGAATTTAATGGTGAGCGTCAATGTATTCAAACAAAAGGAAGTGGTCACTATCATTGCCAGTTCCACATTTTGGAGCCTCAACGCTGGTGGCCATCGGGTTATGGCGAAGCGTATCTCTATCCCATTACCATTTCTTGCAGAGAGCAAAAGTTAACGCACAACATTGGTTTGCGTCAGTTAACCCTAAATAACCAAGTTGATGAGCACGGCTCTGCAATGGAATTTATCGTCAATGGCGTACCGATTAATGCTAAAGGTGCCAACTGGATCCCTATTGACGCAATGCCGGGGCGAGAGTACGAAACACGTTATCGCAACCTTTTGCAAAGTGCGGTTGACGCCAACATGAACATGATTCGCGTATGGGGCGGTGGTCAGTACGAGAGTGAAATCTTTTATAACCTTTGTGATGAACTTGGCTTGTTGGTGTGGCAAGACATGATGTTCGCCTGCTCGTTGTACCCATCAAACGACGAGTTTTTAAAAGACGTAGAAGAAGAACTTAGATTCCAAATCCCGAGGCTTAAGAAGCACCCATCAATCGCACTTTGGTGTGGTGACAATGAAGTGATTGGAGCTATTGGTTGGTATGACGAATCTAAGCGCAGCAAAGTCAAATACACGGTTAACTACGATCGCCTCAACCGCATGATTGAGAAGGAGATTACCGAGCAAGATAGCACTCGCCGTTTCTGGCCAAGTTCCCCATGTAATGGTGAACTGGATTTCGGTGATGCGTGGCATGATGATAGTAAAGGCGATATGCACTTTTGGGACGTTTGGCATTCAGGAAAATCATTCAGTGCCTACCTTGACGTGAATCCTCGTTTTTGCTCTGAGTTTGGTTTTCAATCTTGGCCATCTTTTGCTGAAGTTAAGCGGTTTGTCCCTGAGCAAGACTGGAATATTACATCCCCAACTTTCGAACAACATCAGAAGAACCCTCGTGGTAATAGTATTATCACAGAGATGTTCACGCGCTATTTTCGTTTTCCCTCTGGATTTGAGAGCATGCTGTATTTAAGTCAAGTTCAGCAGGCAATCGCGATCAAAACTGCATGCGATCATTGGCGTGCCATTTCTCCAGTTTGTCGCGGCATGCTGTACTGGCAACTCAACGACAATTGGCCTGTCAGTTCTTGGTCTAGTTTGGAATACAGTGGTCGATGGAAGCAGTTGCACTACCATGCAAAACGCTTTTTTGCGCCGCAGTATTTGGTATTTTCCGAGCATACAGGCAAGTTGAGCCTACATTTGCTCAATGATGCCAAGGCGCCCGCAAGCGTCAACGCACTGCTCAAGTGGGTAGATTGGCAAGGGAAAGAAAAGCAATGTTGGAGCTTAGAACAAACAGTCATAGCAGACAGCAATACGATTTTGTGGCAGTTGGATGAATTGATCGAGAAGGATGAACTTACGTCAGGCTTCTTCTATGTTGAAGCGCAAATCGGTGAAGACAGAATAAGCAACACATGGTTTAGTACTCACGAGCTAAAAACCTTGCCGATAGCGAAAGCCAATATAGATGTCTCTATTGAAGGGAGGCGAATTACATTGATTGCGGATAAGCCTGCGTTTTTTGTTCATTTGGAGAGTGATGCTGATGGAAGGTTCAGTGACTCTAGTTTTACTCTGTTGGTCAACGTTCCAATGACGGTTGAGTATTTAGGTGATGATGTTTCAGGTATGCAGCAGTCGTTGAGGGTATGCCACCTTAATGATTAAAGCGGGCATAGAACATCTATATGCTGGTAACTAAAAAGGGAGCGTTTGCTCCCTTTTTAGTTACCAAGTATCCGTTATTAAGCTCAGGTTGAGACAGAAGACTATTTAAGTTTCTGATGGACCCGATAGCTAACGACAAAGCCAATGTAGAATAGTGCAGCAAGAGTAATCACTGCCGTCGCGTACGCCAGCAGGCTGCTTAACCCTAAACCAAAAGCCAAAGTGAAGGCGATACCATGAATGGCTTCCGCAGGGATTCGGTACCAAGCAGCGTGGACGGAAGATCCGAAGAGGATAAAGGTACTAAGTAAGACAATCGTGCCGCCTATAAAGCCGACCCATCTGCTGTTGTTCATGTTGCAGTCTCAGGGGTTACCGAGGTAACAAAATATTTCAGGATCGTATTATACAACCGATCATCGCGAAAAGCGCTAGAGAAATTTCGCGGATAAAACAGAGTGTTTTAATTCGAACAAAAGAATACGACCATAGCCAACTTAATACAGGAATAACAAAACATGTTGAGATTTATACAACGTCGCCGCATTAAGAAAGTGATTAAACTAATGAGTACCAGATTGGTGGTGGGATACGGCAGTCGTG
This sequence comes from Vibrio sp. 1249-1, assembly GCF_033340495.1. Classification (NCBI taxonomy): domain Bacteria; kingdom Pseudomonadati; phylum Pseudomonadota; class Gammaproteobacteria; order Vibrionales; family Vibrionaceae; genus Vibrio; species Vibrio sp. 1249-1. Next base: position 207,945 of record NZ_JAWOWJ010000001.1, read on the forward strand.
AGTACTTTTCGGTTGGTCAGGTAAAGACGAGCACCAGCGAGTTAAGCGCGTGCCAACAAAAAATTGCGTTGGCATTATATGCGGATCCGCAACATCTTGATTTGGAAAACCAACCAGAGTTGCAAGCAATACGCTCAGACGTGGCGCATGATTTCTTTTCTGGTGCCGATTATACCGCTCAAGATGTGCTTAATTTACTCGGCTCTGGTGGCTGGAAAGGTGGCCGAATGGAAGATGGAATGTCTCATCATTTTGGTATGCACAGTCGATATTAAAAACATGCGTTAATTTTATAAATTCGATAAATATTTTTGCTGTTAAAGATTAATTAAATTTTCTTTCAATTGGGTAATAATTACCTAATTATGCACCCGAATCCCAGCGCGTCGCTGGACTGGTTGGATCGCATACCATGAAATTAATCATCAAAGGATTGGGGCTGAGTGCTCTTGTGCTCAGCATGTTTGCTCATGCAGATAGCAAAACGTTGAACGTTTATGCATGGGGTGGCTATTTGCCGGAAGCATCGTTAAAAGCGTTTGAAAAACAAGAAGGCGTTACGATTAATTATTCGACCTTTGAGAATAATGAATCAATGTATACCAAGCTAAAATTGCTAAAAGGTTCTGGTTACGATGTGGTTTTTGCTTCTGCGTACTTCATTGAAAAAATGGGTCGAGAAGGACTGCTTTCGAAAATAGATCACGCTCAAGTGCCAAACATGCAAGACACAATGGACGGCTTACTTGGCCAAGCGCACGATCCGAAAAATGATTACTCTCTGCCTTATATTTGGGGCATTACCGGGATCAGCTACAACGAATCCATAGTTGAGCAACCAGTGACCAAATGGGCAGACTTATGGGAGTCTCAATACGAACAACAAGTCATGTTGATTGATGACGTCCGCGACGTGTTCGGTATGGCGCTGAAGAAAAATGGCCATAGCGTGAATACAAAAGACGAAGCTGAAATCGAGCAGGCTTTTGATTCTCTAGTAGCGCTGAAAAACAACGTATTACTGTACAACTCAGATGCGCCGCAAGTCCCTTACGTGTCCGGTGAAACATCGGTCGGCATGCAATGGAACGGCAACGCATTCCAAGGACAGGTTGAAATGCCTGAGCTGAAGTTCGTGATGCCGGAAGAGGGCGCGGTATTGTGGATGGACAACTTCACTATTCCGTCTGGCAGTAAAAACAAAGCATTGGCGCATAAATTTATTAATTTCATGTACCAATCAGAGAACCAAGCGGAAATCGTGACCAGTTTGGGTTATGCGTCGGCAACGAACGCTGGGCGTGACAAATTGCCAGAAGAGTTGAAAAATAACCGTACTATTTTCCCTTCATCAGAAGACTTGAAAAAAGGCGAGTTTATTAATGATGTTGGCGCAGAAACGTTAGCGATTTACGAAAAGTACTGGCAACGTTTAAGAACGCAATAAGCAACGTCTTTGCCTATTGTTAGGCTTAAAATCGTTCAAATTTGGATTCCCCTCATCACGAAAGTGGTGAGGGGAATTTTTTTATAGGTTTTGTACTGCGAGTGTTGCTACGCGGCACGCTTTACGAGGCAGAAGTGCTTTTTACCGCGTTGCAGTAACCAATATTGATCAAACAGTGGGAAGCTTAAACTCGGGTTATCAGCCGCCACTTTTTCACCGTTTACACTGATGGCGTTGTTGCTGATGTGTTCGCGTGCAACACGCTTCGAACTTGCTAAGCCCGACTCAATCAACAGCTCAACCAAATCTTGTTGTGTGCTCTCAATGCTTGGTAAACCATCCAACTCCAACTGTTTTAATTCACCCAAACTCAGTTGTTGCACATTACCGCTGAATAAAGCTTGAGTGATACGCTCGGCACTGGCTAGGCCTTCTTCGCCATGAACAAATCGCGTCATTTCTTCAGCGAGAATACGTTGTGCTTGTGGCTTACCTTGGCTTGCTTGGTCTTGCGCTTCAATGCTGGCAATTTCTTCGCAGCTCAAGAATGTGTAGTAACGCAAGAAGTGGTAAACGTCGGCGTCTTCTGCGCCAAGCCAGAACTGGTAGAACGCGTAAGGAGAGGTTTTGCTAGGATCTAGCCATACTGCACCGCCTTCGGTTTTGCCAAATTTGGTGCCATCGGATTTGGTGATCAGCGGCAGAGTTAAGCCAAATACTTGCTCACCATTTTGACGGCGAGTTAAATCGATCCCGCTGACGATGTTTCCCCATTGGTCATTGCCACCGATTTGCAAACGGCAACCGTATCGACGGTTTAGCTCGGCAAAATCGTACGATTGCAGTAGGGCGTAGCTAAATTCGGTGAAGGAGATACCTTGGTCAGGTCGTTGCAGGCGTTGTTTTACCGATTCTCGGTTGACCATAGTATTGATTGAGAAGTGCTTACCCACATCGCGGAAGAAGTCGATCACATTGATCGCTTTCATCCAGTCAGCGTTGTTTACCATGATCATCGGCTTGGCCAGTTGGTGATTCATCAACTGCTGAATTTGATTAGAAAGATCGTTAACCCAGCCTGAGACGATTTCCTCTGAGTTCAGACTGCGCTCAGTCGCTTTAAAGCTTGGGTCGCCAATCATGCCCGTTGCACCGCCAATCAAGGCAACAGCTTGGTGTCCGGCATCTTGAAAGCGCTTAAGCATAATCAAAGGCACGAGGTGGCCGATATGTAAGCTGCCAGCTGTAGGATCGAAGCCGCAGTAAACGGTTTGTGGCTGTGAGAGAAGTGTCTGAATTTCTTCCAAATCGCTGGCTTGTGCAATCAAGCCGCGATCTTGTAAATCTTGCAGTAATGGTGTCGTCATTCTTTTTGTCTGTTTTAGTGGTTGTTACATTCAGACTAAAACGCGACACCTTTTCTCGATATATCCCTTAAGGGACAGTTTTTTATCTTGAATGGAGAATGAGGTGATTGAGGAAAAGCTGGAATAACTCACTCAATGAAGACACATTTAATTGCGAGTAAATTCGCTTTCGATGATTTTTGACCGTGCCTTGAACTAAGTGTAACCGCGCGGCAATTTCTTTGGTGTCAAACCCTTGAGCGAGAAGCGAAGCCACCTCTTGTTCGCGACGGGTGAGTGATTCTACGCCAAACGTTGCTAAAGCTTGCTCAATGGCTAATCGCATACTGCCAGAATAAGCACTCTGTGCAAAAACAGGCTCAGAAAAGGTAAATTCCGTTTGTTTCCAATGCTGCTGACAAAGCGACTGAATTATCGGGAAATAGGGCTTTAGCTTATTGATTTGTTGCTGAGAAAAGTATTTTCCATCAGTCATATATCCGAAGTACAGCATGACCCAACGGCCAGATTCAACTTCGACTAGCATGCTAAGTTCGTCTTTCCACCCTGTTTGATGATAGAACTGCTCGCAGTATGAGGTGAAGTCAACGCCTTTACGCGCCACGTCTTTGAGCGTAAATACGCCTTGTTGCTTTGTCTCGTTTAGTTTGAGAAAAAAAGGGTCATTTTGAAATGAGTCAGTAAGGTAGCGTTGAAAAAGTAACTCTCGCTCGTTCTCAATTGAGTCGTAGAGATAAATAGGATGTTTACCTTCTCGGTAACCTAAAATAACTGCGCAATCAAAATGAAAAAGAGTGCGAATGACACGCATAAGTTTAGGAGTAAAGTTAGGCGTGTTAAGAGCAGAAATTGCTTCTGCTAGCAGATTATTAAAGTTATTGTCAGGCATGGGATACCGAATTGCAGGTGGTTTTGCGCAAGCATAACCAAAAGCAATCCAACGAGAAAGGGAAGTCGCCATCTTCTGGTGACTTCCATAGAGAAAGTTGCGTAAGTGCTCAGTTTTGAGGAATCATATCCCCGTTAACTTATTGATAAGGGTGCATAACAACGGTTTTATTTAAGCGATTAGTTGCTATGCATTACTGCGAGTTAGTGAGCTCTTCGTTAACCCAATATTTAGAACCAGACACGTTAGCATCGATGAGCAAACCTTTAGCGTTCAACTGATAGACGGCGACGCCGCTGTTAAATTGTTTTGAAAGTTGCTCTGAATCTTCGCCCGCAACAGCAGAGGCTTCACTTGTGGCCTCCCATCCTTCGTTGACGAACGTATCAAAGTCTTCTTTGCTCTCAAACAGAACCACTTGTTGGTAAAATTTGCCGCCAGCCCCAAGTGCAACGCCCAAACCAAACATATTCATATAAGTGCGCTCTTCTGTTTCCTTATTCACTGCGACTCCTGACCCTGAGTTGGTGTGAAACAGCAAAGATAATTTACGAGAATCAAAGACCGCGTAGCCGTACGCGTTGTCGTAAATAGCTTTTGCCTCCGGCTTTTCATTAAATAACTTGAGCAAAGCGCTATCTGCCATTAAGTCCACGGCTTGGCGAGCTTCTTCTGGCGTATCGCCTTCCATCAGCTCATCAATTTTTTTGTCGGCAGCATCTATCCATTCTTTGCTTTTCTCGATGCTGGCTTCTGTCCATTCGCCTGCGGTATTGATCGCTTCCTCGGACCAGTTCGTGAAATCTTGCCACGCTTGTTTTGAAAACGCTTTGGTGTCGTCCCAAGCATCTTGTGCAGTATCAGAAACTGCGTCGCCAAGCTCAGACATTTTATTGGAAATTTCATCCCAATCGGCATAAGCAGGGGATGCCAGGAGCATCAATGTAGTAAGGAGTGCGATAGGCTTTTTCATCAAATTCTCTCTGGAGTTATCGATATACCATTCATTTTAGGTCATCAGACTTTGATAATGAAATTGACTAAATGACGAACTTGAGAGAGGAATCACGAACTGATTGTGAAATGACGTGTGAATAACAAAGCCCTCACAAGTGGAGTGTGAGGGCTAGAGTTTATCGTGTGTTACTTGCTGCTAACTTTACCGAGTTTTAACCAAGTATCGATAACCGTATCTGGGTTTAGTGATACAGAGCTAATACCTTGATCCATTAGCCATTCCGCTAAGTCGTCGTGGTCTGATGGGCCTTGACCACAAATACCAACGTATTTGCCTGCTTTTGTTGCCGCATCAATCGCCATCTGAAGCATCACCTTAACCGCTGGGTTGCGCTCATCAAATAGATGTGCAACATCGCCAGAGTCACGATCAAGTCCAAGCGTTAGCTGAGTCATGTCGTTTGAGCCAATCGAGAAGCCATCAAAGTACTTCAAGAACTCATCGGCAAGGACCGCGTTGGATGGCAGTTCGCACATCATGATGACTTTAAGACCCTGATCGCCACGGCGCAGATCAAACTTCGCTAGCAAATCAATCACTGATGCTGCTTCGCTTGGTGTACGCACAAATGGGATCATGATTTCAACGTTTTTCAGACCCATTTCGTTACGAACGCGTTTGATTGCTTGAGTTTCTAGCTCGAAGCAGTCTTCAAACACTGGAGAAATGTAACGAGACGCGCCACGGAAGCCAAGCATTGGGTTTTCTTCATGCGGTTCGTATGCTTTACCGCCAACCAAGTTGCTGTATTCGTTAGACTTAAAGTCAGACATACGAACAATAACACGTTTCGGCCAAAATGCCGCAGCAATGGTTGCGATACCTTCTGTCAGCTTGCTTACGTAGAAATCGATAGGATCTTTGTAACCACGAATACGCTGAGTGATTTCTGCTTTTAGCTCATCGCTTTGTGCATCAAAGTTAAGTAATGCTTTCGGGTGGATACCAATCATCTTATTGATGATGAATTCAAGACGAGCAAGACCAACACCTTCATTTGGAATTTGTGCGAAGTCAAACGCACGATCAGGGTTACCCACGTTCATCATCACTTTTGTTGGTAGCAGTGGCAGTTCATCAACAGAAGAGCGTTTTACATCAAACTCAAGTTCACCTTGGTAAACGTAGCCCGTTTCACCTTCTGAACAAGATACGGTCACGGTTGCGCCATCGGTTAACTTGCTTGTCGCATCGCCACAGCCAACGATTGCAGGAATACCAAGCTCACGAGCGATGATGGCAGCGTGGCAAGTACGGCCACCACGGTTGGTTACGATTGCAGATGCTTTTTTCATCACTGGTTCCCAATCTGGGTCAGTCATGTCTGTAACTAGCACGTCACCTTCTTGGACTAAAGACATTTGGTCCAGAGAGTCAACCAAGCGAACCACGCCTTTACCGATGCGCTGACCGATTGCACGACCTTCAACCAAAACATCCGCTTTGTTTTGTAGCTCGTAGCGCTCAATCACGTTTTGTTCCGTTTGTGAACATACGGTTTCAGGACGCGCTTGAACAATGTACAGCTTGCCATCAATGCCATCTTTTGCCCATTCAATGTCCATTGGACGCTGATAGTGCTTTTCGATGATCATTGCTTGTTTTGCGAGCTCTTTGATCTCGTCGTCGTTCAATGAGAACGTGTTGCGCTCTTCATCAGAAGTATCAACGATATCAACTTGTTTGCCGATTTCTTGGTTATCTGAGTAGATCATTTTGATCAACTTAGAACCAAATGTTTTCTTAACGATTGGGTGTTCGCCTGCTTCAAGCATTGGCTTGTGAACGTAGAACTCGTCAGGGTTTACTGCACCTTGAACGACCATCTCGCCTAGACCCCATGAAGAGGTGATGAAGACAACTTGGTCGAAACCCGATTCAGTGTCTAGTGTAAACATAACACCCGACGAGGCTTTATCTGAACGCACCATACGTTGGATACCCGCAGATAGCGAGATGCCACGGTGGTCGAACCCTTGGTGAACGCGGTAAGAAATCGCACGGTCGTTAAATAGAGAAGCGTAAACGTGCTTAGTTGCTTCTAGTACTGCGTCGATGCCTTTCACGTTCAAAAACGTTTCTTGCTGACCAGCAAAAGAAGCATCAGGTAGGTCTTCTGCCGTAGCAGATGAACGAACTGCGACTGAAAGCTCAGGATTGCCTTCGATCAGTTCTTGGTAATTTTCACGAATTTCTTGTTCAAGGTCCGCAGGGAAAGGGGCCTCTAATACCCATTGACGAATGTTTGCACCTGTCTTACGCAGAGCTTCTACATCTTCAACGTCTAGTTCATCGAGTAATTGGTGAATACGCTCATCCAAACCTTCGTGGTCAAGGAATTGGTTAAACGCGTATGAGGTTGTCGCAAAACCATTTGGTACAGAAACGCCTGCGTTTGCTAGGTTAGAAACCATTTCGCCAAGTGAAGCATTCTTACCGCCGACTTTGTCGACATCATCCATGGATAGGCCATTGAACCAGAGGGTGTTCTTTTGCATGTCTTTCTCCAGAAACATTGCAGCTTAGTAGGGGGACTTAAATCGATCTAAACAATCGCATGTTGGCTGTTATTACACGTTGACCATACATTGCTTCATTCAGATTGATATCAAAGGCAAACGATTACGTTCTGGCTGAAAAAAATTCAAACGAATTTTTAAAGCTGTGGTGAACCTAACTGAAAGCCAAACTGGTTTATTAATATTATGTGTACCATCCTACTCAAAAGATTTTGAAAAATTAAACAGAAATGCAAATAAATAACCAAAGTCGTGATGTGTTCTATGTTTCTGACGGTACGGCGATAACATGTGAGACATTAGGGCATGTTGTTCTCGGTCAATTTCCGTTCATTCCTAACGAAAAAACCTTTCCGTTTGTTGAAAGCCAGGACAAAGCTACTGACGTAGTCAAAGAAATTGAAACTTCCTACCAGCGCAATGGCGTCAAACCTCTGGTCTTTTTCTCAATTGTCGTTCCAGAAGTACGTGAAATGCTGCTTGAAGCGCCAGCATACAGTTACGATGTGTTGGAGAGTATTGTGCAGAAAGTGCAAGACGACATTCAGATGGCACCAAAGCCTAAGTTGCAGCGTTCTCGCAGCGTGGGGAAAGATTCCGACACCTATTTTGACCGTATTGCGGCTATTGAATACACATTGGCGCATGATGATGGCATCACACTAAAAGGGTTGGAGCAAGCTGATATCATCTTACTTGGCGTGTCGCGTAGTGGAAAAACGCCGACTAGCTTGTATATGGCGATGCAATTTGGTTTACGTGTTGTGAACTATCCGTTCATTGCGGAAGATGTGAAGATGATGCGTTTGTTGCCTGAATTTGAGATCCATCGTCATAAGTTGTTTGGGCTGACTATCGATCCCGAGCGCTTGACTGAAATCCGTGAAAATCGTTTGTCTGGAAGTGATTACGCTAGCACAGAGCAGTGCAAGCTCGAGCTAGACACTGTTGAGGCGTTGTTTAGAAGAGAGGCGATCCCATATATCAATACGTCCTCTCTGTCTGTTGAGGAAATTACTACGCGTATTCTGGAAAAAGCAGGAATGAAGCGTCGCTTGTTTGGCTAACAAGAGACGCTCATGTCGCTATGTGTAAGAGGAGGTAAGATGTATACCTCCTCTATCGAATGAACCTTAGACAGCATTAATAGTATTGGAACATCTTTTGGATGTCTTGATAGTTTTGGGTCTGAGTCAGTGACAGCATCAGTAAGATACGTGCTTTTTGTGGGTTCAATGTACCTGCTGCGACAAAGCCGTATTTTTCGTCATCAATTTCAGCATCCAAAGTGGTTGAGCCGCTAGGCGTTCGGGAGCTTCTTACAACAACAACGCCATCTTTACTCGCTTTCTCTAGCTCATCAAACACAGTGTGGTACAAGTTACCATTACCGACACCAGCACTTACGATGCCGTCAAACTTCGCATCCACAAAGGCTTTCACCGGCAAACTGGAGGCATTTGCATAGTTATAAACAATACCGACCTTAGGCAACTTAGTAAGCTTTGATACATCGAATGGGGTTTCTGTCGTATGTTTACGTTCTGGGCTTCGTTGATATTTGGCATCGCTATTATGAATGTAGCCGATAGCACCAAAGTTGGGTGACTGGAAAGTGCTGACGGAGGTTGTATTGGTTTTTGTCACATCTCGCGCATCGAAAATCGTGTCATTCATTGCGACTAGCACGCCACGTCCTTCTGAATCTTCATCGGTGGCTGTTACGACTGCATTGTATAAGTTGACTGGTCCATCAGCACTCATTGCGGTGGAAGGGCGCATTGCACCGACGATCACGACAGGCTTTTTGCTCTTGACGGTCAGATCAAGGAAGTAAGCGGTTTCCTCTAACGTATCCGTACCATGAGTAATGACGATGCCGTCAACATCATCTTGATCGAGTAGCTCATTAACTCTTTTCGATAATTTTAGCCACACTTCATCATTCATATCTTGTGAACCGATACTGACCACTTGCTCTCCAGAAATATCGGCAATCTTGGTCATACTCGGCACCGCAGAAATCAATGATTCAACGCCGACTTTACCTGCTGTGTAGTTTGATTCTGTTGCAGATTGACCTGCGCCTGCTATGGTGCCACCAGTGGCAAGGATTTTAATGTTCGGAAGATCGGATTGCGCAAAAGAGAACGAACTGATGCATAAACCGAGAGTTATCGTACTGAGGCGGAAAAGATTTTTCGTCATGGGAATCACCTGCTGTTAGGTTGGATGTTGGGGAACTCATCTATCCTAAAAACAGCGGGTTAGATTTTTTGAGTACTAGTTCAACAAATTGCAGATGAAGATCGTGATCAACTAATCACTTAAAGAATATCAAATCAACCAGTTAACCTAATTGACGTGCTTCTTTAACAAGTGAGATGTGCTAGTAACGTGCACAACGTGTTAAGTCTTATAATTTATTGATTTATAAATAAAGGAGGTAGGAGTCTCGTGATGAGGTTATTAAACATGAATTTAGCCGTGCAATTTTCCAAAGTTTACAGTGTAAAAAAAAGCGGCTTTACCCCGGAACAGATAAAAGCCGCTTGCCAATGATGTGTTAATTCACATCTTATCGCATAATCATTTGTTCACGGCCAGGACCCACAGACACCATTTTTACTGGTACGCCCATGAGTTCCTCAATGCGTAGAACGTATTTCTGTGCTGCTACTGGAAGCTCTTCAAACTTACGACAACCTGTGATGTCCTCGCTCCAGCTTTCCATCTTCTCGTAGATTGGCGCAAGAGAGGCAGTTTGAGGCCAGATTGGGTTTTCGCTGTGGTCGCCTTCGTAGCCAACACAGATTTTCAGATCGTTAAGGCCAGTCAAACAGTCTACTTTCGTTAGTGCAATTTCAGTTGCGGCTTGCAGTTCAACGCCATTCTTCGTAGCGACTGCGTCGAAGTAGCCCATGTCGCGTGGACGACCCGTAGTTGCACCGAACTCGCCAGCAAGTTCGCGGAAAGCGTCTTGCTCTTCCATTGCAGTGATCAACGTACCAGTACCCACTGATGAGCTGAAGGCTTTTGCAACAGCAATAACGCGTTCAGGACGAAGTGCCGGAAGGCCACTACCGATACCCGCGTACATTGATACAACGTTAGAAGATGTTGTCCAAGGGTACTCACCGTAAACAAGGTCACGACCCGCGCCAAGCTGCGCTTCGAACAATAGAGTTTTGTCTTTCGCTTGTAGTTCTTTTAGAGGAAGCGTTACGTTGCAAATTGAATCGCGCCAAGGTGCAGAGACTTCTAGCAGCCAGTTCGCCAGTTCTTCAGCGGTTTGTTCAAACTCGAACGTCGGGTAAAGTGCACGCAGTTGCGGCAGTTTCCAATCCATCATGAATTGAAGGCGTTCAACTAATACTTCTGGTTGCTTCAACCAACCAACTAGGATGCCTTTCTTCATTACGCGGTCACCGTACGCAGGTGCAATACCTTGACGAGTTGAACCGTATGCTTTGTCGCCTAAACGCTGTTCTTCTAGCGTATCTTCTAGTGCGTGTAGAGGTAGACACAGTGTTGCGCGATCAGAGATGCACATATTCACTTTTACGCCTGCTTCTTCAACTTCCGCAATCTCCTGAGACAGCAACGCAGGGCTGATAACCATACCCGGACCTAACACTGCCAAACAGTCTGGGTTGAATACGCCACTTGGTAGCTGGTGCAGCTTGAACGTACCTAGATCGTTAACCACGGTGTGACCCGCGTTGTTACCACCTTGGAAACGAATGCTCGCAGAAGCTTGCTCTGCCAAAAAGTCAACGATGCGGCCTTTGCCTTCATCACCCCAGTTTGCACCCACAACAACGATAGACGACATAATTTAATCTCCAAAAACAGATGCAAAAATCTTAAGGTGTTCGCCATAATAAGAGAAATTAATTATACTCATCAACTTGATAAGAATCTCATATCGGAATTGGCAATGTTAGATTTGAACTGGCTGCGAACCTTCGTAACTCTTGCAGAGGTAAAACACTTTGGTAAAACAGCGACGGAACTGCACATGACGCAGCCGAACGTAAGTTTGCATATCAAGCAGTTGGAGCAAGCCACGCGCACGAAATTGATTGAGCGAAATCCCGTGCAGTTGACGCAAGCGGGGAAGCGTTTGTTAGCTACTGCGCAGCGGATGCTCAATGAGCTGCAAATTTGTCAGTCAGATCTCAATGCCATCAACGATCTTACGCAGGGGACGCTTTCTATTGCGGCGAGCGATATTGTTTCACGTTTACTGCTTATCAAACCATTTCAGCAATTCAAAAGTGAATATCCGGGGATCGACTTGGCATTGTTCAACACCACATCTTCTCAAGCGGTGGATTTGGTGAAAAGTGCGCGTGCCGATATCGGCTTTGTTATCGCACAAAAAGAGAGTCAACCGCTGCATTTTACGCCTCTCACGCAAATTCACTGGTGTGCGTTTGGCGATAACATTTTTGAGTGGCAAGACAATCGAAAAGAGAGCCAGACGCTGATTCTACTAGGGCACGATACTCGAACCCGAGAGCTGATTGATGCGTCTTTACCTGAGCTAAATCTGCCTAAGCATCGCGTGATGGAAGTGGGCAGTGTGGAAGCACAAATCGACTGGGCGGAAGCGGGATTTGGGACTGCTATTGTGCCGGATTTCTCGCTCGATCCGAGATTAAAGCTTTCTCGTGAAGTTACGCCTTTGCCAAGTTTTCCAAACACTGATTTCGGCTACATCGTGCGTCAAAATCAGGTGTTGTCCAAAGCGGCAAAACAGTTGTTGGCTTGGGTTGGCGAGAATGTGTCGGTGGTTGAGGGCTAAGGCGATGAAAGAAAAAGCCATGAAAGAAACGAAGATTACGATTTCGCTCCCATCCTTGATTCACCGTATTGGGGGCGACCATGCCAAGCGAGCGAAAACACTCGCAGCAGAAAAACAGTGCGATCTTAAGCGAATTAGACGATCTCGTCACTGGCAAATCTCGGGCGAGGCTTTGGATGTAAAAGCGTTTTTAGAGCATCTCAAAAACGAAGAAGCAGAGACGATGCGATTTGCGATCAACAAGATCGAACAAGCTCTACTTGCTCACCAAGACAAATTGGAACCTTTGGACGTGAAGTTGATACGTTTGGTGAGACAAAACCCAAACATCACCTTAGCTGAGCTGATGGCTGAAACGAACTGCACGTTAGTTCAAGCTCGCACGGCACGATTTGATGCTGAGTTGCTTTAAGATCGGTTTGTGGTTTACTCACTTTATTAACAGATGTTAGGGTACCGATCAAAATCACTCACTAAGACCATTTTATTATGGATATTTGGCAGCTTCTCCTTTTTATTCCTGCTTGCTTCGCTCTAAATATGGCTCCAGGCCCAAACAATTTATTGGCAATGAATAATGCGCGTTGTTACGGCTTTAGGGCCGCGTTTACGGCCAGTTTAGGCAGAATTGCTGCTTTTTCAGCGATGATTGCGTTGTCTGCATCAGGTCTGGCTGTGATTTTGTATACGTCAGAAATGCTATTTTTGGCAATAAAGTTGGTAGGAGCGCTGTATCTACTGTGGATTGCGTTTAACCTTTGGCGTTAAGAGTCCAGCCCGATCTCTGACTTGGACAATTCGCGCAATTACGCAGGACTTGCGAAGCAAGAATTTACTCTTGCTGCTGGCAACCCGAAAGCGATTCTTATTTTTACTGCATTCTTGCCGCAATTTGTTGATGCCAATGCCAACGTTCAAGAGCAGTTTTTTGCCCTTGGCTCCACGTTTTTGATATTAGAAATGGTCGCCATTTCAATCTATGCCATCTTTGGTTTGTACTTGAGACACTGGTTTTCAAACCCCAAAATGGCGAAACGTTTCAATCGCGGATGTTCGTTGTTTTTAGCTGCATCAGGGGCGAATTTGCTACTAAGTAAGCAATAACAAAACATCATCTCTGTAGATTATTTTTCTGTAAAAAAGCCGCTGATGTTACATTAGCGGCTCTTTTCGTTGATGCATCGATTAATTTATTGTTACCACATCAAATCGTCAGGCACGACGAAATCTGCGTATGGATCGTCTTCTGCTGGAATGTCCGATTCAGGTTCTTTTTGTTCGATGATGACGGACTCATCACGTTGAGCAATTTTATTCGCTACTCCACGTGGAATGACAACATAGCTTTCACCAACAATTGCGATTGCCAAAATACCTTTGATCAACTGCTCGCGGATAAGTGAATCTACATAAAGTGATTTCACTAGCGTACCGTGAGTGAAGTTGTATTTGATGTCGCCATCTTTTAAGTCGATCTTGTTCATCTCAATCAATTGATTGATCTGCGCTTTGATCTCTTTGTTTAGTCGCTCAGCATTTTGCTGCTCGCTCAATTGTTTATCACGCTCTAACTGTTGGCGTTTATTCTCTTCAACCGCCGCTTTTACTTCGCGTGCTTGAACGCGTGATTTTTTAGAGCCTTTCTTCGCTTTCTTTAGTTTCTTTTCATTAACTAAGCCAGCTTTCAGCATTTGTTCTTGAAGGGTAAGTTTTGCCATGTTTTATCCAGTTAGTGCGCAATTTTGGGCATTTTACCCACTATTGCCACTTGTAGTAAATAATAGTGCTTTCTATGGGTCTAAAATGTTTGGTTGGCTTGTTATCTCTTTAATGGAAAGTGCAAAGCGGGCCTTCTCCAAAGCCCGCGAGCGTTACTGAAATCTAGGTGGGTTATGGCTGCCACTGTTTAGATGTGACAAGGTTATCCATCACTTTGTTTACCGCTTGATGCGCTTTGTCGACAATGGTGTCTATATCGTTACGGTTCGCGATAAGCGGTGGAGCAAATCCGAGGATGTCACCATGTGGCATGGCGCGAGCGATTAAGCCTTGCTCTAAACAGGCAGCCGCGATTTGCGGGCCTACTTTCAAGTTTGGATCAAAGTGTGCACGGCGGAGCTTGTCTGAAGAAAACTCCAACGCATGCAACAAGCCAACGCCACGAGTATCACCGACTAATGGATGATCGTTAAACGTCTCTGCCATACGTTGCTGCAAGTAAGCGCCGACTTCGGCCGCGTTTTGCACTAAGCCTTCACGTTCAATGATATCGAGGTTGCAGTTCGCGGCTGCCGCTCCCATTGGGTGACCAGAGTAGGTATAACCGTGTCCGATAGCGCCCCATTGGTCCGTGCCGTTTTCTAGCACACTCCAAACTCGTTCACCGACGATCACGCCAGACAGCGGTTGATACGCTGAGGTTAACCCTTTCGCTACCGTGATGAGATCCGGTTTCATGTCGTAATGGAGTGAGCCAAAATCGGAGCCGAGGCGACCAAAGCCACACACCACTTCATCCGCAATCAAGAGCACATCGTATTTGTCGAGCACTTTGCGAATCGCCTGCCAGTACCCTGCTGGTGGTGGCACAATACCGCCAGTACCGAGCACTGGTTCTGCAATCATTGCTGCTACCGTTTCTGGGCCTTCTTCCAAGATCATCGCTTCGAGTTGATCTGCGCAATATTGAGAGAATTCGAGCTCAGACATACTCTCGTCTTCACGGCGATAATAATATGGCGCGATGGTGTGTTTGATACGCTCAAGTGGTAAATCAAAATGGGCGTGGAACAGCGGCAAACCTGTCATTGAACCGGACGCGATACTTGAACCATGGTAGCCGCGGTCACGCGAAATGATTTTTTTCTTCTCTGGTAGACCACGAGCATTGTTGTAATACCATACCAACTTAAGTTGAGTTTCGTTCGCGTCGCTGCCTGACATGCCGTAGTAAACTTTGCTCATGCCTTCAGGCGCCATTTTGATGATGCGATCTGACAGTGTCACGAGCGCTTCGTTCGTATGACCGACGTACGTGTGGTAGTACGCCAGTTCTTTGGCTTGCTCATAAATCGCATCGGCCATTTCGGTCCTGCCATAGCCAATGTTTACACAATACAACCCGGCAAAGCCGTCTATCAGCTCGATGCCTTCTGAATCGGTGATGCGTATTCCGCTTCCGCTCGAGATAATTCTTCCCGGAAGCTCCCCGGCCGCATACTGCTTTAGGTGGGTTGAGGCATGAAATACTCTCTGACGATCGATCTCTAAAAGTTGTTGGGTTTTGTTACTCATGATCCTTCTCCTCGAATAATTGGATATCCATATTTCGTGTCTCAACTGCCACTGACGGTTGGTAAAGCGCCTAAGCAGCAGTATTTGATTTCGCTGTATTCTTCAAATCCGTGACGGCTTCCTTCTCGTCCAAGACCAGACTGTTTCACGCCGCCGAATGGGATAGGGTGCCCTGTCATTTTGACGGAGTTCACGCTCACCATGCCAAACTCCAAACCGCGCATGCAGTGCCAAATTTGGTGGATATCGTGACCATAAACATAGGCAGCTAAGCCGTATTCAGTGTCGTTGCTCATTTCAATCACGGTATCTAAGTCTTGGTAAGGCAATACGCCTGCCACAGGACAAAAATTCTCTTCGCGATACACCGCCATTTCAGGGGTTACATCGGCTAGCAATGTCGGCGCGAAGAAGTTTTCGCCTGGTACGGGCTGGTGGTATCCCGCTACCAATCGCGCGCCTTTGTCGAGCGCGTCACGCACCAAATCATGCGCTTTATCCACCGCAGTGCGATTAATAAGTGGTCCCATGGTGGTTTTTTCGTCTAAGCCATTGCCCAAAACGATGTGGCTCATTTCTTTGGCAAATGCTTCCAAAAACGCTTCGTACTTATCGTTAGGGACGAAAATACGGTTTGCGGCCAAGCAGTCTTGTCCTGCGGTTTGAAACTTCGCATCCACGGCGGCTTTGGCTGCTTGCTCGACATCCATATCTGGCAGCACGATGAAAGGGGCGTTACCACCGAGTTCCATACTGCACTTCTTCACGGTTTGTGCCGCGTCGCGTAGCAATAGTTTGCCTACTCGAGTTGAGCCTGTGAACGAGAGCGCTTTGACTTTATCGGAGTGACACAAGGTTTGTGACACCATCACCGCATCGCCAGTGATCACGTTAAACACACCAGGTGGAAAGCCAGCTCGATCTGCTAACTCTGCCAACGCTAACGCAGAAAAAGGCGTTTCACTGGCTGGCTTAATGAGCACCGGACAGCCTATTGCTAGTGCGGCTGCGGCTTTGCGTGTGATCATGGCATTAGGAAAGTTCCATGGCGTAATCAGTGCTGCGACACCAATTGGCTCGCGTACCGTTGATAGCTGCGCATTCGGAATATGACTTGGGATGGTTTCGCCATAACAGCGGCGTGCTTCTTCGGCAAACCAACGAACAAAGGATGCGCCGTAGTCAATCTCACCTACAGCATCACCTAGTGTTTTTCCTTGCTCCATCACCATCAAATGAGCAAGGTCTTGCTTTGATTCTAGAATCAGGTCGTGCCAACGCATGAGAATTTCAGCGCGCTCTTCTGCTTGCATTTTTCGCCATTGACGAAAGGCTTGGTCGGCTTCATCAATCGCTTGATAGAGTTGTTGCTGAGATAGCTTAGTGATGTAACCGATGACCGTGCCATCTGCTGGATTATCCACCGGATGAAATTGATCACCACTTACCCATTTGCCATTCACGTACGCTAAACCTCTCACCAAACGTACGTCTTTCATTATCGCCATCATGTCGTGCGAGGCTTTTAATTCTTCAGCGTGTAAGCTGTGCAGTGCTGTCATGAGTCCTTCTCCCAGCATCGTTGTCCATAATGAAACTGTAATGGAGAAGTGACCGAAATAATTTCTGATACCGAGGTTTAAAACGTCAGAACTTTCTTTTTAGTGCCGTTAAATATGGTGTTTTTTCTGTTCACGCCTGATACGCATTTTCCCTTTTATAACAAAGCGTTTTGGTTTACTTCGAATGTGCCCGCATCACGTTTGATTGTTTTTGTCACAATGTAAGTAAAGTAGCGCTCAATGCCCACATCTGAGTCTAACCAGTTGTCGATAAGCCGCTGATATTGGTCGATATCTTCTGACTGAATTTTAAGGATGTAATCGATACCACCGCCCGTGGCATAGCAATCAGTGACTTCTGGTGAATGTTGAACCAGTTGCTCGAAGCGTTTGAACGCTTGGGCGTTGTGTTCTTTGAGCGTAACTTCAACCATAACCGACGTTCGTTTGAACAAAATATCGGTATTTACTTTTGCTCCGTAACCTTCAATGATGCCTGCTTCTTCCAGTTTTTTGACGCGCTCCCAGCAAGGGCTCACGGATAGGTTGATGGCCTCGGCAAGGTGAGATTTGGTGATACGACCATTATCATGAAGTATTTGTAGAATTTTTACGTCGTAGCGATCGAGGCGCATTATGAGTCTCCCTGTTGAATACTAATCATTTCATAAAGGCTGATGACTGGTCGCTGTTATAAGGTGCTTTCCAGTTTGCTTCTGGTATGCCATTTGTTTTGATTTCTTTAGTTGGTTTTTCAATCAGCCTATCTCGCCGCAGTCTTCGGCTATAACTGCGATAGTGTCACCGATATTCACCATAGCAGGAAAACGACGCGCCGCGAAAATACCATTGAGCTGTGACTTGTACTCAACGGGGGCGGTACCTGTGCGCTCGGTCGAGAAGATTCTCACTAATACATCGCCCTTTTTGACGGTATCGCCAAGATCAAATAAGTATTCTGTGATGCCGTGGTGTTGGCTTTGCACATAACAACTTGCATCAGGCATATCTAATAACTTAGTTGGTTGGGTTGGTTGTTCGTAGTCACCGGGCAAGTTGCCTGAGAAGCGTAAGAAGTTGCGAATGCCACGGTCGGAATAAGCGATGGTTTCTGGAGTGCTGGTTCCGCCTCCTCTTAGTTCGGTGGTAACAAAGATTTTTCCCTGAGACTCCACGGCAGTGTCATACAGGCTGGTGGCGTCCATTTCGAGCAAGATCATGGTGTAAGGTGCGCCAAACAGTTTTGCACCTAATATGCAGGCTTCTTCTTGATCGAGATTGTCGAGACGATGGGCAGCGGCGAACGGCACGATATCTAACGTTTTACCACCTGAGTGAATGTCTAACGCAAAATCGCACTTAGGAACTAGGTAACGAGTAAAATAATCCGCAATTTTCTCAGTCACTGTGCCTATGGGATTGCCGGGAAAGCTGCGATTTAAATTCCCTTTATCGATAAACGACGTACGTGAGGCATTTTGTACCGCAGGTAAGTTCATCATTGGCACAATAATGACGCGACCTTGTATTTGCTCTGCTTGCAGCGAGTTTGCCAATTTTAGCAGGCTGGTGATGCCTTCGTATTCGTCTCCGTGATTACCGCCAGTAAGCAGTGCGGTTGGTCCGTGACCATTTTTGATCACGGTGATAGGTATCATAATACTGCCCCAAGCGGAGTCGTCATGTGAATAGGGCAGCGTTAAAAAGCCGTGCTGTACACCTTCTCGGTCAAAGTCTATGGTGGCTGTGATCGAGCTTTTTTGCATATCAAGTCCTTTTAGTTCTCAGACCTGGCTCAACAGAGCTTAAGGTTTGAAAAATTAGTGTTTAACAAATAAGTGGCGTGGAAAATCACACAATGTTTTTGCTCCATCATGGGTAATGACGATACTTTCCGTTGTTTCTAACCCCCAATCTTTGAACCACAGCCCCGGCATAAAATGGAATGTCATGCCTTCTCTCAAGATGGTTTTATCGGTGTCTCGCAAACTCATGGTTCGTTCCCCCCAATCTGGTGGGTAGCTCAAACC
Organism: Vibrio sp. 1249-1; assembly: GCF_033340495.1. NCBI lineage: Bacteria > Pseudomonadati > Pseudomonadota > Gammaproteobacteria > Vibrionales > Vibrionaceae > Vibrio > Vibrio sp. 1249-1. Next base: position 226,881 of record NZ_JAWOWJ010000001.1, read on the forward strand.
TATTGGGTAGCCACAACGGGCACCTTCGCGTGAGAATCCCGCTTTATCGAGAACCTGGTTTAGTGCATTGGCGATGTCGGCGCAGGTATTTCCGGGCTTTGCCACTTTCAAGCCCGCTTCAAGTCCTAGAGTTAGGGCTTCGTCGGCTCGTTTAAACTTGTCGTCAGGCTCGCCAAGAAAAATAGTGCGTGAGAGTGGGCAATGGTAACGGCGGTGCGCCCCTGCGATTTCAAAAAACGTCCCTTCGCCTTTCTTGAAGGGTCTGTCATCCCAAGTCAGGTGAGGTGCGGAAGCATCAGAACCTGATGGCAAAAGCGGCACAATCGCGGTGTAATCGCCAAAGTGGTCTTCGTGCCCGAGCACGGCTTGGCGGTTAATCTCGGCAACAAGGTGGTGTTTCGGTAATCCTGGTTCAATCATGTCGAACGCGACACGGTGCATGTTTTCAACAATGCGAGCGGCACGGTACATGTATGCCAGTTCTTGATCGGATTTAACGGCGCGGCACCAGTTGACTAGTCCAGTTGCATCGAGAAGTTGAGCATTCGGTAGGTGCGTAGTGAGTGATTCGTAAGCGGTGGCGCTAAAGTAATAGTTATCTTTTTCTACACCGATACGACCACGATCCCAAAGGCGCGGAGCCAGTACGGCTTCGACCAGGAAATCCATCGGGTGTAGCGGCGGATTCATTACATAATGGTCTGGATAGTAGGTGATGTTTTCTGCCGACATATACGCAGTCCTGTATGCTCCGTTGGCATCTTGGCAGCGTCCAAACCAAACGGGTTCATCAGATGGACCAACAACGACACATTGTGGCACGTAAAAAGACCACCCATCATAGCCTGTCAGCCACGCCATGTTAGAAGGGTCATGAATGATAAGGACATCCAATTCTCTTTCTTCCATCGATTGCCGAACTTTCGTTAACCGATCCTGGAACTCATCCAGTGTAAAATGCAAAGCAACGCCTCTCATATTTTCTCCTTGTTAGAAATCCGACGCCTTATGGGCCTTCGGAGACGCTGAGGTATTTCTACCTTCTACCAGCTAGCCAGATCTGCGTTAAAAATGATTGCAATTTACCTCTGGGGTTGTATTTGGATTGAACGATGCTGTTTAACATGTTTGTTTAACCCATACATTTCATGTCAATCATTACAATTGTGGTTTATTTTTGTGCATTTCACCTCGTTTTGTGAGTTAAAGTTCGCCATTTGTTAAATGGAAGTTACAATGAGCGTTAAAAATGAATCAATTAAAATATTGTGTCATGACAATTTCTTTGAACCCGATCATTCGGCCAGGCACCGCTAAATACATCTCCATTGGTAACTATCTTGTCGAATGTGTCCGCAGTGGTTATCTAAAACCGGGAACTCGATTACCCACACATCGTGAGTTTGCAGAGCAAATTGGCGTCAGCGTACAAACGGTGAGCCATGCATATGGTTATGCAGAGAAAAAAGGGGCGATCGAGTCTTGGGTTGGGAATGGTACTTTTGTCAAATCAGGTTTTGTGGATGAAAGTACGGACACGGAGTTCATGCTGACACAAGAGATGAAAGAAACGCCGGATGAAATTGATATGTCGATTGCACATCCAGTGGTGACCGATCGCCACATTACGCTTTTTAATCAGGCGTTAATGGAGATTGCTGGGCAAACAAACAATCGTGGTTTGATCAGTAAAGCAAAGCCGGTAACAGGTCAGCCTCATCATATTGAGTCAGGAGTACGATTTCTAAGTAGCCAAGGGCTGGATGTGGGTGCCGATCAAATATTACTCACAAATGGTGCATGCCATGGTTTAACGTTGGCTTTAAGCACAGTTGTTGAACACGGTGATTTAGTTGCTTGTGGTCACTTGGTTGATCATGGCTTGATCTCTCGCTCGAGAATGCTTGGATTTAAGTTGCAACCACTTGAAATGGATGAGTTTGGTATAACGCCGGATGCATTTGAATGGGCATGTAAACACAAACCAATCAAGGTATTGTGTTGCACACCGAGCATGGCTAACCCGACTAGTGCGCATATGGATGTTGAACGCCGAGAGGCGATAGCGAATATTGCGCAGCAATACGACATCTATGTCATTGAAGATGACGTGTATGGAGCACTAGAACCTAACCGTGTCCCACCCCTTGCCACATTGTTACCCGAACAAGCTTTCTATGTCACCAGTTTAACCAAAGTTGTAGCGCCAGGCATGCGCACTGGCTATCTGACGGTCCCACGTCATTTTTTGCAGCACGCGATTGGTCGTTTAGCGGCAACGAGTTGGTCTGCGACTCCCTTACCATTTGAAGTCGCTCATTTGTGGATCGAGAACGGTACGTTAAATCGACTTATTCGCTTTCAAGTCAATGAGTTTGCTAAGCGACAGCGAATAGCAAAAGCCGCTTTAGAAGGGCATGTTTATAGCTCGCACCCGAATGGACAGCACATTTGGTTGAGACTACCCGAGCAGTGGAATAGCGATGACCTGGTTGCTTCGGCAAAGCGTTCAGGGGTGCAGATCACGGGATATAAACCGTTTGTTCTCGATACTAATCAGCCAATGCCTTACGTGCGAATCAGCTTGGGAGCAGAAACAAACCGAGGCTACATCAAACACGGGTTATCTGTGATTGCTGAAATTCTCGATACCAACCCTCCCACCTCACACTTTTTGGTTTGAATGATAGGTTATTTATGCTTTTAACTGATGGGCTTAAACGTTTGTAACTGAGTTTTTTCTTGTCGCCATTGCCTTGGCGATTTTCCCGTCCAGCGACGAAAGTGGCGGCTGAAGACCGCAGTTTCTGCATAGCCCAGTTGCAACGCGATATCGGTAATACTCTGAATATTCTCATGCAATCGCTGTTCGGCGAAATCCTGACGCACTTGTTGTAAAAGCTGCCGATAATTTGTGCCCTGTTGTTTCAGCTTGTTTTGCAGCATTCTCGGATGCAGATCCAATGCTCTTGCAACGCGCTCAACGCTGCATTCTCCGGTTGAGAGCAGACGGCCAATCATGTTTGCTGCTTGGTCACTGAGATTGTTGGGGTAACGGGTTTGCAGCTCTTTGAGGTGCTGTTGAAAATGGCGCTCTAGTGCGTCTTCATCTTGGTGGTTCTTAGCGTTAAGCAGAGTCGCTTTAAGTAGGATACCGTCAAACTTATCGCCGAAACGCAGTTTGCTCTGCTGGGCAAATTCGCTCTGTTCTGTCTCAAAGCTCGCGTGTTGGGTGAGGTGTAAAGAGAAGTGACTTGCTTCAATATCAAGCAGACTGGCAATAAACATCGCCAGATGCGACACACTGAGCTGCATCAACTGCGCGATACCTCGTTCGCTGTGCACATCAATATTGAGCGACAACCGTACCCAATCATCTTGTGGCGTCATGTTGAGAGTGACCCCTGACGAATGCAGATAGAGAAAATCATTCACCCGCGCCAAGGCTTCACCGACCGTTTGCGCCCGGGAAACCAGCATTGGCAAGTCTCCCAAGCTCTGTAGGTTTTGGCGCTCGGCGAGTAACGCACCAAACAACGGTTGCTGACAACGAGCAGCCGCTTCCTCCAGCAATTCCGCCAGCCTTGGATAAGCGAGATAGGTATCGGGATCGCGAAATTGCGCCGCAGACAGCCCGACGGCAGCCATAATTTCAACCGGATTCAGCCCCAGTTCGGAAACCAAGCTATCAAATTTATCGGCAGCGCCACTTCGTACGATATACATGTCTCGATTTTTAAATGTTAACAGGTTGTAAATCGCAATGTATCAAATTTACTTCGCAAAAGGTCAAGTGAGTGTCAGTGAGTTGATCTAGGTTACATTTTGATAACAACAACGCATGGATGAGAAGGTGTATGGAACTTATCAATAAAACGGCCATTGTGACTGGGGCAGCTGGTGGAATTGGCCAAGCCATCATTGCAAAGCTGAGAGAGCAAGGAGCCAAAGTGCTTGCTGTCGATATTTCAGAACAATCACTGCAAATGTACACAAGTTTTGACCCAAAGCAGTTGGGAACCTTTGTCGCGGACGTCACCGATTACCAACAAGTTGAAGCTATGGTGAAGTGTGCGGTCGAACAGTTTGGCTCGCTTGACATCATGGTCAACAACGCAGGCATTGGCGCGCCGAAACCTCTGCTTGACCACGACCCAATTGCCGATTTTGAGCCGATCTCTAAGGTCAACCAAAATGGCGTTTACTACGGCATTCTTGCCTCTGGAAGACAATTCCAAGCGCAAGGCACGCCGGGCGTGATCCTCAATACTTCTTCTGTTTACGCACGAATGGCGTCTGAGATGACCTTTACCTACAACGTCAGTAAAGCCGCAGTCGATATGATGACCAAATGCGCCGCATTAGAACTCGCACCATTGGGTATTCGTGTTTGCGCTGTCGCTCCGGGACGCGTTGATACTCCTATGTTAAGGCAATACGAAGAGATTGGCCTGTGGGACCACATCCGCAAAGAACAGATGCGTCAAAACTTCACACAACCAGAAGAGATTGCTGATGTGGTGGCGTTTCTGGTCAGCGAGAAAGCCAACTGTATCAACGGTTGTACCATCAGCGCATCTGACGGTTTCGAGAATTTTAAGTACCCACTTATGGGATAGGCGAGTACGCCACATTACAGCAATAGCGAGGATGTAAGTTATGTCATTACCAGAAGTTATTCAGCACCAAGATTTCTTATTAACTCTTAATACCAATGAGGAGTCGCTCATCAAAGACGCGTTACCGGGTGTTGATGTTTACCCGTTGTTTCTTGACCCAGAAAACGGTACTTGGGTGATTCGTGCCAAATTCAAACCGGGTATCACTCTGCCTAAGCACTTCCACACTGGCGTGGTGCATTTCTATACGCTGAGTGGCGCTTGGCACTACATTGAGTACCCAGATCAAGTCCAAACTTCTGGTAGCTACTTATATGAGCCGGGCGGTTCGATTCATACCTTTCACTGTCCAGAAGAGTCGGGTGGTGCAGATGGCTTTATGGTGATCCAAGGTGCGAACATTAACTTTGACGACGAGGGTAACTTCATCAACATCATGGATGCAGGTTGGATTGAGCAAGTTGTTATTGCAACAGCGAAAGCACAAGGCTTCACCGCGCGCTACATCAAACCGGGTGCGATTGCTGGCCTAAGCGATGAGCTAGCGGAGTAACCCCATGCAACAGATGAACAGTATCATAATGCAGGATGGTAGTGTCCGCCTGAAGCAAGTCGAAATCCCCAAACCTGCAGCGGGACAAGTGTTGGTTCGCAGCCTTGCCTGTGGCATTTGTGGCTCCGACCTTCACATTACTCGACACGCGGATGAGGTATTTGATGTATTCCACCAGCTCGGGTTGATACCTGATGAAGCCGGTGAGCACGCTCAAGTGATGTTAGGGCACGAGTTCTGTGCGGAAATTGTCGAATACGGTGCCGGTACGCAGCAAACGTTGTCCGTTGGTAGCCGAGTCACCTCAGTGCCGATGTTGCTCAGTCAAAATGGCGCGGGCGTTGGTGTTACTCCGGGTACTTATGGCGCGTACTCTGAGTACTTCCTGCTTGATGAAGCGTTATTGCTACCTGTCCCAGACGGAATGCCGTCTGAGGCGGCGGCATTAACCGAACCACTGGCGGTCGGTTTGCACGCGGTCAATCGCAGTGAAATCGAGACGGAAGAAACAGCGCTGGTTGTCGGTTGCGGCCCTATAAGGCTGGCGGTGATTGCTGCACTGAAACAACGTGGTGTGAGCAATATTCTTGCGGTCGATCTTCAGGAAGAGAAACTGCAACTTGCTAGTGAGTTTGGCGCAAATCGATTGATCACCCGACCAAGGAAGACGAGATCGCCGTCGGGGCACAGTACGCGATGAATTCACGCCTGGTCATTTATGAGTGTGTTGGCAAGCATACCTTGATTGACGATTTTCTGCGCCGCGCTCCTGCCCGAGCGCGAATCGTCATCTCGGGTATCCATACGACACCCGCAATCATTAACTACGCGTACGCGACGGTAAAAGAGCTCGACTTGAGATTCTCTTACTACTACCAACCGCACGAGTTTGAGCAATGCCTACAAGCGATTGCCGAACACAAGTTTCCTTGGCAGAAAATGCTCACCGCCAAAGTGGGAATCGACGGTGTCGAAGACGCGTTTAGACAGTTAATGACGCCAAATGACCACATCAAAGTGGTTATCGAACCTTGGCGCAGCGGCGCGTTAGAAGTGATTTAACTCTTAGTCAGATTTAGCTAGCTAAAACCAATTTTAGTTTGGTGACAGCCCCAACCGTAGCAGCTAGGTTGGGGCTTTTTTGTTAGGCCTGTTCTGCGCATTCCTGTTGCAGAGCAGGGTAATCGGTGTAGCCTCGTTCGTTTCCGCCAAACAACGTTGAGCCATCGAGTTCTGCCAACGGATGGTGATGTTGCAATCGAGAGACCAAGTCTGGGTTTGCTACGAATGGTCGTCCGAATGCGACAAGATCCGCGTAGCCTTTCTCTAACACTTCGTTTGCTCGTTGAGGATTGTAGCGACCTGCGACAATGATAGCGTTGCGAAAGCGCTTTCTAAGTTCGATTCGGAACGTCTCTGGAATCGTTGGTGCATCGGCCCAATCGGCCTCGGACAAGTGCAAGTAGGCAATGTCGCGCTCCTGTAGCTGTTTTGATGCCTCTAAGATCGTTGGCACGATATCTGGGCAGTCCATATCTTTAAAGGTAATGAATGGTGCCAATCTCACCCCAACTCGATGCGCACCAATAGCGGCGATAACTGCATCCACTACTTCGATAAGAAAACGGATACGATTTTCTCGTGAACCGCCGTAGTTGTCTATTCGATGGTTTGAGTTGGTTCTTATGAACTGATCGATCAGATACCCATTCCCGCCGTGGATTTCTACACCATCAAAACCCGATTCAATGGCGCGTTTGGCTGCGTTCGCGAAATCACCGACAACTCGGTTGATATCCGCTTGTGTCATGGCGCGAGGCTCAACACAATCGACCATATTGCCGTTGCCTTGTCCATCTGCAATCCAAACTTGCGTCTCTACCGGAGCGAGCGCAGATGGTGCGATAGGCTGTTCACCATTTTGGAATGTTGGGTGAGACACTCTGCCCACATGCCATAGCTGACAAAACATCGCTGAGCCTTGTGATTTGACCGCTTGGGTCACACCCTGCCAGCCCGCCACTTGCGCATCGGTGTAAACGCCAGGTGTGAACGAATAGCCTTGAGAATCGTCCGAAATTTGTGTGGCTTCGGAAATGATCAGCCCGGCAGAAGCGCGCTGTTGATAATACGTTGCCATCATCTCGTTCGGGATGTTGCCCGGCTGAGTGGTGCGTGCGCGAGTCATTGGTGCCATGACAATACGGTTTTGTAGTGACAACGATTTCAGTTGAGCTGGTTCAAACAGCTTATTTGTTCTTTGTTTCATGTTGCGCTCCTTAGATAAGTACTGGCACGTTGGTCGCTTTACGAGCGGTTGCCATCCAATGAAGTACGGCTGGATCCCATTGCACTTCGGGCGCACTGAAAAAGCCGCGTAGAATGGAGAAAATAATGGCCTGATCAACCAGTGACGTTTGCTTTTCTGAACTTAGGTTGAGCAAGGATTTGGTTTGTTCTATCAAAGCGGCGACTTCTTTCGCAATCGCAGGTGTATCGTTAATCAAGGCTTCAAAATTTAATGCTTCGGTTTCTTTTTTTGCACGCCATGCTTGTTTAGAGGTTTCTGTTGCAAATTCCGGTAACGTCATGTTTGACCAACGCGGATACCCGACTTTTTGTAGCGGTAAAAACGCCTGTTTTTGCCAGTCTAAAACCGGTGCTGAGGGTTGGCTGCTTTCATTGGAAGATGCCAATTCAAGGAAGTAGTTGATGATGTCTAAGCTTTCCGCCATCGCTTCGCCATCGTCTTTGATCAAAAGAGGAACTTGTTTTGCGCCGATGATGTTTGTGGTAGTGCTCTCGTCGTCATAAGCAATGTTGATGACGTCGAGCTGAATATTCAGCATGCCTGCAACAAAACGGACGCGGGCGCTAAAGGGGCAATGTTCATAAATGTACAGTTTCATTTTTTGTTTCCTATCTCTTGGCTGGGCAGGGCGTGTTGTTGTGCGTTGAACACAGTGACGCCGAATACAGCGTTACGGCGTTTAACTTTGCCCTGTCACATAACGTTCTGGGTCTAAACAATGTTGATAGGGTCAGTATATGGATTCGACTTAATTTGATAATTGGGTTATATCTGAATTGATTATTCAGTTTTTCCAAATAATAAGGGCGCGAAGGTGGATAAGTTTTCGGATATGACGTTGTTTGTCAGCATCGTTAAACATCAAGGTCTGGCAGCGGCGGGAAGGGAGTTGGGTTTGTCTCCGGCGACGGTAACGGCAAGGCTGCAAGCGATAGAAGAACGCTATGGCGTAAAGCTGCTCAACCGAAGCACACGCCACGTATCACTTACGGACGCAGGGGCAATGTACCATCAAGCTTGTCTGAACATCATTGATAGCGTGAAAGAGACGGAAAACTTGCTGCAAACGGGTATTTCGGAAGTGCGCGGAACGTTGAAAATTTCAGCTCCACGAGATATTGGCAAACAAATTATTTCGCCGATGGTGTCGGCTTTTTCTGAGCAATATCCGGATGTGACGCCTTATCTTTACCTTAATGACAATTTATCGAACTTGGCTGAATCGGGGCTCGATTTAGTGATTCGTTACGGTGAGTTAGCGGACAGTAATCTCATTTCGCGCAGGCTGGCGTCGAGTCAACGCGTGCTGTGCGCGTCACCTGATTATTTGGCGAAGCAAGGTGTCCCAAACTGTCCACAAGATCTCGCGGACCATCGCTGCTTAGCCATGGTGCGCAGCAATGAAGAATTAAAAACGTGGCACTTTAAAGATGAAGAGTCTCACCAATCGATCACGGTCACGCCAAAGCGATTTTCTGATGATGGTGAAGTGATTCGACAATGGGCGTTGGACGGTGCGGGGATTGCGTTGAAATCGATTTTAGATATTCAGCAAGACCTCAAAAAACAACGTTTAGTAACGGTTTTGGATGGGTATATGAAAAACTTCAGCGCCTTTTCGCAAGGCGCTGAAGCGGATCTGCATGTCATTTATCAAAGCCGTCAATATCAACCGAAAAGAGTTCGCCTGTTTTTGGACTTTCTAGTTGAGCAATTTAGCGCGCTGAGTGATGCCAGCAATCAGATCTAGATGTGATTCAGAGGTTTCTCTGCGGTGGCGATAAATCCCGACGGTGCCAGGGTTTGGTTCGTTTTCCATGGTTAAGCATCGTAAGCCAAAGGATTCCAAATACGGTTTGAGGTGGCGGGTATAAGACATCACCGCGACGCTTTCTTTCAGTACATCAATACTGGCGAGCAGAGAATCCACTTCGTAAGTCGGTCTGTCATCCAGTTGCTGCCTTTCGCGTTCATTTTGCTTCGGGATTGGGTTATCGATGACGTGAGCGAATTTCTTAGCATCATAAGTGACCGAAAGAGCTGGGTATTCGTGCAGCATATCTTCGGTGACGGTTTTCCCTAGAAGTGGGTGGTTTGGGGAAACAAAATAGGCATCAACCGTTTGAAATAGCGGAATAAACGTAACATCGCATTTAGACGACAATCCGACAATCTCGTGGCCGATGAAGAATTCAATCTGTTCGTTGATTAATGAATCCATCAAGCCTAAGTGGTTGCCAAATTCGACGTGCGCAGATGCCGAAGGCTGCTTGGTCAGATGGTCATTGAGTGCTTTTTGGACGAACAGCGGCCACCACGCATCGCCAGTACCCATTTTAATTTTTCCGACTTGGTATTGTTTCCGTTCATCAATGCTTTGCATCATTTGGTTGTATTCATGCTGCATCGCGTTGCTATGGCGATAGAGGATGCGTCCGTATTCGGTCAATACCATGCCATTAGGGTGACGTTCAAACAGCGTCACGCCGAGATTCTCTTCCAGCTTCTTTAAATTGCTTGTTACCGTTGGCTGGCTTAACCCTGCCATTCTTGCCGCAGCGCTGATGCTTTGGCAGCGTGCAACCAGTAAAAATTGCTGCAGAGATTTGTCCATTTTCTTTCCCCTCTAAGAACGAGGGGTATTTTGCACAATTTCATTTATAAATCACAAATCTGTAATCTCATTTGATTGAAATTATGCGCATTTCATAGATCTACATCACTGTTGGGGTCTGACGTATAGATGTTATCTATAGCTCGCTCCTGACTTCCTATTTTCCCCTCAAAAAGGTGTTCTTTAGACTGTCGCCAAAACAACAATCTAAGGGATGAACATGAAACCGAGTTTTATTGCGCTTGCTGTCGCGTCTTGTATTGGTCTTGCTGGATGTGGGTCAGATTCCTCTGATGCGCCAGTGTCAGTCGACAAACCAATTATTTCAGCCGACTTATATTTACGTGGTTTAAATGGGGATTGGGGCACGGCAGAGCATGCCAAGCTAAACTATTTGGGTAATAACGAGTACGAAACCGTACTGCGCGTCGCTCGAGGTAGCAATCAGTTCAAGATTGCTGATCCGGGTTGGCAGATCCAATACACCTACTTTGAGGAGCCCGCGGCGTTCGATAAAGCTCAGGAGTACCTGCCAAAACCAGACACGAATGAAGCGTGTATGAACGATGACTGCAACTCTGAGATCACGTTTGAAGACAAAGGGTATTACAAGTTTTCTGTGAGCTTTGCCGATGAAAGTCGCGCGACAATGACTGTGACGAAAGCAACGCAAGAAGAAGCGGAAAAATACTACTCTGATGCGATTCTCGACCCTGCAATGGTGCATGAAGGGCATCAGAGCAAAGAAGTGAAACTGTTCGCCAATTACGATGGCTCGAGTGATACCGTGATTTTCTCGGTGAAAGATCCTAAAGCTGAACTGCGTGAATTTGGTATTTCAACGACGACAGAATTGCGTGATGCGCTCGACCAAGGCTTAGTGATTAATGAGCAAACAGGGCCGCGAGTGGTGTCGGGTGATGTCGCGTTTGACGCGTTGTTTGCATTGACGATGAAAGAGCTAGGCCAGCTTGCTGTTTCTGAAATCAAAGACGGCAATTACAACTACAACAACCCAATCAAAGCGGAAGTTTTTGAAACGGGCGCGAAGTGGCATTACGTATGGACGCGTGATTTGGCGTACGCAGCAGACCTTTCGCTTGCATTGATGAATCCAACTCGCGTGCAAAATGGTTTGAATTTCAAATTGTCCGCTTTTCGCGACACGACCGATCAGCAATATGATGGCGAGCAGATTGTGCAAGATACGGGCACTGGCGGCAGCTGGCCAATCAGTACCGACCGCACGACTTGGGCGCTTGGTGCAGAACGCTTACTTTCGGCATTGAATGGGGAAGAGTACAACCAGTTTGCCGAGCGCGCATATAACGCTATCAGTAATACACTTGAAGCCGATCGCCTGGCGGCTTTTGATGCGAAATCCGGTTTATACACTGGTGAGCAATCATTCCTCGACTGGCGTGAGCAAACTTACTCAACGTGGACGCCAAACGATGTCAATGCGATTGGTAGCAGCAAAGCGTTATCGACAAACGTGGTTCACTACCGCGCGATTCAGCTCGCGGCTAAGTTGGCAGAGAAGTACGATTCAACCAACGCGGTCAAATACACCGAGTGGGCTGAGCAGTTAAAAACCGCTATCAACGAGCAGTTTTGGAATGCCGAACGCGGTATGTACGTAAGCTATTTGTTTGACAATGGCAAAGACATCGCGGTCGACAAATACGATATGTTGGGCGAAGCGTTGGCGATCATCAGTGGCGTGGCAAGTGATGCGCAGGCGAAACAAATCATGGCCAATTACCCACACAGTGAGTTTGGCGTGCCGGTTTACTTCCCTCAACAACCGGACGTGCCTGTGTACCATAATCGCGCAATTTGGCCATTTGTTACCGCGTACAGCTTGCGCGCCGCGCATCAAACACAAAATGTGGCAGCAGCGAACAATGCCATTCAATCGTTGGTTCGTGGTACGGCAACTAATTTATCCAACATGGAAAACTTAGAGTGGCTTTCTGGTAAGTCATTCATCATCCATAGTGATCATGGTGAAGATCCAAGCATGGATGGCCCAGTTATTAACTCTCAGCGTCAGCTTTGGTCTGTGGGTGGCTACTTGAACATGGTGGTAGAGACCCTATTCGGCATCCATACCGAAACGGGCAAGTTGGAAGTGAAGCCGTTTATCACAAGTTGGGTGCGCAATAACTTGTTGGCTCAGTCTGAACAAATCACGTTGGAAAACTTTGCCTTCAAAGGAAAGAACTACTCGGTAACCATTTACTTGCCTGAAGTAAGCAAAGATGACACAGGTTACTACCCAGTTGAAAATGTCACAATGGACGAAGAGGGGCATTTCCACGTGACATTGGGCGCGCTTGTGAATGTAGATAGCAGCATTACTTTAGTTTCTGGTGTGAAACCGTACGCAAGTGAAGATAGTCGCGTTTATTCTCCGCAAGAGCCAACATTGGTGGTAAAAAGCGTTGATAATTCGGTTTCGATTGACGTGACGAGTAAGTACAACGTGAACTTGTATCGCAATGGCGAGCTGATTCAAAAGAACGTGATTGCTCAATCTTATTCCGATACGCCAACAGGTTTTGCTTGTTATTTGGCTGAAAGCATTAACGATAAAGGCTTCCGTTCTAACCCAAGCCAACCTGTTTGTGTCGGTGAAGAGATCCGCATCAAACTTGATGGCGAATATCAGCCACTCAAAGATAATGTCTCAGTGGTTACGGTGAGCAAAGACAGCGGCGTCGTAAAAGGTGCAGAGTCGTTTACAGCGCCTGTAACGAGCACTTACCAGTTCGATGCTTGGTACAACAATAACCTAGGGCAACTTAATACTGGCATCACGAACACCGTGAAATTGTTAGAGGTATTGGATGATGCAGGTAAGGTGGTTGGCCAAGGTTACTTGCAGATGGGCCATATTGGTGAAAACCAAGGTATGCGGTACTCAACGCCAATTGAAGTGGCGTTGGAGCAGGGGAAAACCTATCAGATCGCGCTGAAGGACCACTTCAATATGAGTTACCTCACATCGAATGAAGCCTACATCTACGCTGGTGGTATTGAGGGTGAAAAGAACGAAGCGCAAATCTCAGATATTCGAATCACACCTTTAATGTAGGCTGTTTTAACAAAGCTGTGTTCTAAGAAAGACAAAGCCGCTGAGATTATCAGCGGCTTTGTTGTATTTTCTATCGGGCTGTTTGCAGATTAGTTTGTGGCCTGTGGACGAGGCTTACGACGCTGACCTGATGGTTTGTTTCCTGCAGGTTTAGCATTGTTTGGCTTGCGGTTACCAGACGGTTTACCAGCGTTGCCACTCTTATTACCGTTTGGTTTATTTCCACTCGGTTTATTGCCATTTGGCTTGTTGCCGTTAGGTTTGCGGTCATCTGGTTTACTGTTTGCACGACCTTGGCCTTCACGGTTGCCTTTAGGCTTGCCCGCACCGCCTTGGTTGGTGCTGTTTTTGTTGCCGTTGTTACCACCGTTGAAGCGACGCTTAGGTTTGTTTGCACCATTGCCTGTTTTCTTTTCGGTTGCTGGAGCGTTTTCACTTGCAGCATTTGGCGTTTTTGGTTTTTTTGGCTTCTTAGGTTTTTTCGGTTTGATTGGGCGCGTATCCAGTTTAGATTCTGGCACCACATTGGTTGGCGCAAAACCTTCCAACTCTTTACGTGGTAGTACTTCTTGAATCAAACGTTCAATCGCAAACAACTCAGATGCTTCTAGCGCACACACCAGTGAAATCGCTTTACCTACTTCGCCCGCGCGGCCAGTACGACCAATACGGTGAACGTAGTCTTCTGCCACTTTCGGTAGCTCAAAGTTCACCACTTGCGGTAATTGCGGAATATCGATACCGCGCGCAGCAATGTCCGTCGCGACCAACACACGAATTTCACCCGATTTGAAATCCGCCAGTGCTTTGGTACGTGCGCCTTGGCTCTTGTTGCCGTGGATGGCAGCAGCCGGTAGATTTTGTTCGATCAGGAACTTCGCCAGACGGTTTGCGCCGTGTTTCGTTTTCGTAAACACCAGCACTTGCTTCCAATCGCCGTCTTTGATCAATTTAACCAACATCGGTGCTTTCTTCTTCACGTCTGCTGGGTAGATGCTTTGCTCAACCGTTCTCGCCGTCGAGTTTGCCGGGTTCACTGAAATCTCAACCGGGTTGTTCACCAAGCCTTTCGCAAGGTCGCGGATTTCATCCGAGAAAGTCGCAGAGAACAGTAGGTTCTGACGTTGTTTTGGTAGCAGAGCTAGGATTTTGCGAATATCACGGATAAAGCCCATATCCAGCATGCGGTCTGCTTCATCCAGTACTAGCACTTCCAGTTGGTCGAATTTGACCGCATTTTGGTTGTACAAATCCATCAGGCGGCCTGGTGTTGCTACCAGCACATCCGCACCTTTGCGAAGACGCTGCATTTGCGGGTTGATCTTCACACCACCAAAAACAACTGCACTGCTTAGTGGAAGGTGACGGCCGTACATAAACACGTTTTCTTGCACCTGAGCCGCAAGTTCACGCGTTGGCGTCAGGATAAGTGCACGAACTTGGTTAGCACGAACGCGAGGGCCGTTCGATAAACGCTCAAGAATCGGTAGCGTAAAGCCTGCGGTTTTACCTGTACCAGTCTGCGCTGCTGCCATTACGTCTTTCCCTTCCAAAATAGCAGGAATTGCTTTTGCCTGAATTGGCGAAGGGGTGTCGTAGCCTTTCTCTTGAATAGCTTTAAGGATTGGAGCAGATAGACCTAACGAGGTAAAACCCATATGTATGATTCTCAATTGTAGAGTTAGATAACAACGCGCCGAAAACAAATCGGTGCGAAAAGTGCGACATTCTGAGGCTTTTAAGCGCAGGCTTCAACTAATTCCGTCATGGATAAATATTTGAACTGGATCTCATTTCTTTTTGGCAGGCAAAACTGATAACTGGTTTGGTCGAACGATTGAATGGTTTTACGTTGGCGGTGCCCATTCTTACATCGCTATCACGGTATGTAGTTTGAGTTTATCAAATGCTGTTCGGAGTGTGGGGGAGGCTTGCTCCTTTCATTACTCAGCTTTTTGCATGCGTTAAAAACGCACTCGTCAATTGCTGAAAGAGCGAATCTACCGATGGGCGGTCGGATACATGATGGAAGAGCGGTGTGTGGACATCACCACGAATATCATCGCTGTGACCGCAAAGCTGATTACACATTCGTACTGGTTCGACAATCTTCCCGACGTCGGCATCAATCAGAATGCATGCTTGTGACAATACCACTTGTCCGCCGCCTTTTTTAAGTAAAACACGCTGCGCGGTTCCCACGACTTTTTGCCCGCCAATGTTGAGGTTGTACTCGCCATCGCAGTAGGAATAAGGCGTAGCATGAACATCCACTTTCACGCCGAGCTGTTTAAAGAAAACCGTTAATATCGCACATAAATCGAGATACGCTTTTTTGATGTTGTAAGGCTCGCCTTCTGGCCAGTGGTAAATGTGAGATAGATTGATAATACCTGGCACCTGAGGGACTGGGGCACCACCGGTTTTACGAGAAAAGAGCTTCCAGCCAGACGTATTTAACGCATGTTCTAACTCATTAGACACTGGCCATTTCTTACCAGCGGGAAGCACGAGCGTTGGACTTTTTACTTGCCAAAGCAATAGCACTTGCGAGAGTTGGTTGGACTGAACTTGTTTAATGAGCTCATCTTCTTTGTCAAATGCATCAGCGACTTCCGTAGCTGTGTAGCGAATTAGCTTATTTTTAGCAACCAAACTCTATCCCTCGCGGCTATTTAATCATTACTGTTGTATCTCAGATACAGCTTGATTGCTAGGTCTGTGATTATTAGGTTTTTGCTCGCTAGCTGCATGATCACCTTTTGGATCTTTTCCGTTGTCCATTAATTCTGCTTGAACACGCGATAAAAAGTTTTTGCTAGTCATCACATCAGCCATTCATAAAATCTGCCATCTATGAAAAATTTTGGCGATATAAGTATGAAAAAGCGAGTGATGTGTCTCGCGTTAGCGGCATCATTAACGGGATGTGTGACGTTCCCAACTCAAGAATCTGAGCAAGTACAGGTGCTTTGGGACAATGTGAATGCGATTGAAAACTGTGAACTAATGGGTACCGTGATCGGCTCAGAAGGACACTTTTACGACTACTGGCTTCACACAGATAAAGACATGGTTTGGGGTACGCTAAACCAAATGCGCATCAAGGCGGCGGATTTAGGCGCGGATACCTTGTACTTATATCAACCGTTGAGCTTTTCTACGTCAGTGACGATGTTTGCAAATGCTTACAAGTGCAAACAGTAGCGATTTGCTTGCTCATCATTGAAAGACAGGCGCTGCTCGCCTGTCTTTGATGCGTTCTACAAATACTGGCGACTTTGCGTTAATTGACGTTTGCTGTCGCCACCGCTGATGTATCAGAAAACAACAATGTAAAGTCTCGCTCGGTATTAAGCACTTTGGCTGGAAACTCTAAGCTCAACTGCGTATGTGGCGCGACTTCTGAAGCAATGCTAGTAACGAATTTTCGGGTTTCTCCAGGAGAGATCGATATGTCACTTCCACCTTGTGATGAGAGCTCAGCGATACCCATTGTTTCAAGTGTGTTACCTGCAGTATCCGCCAGGTGTAGTAAAGATTCTGACTTGTAGATTAATTCTCCACTTTCTGTGCGATATGCATTAAACGTGTTGAAATTTGGTTGTAATGATCCTTGTGATCCAATGTTAGTAACGGAAAATGTCACATTAGCGCCATCAAAGTTCTCGACTCTTACAAGTACGTTACTGTCTTGGTAACGAGCGGCTGCCGCCGCAGTTGCTTGATGTTTCTGCCTCTGTTTCTCTTTTTCAATGTCGCTTAACTGTTTCTGCTCATTAGCGATTCGATTCTTTGCCATGTAGTACGACTGATCGACCATTGCTATTAAAGCGGGGATTGAATACAAAGTGAGGCCTTCCAAATGGTCAAAGTCGATTTTGGCATGTTGAGTACGTTTATGATTAGAAAATTGGCAGTAACCATCAATCAAACTGATGAAAGCCACTTCAAAAGTGCCCTGTAATCGGCTTACTTCCTGTGCTGCTTTCTCTAGATTTGAGCGGACTTTCCGAATCTCTTCCAAACTCTTTTGTGAAAGACGACCGTTTGGCGATACGTCGTTAGAAACCGAAACCAGTTCTTCGGTCACAAATGGATTGTTTTCGGCAGGAATCACCGTAGTGATACGGTTGGATTTGGTGATGTCTTCGCCCAATAAAACCATCATTTTTTGCGATGCGGCGGTTGTGTTGCCCGCTAATACGTCACTACAGTTTGGCGACGTATTGGCATATGCGGCGAATGCGGTAAAAAGTGAAAGTGTAACGGACCAGCCGATGGTGA
Organism: Vibrio sp. 1249-1; assembly: GCF_033340495.1. NCBI lineage: Bacteria > Pseudomonadati > Pseudomonadota > Gammaproteobacteria > Vibrionales > Vibrionaceae > Vibrio > Vibrio sp. 1249-1. The sequence goes on from NZ_JAWOWJ010000001.1 coordinate 244,365, forward strand.
CAAGTCCTGTCGTGATTCGAGTATTCATCCTGATAACCCCTCTGTCATTTGGTGCGATTCACTGACGTAATTGCCAATCAAAAGATTGGCTCGCGACATTCAGAATGGTTCTGGTCAACCCTTCGTAGTGGGTATGCCCACAGATGCTTTTTTAGTCGTTTATCAACCGCTAAGCCACGATTGATAAAGTGTCTGAAATTGAGAGCATTAACGCTGCGAAGTTGATGTCTTTGACTGAAAGATAGACGTAACTTTTCTAACCATCAAATACGTGATTGAGTTCTCATTTTTATATGAGTGAGAGGTTCAAGAGAAAACAGGCACTTACTGTAGAGAGTTGATTTGAAGGAAAAATATAAATTTTTTTGGGGAACTTTTTTGATGCTGCCTTTGAGACTTTTTTTGAATCTCAAAGGCAGGTTCTTACACTCGCGTTCAATTACAACGTGTTGAGGACATCCGCGAGTCGAGAGACAGCTGTCGTCAGTTCTTCTGGTGTGGCATTGGTAAAGTTAAGACGCAGAGCGGCTTTTACCTTTGAACCTTCTGGATAAAAGACCGGGCTCGGCACTACGGCAACCCAGTTTGCGAGAAGGTTTTTCGCCAGTTCGAAGGTGTCGCATTCTGGAATCTCGACCCAAACGAACATGCCACCATCGACGGGTTTGAGTACGCAACTTTCTGGCAGCTGTTTTTGCAGTTCAGCAAACATGACATCGTAACGTGATTTGTAAAGCGCACAGATGGTTGAAATGTGCGTTTCGAAGTTGTCATGTTGCAGTAGACCATGCAGCAAAGCTTGCATAGGAATACTAGAGTGCAGATCGGCACCTTGTTTAATTTTGATGAGTGGCTCAAGGTAGCTACTCTTGCCCGTAACTACACCAATACGCAAGCCTGGTGAAGCTATTTTGGAGAAAGAGCGCAATACGATGGAGTGCTGTGGGCAGAAGTCCGAAACCAGTGGAAGCGCTTCACCAGAAAAACGTAGCTCGCGGTATGGTGCGTCTTCAATGAATGCCACGTCGTATTGTATACAAAGCTCGGCAACTTTTTGGCGAGTCTCTAGCGCCCAGCACACGCCCGTTGGGTTGTGAAAATCGGGCACAGCATAGAACATTTTCGGTTGCTGTGTAGCAAAGCATTGTTCAAGTTCTTCAAGGTTTGGACCACACTCGGTTTGTGAAACGGTCACGATGTTGGCTTGCACTAGACCGAATACTTGCATAGCACCAAGGTAGCTCGGTGCTTCCATCACCACTTTATCGCCCGGATTCACGTACGCACGCGCAATCAAATCTAGCCCTTGCTGAGAGCCCGTTGTGATCATAGCCAAATGAGATTCCGGCAGCTGGTAATAATCGGTCAAAAAGTTAAGTAGCGGGGCGTAGCCTGCTGTTGCGCCGTATTGAAACACCTCTGGCATATTCGCGAGGTTTTCGAGCGTCGGTTTCATTAAGTCGATCGGGAAGGTTTTTTCGTCCGGCAAGCCACCTGCAAGAGAAATGACGTTCTTATCGCTCGCTGCTGCGAGGATCTCTCGGATGTAGGATGACTTAGTTTGTTGTAATGACTGTGCGATTTCCATGTGCTGTGCTTCTCGTAAATGTCTTTTTTATGTCAGAAATAGTATAGGTAAATTGCCAAGCTTGGTGTGTCCATTTATGCTGTTAAACATGTCCATTTATGCTATTTAAGCGAAAGTTTACTCCGTGAGCCATCAACAAGTTTCCAGAATCAATGACGTGCTGTTTTACATTCACCAAGACATTAGCAGAGATTTATCGGCTAAAGAGCTAGCAGATGTAGCAGCCTATTCTGAACAGCACTTCCATCGTATTTTTAAAGATGTGGTAGGGGAGTCTGTCCATCAATATATCCGTCGCACAAGAATGGAATACGCCGCCAATCAACTGATGTTTGATACCAGCTCATCGGTGTTAGACATTGCTAACAAGTGCGGCTTTAGCTCGGTATCTTCTTTTAGCCGAGCGTTTAGAGCAACGTTCGCTATGTCTCCTGGCGCGTGGCGAAAACATGATTTACAAGTCGCAGAAAAGCCGTATCTAAAAGATCCGGAAGTGGCTGCGGGTTATCATCGGGTTGCTAAACGCGAGTTGCCAGAACCTAAAATTATGGAGGTTCCACAACGCTTTGCGGCTTATGTGCGGCATGAGGGTTATAGCCGTTCCATTCGCAATGCGTGGCTGATTTTGAAGGCGTGGGCAAGCTCTGAGAATCGGGACTTTTCGGTTCAATACGGTTTGCATCACTCCAACCCCGCTTGGGTTGAGCTCGATAAGTGTCGCTATGTGGCTTGTATGGCGATTGATAAGCCGCTTAAAGTACGCGGTGTCGTGAATCAAATGACGATTCCGGGTGGTTTGCATGCTGTTTTTCGCTTAACAGGGGTATATGGAGAGCTTCTTCCTCAATTGAGTATGGTGTTAGAAAAGTGGTTGCCGAATTCAGGCTTTAAGCAGCGTTCTACTCCCGCTTATGTTCACTATCATAAAAACCATTTCCTTAGCCATGATGAGGCGTTTGAGCTGGACTTCTATCTGCCCATCAGTTTTTTCTAACTGGAGTATTTATTTACTATCCGTAAGGAAGAAAATGCTAAGCTCTATATGGTGATTTTTTACAAATAATTGAAAATTAAATGAACATCGATCATGTAAAGCTATTTGTCCGTTTGGCTTCGACACACAACATCAGCATGGCTGGTCAGGAGCTTGGACTTTCTCCTGCTGTCGCTAGTGCGCACATCAACAAACTTGAGGACAGCTTAGGAGTTCGTTTAGTTCATCGCACCACACGCAAAGTTTCCTTAACTGAAGAAGGGCAGGCTTTTTTACCTCACGCGGAGGAGGTCCTTGCAACAGTGGAGGCAGCAAGGGGAGCTGTTGGCTCAGGGCAGAGTGCGCCAACGGGAGTATTACGTATAACCGCCTCTGCAACTTTTGGTCGCTTGCATATTGTGCCCGCATTAAAAGGTTTTATGGCGCGTTACCCAGGGTTAACCGTGGACTGCCGATTTTCTGATTCCATTATGGATCTGGTTGAGGGAGGTTTTGATGTCGCCATTCGTGTCGCTGAGTTGAAAGATTCTTCATTGGTCGCAAGAAAGCTTGCGCCAGATCGTCGTATTATCGTTGCATCACCAGATTATATTGAACAATTTGGAAGACCCAACAAGCCCCAAGACTTGACGAATCATGAGTGTATTAACTTAGTTGGAATGAATAATTGGTCATTCAATACAAAAGATGGAATGGTCAATGTAAGAACTTCTGGTCGTTTTAAAACTGATAATGGTGATGCGATGAGAGACGCGACGGTAAACGGGTTAGGTATTTCTATCAACTCGGTTTGGAGTGTTTATCAAGAATTACAAAGTGGTCAGCTAGTGGAAGTACTCGAAGATCACCCTTTAGCGATGGATGCTGGGATTTGGGCTGTGTACCCAAGCTCTCGTTTAATTGCGCCTAAGGTGCGTGCCTTTATTGATTACTTTGCTGAATACTATGGTACGCCACCTTATTGGGAGTTTGCGGAAAAGTGATAACAAGTTTCACTTATCGAATACATTGTTTTTAAGGTCCGAATAAAAACGAACCTCAAGATAATTCTTAATTGTTATTAATAGAGTTTGCTTAAGATTAATTCAATAGTATCAATTATCTGCTGTGTTTTGCTTTGATCTAATGCATCAGGGTGTGGGGGCGCGAATGCTTCAATGTCATTATCGAAGTACATACCATGCGCTTGAGCAAACTCTTCTGATAGCGCAGCGCGAGTTAGAATATCTGCTCCTAAGCGGATATCACCACCAGCAACCCCATAAGCATCTTTAACCATCTTACTACCTAGGAATGATTTTGGGTTTACTGATACCAACATAGGGCCAGTGTTCTTAAGCTTTAGTCCGATTGCTCGTGACCACATCGTTAATGCCAATTTGCTTTGGGCATATGCTTCGCCATCTGACAATGGTTTGTTACCGAGTAAAGCGCTAGTGTTTACTGTTGTTTGTGCAGCTGAAGACAAATTAACCACACGACCCGTATCTCCGAGCAACGGCAATAGCTCTCTAGTGAGTAAGTAGGGAGCAATGGTGTTGACTGCGAAGCGTACATCAAGACCCTCTTTAGTTCTTGGATTTGGTGTTGCGTACACACCAGCATTGTTAATGATGACGTCTAAATGATTGAACCGTTCTGTTATCTCCATCACTATCTGTTTTACCGCATTGGGAGAGGATAAATCAGCAACAAGGCTTTCAACTTTACCACTTTTCATCTCCCTCAAACTTTGCTCAACTTGTTGAACTTTCTCTATATTCCGGCCATGGATTATTACGTGTTGTTCACGGTTAATTAACATTTTCGCGGTTTCTAAACCAATACCGTCAGTAGATCCAGTAACTAGAATTGTCTTTCGCATGATCGCTCTCATTGTTGAAGGTTAATATAGAACGATCATAGTGGCATCTTTTGCATTCGACTATTGAGACTAAAAAGAAAACACTTTCTAGGAAAAATTGAAAATAACTTTGTTGTTCTTTTTGTGGACGGTGCGACGAATTAACGTCTCATTAGATGCTACGGTTATACATGTGGTGCTCAAAAATTAGGCACTATTTTGTACTCAAATAATAGCCAAGAGGTCTCTATGTTAGGTGAAAATCACTCATTAACTCATGAATTCCCAGAACATTTGGATACCATTACTCAGCTTACCGAAAACGATGCATCATTTGCTGAAACCGTTAAAAACTACAATGCTTTAGATAAGGAAATCCGCGTACTAGAACTTCAAGGAAGCCCGATTGATGATCACGAAATGAACGTGTTAAAACATAACCGGGCTGAGCTCAAAGACTGGCTCCACTCGCGAATAATGGGTTCTTAGTGACGAAATGATCATCGGCTCGTAAATTGCGGGCCGATTTTAGTTCCAATGGACGATGCCAAGTGTGCAAACACTAGGAGTGCTGAGCAGGAGCTTGGAGCGGCAGGTGACCAGTTTTTACCCAAATGATCGTTTCTTGCTCTACAAAAGGAAAATGCTCACTCATATGTGGGCTTCGAATCCAAGAGAGAGCGGGATAGGTACCTAGCTCGTCTCTAAACTCTCCTGACAATACGAAAACTTCTTCACCACCAAAGTGACGGTGTGGTTGAAACTTCTTACCTTTTGGCCATTTAACCAATGCGACATGTTCGTGCTCAAAATTATGCAGCGGCATGACTTGCAACCCACCGACACCACTCTGCCAGCTCGCTTGGTTTGTATTAATGCGAACTGTTTCAAGATCCTCAGATTCGAACTGATTTAGTTTAACTAAAATCACACAGCCTTCTTTGCTAAATGGTGCGTGTTGACTTCCTGGAGGGTTACGAAGGTAAGTGCCGGCAGGATAGTCACCGTATTCGTCAGAGAATACCCCCTCGAGCACCAATATTTCTTCTCCTTGAGGGTGAGGATGAGTCGAAAACTGCGAATTTGGCTCGTACTTAACGACGCTGGTGGTATGCCCTGATTCTTTGGCTTCTCGTTCCAAAGGTTTGCGCCACACACCTTTGGAAGGGCTGGCGATCCACTCCTGTTGAGCAGTATCTATCACGATTCTTTTTGAAAAATCCATATTCAACATATTGAAATTCCGTTACTTATTTAATTACTAATTCTCATTAGTATACGTATAAAAAACATCAATTGATTCATTTGTTGATAGCCCAATTCATGGATTGAGTACGAACATGAAATCGGAGCCTAATTTAAATTTCTGCTTGTGTAATGAGAATTGTTATATTATAACATCGCAAAATTAAATGTTATAACATAACAAAAAGGAAATAGTAGTGAATAAGAAATTGGTGTCTCTCGTGATCGGTAGCATTTTTGCATCCCCTGTTTTTGCCGACACACTATCGAACCCACAGATTGGTGTTGTTGTTGATGGCTACTACCAAGATGGCCAACGTCATAATTCTGAGCGCGAAGAAGGCTTTGGTCTAGGCCATACGGAATTAAACTTCTCATCAAATATCGACGACAAGTTTTACGGCGCATTGACCGCGGTTCTTGAAAGTCATGGTGATGAGACAGAATTAGAGCTTGAAGAGGCATTCATCGAAACTTTGGCATTGCCATATGGTGTAAACGTGCGCGCTGGCCGATTCCTATCTGACTTTGGTTACCTGAACAACCAACACATGCACACCGATAGCTTTGTTGAGCGTCCAATTGCTTATCGTACTTTCCTTGGCTCGCACTACTACGATGATGGTGTACGTGCAAACATCGTGTTGCCAACCGACCTTTATGTAAAACTTGGTGTAGAAGCGCTCAGTGGTAGCAAAATGTCTTCTGTCGAAGATGGTTCTGAAGTTGGCGTGTACACCACGACGCTGAAGCTTGGTAGTGACTTCTCCGAATCTTCAAGTTGGCAGTTTGGTTTAAGTTACCTGCGTAACGAAAACGGCAAGGTTAAAGAATTCGAAGATCACGACCACGGTCATGAAGAAGAGCATGAGCACGATCACCATCATGGCGCAGCAGTGACAGGTGCGAACCTTTACGGTGCTGATTTTGTTTGGAAATGGGCACCAGACGGTAATTACAAATACAGCAACTTCACGCTATCGGCTGAATACATGCTGTTAGACGGTGTGGTAGATAGCAAATATAAAAACGATGCAGAGTCACCAGACAACTTAAGCGCTTACTATGTTTCGGGTGTTTATCGCTTCAACCCAAGCTGGTCAGCAGGTCTACGTTACGGCGAAGCAGAAAGCTACGATGGTCATGCACATGGCGACCACATGCATTTTACTGAGCTGAATGATAAAGAAATGGATGCGATGATCGCATGGGATTCTTCTCACTTCGGTACTATCCGTGCGCAATACACTCGCATTGATAACCAAGACAGTGAGACAGACAACGTGTTCACTCTGCAATACGTGATGACATTTGGAGCGCACGGTGCTCATGCGTTCTAAGCTGACATTAAATAAATGCAGTTTGGTGATGATGGCGGCAGGAGCTGCCATCATTGCTTCGCCTGCTTCGCCTGCTTCGCCTGCTTCGGCTCTAAACATTTTCGTTTGTGAGCCAGAATGGAAAGCCTTTCTTGAAAGCCACGCGCCAGATGCCAGTATTTATTCAGCGACAACGGCTAAGCAAGACCCACATTACGTACAAGCTCGTCCTTCTTTGATTGCGAAGATGCGCCAAGCGGACATGGCAATGTGTTCGGGCGCAGAGCTAGAGGTGGGGTGGTTACCTATGCTGCAAGTTCGTAGCAGCAATGCGGCGGTGCAAAATGGTGCGCCGAGCATGATCTACGCGACGGACTTCGTGCGCATGTTAGATACTCATGCTCACGTTGACCGTAGCATGGGAGATATACACGCTCACGGTAACCCACATGTTCAATTTGCGGCAAATGACATGATTCCATTATCTCGTAAAGTCACGGAGCGCCTAAAAGCGATTGATCCCGACAACGCACAAAGTTACCAAGTGAATGGTATGAAGTTTCGTGCTCATTGGCGTAAAAAGCTTAAAGAATGGAATGAGAAAGGGGCTGCTTTAAAGGGTAAGCAAGTTGTCGGTTATCACGCGACGTATCGTTATTTGTACGATTGGCTCGGAATGAAGCAGATTGCCGATCTCGAACCTAAACCGGGCATTTCACCGACCACATCTCACCTGCAATCACTCACCAAGTTAGATGCTGACAGTTTTGATGCGATTGTTTACTCCTCTCATCAGGATCAGCGTCCAGCGAACTGGTTGCAAGATCATACTGACAAACCTGTGATTCAACTGCCATTGACCGTTTCTGAGAGTGAAAGCTTGGATGAGATGTACGATCAGGTCATTGATGATTTACTGGATGTGTTAGTGCCGCCCGTTCCTGAGAAGATCTAAGCCATGGCTGATTATGCATGGCTTTTACCTGCGGTTTTGTGTGGTTTAATTGCGTTAGTTGGCAACATCGTTCTGGGGCAACAAGTTCTTAATCGTCAGATCATCTTTATAGATTTGGCGGTGGCGCAAGTCGCGGCATTGGGGGCAGCACTAAGCCACTACTGGTTGAGCCAATACGCGCTGTTCTCAGGCTCATTCTTTGGCGAAATGATTGGCCCTTGGGTGATGTCTTTGATGCTTTGCGGTTTGATCGCCTTAATGGAGAAACGATACCAGCAGCATTTAGAGCCCATGATTGGCAGCTTGTTTGTCGTGTCTGCATCGCTGGCAATCCTGCTGGTGAGCAAAGACCCACACGGCGGAGACTTTATTCAAGGCATTCTTAATGGGCAACTGTTATGGGCGACTTGGGCAGACGTTTGGCCTTTGGCACTCATTACCACTGCGATGTTGCTATTGGTTTGGTTAAAACCTGCGTTTATGCGCGGTAGTGGTTTTTATCTGATCTTTGCTATTCTGATGCCCATTACGGTCAAGTTAACCGGCATTTATTTAGAATTTGCTTTGTTGGTGATTCCAGCTTTATGTGCGGCAGCATTGAAGGGAACTCGATTCTTTGTCGCTAGTATCAGCATTGGTATTGTTGGGATCTTATCGGGTATTGCCGCATCGGCTCGCTATGACTTACCGAGTGGTGCGAGTATTGTGATCACCCTGTTTATTGCTGGCATGTTGTTTAATCTCTTGCTTCAGCCTTTTCTGGTGAAAATAACAAAACCAGCTTTTGTAAGAGATTAAGAGACAAGTAATATTGGTTTGATGAAGTAGTATTTGAGTAATCAGACCAATACTTTTCTATCCAAGTCCTCCAATCGTTTAACTTTGCGCCCTCCAGCACACTTTCTTACGTTGATCTTGCCATAGTCATCAAGTTGCCTTGATTAGTTCACATCCGACTCCCAGACTGTTTCTATAGTTTTTATAAGATATAAAAGACCCTGCGTATGAGAAGCGCAGTTGTAACGCGACTAGGCATAAAAACAAAAAACGCTAGGGATACAAGCGAATTTGTAATCTCAACATTTAAGGAAGACCAAGATGAAACCGGAAAAAGTAGCAGTAGTCACTGGTGCGGCTCGTGGTATTGGCCAAGCGATTTGTGAACAATTACTGGAGGATGGATTCCATGTTGTCGGGCTAGATATAGCGCCCGTGGAATGGAGTCAGTCGGCGCAGCTAAGCAGTTATCAAGTCAACTTGTGTGATGCCGAAGCCGTCAGTGAAGTAGTAGAAAGTGTTGTAGAGCAGCACGGAAGAATCGATGCTCTGGTTAACAACGCGGGCATCACTCGAGATGCATTGTTGCCAGATATGTTAGAGCAAGACTGGGACAGCGTGATCGACGTGAACCTAAAAGCGGTGTTCTTACTCACCCAACGTGTTGCTCCTGTCATGCTAGAGCAGGGCACAGGCAGTATTGTTAGCATTTCTTCTATAGTGGGAACGGATGGTAATATCGGCCAGAGCAACTACGGCGCAAGTAAAGGCGGCGTCATCTCAATGAGCAAAGGCTGGGCGAAAGAACTTTCAAGAAAGGGTGCACAGATACGCGTCAACTGTGTCGCGCCAGGCTTTATCGCCACCGACATGACCAAGAACCTGCCAGAGAAAGTCATTCAAATGATGGAAGGCAAAACCCCATTAGGGCGCATGGGCTCAGTTCAAGATATTGCCAGTGGCGTCTCTTTCCTAACCTCAGACAAGAGCGCCTACATCACAGGCCAAGTGCTCAAGATTGACGGTGGGTTGGTATTATAGCTCGTTAATCAAAATCTAAAATAAAAATGCCTTTTACTTATGTAAAGGGCTTTTTTGTTTGAGGAACCCGACTTATGCGAGTACTACTAACTAATAGAAAGCTTCGATGCCGCTTCGAGTTGAGTTTTTGAAGCAAAAGGCCAATACGTTTGAATAGCGTCTCCTCTTAAACACTGCATTCCCTAAAGCACCGTATTCCCAAAAGAAAAGCCCACCGAAAAGCGGGCTTTGTTCTCTTTTAGTAAAGAGAAGAATAACTAGTAGCTCGCTTGAATGCTGACACCGCTATAGTTTGAGTAACCTTGAATCATGACGTGATAACGTCCACTTTGCGTCGCACTGACCGTACATGTTTCATTGTTACCGTATTTGAAAGGTCGGCAGTCCCATGCATTCAGTGCTGGTTTTGCTCCAAAACGGAGATACAAATCCGCATCGCCACTGCCACCATACATTTGTACGGTTAAGCGCTGCCCAGTTTCTACATCAACATAGTAATACGCTACTTGACCAGTTGAACCACTTAAACCACTTACTGGCACGCCCGAGGTTAATTTGCCTTCTGGGTCCGGTGTTGGATCTGGGCCACCGCAGTCTTGGCCACAATCTGCATCCGTTAAGCTATAAAGTAGCTTGTTCACGCTGCCTCTTGTGTCCGTCACTTTTCCGCTAGTTGCGCGGCTAACGATCAAGGCCTCTACTTGGCTTGGAGACAGTGAACTGTTTTCTTGAAGATACAATGCTGCTACACCCGCCACATGTGGCGTCGCCATCGAAGTGCCACTAATGGTTTTGTAGCCACCGTCATACCATGCAGATTTGATTTGTGAACCTGGCGCAAATACATCCACACAACTGCCCCAGTTTGAAAAACTCGAACGTGCATCCGTGCTAGTGGTCGATCCGACAGTTACTCCGGAAGCAACGCGTGCTGGAGAATAGTTACACGCATCGGCGTTGGAGTTACCTGCTGCTAGCATAAAGCTGACACCTGACTGAACCGCACTTTGCACCGCACTATCCAGAGCGACGGATTGACCGCCGCCTAAACTCATGTTGGCGACTGAAGGTCCGGAAGCGTTCGCAGCCACCCAGTCCACACCGGCAATAACACCAGAAGTAGAACCCGATCCAGTACAGCTCAATACTCTCACGCCGACAAGGTTGACGTTTTTCGCAACACCATACAAGCTGCCGCCAATGGTGCCAGCTACGTGTGTGCCGTGTCCATTACAGTCACTTGCATCTGCATCGTTATCGACAAAGTCATACCCTGAAACTGAGCGACCACCGAACTCAACATGCGCGTTATTCACACCAGTATCGATAACATAAGCCGTTACCCCAGTCCCATCAAAGTTGGCACTGTAGTTGTTATCGAGTGGCAAGTTTCGTTGGTCGATTCGGTCTAGTCCCCAAATGGCATTGGTTTGATTTGCGTCTGCCGAGACTATTGGGTCAAGCGATAGGATTCTGTCTTGCTCAATGTAGTCCACACGAGGATCAGAACGCAGATCTTTTAGTTGCTCAGGACTCAAGTTAGCGACAAATCCACTTATCGAGTGGTCAAAAACCGACTCCACTTGTATCGAATACAAACCAGACATGCGGTCTACGGATTGTTGCGTGAATTGCTCGAATTCCGTTGAATTGCTCACCATCATTTGCGGCTGTTGAAATACCACAATATAGCGATCTGCAATGGCGATGTCGTCCGGTGCAAGCATCAAAGTGGCAGGCAATGTGTCGGGAGCTTGTTGTAACTCTGTACTGTCCGCAATCTCATTGGGTTGCGAAAAAGCGAGAGAAGAATGAAAACAGAGCGCGGAGGTGATACAACAACTTAGTAGTTTCTTTAACATAAAATGTTCCTTGAAATCATAGTCTTGTTGATTTTTACCTAGTACCAAACTGTCAACACGAAAACACAGACAATCAGCGTAGTGCGTGCTGAAGTGACGTTACACAAGTCAAACTAGACAATGAGCAATCATATGCATAACTGGTAATAATTCGCATACTCAGAAACATGATCAATAACCAAGCTTTATTGAAATTGAAATGCAAAGATTCATTTATACTTAGAGCAAAATCCCTAAAATAGAATAATTCTACACACCTGACATATTGCCTGTTATATGACTTCATCTTACCGATAATTTACGCAATAAAAACCTAACTATCCTTTTATTGGTCATAACTCAAATCGGTTGATAGATGTTAATATAGCCACCTGATTTCTGATGTTTTTAACTCATGGTTACTATCCAAGTTCAATATCGTTTCTGTAATAAAACAGAGCCCGTTCGTGAACATGGAAAAGGGCATTCTGGCTCTCCTCGCTCCAGATGTATCGAGTGTCGAAAGAGCTTTAACTCGATTACGTTTACGAAGCCCGCAAGCCAGATGTAAAAGAAAAAACTGTTGATATGTCAATGAATAGCTCTGGCGTTAGGGAAACAGTACAAGTGTTGAATGTCGTATACAACACAGTATTGAGTACTTTAAAAAATCTCGCCAAGGTAAGTAACCTCAATGCCTTTCGATAAAGCAAATATAAGACTAATTTGTAAACTTGAAAGGCTAGCTGTATTGGTTGAGGTATATGAGGAAAACACTTCCCCATTTAAGAACTGAAACACACTTTTGCCCCTTTTCGTGTTAGCACGGAAACTGTCCTGCTACCAGACTTGTGTTTCAATAGTGCCTTGTAGTATCGAAAACACTTACCACAAACTCTAGAGATTTATGTACTATACCACCTACTGGAAGCTTGATGGGTGGTATTGACGTGAACTTATCTCAAATTGATCTGAATTTGCTCTTTGTTTTAAAGCACTTGCTCGAAGAGAAGCATGTATCTAACACCGCTATGGCTTTAAATATGAGCCAGTCTGCGGTAAGTCGAGCACTGCAAAAAATGAGAGTTTTCTTTAATGACGAATTACTGGTGCGCAAGAAATACGGCTATGAACTGACTCCAAAAGCAGAGTCAGTAAGGCAAGACATCAATAATGTGATTACCAGTTTAGAAAAACTTGCCCATAGAGACTCGTTTGATCCGAGCACTGTATCAAGCACCGTTAAGGTTTACGGCCTTCTTCCTCAGATTAATACCTTAATGCCTAAGGTTATCGCTAAGATTCGGCAAGAGGCTCCAAACCTTAAGGTCAGTTTGGACTCAGCACCAAAACGTCATTTTGATGCGTTGGTGGCTGGAGATGTTCATTTCGCACTTTCCTCTCATCAACCGCCAAGCTCTGAGCAAAATATCTATCGAATGGTTGTTGCTAAGCGTACTTTCCGTTTGCTTATGAGCCGCTATCATCCACTGGCCGATTTAGAGCTAACTCCAGAGCGTTTGGCCGAATTTGACTTTGGACAAGTCTCTTTGCAGGGTGAGAAGCGATTGTCGTTTGAGCATAAATACCAAGAGCTAGGGTTAGCGAACAAAAAAAAGCGTTTATCAGCGCCAGTGCAACTGAATAACTTTAGTTCTGCTCCAAGTATCGCTGCGGAGACTGAGATTATATTTCATCTACCGACACCTTTTGCAGAGGCAGCTTGTCAAGACCCTCGCTTGATCGTTCGAGAAGTACCTGCCGAGCTACAGTTGGACTTTCAAGAAGTCTTCCTATATTGGCACAAACGCTTTAACGATGATCCTATGTGTGAATGGGTACGAGAGATCTTTAAACAGCTCTATGTTGGAACCGATACTTTAGCTTAAATGCTTATATCGGGTAATTCGTGGTTAACTATTCGTATATTGGATAGTGATATTCTCTTTTCTCGATAGTGATTAACTTGTCAGTGATTATGATAATCAGGTTTAATTGATAATAATTATTAAATGCAATTACATTTTAAGCCTATTCAATATGAAGCCTCTTTTCACATACTCTCTATTTTCTACATCAGTTGTTTCTGCTTGTATTACTGTACCTATGGTCGTTGTTGCAAATGACCAGTTACCTGAGACTGGTATCAATACAACAGCAATGGAAACCGTAGTGGTTACAGCCTCTGGTTACGAACAGAATGTCACAGAAGCGCCAGCAACAATAAGTGTTCTCACCCGAGAGCAACTTGAAAATCGCTCATATAAAGATTTGACTGATGCTTTAAGTGATATACCTGGGGTAACCGTTACAGGAGGTGGTGATGGCCAAGATATCTCAATTCGAGGTATGCCTGCTCAATATACGGCCATTCTTGTTGATGGCAGGAAGCAGTCTGGTCGAGAAACTCAAACTAATGGTAGTACGTTTACTGAACAAGACTGGCTTCCCCCGTTGAGTGCAATTGAACGTATTGAAGTTGTACGTGGCCCTATGTCAACCCTTTATGGGTCTGATGCTTTGGGGGGTGTGATTAATATTATTACGCGTAAAAATTATCAAGAGTGGCACGGAAGCTTGCGTGCAGAAACGACGCTTCAAGAAAATTCAAAATCTGGAAATAGCTATCAAGGGCAGCTTTACCTTGCTGGCCCTGTCATTGATGGTCTGTTGAGTACTTCTTTGACTGGACTGTATCAGGAAAGAAAAGAAGATGAAATTGAAGGTGGTTATGCAGGTAAGACACTCGACAACTATCGAGCTTCTTTGTACCTCACACCTACCTCGGATGACACTTTTACTCTGGAGTTCACCAATCATAACCAAGAGCGAGAGACCACTCTAGGTAAATCAGTGGAGCGAGAGTCTCAAGTTGCAGTACGAGAATATGAACGCCAATCTATTGGTTTTAGCCACGACGGAAACTACTCTTGGGGTACAAGTTCTTCATTTATCAGTAATGAAACAGTAAAAAATATCGGTGCAGATAAAGAAGTCGAGAATAGTCAAATTAATACGCAATGGGGTCTGCCTCTTAATGCTCACTACTTAACACTGGGCGCATCTTTCGAGCAAAAGGATCTGACTGATAATAAACTGTCATTGACCTCTAAAAACAAGCAATGGGCAGTATTTGCTGAGGACGAGTGGTATCTCACGGATACATTCGCTCTCACCCTTGGTTTACGTTACGACGACAATGAGATCTTTGACGGGCAATTTAGCCCAAGAGCTTACGGGGTCTGGTCTATTGACCCTAGTTGGACGCTAAAAGGTGGTGTGTCTACGGGTTATCGAGCACCTAGTTTGACACAAATGGACGAAGAGTGGGTTCAAGAGAGCTGTAGAGGGCGTTGTTCTATTTACGGTAATCCAGACTTAACAGCAGAAACCTCCATCAATACAGAGATGGGACTGTATTACGTTAATGAGCGAGACCTTTCTGCAAACATTACTTTGTTTTACAGCGACTTCAAAGACAAGATCGAAAGTGAGTTTGTCGATCCGACGTGTACTGATAGCAGAAGTTGCGACCGCACTTACGTCAACATTGATGATGCGAACAGCTATGGTGCAGAAAGTTCCGTATCTAAGGGTATTACAGAGTCAATTACACTAAGTGCAACCTACTCGTATACTCGTAGTGAAAAGAACACTAATGACGATGATGATGGCTTGCCTCTTGTACAAGCACCTGAACATATCTTCTCACTTAATGGTGATTGGGCAGTGCGTGATGATGTTGCTTCATGGGCCCGCATGAACTATCAAGGCAAAGAGAAAAACAACATCACTAGTGATAGCACAAGAACGTTGGCACCTTCTATTACTTACGTGGATCTCGGTGTGAACTGGCGTGTAACTAAGAATGTGAAGTTAATGGCAGCGGTTTATAACTTGTTCGATGAGCAAATCACAGAGGAAGAGTTTGGCTACATTGAAGATGGCCGACGCTACTGGTTAGCTGCTGAAGCGACTTTCTAATCTACTTACTTTTTTAAGCGAATAACAAAACAATGAATACGAAAATTAAGTCTGCGATGACCTCTCTGCTACTTATGCCCTTTGTCTGTTTGGCTGGGGAGTTCAATGTAGAGAAGGATATCTTGTTCAAAACTGTAGGTGAAAGAGAGATTAAACTCGATCTTTATACTCCTTCGGTTGAATCAAATACTCAGTACCCGTTATTAGTCTGGGTACATGGTGGTGCATGGAAACGTGGGAGCAAAGACGCCATCCCAGAAAAGAACCCATTATTACTTCAGTCTGTGTTGAATGAAGGTTATGCGCTAGCTTCAGTTGATTATCGTTTAAGTGGAGAAGCGATCTTTCCTCAACCAGTACAAGACATTAATGATGCACTGAACTATTTGTACGACAATGCTGAAAAGCTCGGTATTAAAGCGGACAATGTTGTGATAATGGGACGCTCTGCTGGCGGGCACCTCGCTGGCTTTATTGGTGCGACTAACTCGGCATACAACCAAGTAGATTTCTATGAGCCACCAAAGTACAAGGTCTCAGCCGTAGTAAGCTTTTTTGGCCCTACCGATTTACTTGAGTTAAGTAATAAAGGTGGCAAGAAAACCAGCAAAAAATCGTCTGTATCTCGTTTCTTAGGAGATATTCCAAACAATATTCCAAAGCTTGCCAAGAAAGCATCAACGACGAGTTATGTGAATGAAAATACTCCACCATATATACAGTTACACGGCACCTTGGATAAGCGAGTGCCTCTATCTCAAAGTGAGATACTTAAGGCTAAGCTTGATGAGCATGGAGTTACCAACCAACTTTTCATTGAAGAAGGTGTAGGACACAGTGCACCTGTCTTTGATACCGAGAAGTACGTTACTCATGTTTTGGACTTCTTAAATAAACACTTTCCGAACTAACGCTCTAGTCAATATAAGGCTTAAAAGTTCAAGGGGAAATACTGAGCCAACTGTGATTACAGTTGGCTTTTTCATGTATCTCTATTGGGCATTTTATCATTCTGATTAATGGGAGCGGCTGGCCCATTTTCAGGCAGTGGTTGAATAAATCTATGACTACTTTAGGGTATGTATTCTAACGTACTTCTGTCCAAAAAAGTGTTTCGTTAGCTTGAATTAGAACAACAAAGCGCTCTTCACAGAAAATGAAGGTCGTTTATCTCGTCTTAACAGCCTTTCAAGTTGTTTGAAATGAGGTATCGAGATCCGCTTCGCTCTTAGTTACGTTCAACCTTAGCTGCTACTTTTCATCAACAAATAGAGATGAGTTACCATCAAGTAGCATAGGGAAGCGAGTGAGCACTATTCTCTCAAATGAACACTAAACCCCTTCTTTGTAGCCTGTCACCTTCAAACTACTTCCTCTAGCGCTAACAATTAATTCAAATGTGCGCTGGTTAATGATTTTTCTGTAAGTAACACAATTGAACGTGATAGAAGTAACAAAATGGCCTCTTAACGGTAACGTTCCCGAAAAGTTTATATATTATCGCCCTCATTGATACAAGTGGTAGATACGCTCTGAGTACGAGCGCTCTGAAATTCAGACTTTAGATGGGTATTTAAAGTCACCATAAGTTTGCAATTTTACTTGGGAACGTTTGCAAATAACCTAAGTATAAATTTACGTGAGACTATGGAAATGAAACTACACACTTTGACGATGGCAGTAGCGCTTGGGCTGGTTACAGCACCTGCATTCGCAACAACAGATGTTGACGCTCTTGAAAAGCGAATTAATGAATTAGAACAGAGACTTGAACAGACAGAAAAAGTATCCACAGAAGCAAATGAGAAAGCCTCAAGCTTTGAGTTTCATGGCTACGCTCGTTCCGGGCTGCTCATTAATGACGATCTGAATGGTGCAGTGGGCACTGGTCCTTACATGACGGCAGCTGGTGCTATTGGCGCTCCAGTTGGGCGATTAGGGGTAGAGGATGATCATTATGTGGAAGCAAACCTTATTCACAAACGTTTTGCAGATGATGGTTCCAGCGCATTGTTCCGAATCATGTTGGCAGATAGTACGGAAACCAATAACGAATGGACGGCGAGCGAGAGTCAATTAAACGTTCGTCAGGTATATGCTGAGCTAAACAAGTTGAGCATGTTCTCTGAATCAAGTGCGTTTGCTGACGCGACGTTTTGGGCTGGTAAACGATTTGACCGTGATAACTTTGACATTCACTTCTTTGACTCGGATATTGTTTTCTTATCTGGCACTGGTGCTGGTGTGTATGACGTCCAAATGAGCGAATCATGGAAAGCAAACTTCTCGATCTATGGTCGTGATTTTGGTGAGATTGATAGCTCGTCAACGGATGTTGAAAACTATATCGCGACAATGAACAACCGCTTCGGTAATTGGCAATTGATGCTGAGCGGCATGACGTCAGCTGATAACAATGATCGCGTAGAAGGAGCAGCGGACAAAGGTTTACATGCGATGTTTGCCTACCATGGCGATAACTTCTTTGGCATGAGTGAAGGCTTCTCTAAAACCGGTATTTTGATGGGTGATGGATTGGGTGCGGAACTTAAAGGCATCGGTTCAAACGGAGATTTGTTAGAAGACGCAAAAGCCGTACGCTTGTTCAGCTATGGTGTAACACGCATCGGCGACAACTGGCGTGTAGCACCTGCGTTGCTAGCAGAACACAGCCAAGATCGCTTTGCTAAAAATGATGAATTTACGTGGGCATCGTTCAACATCCGCTTAGCGCAAGAGTTTACGCAGAACTTTGAGATGGTTTATGAAGGCTCATACCAATACATGGACCTAGACAATGCGATTGATAAAGCAAGTGGCAGTTTTTACAAAGCGACAATTGCACCAACGCTTAAGATGTCTACCGCTGCAGGTTTCTTTGACCGTCCGGAGCTACGTTTTGCAGTTAGCTACGTTGATTGGAGCGAAGACTTGAATGGCTACTCGATTAGCCAGGATGCGGGTGCTGCAACGATGGGTGATGGTGGTGAAGTTCTGTTTGCACTGCAAATGGAAACTTGGTTCTAAAGGGACCTAACCTACAAAGAGTAATAAGAAAAGCGCCAACTGATTTCAGTTGGCGCTTTTTCATTAACAGGACTGACGCTCAATAGTTTTGAAGGTTAGTACCATCTTACTCATTTCAAAACTTCTGTTGGCAATTCTATCTAGTAACAGTTTCGCACCATTTTCCCCTGCTTTATCAAATGCATAGTTAAATGTTGATAAGGTTGGGGTGCACACTGATGCGAGCTCATCATCACCAACGCCTAGCACTAAAACGTCTTTACCCGGTGTTAACCCGAGCTCTTGAATCGCTCTCATCGCACCGATAGCAATACGGTCTGTCGCACAGAACAAGCCATCTAGCTTAGGGTTCTTTGTTAAGTGTTGTTTTGCCAATGAATAGCCAGAATCGATGGTAAAGTCACCACGAGCATGGAAGGCGAGCTCAAAACCATGATGCTGTAGCGCTTGAACAAATCCTTCAGAGCGTTGCTTATCTACCGCGATATCGTCACCTTGCACACCAATAAAACCCATGGTTTGGCAACCTTTTTCAACCAGTCTATTTCCCGCTTCAAACCCTACTCGTGCGTCATCATGAATGATGCTTGGAATATTAAACATGGAACCATCTTGACCGACGAGCACAACTGGGACGGCTGAGTTTTGAATTGCTTTTACCAGCTTGGAATCGAGGTGGGTGGCGTAAAGAATGATCCCTTCAACCCGTTTTTGGTTAAAGATCTGAATGTATTCCAGTTCTTTTTCGTGGGCTTGGTGAGTGCTAGCAAGTAAGACATGTTTCCCGGCTTTTTCAAGGACATCGGTTAATCCATCGACACCTTGGGATGTGGCATGAGAGGAAACCCGAGGAACAATGACACCAACCAGATTGGTCTTTTGAGATTTTAGATCTTTAGCGACTTGGTTCGGCACATAGCCACATTCCGCTACTGCTTGGCGGACCTTCAGTTTTGTCGCTTCTTTTACGCCATATTCATCGTTTATAACCCGTGACACTGTTGATTTTGATACGCCAGCCAGACGGGCGACATCATGCAGACTCGCCATTGTTCCTATCCATTCTGTTTTTCGTTTTTGGGATTGTTTGCAAAGAGAAGATGAAAAGCTCTTTGATAAGTAGCGATTCTAACCTCCTATACTGCTCTTAGGGAGAGAATTTGACGATCATTCTCACATTCTCTCTGCTTTATCTTTGATCATTTGGTTTTATTGAGCAAAAATCTGTTTTGCAAACGTTCCCGAAAATTTCGCAAGCTCAGATAATAATCCAATGGGGTATGAAATGAATTATCCGGCAGTAGCAAAAGAGTTGTTAACTCTATTAGGTGGTAAAAGCAACATCACCGCACTTGCGCATTGTGCGACACGCTTACGCCTTGCCGTTGCAGATGAGCAAAAAATAGATGAACAAGCGATTGATAGCCTTGAAGGAGTAAAAGGGCAGTTCAAAGTTGCGGGTCAGTACCAAATCATTTTTGGATCTGGCATCGTAAACCAAGTTTATGCAGAAATGGCGAAGTTGACGGGGATGAGTGAAATGTCCACCAACGACGTTGCGTCTGCTGGCGCAGAGAAACAAAACATTGTTCAGCGCGCGGTGAAAGGGCTGTCTGATATTTTCGTTCCAATCATTCCAGCAATCGTCGCTGGTGGTTTGTTGATGGGTATCTATAACCTATTGACTGCTCAAGGCTTGTTCATTGATGGCAAATCTTTGATTGATGCCAACCCAGGACTGACAGACTTGGCGAACATGATCAACACGTTTGCGAACGCGCCGTTTGTTTACCTGCCTATTCTGCTGGCATTTTCAGCCAGTAAGAAGTTTGGCGGTAACCCATATTTAGGGGCGGCGCTAGGTATGTTGATGGTTCACCCTGACTTGCTGAATGGTTGGGGATTCGGCGGCGCATCTGTGTCTGGCAACATTCCGGTTTGGAATATTCTTGGCTTTGAAATCCAAAAAGTGGGTTACCAAGGTTCGGTGTTACCGGTTTTGGTATCGGCATTCATTCTTGCGAAGGTTGAGCTAGGCTTACGTAAAGTCATCCCTTCTGTTTTAGACAACCTTTTAACGCCATTACTGGCGATTTTCATAGCGGGTTTGCTGACGTTTACTGTCGTCGGTCCGTTCACGCGTGATATCGGTTTCCTATTGGGTGATGGTCTGAACTGGCTATACAACACAGCTGGCTTTGTTGGTGGTGCGGTATTTGGTCTTATTTATGCTCCGTTTGTTATTACTGGTATGCATCACAGCTTCATTGCGATTGAAACTCAACTTCTTGCGGATATTGCGACGACGGGCGGCACCTTTATCTTTCCTATTGCGGCGATGTCTAACGTTTCTCAAGGAGCGGCAGCGTTGGCGGTGGGCGTGATGAGCAAAGATAAGAAGATGAAAGGTATTGCGATTCCATCGGGTGTTACGGGTTTGCTGGGTATTACAGAACCGGCTATGTTTGGTGTTAACTTAAAACTACGTTACCCATTTATTGCGGCAGTTTGCGCTGCGGCGTTATCAAGTGCGTTCATCACAATGTTTAATGTGAAAGCTCAGGCATTGGGCGCAGCTGGTCTTCCAGGCATCATTTCCATTACGCCAGAGAAGATTGGGTACTACATCGCGGGTATGGTGATCGCGTTCTTGACCGCATTTGTTCTCACCATTGTTCTTGGTATGCGTGACCGCGCTAAAGTCGGTAAAAAAGCAGCGGCTTAATCTGAACTCCTTAAGGGTGGAGTCCCCCAAAATCCACTTCTTTTCCTAAATGTTTGGGGTGCTAGCCAAGCACTAATGGCTTGGCTAGCCTTTTTCAATTTTTACTTGGTAGTGAAGGTGTTCAACACGTTGGACTATCAGGGCTTTAATTTTAAGGTAAGCAAGATGAATCAAGTATGGGTAACTGGTGATGCAGTTGTCGATCTAATACCGGAATCTGAGACTTCTTTACTCAAATGTCCCGGTGGTGCACCAGCGAATGTCGCCGTAGCAATTGCTCGTCTATCTGGTAAGAGTGCGTTTTTTGGACGTGTAGGTGATGACCCATTTGGTCGCTTCATGCAATCAACGCTCGATCAAGAGGGCGTGAGCACGGAGTTTCTCGTTAAAGACCCAGAGCAAAGAACATCAACAGTGGTGGTGGATTTAGATGATCAAGGTGAACGCAGCTTTACGTTTATGGTAAAACCGAGCGCTGATCAGTTTATGTCTGTTGAAGACATCCCAAACTTTAAGCAAGGTGACTGGCTACACGTTTGCTCAATTTCACTGGCAAATGAGCCAAGTAGAAGCAGCACATTTGAGGCGATCAAAAGAGCAAAAGCCGCTGGTGGTTTCATTAGCTTTGACCCTAACTTGCGTGATGAAGTGTGGCAAGATCAATCAGAAATCCAAGCTGTCGTGATGAAGGCTGTAGCGATGGCCGATGTGGTTAAGTTCTCTGAAGAAGAGCTTTTGTTCTTAACTGACTCAACGTCGATGGCGCAAGGTTTACAACAAATAGCCTCTTTGAATATTGCTTTGGTCTTGGTGACACAAGGTGCGAAAGGTGTTTGGCGCGTCTTTGAAAGTCAGAGTGAACTGATCACAGGTCAAGTCGTTAGTCCGATTGACACCACAGGTGCGGGTGATGCTTTTGTCGGAGGGCTACTGGCATGCCTGTCTCGGCATGACGATTGGAAAAATCATCCTGTTGTTAGCTCTGCGATTCAATGGGCAAATGGCTGTGGTGCATTAGCGACGACGCAAAAAGGCGCAATGACCGCGCTTCCGACCCAGACAGAGTTGCTGCAATTTATTGGGCAATGATCTTCAGATCCAATTTCAGTTGAGAAAAATTATGAGCTTAAACAACCGTTGGACTGTAGAGCAAAGATATCGTCGACTTGAGCAAATCCCTCAGTGTGATATCGAAGAAATGACACTTTCACGTCAGCAAGATAAAGGCTTTCCTAGTTTTCATATCGCCCCTAGATTTGGGCTGTTAAATGACCCAAATGGGTTGTGCTATTTCAATGGTGAGCACCACATCTTTTACCAGTGGACGCCTGTGGGACCAGTCCATGGAATGAAGTATTGGTATCACCTTTCTACTAAAGACTTCATCCATTTTACTGATCATGGCGTGGGTCTTCATCCCGACCAAGACTACGATTCACATGGTGTCTATTCGGGCGGCGCTTTGGTGGAAAACAACAAGGCTTTGCTGTTTTTTACTGGCAACAAGCGTGACCAAAACTGGAATCGAATCCCAACACAGTGTTTTGCCACCATGGATTCAGACGGCAGCATTGAAAAGCACGGTGTAGTCATTGAGAACGAACATTACACGGAGCACTTTCGTGACCCAAAAGTTTGGAAGAAAGGCGACGACTATTTGATGGTGGTGGGTGCTCAAACCAAAACCGAGCATGGTTCTATGGCGCTCTATCAAAGCAAAGATTTGAAAACGTGGCAGCATAAAGGTCCTATCAAGACCAAGTTCTCTGACCTTGGGTACATGTGGGAGTGTCCTGATTTATTTGAGATTAATGGTCAATCGGTGATGCTGTTTTCTCCACAGGGCGTGAGCAGTAGTAATCCTTATGATTTCAAAAACATCTATTCTGTCGCGTATATCGTGGGTGATCAGTTGAACCTAGAGTCGATGACTTTAGAAAACCACCAAGATATTTTACAGCCAGATTATGGGTTTGATTTCTACGCCCCACAAACCTATTTAGATGAGAATGGGCGTCGCATTCTTATTGCATGGATAGGGTTGCCAGAAAT
This sequence comes from Vibrio sp. 1249-1, assembly GCF_033340495.1. Taxonomy (NCBI): domain Bacteria; kingdom Pseudomonadati; phylum Pseudomonadota; class Gammaproteobacteria; order Vibrionales; family Vibrionaceae; genus Vibrio; species Vibrio sp. 1249-1. The sequence continues at coordinate 267,756 of NZ_JAWOWJ010000001.1, forward strand.
CGACACGCCATCGGTCACACACCAGTGGGCAGGAATGTTGTCTCTTCCTAGAGAACTAACGTTGAAAGATGGTTTTCTTGTTCAAACTCCACTCCCTGAATTGGAGAGTTTAAGAAAAGAAGAGGTAGTCTTTGCACAGTCCCATACACTGGAAAGCACAAGTTGTTTGATCCAATTAGACCTTGAGGGCGATGGCTTTGAACTTGAGCTGAGTAACCTCAAAGGTGACAACATCGTCTTTAGTGCGACAAAGCACGAGTTTATGCTGGACCGTCGTCACATGTCTCATTTGTACGCAGAAGAATTTGGTAGCATTCGAAAAGCACCAAGATTGGACGCTAAGCAGACGATTGATATATATATCGACAATTCTGTCATCGAGATTTTCATTAATGGTGGCAAACACACGATGACCAGTCGTTTCTTTATTGATGACCTGAATACGGTAACGTTGAGAGGGTTGGAGCAAGCAAGGCTTTTCCCTTTGAAAGGTATTTCTGGTTTGTTTGAATCAGCTAAGTAACGGTTTTGAATACATTAAAACGCCCTTCATTGATTTAGTGAAGGGCGTTTTTCTTTCTAACTATCTAACTTAACTGCCTATCACGCACGTAAGTTGTTTGAACTAAAGTATCCAAAACAACTTCACTCTTGGTGACTTTGAAGTTTAGCGGTTGTTCTAAATCCCCAAATAGAGGTGCGCCGCCGAGTGTAGCTTACTCATCGTTGGCATCTCGAACCTAGTTCACATTATCGCGACGTTTTTACTTATAGCGTGAAAGAAAATCCCATAACCAAAGGTTCTAACTAAAAGAGATTGCAGGACTTTTATTTAGCGAATTCGACCTAATATCTTGAGTATGCCTAATCGCAGTTGGCGAAGAGGTGATGTTAATAATGCTTGCTGGCGCGTAAGACCCGTCAGTTTGAAGATGCATTCAAACACAATAAGGGAAAACAATGGCTAACGAATACATTCCACCAAAAGTTTGGACAAACGATAATGAAAACGGCGGTCAGTGGGCGAGCATCAACCGTCCGGATTCTGGCGCACGTCATGAGCAAGAGCTTCCAGTTGGTGAGCACCCATTCCAACTTTACTCAATGGGTACCCCAAATGGTCAGAAAGTGACGATCATGTTTGAAGAGCTTTTAGCGGCAGGCGTAACGGCAGCAGAATACGATGCGTACCTGATTAAGATTGGCGATGGTGACCAGTTTGGCTCTGGCTTTGTGGCTGTTAACCCAAACTCTAAAATTCCGGCATTGGTTGACCGTTCGGGTTCTGAGCCAGTGAACGTGTTTGAATCTGGCAACATCTTGTTTTATCTAGCAGAGAAGTTTGATCATTTCTTACCAAAAGAAGGCGCTAAGCGTGCTGAGGTAATGAACTGGTTATTCTGGCTGCAAGGTTCTGCGCCATATCTAGGCGGTGGTTTTGGTCACTTCTACGCGTACGCACCAGAGAAGTTCGAGTACCCAATCAACCGCTTTACAATGGAAGCAAAACGTCAGTTAGATGTATTAGACAAGCGTCTTGCGAACAATGAATTCCTAGGTGGCGATGAGTACAGCATCGCTGATATCGCAACATGGCCATGGTACGGCAACCTTGTGTTGGGTCGTGCTTACGATGCGGCTGAATTCTTAGACGTAGAAAGCTACAAAAACGTTGTGCGTTGGGCAAAAGTAATTGATGAGCGTGAAGCGGTAAAACGTGGTCGAATTGTGAACCGTTCATGGGGTGAAGAATGGGAGCAGTTACCTGAGCGCCACAGCGCAGAAGATATTGATAAAGTATTGAAACTTAAACCATAAGCAATCTTGGCCTAGCTACGTCAAATGAGTTTGGTTTTATTTATGCTTATACAGTGACCTTAATCAAATCTATAGCGCACCATATACGGTGCGCTATTTTTATTCTCATTTAGTCTCGAAATGCTAATTTATATCACCTCTTGAAGAGCATTTAGTTCGTAGATGAATCTTTAATGTATTTATATATTATGATGCAAAACAAAGCTCATATTTCCATGTTAAATATGGACTGGTTATTTTGATTTATAATAATTAAATTATTAGAGGTTTATAAACTGATTTTATATTCATTATAAATAAAATTAATGATAACTAATATTTGACATAACCACTAATTTTGTGTGGAATATGCGGGTTGATTTGTTTTGATGAAATAAAATTAATTTCTAATACTTTTATTTCTGGCAAGCTTAGCTTTTAGCGATGTTTAATTATTAATGCTTATATCATGAAAGAGGATATGTATGATGTCGTCGTTTGAGTCGTACTGGGTTGGGATACGTCAAAGAATAGCCGCACAAACCCAAGGTAACCGCAGTTTAAAGTCTCTAGTCATTAAAAAGCAGCGTGTGAACTTAAATAACAGTGGGTTATCCTTTCGCGCTAAGTCCGGATGCCTTATCCCTCACTGTTATACCAAGTTCTCTGATGAGATAAACCTAAAAACATCGAAAAAATCGTCTCTTAGTTTTAAAAAAGGAAAGCTGTATTTTTCTCCAGTTTAATAATAAATGAAATTTACATAAATTATAATATTAGGTTTTTAAATTTATCGATAATTAATTACGATTTTATGATGCGTTTTCAATATGTTTTCTTGGTAAGTAATTAACTGGGCTTATTGTTGGTTGTTTTTGTTGTTTCCTATTTAGATATGGATAAAAGCTCAACTACTTTTCCTATACCAACTTACTCCCTGAATTGACTTGTGCGCTTTTTCTCTCCTCTCAAAAAACATAGCGTTACGGAATTATTTTCGCTCCTGTTTCATTCTTCAAGACGAAAGCTCTACCTACCTCTCATTATTTTCGACAAACATTGAGTAAAAGTAACCAATCGTAACAAGGTGGCTGTAACTGAGCGCCGTTTCAATATACTCGTTTTTTAACTAGGTAATCCCGCGCTTTGAATTCATTCGGGTACCGTTTGTAAGCCTTAAATGCTACTAAGATAAGATGTCATGATGAGAAAAAGTACTATATTACACACAGTGTTAATTACAGGGTTCGCTGCTGTATCCTCGTTGGCTTATGCTGCGCCTTCAGTTGTGCCAAATGCGCCAGAACTCAGTTCTCGTGGTTATGTTTTGATGGACTTCCATACGGGGAAAGTACTGGTTGAACGTGATGCCCACAAACGTTTAAACCCTGCGAGTTTAACGAAGTTGATGACTGCTTATGTAGCTGGTCAAGAAATTAATACAGGCAATATTACGTTGAATGATGAGGTTGTCATCAGCAGAAATGCTTGGGCAAAAAACTTCCCAGATTCTTCAAAAATGTTTATTGAAGTCAATACTTCCGTTTCTTTGTCTGACTTATACCGTGGTCTGATTGTTCAATCTGGTAACGATGCCAGTGTTGCTATTGCTGAGCATGTTGCGGGAAGTGAATCAGGGTTTGTGAGTTTGATGAATAGTTGGGCCGCCAAGCTTGAATTGTCTAACACGGCATTCACCAACCCTCACGGCCTAGACAGTGACGGTTTATATTCGACACCTTATGATATTGCCAAGTTGGGCCAAGCGATTATTCGTGACTTACCTGATATCTATCCGCTGTATAGCGAAACCTCGTTTACTTACAATGGCATCACTCAATACAACCGTAATGGCTTGCTTCGTGATCGTAGTATGAATGTCGATGGCATGAAAACTGGTTATACAAGCGGCGCGGGTTATAGTCTAGCGACTTCTGCAACACAAGGTGATATGCGTTTGATTGCTGTAGTGATGGGAGCGAAGAGTGAGAATGTTCGTGAATCAGAAAGCAAGCAGCTGTTGAGTTATGGCTTCCGCTTTTATGATACGGTAATGCCGACTGAGGCGGGTGCGGAACTTGCGAAAGCTCGAGTTTGGATGGGCGAAAAAGACGAGCTTACTGTCGGCGTAGCTAACGATGTGTATCTCACTTTGCCAAAAGGAGATGTAAAAAAGCTGCAAGCGGAAGTCGAATACAACGGTGATTTAGTTGCGCCAATTTCTGAGCAACAAGTGGTTGGTAAAGTGCTTTACAAAGTCGACGGTAAGGTCGTAAATGAAGCCGAGCTCGTTGCATTGGAGTCCGTGGAGGAAGGCAGTTTATTCAAGCGAATTTTAGACTGGTTTAAGCAATTGGTCGCTAGCTGGTTCTAAACAGTAGCGAACTTCTGTCTATATCACTCTATCTTGTTAATTTTCTATTAAATCAGTTTACTAAGGCGACCAACGTGGTCGCCTTACGTTTTTGGAATACTCGTTGCGTTAAAACACAGGCCCTCTTGTAAGGGTGTGTTTTTACCTGACCAAGAGCGTTTTGTGTTTTTGGGTGCGAGAGAAAAGAAACTAGAACAAGAATGGAGTGACACGTGCACAAGATTTTATCTTTGACATTGATTTTATCGCTCATGGGCTGCGCTATGCCTTACCAGCAGGAGGTCGATAGCGGCCAATGTGTTGGAGTCATGACCTCTCAGGATGCATATGGTTATTTAAACCCAAACCATTACACGATGCAGGTACTCGCGCTAAAGCAAGAAAAAGATGTGAAAGATTATATTCGCTATATCGATCCTAAGCATCCGGTTTGGGTTAACTGGAAAAACAGCCGAGGCACGCGTTGGTATACGGTAACTGTTGGTGATTTTAAAACGAAGCAGGATGCCTACAATGCGCTTTCTTCATTACCAAGCCGTGTAAAGCAGTCATCCCCGTTTGTGCTGACTTTTGCGGAAATGCAGCGTAAGCAACAAACGAGTGTTGTGAGAATGCGTTAACCAACAAAAAACGGAAGCGATGGCTTCCGTTTTTGTATTTAGGAGTAAGCTTAAAGCGCCGCTAAAATCGTTTCTGCTTTGCTTGCTTCAAACTCTTTTGGCTCTTCAACGTTTAGCTTAGTCACTGTGCCGTTTTCAATGATCATTGCGTAACGTTGTGAGCGAATACCACCAAAGCCGCCTGTATCCATTTCAAGACCTAATGCTTTAGTAAAGCTAGCGTCGCCATCACCCAACATCAAAATCTCAGAAGCGTTTTGAGCTTCGCCCCACGCTTGCATCACAAATGCATCGTTTACAGAAACGCACGCAATTAAATCAACACCTTTTGCCTTTAGCTCATCAGCTAATACCACATAGCCTGGTAGATGGGCTTCTGAACAGGTAGGGGTGAATGCGCCAGGTACAGCAAAGAGTACGACTTTCTTGTTCGCAAACAGTTCTGTAACGTCGTGGTTCACCATACCATCGGCAGTCAACTCACTTAGAGTTGCAACTGGTAGAGCTTGGCCTTGTTGAATCATGATTCTATTCCTTTTTGTGTGCTAGTTTAGCTTTCTCAGTCTAGCGTTTATAAATGCGGTTAACCACAGAGTTTTTGTAGGGTTTTAATACCTACGCGTTTGGCCTAAGGCGTGGCACTGATGCCTTTATTGCAAAGCTTCGTGCTGGTTTACGTATTGGCTAACAAGGTGACGATATTTCGCCTTTAACTCGTTATCGATAAAGCTGGCATCAATCGCGTTCATTGTAAATTGGGCAAGTTCACTCTTACTCATTGGATGTGCGTTGTTGACGGCCAGAAAGTTATCCGTCATGTAGCCACCAAAGTACACAGGATCGTCTGAGTTAATCGTTACGGCGACCCCTTTTCGTAGCAAATCCACAATATTGTGATCTTTCATATCGTCGAATACACATAGCTTAAGATTCGATAACGGACACACTGTCAGTGGCATTTGGCTTTCGATTAAGGATTCAACTAATGCTTCATCATCAACACAGCGAACACCGTGATCCACGCGGCTCACGTAAAGCATTTCAATTGCATCGCTAATATTTTGTGCGGGGCCTTCTTCACCTGCGTGAGCAACGGTAAGTAAGCCTTCTTCTACTGCTTGTTTAAATACGCGCTTGAATTTAGCTGGCGGATGACCTTGTTCTGAAGAATCTAGTCCAACACCAATGATCTTATCACGGTGTTTCAGAATAGCCTGTAGGGTCTCTATGGCGCTCTCTTCTGAAAGGTGACGGAGAAAACACGCAATAATTTGCGAGGTAATGCCAAGTTTTTCGTGACCATCTTTTAGCGCACGAGCGATTCCATTGATAACAGTGTCAAAGTCTATGCCGCGTTCTGTGTGTGTTTGAGGGTCAAAAAAGATTTCGGTATGAATAACGTTGTCTTCTTTACAGTGCAGTAAGTATTCCCAAGTGAGATCGTAAAAATCTTGCTCCGTACGCAGAACTCCCGCTCCTTGGTAATAGAGGTCGAGAAATGATTGTAAGTCTGTAAACTGATATGCGCTGCGTAGTTCACTCGGAGAAGAGTAAGGGATCTCGATGCCGTTTCGTTTTGCTAATTTGAATAAGAGTTCCGGCTCAAGTGAACCTTCGATATGTAAGTGCAGCTCTACTTTTGGAAGACCTTGAATAAATGCGTTCATATTCCACCTTATGTGTATTGTGGATGCAGTTACTCTAAGAATAGGTATAGATAGAAATAAATCGAACGCTATCACAAAGAGTAAGACCCACGATGATCTCAACTCTTCGTAATCAGCACTTTGCGGGAACTGGTAGAGACCCCCAAACCATATCATTGGGGTTATACGAAGCAAACGAGAGGGATTATACGCAAAAATATCGCTTTGGCTATACGCAAATAACCTAACTGTCATTAGTCACGGGTTTTCCTGTGAGCGAAACGACTATTTGCAAGTCACTTGAGTATAGAGGAGCCAGTTGTTTTTGCGTGTGTGAGAGGCACGTTTAATTAGAAGAGTAGTCTAAAAGAGTGGAGATTCGTTTGAGCAAAGGTAGGTGGCGGTACCTTGCACAACGATAAAGGCAGAGAAAGCACTAGAGAGCATTTATAGATCGAATAACTTATCAAATTCTCTTTGTTCCATAATGTCTTCTATGCGGCGTCGAGTTTTCTGCTTTACCGCCGCCGCGTTTTGTTCAGACTCTTTTTTGTCTTTTTCTGACTGCTTCTTACTTTTTCTAGCCATTGGATACCTTCCAAATTAGTTGCATTATCCATTAATGCATGAAAACTGAATCAGTTAACAGTAAAACTTCCTAACTTTGAACCTGAATCACAGAGAATAGTTCCAGATTGCGTTTTCTCACAATATTCAAAATCGATCATGAAGCTATGAGAAAGAAGTTTCGGTAATACGTGCCTTCGTAAAATATCACCATTTAATTGATGTATTTTAGCGTTCCAAGAGGTTTGAGGTTGTTCTAAATTAAATTCAATTTCTAACATTTATTCTCCTGTTTTTTAGTGATTTTCTCTTTGTTAAGTAATTGATACCAATGCCTTTGACGGCCAGTTCTTTTTGAGGACATGATTTTTCCTATAAATAATAAATTAAGCAGTACTATTCAGTTTATTTTAGATAGCACAAAGCAATGCCTAAAATTAGGCTGAGTGATTGATGAAAGAATATTTTTGAAGGAGAGAGGTTTGGTGCAGCATGGGCATGCTACACCAAGAAAAGCAGTCTTATAGAGGAGTTACTTCAGTCGCTTGAGGACCTTTTTTACCTTGCTCTACATTGAAGCTTACTTTCTGACCTTCAGTCAGTGTTTTGAAACCGTCAGAAACGATAGCGTTAAAGTGTACGAATACATCTTGGCCGCCGTTGTCTTGAGATAGAAAACCGAAGCCTTTAGTTTCGTTAAACCATTTTACTGAACCAGTTACTTTAGACATAAAAATACCTTTGAATTAAACATTAAAATTATGATTTGTTTTGTGGATCTTTTCTAAGCTATTGAATGTTCAATCAAGAGGAAGTTGTACGCAGGTGTCTGAATTGGGGATTCAAGATTTTACTGAGAGGAAACTTAAACTAAATGTTGCATTAACAGCTCTCTTCTAAGAGCCAAGGCACACTATACACCTTGTTTAGAAAATAGCTACATTTATTTTAGATAAATTAAATGTGCTCATTATTAACTCGATAAATTGTATTGTTCGAAAAAGTTGAATAAGTAGAACGAATAGTATGGCTCATAATTTTAGCTCATCAACCTAAAATAGAACCTTATCGATAGCCATAGATTGAACATGCGACTTGCAAGCGGTCACAAAGATAAACTAGGAGAACTAGTATGAGTACATTCAGAGACATTCGTCAGCTTATTCCTGCGCAACCTACTGCTGATGGTGATGGAGTGAAAATTCGCCGTGTAGCGGGTTTCAATCATGCTAGCTTTTCTCCATTTTTGATGATGGATGAACTCAAATCAGAAGACCGCGCTGACTATATCGGCGGTTTCCCTCCGCATCCGCACCGCGGTATTGAGACGCTTACTTATATGTTGAAAGGTCATTTCCAGCATCGTGATCATATGGATAATGTTGGTGAGCTTCGTTCCGGTGGTGCACAGTGGATGGCGGCAGGAAGAGGCGTCATCCATAGCGAAATGCCTATTATGAAGGAAGGCGAATTGCATGGTTTCCAAATTTGGATTAACCAGCCTGCGAAAAATAAGATGCAGCCAGCTCAATATCATGACTTTCAACCTGAAACGATCACTGAGTTTGATACTCCGAATACGGGGGTTGTACGTTTGATTGCGGGTTATATGACTATAAACAACGAACGAATTCAGGGGCCGCTAACAGAGACAGGTGTTGCTGCCACGGTAGCCGATTGGAGAGCGATGGGGGGGCAAGCTTTGAATTTGAACACGGATCAAGACAACAACATGATGCTCTATGTCTATAAAGGTCGTATTCAATTAAAAGGTCGTGAGATCAATCAAGGCGAAATGGCCATTTTATCGAAAGGTGAATGGGTTGAATTGCAGGCCGAAAAAGAGAGTGGTGCACTGATCTTTATTGGTGAGCCAATTAATGAACCCGTGGTGCATTATGGCCCTTTTGTCATGAATAGCATGGAAGAGATAGAACAAGCCATCCAAGATTACAACTCTGGGTTGTTTGAAACTTACTAGTTTGGACTGCCTACTCGCTTTTTCAGTTAGCGAGCAAATTAAAACAGTTTTGAGCCTGAATATTGGGCTCGACCAGAAGCAAATACGATAATCCACTGCCATCGAATTTGCGTTAGCCACGTTTAATCCACGTGGCTTTTTTCTACTTCTGACTCCAGCGTATGATGGCTTCCTTTCCTGCTTCAATTCCTAACTCATAAGCATGACGCAGTGGTGCTGGCGATCGACTCAGCCGTTTCAACTTGAATGTTTCAGGAGGACACACTTGAATGATTTCGATACCAGGTGGTGGGTTGTTGATCAGCGCTAAGGTCTGATTGTAGCGAACTTCACGTGTCAACATCGGTTCAATTAATCCGGGCGTTTCTTTCAACATCTTCCTAGTTAGGGCGCTGAATCTTCCTCTTGGCTTTTGATAGCTTGCGCGCTGGCTGCGTAAAACCATAATCTTTTTGGCTCCTCGCTTTATTGCTTCTGCAACAGGAAGTGCGTCTGAGACGCCACCATCAACGTATTGAATTCCGTTCAGTGATACGCCATTTCGGTAAAGTACAGGCAGTGCGCTGCTGGCTTTCATTGTTTCTGCCAAGTCGTCGACATCAGGAAGGTGGTACTCCGCTTGCCCATTGTCTTGACGCGTCACGCCTAAAAAGAAAGGTCGTGAATCAGCTTTGAGCGCAGATTTATCGATGCCAAGTTCTTCGAGGGTGACATTCCACATCCAGTCTAAGTTCATCATATCACCACCACGTAGAAGTTGAGATGGAGAGATAAATTCTTTTCTTAAGCTGTAATCGAGGTAGATTTTTAAGTTACGTCCGGGCATTTTAGCTAAGTAGGCAGCCAAGTTGCTAGCACCCGCAGACACTCCCCAAAAGCTATCAAATGGAGAGAACTCGCTAGCAAGAAAATGATCGAGTATGCCGCATGAAAATACGCCTCGCATGGCTCCACCTTCGACAATCAATGCTCGAGAGCCTACTTTTTCCATCACTTCGCTCCACTCTTTATCAATCGGATAATAGCATGCAGCTTAACGCATAATGGTTTTATACCCAAGTGGGCCAAAGGTCTAGGTTGCGTTCCTTTGAATAAAAGGGCATCAACGGATGCCCTTGTCACTTTTAGCCTATGGAATTGCGGGTAATTGAGTCGCTAATTTAGTGAAGGAGACCGAGTCAATTAGCCCCCTTACATAGAGCCATACCTGTAGTCCCATACTGATCGTTGTTGGAATAGTTTGATGATCACTTGTTAAATAGGCATACAAACACTATCCAGAGCATTGTAAGCAAAAGTAATGGGGTGAATACTTTCTGGATAGAAGCGCCATCAGTTAAATTGTAAATTTTGATGGATTCATTATAGAACGCTCGTTTGAATTCTTTGAAGCTAATGTCGCTCTTCGCATGCGACTGTTCATAGTGCTGGTGCGCAGCGTCCGATAGCTGGTATTCCAAGTCTTGGAGCTCGTACTCCTTGTTAAAAAACGCATCCCAAGCCGAAAGGCGGGCTATCGTTTTAGGAGATGGATCCCCATTTAGTTTCTCTAGACGTTTAGCATAAGCTGCTTGATATTTATCCACGGTATATTCCTGTCTGAATAGACGTTGAGTTAGAACATATGTAAAAAAGAAAAATAAGTAATAAAAGGTTTTTTACGTTCTATACCTGTGATAAATGCTAAAAATTTCAATGCTCTAGCACTCCGATGTCGCAAATGATATTGATGGAATTGCTCTGCGACAAATAAAATAATTACTCTAGATAACAACGAATTTTTGTTGTTTTTTTAAAAAACTGATCATGAGATTGAGTGGGGATTTTTACCGAGAAGAATTTCGCTACTGTAACTGTCTATATTTACTCAAAAAGAGAAAATCTTAGAAGCTTTCTTTGATTGATGTGAGATATTTTAGGTCGAAAAGCATTAATTTTGGCTATGCTTATAGTTCGTCTTTTTTGTTGTTGAACTCTACTTCGAGGGGGAAAGAACCCATATTTCGAGCATAGGATAGCTCGCTTTTTCGTTACGTCGTTCTTGGAGTTTGAATCAGTGACGACGCTATGAGTCTAGCATCTTGAACTCACTTGGGTGTATTGATTAATTATAAAAGTAAAGCAGTGCTGAGCTAGGATAAACTTCAACGTAAAGGTGACGGTATGAATATACAATCAGCCATTATTGAATATGCGATAGCGATTATAGGCTTACTTTTGACGGGCGTTACCCTCTGAGCATGACTGCCCAGAGGATAGAAAGCGCATTAGCTTTTTGCTAACGATTGATGTTGTATCGAGCCATTGCAGCTTCTTCTGACGATACAACCGTTTTACCAATTGGTGCGAGTGAAATAACCGCTAGCTTGAGGTGTTGGAGCGCAAACGGAATGCCGATTATGGTGACAAAGCATGCTGCGGCAGAAAGTACGTGACCGATAGCTAACCAAAGGCCTGCAAACACAAACCAAAGGACGTTACCAATAACGCCGAGCGGACTCGTGCCAATGTCCATTTCATTGGTCAATTCATCGCGTGAGATGGCCTCTTTACCGAATGGGAAAAAGGAAAAATTACCCATAACGATACACGCACGCCCCCAAGGTATTCCGATGATGCTAATAAAGGCCAAAATACCAAAAAACCACCATAGCAACCCCATAAATACGCCACCAAATACAAACCAAATGATGTTACCAAGTGTTCTCATTCTATTTCCTTTATTCTTGAATGTGATGATTCAGATACCTGAGAGCACCGTAAAACAAATCTAAACCGTCTGTTTTGTCAATGTGTGCTTTTGTGCCCTCATTCACCTGATTGATAGAATAATCGCCGTAGTCTTAACAGAGAATGAATGCCTTCCTTAATGCAAGTCTTTTTAGTATAGAGCGTAATACTCAATCAAGCATATAGCCAAGAATCGCATTATCTAGAGACAACTTTCTCGAGATATTGACAAATTTGCTCTGCCAATCGATGGCTGGCAATGTTGCGTGTTACTACTTCATCAGCAATATTTCCAGACTCAACGACGCCAAACCAATCGAGCAACATCGAATGGAAACCTTTACTCGTCAGCATTGGCGTCCAGTCTTTCAAATTGATTTTTTGCTCTTGGTTAGCTTGCCATAGTTTGCCTTCAACGAAGGAGTCGAACTCAACTGCCTTGTTTGCATAACAAGCTTGAACGCGCTCTGTAGTGATACCGAAGTGGCGATTCATCGAGGCGTGGAGCAAAGTATCTCCATGTTGCCACTGAATATCTAAACGCGCCAACTGACTACCTTCAAGTTGATGAGTTACATAAGCATCTTTTAGATCGGCTTTGGCTGTGACGTTAACGCTGTCTAATGGGTGAATAAAATCATCAAATATAAAGGTACGAACATCCCCCGGTAGTTGGTGACGGTTCTTTTCCCAGCGTAGCGACTTTAAGTCATATATGTTGCCTTGCTGCACTTGTGGCATATGTTGGTTGTAAAGTGGAATGTGACGACGGTTAAAGCCCACATAGAGTGGCTGTCTCTCTTTTTCGGCAATGTCGTACAGCTTTTCCACGTCATCAGCACTATTCGCTAATGGTTTGTCGACAAAGGTTGGAATTCCATGCTGCAGAAAAAATGCCGCTATTTGAGGGTGTACGCTTGTTGCCGCATGAATCATGACGGCATCGACGCCAAAGTGTAGAAGTTGCTGGTAGTCTTGGCAGATCTCTGAGACTCGATACTGCTTAGCCAGGCTCTCAAGTGTGTTTGGGTTGCGGGTACAAAATACAAGTTCGATATTTGGAAGCTGAGTGATAACAGGAAGGTATGCTTTCTGAGCGATATCCCCTAGACCAATAATACCAATTTTCATCCTAGTCCTTATCTCGATGTATGGATCGCGGACTGTCAGTATAACGCTTGGCGTGGCGATGAGTTTAAATACCTTGTTAGAAAAAGCCTGGTTCACACTTTGAGCCAGGCTTTATTGAATGATTTAGGAAACGGCTCGGCAGGCTTTGAATATATCTAACTTGCTATCGTAGGCTTGAGTTTGTACATCCATAATGCCTAATAAAGAGTGGAATACGTTATCATGTGAGTATTGGCCTGCATTCTGTGCTTGTTTATACAAACAGTCGGTATTGATCTGCTTCGCTTGTTTAAAGCCCGAAGACAGCCACATGATCAAAGGAACGCGTTTTTGGAAATCTGGTGCAAGGCCATAAGGCATACCATGTAAGAACAATCCGTTTTCGCCTAGTGACTCACCGTGATCCGATATATAAATTAGCGCGGTATTATACTCAGACTCTAACGCTTTAAGTTTTTTGATGGTTTCTGCCAATACATGATCGGTGTAGCGTATTGTATTGTCATATGTGTTCACTATTTGTTCGATGCTACAGTTTTCGATATCTGCACGTGGACAGTCTGGTTTAAAGAAGGCGTTGTCTCTTGGGTAACGCTGAAAGTAGGTCGGACCGTGGCTTCCTATAAGGTGCATGGCGACCACTCGGTTACCGTGCATATCCGCGACTTCCTGATCAAAATGATCTAATAGCGCCATGTCGTAACAAGTTTGGCCATTACACATAGGGCTTACTTGCTTTCGATCCACTTCGATTTTCTTGATCTTGTGGGCTACTTCTTTATCCCCACCGTCATTTTCTTTCCAAATGAGGTCAACCCCGGCGCGCTGCATTATATCGAGAGCATTGTCCTGGTTATCCGCTTTGGTGCGTTCAAACTCGTTTCGCGTGAGCTGTGAAAACATACAAGGCACAGATACAGCAGTCGCGGTGCCACAAGATGCGACGTCTTGAAATGAGATAACATCCAATTTACTAGTATAAGGGTTTGTCTCTCGTGTATAGCCATTGAGTTGGTAGTTCTGCGTTCGAGCGGTTTCTCCTACGACAAAAACCAGTAGTGTTGGTTTGTGCTGTGCTTGCTGTACGGCGCTATCTGACTGCTTTGCATCTGTGCCGATTTCTCGATATGGCTGTGGCGTGGTGAAATATTTCTCCTTCACATACCCGGTCGCGCTGTAAACGAACTGGGTGGGTATGATGATTTTTTTTAGGTGGCTATTGTTGCGCCCTACAGATGCGTAGTCTTGATAGTACACGCTGGCAATGACGGCGATGACAGCTAGCGACGACAGCATCGATACTAATTTGGTAACAGAGAAGTACAGTAATTGGTGACGTTGAGATTGCAGCTTGACCTTAAAGACAATCATCGCTGGGATAACTCCCATAATCAGCGTCCAAATTACAGAGTGAGCACTCAGGTAAGAACTCGCCTCGCTCGAATCGGTTTCAACAATATTGGCAATCATTCCAGAATCGAAAAGTGTGCCATAGTTATAGCTTGCGTAGCTCACCATACTTGAAACAATGATTAAAATTATAAAGAACGGCTTGCCGATCCAAGGCCAGCTAAATAAATTAAAAAGGAAATTGAGCGCGGCAAGAAAGAAAATTGGTATTGTGATAATAAATCCAATCTTGACATTATCTAAGTGTGTAAAGATGCCGATCAGTTCTTTATAAATAGGGATATTTACGACGAGAGCGAAATACAGCGCCAACAGGAAAGTAAAGGTAACGTAAGAGATACCTCTCTGTTGTAAATCATGTGTCTTCATAATGAGTGTCTTGAATAAAAATTAGAGCAAGAACGAAGCCCAAATAAAAAGGGCAAGAGTTAACGCAACAAATACTGCTGCTGAACCAATATCTTTGGCTCTACCACTGAGCTCGTGCCAGTCATCGCTAACACGGTCGACAACCGCTTCTACGGCGGAATTAATGAGTTCGACGATCAATACCAAGAACAGGCTACTGATCATCAGCACTCTTTCGTATGTGGTGACAGGAAGGAAAAAAGCACAGACGGAAAGCACCAAGGCGAGAATCAGTTCTTGTCTAAAAGCGGCTTCGTGTGTCCATGCGGCTTTCAATCCTTGAAATGAATAGCCGGTCGCATCCATGACACGGCGTATACCTGTTTTACCTGGCTTCAAAATATGACCTTACTATTTAAGCATTGGGATGGAACACATATCCCAGAGAGGTAACGAGATTAATCGTTACAGCGTGAAACATTTGTGAATAGAATCCATCGCGCGATAATTTAAGAAAAGTGCTTATTTAATCAAGATCGTAGACGGTATAGCCTTTGTGCTGGAGGCATTTACGCAATACGAGAGATTGAGTTTTGGTTGAATCATTTGTTCCACTCAAAGCACCAGCTCCAGCTCCTACAGCACCGCCGGCAGCAGCACCGACAGCCGCTCCACCTAATCCGTCTTCTAGCGCACCAGCAGCTGCGCCGATCAATGCGCCTGTAACTGCCCCATTAGTGGCTTCAGATTTCGCTGCCTCTGATTTGTCGACATTTTCTGCATAGCCTTGGCAGTAAAGAAAGTCTTGTTCATATGTACTAGGGTCGACATTGGTCATGTCGACGACAGGTTTTTGGTTGTAGGCGCAAGCTGTAAGCGTAGAAGTAAGCGCCATAATCAGGATAAAAGATTTATACATGAGTACTATCCATTTAGTGTGTGAATCTTATGGATTAAATGTACACTGTTTTATTGTTGGGCTCTGTCGCTTGAGTGTATTGAAGTGTCGTCTTCTGTAAATGGGGTAGGAAGGATAAGTTAACTGTCTGATTTTTTGAGGCTAAGTGTGAAGCAAGCTCCTCCAAGTGGGCTATGGCAAATCGAAACTTCTCCACGTTGAAGCTCCATTATCTGTCTGACAATCGCCAAACCGAGCCCAAACCCGCTCGTCTTTTTGTTGCGAGATTCATCCGCGCTGTAAAATGGTTCGAATAGATGAGGCCAATGCTTTTCTTCAATACCTATGCCATCATCATGAACATTGATGAAGCAGCGGTGCTGATCGTGTTTTATCTCTACTAAAATCTGCTTATCCGCGTACCGCATTGCATTGCGCAGCAAGTTATCTAAGGCTCGCTTTAACAATTTTGGGTCAGCAAACGCGAGAACGTTTTCTGAGTTTACTTCTTGAAGCGAAATACCGAGCGTAGTCTCTTTTTGCCATCTCTGTCGTAATTCTTTGACTAAGTTGAATAGGACGACTTCTTCTTGAGTTTGTAATGCTGTGTCAGGACGCTCCATCTTTGCGTAGTAAAGCAATTCTTCAACCATTTCTTCCATCTCGTCAATGTCTTCGACGATACTGTAAACATACTTTTTCTGTTGTTCAGTTAAGGTTGAATCCGATAACAAATCTGCTTGCCATTGTAAGCGGAAGATTGGGGTACGCAATTCATGTGCAACGGCGTTAGTTAGCATTTTATTGCTAGTGATCAAGCGAGATACTTTATCGGCCATCGTGTTAAAGCTTTTGTTTAACGTCCCAACAGACTTAGCGCTTGAGGTACTAGCTCGAGCCTTGAAGTTACCTGAGGCAAACTCAACGGTCACTCTCTCTAGCTCTCGAATCCGACGGCTTAAGAACCAGATCAACAATATGCAATACAGAGCAAATCCAGCTAAAAAGAACAACCAAACGATATTGTCATCAAAGTTGGCTGCTTTAACCACAGGGCTATTCGGATTATCGCTCATTTTAAAGATAGGCGTGCTCGCATCTAGGCGGAACCAGATATCCCTTTCTTCATCGTAAGCGACGTTAACGGAGGTATCACTTTCAAACGCCTTTTTGATGTCTGTTGGAAGCTCTTCAAGCGTATGAGGCACCAACAAACGATGGCTTGATGTGGCAAATTGTTCCAACTGTTGTTGAGTATATTCTAATCCGTGTTCTTTATAGATAGGATAGATCAGATCGTGAAAAGCTTGCCCCTCATGCTCTTGTAATAGGTAGTCATAATCTGTGTTGATCTCATAAACTAAGAACTCGTATCCCCACAAGCTAGCCATAAACAGAATGATAAGGCCAACAAAGCTTTCCAGATAAATCCGTCTCATTATTCATTCCATGCATCAGGCATAAATAGGTAGCCTTTGCCGCGAACGGTAATGATTTTTTGTGGTGAGCAAGAAGCATCGCCTAGCTTCTTTCTCAGTGTCACTATGCGATTATCAATGGTTCGGTCTGTGCCATCGTATTCAATACCACGCAGTGTTTTGGTCAGCCACTCACGTGATAGTGTTTTTTCAGCATGCGTAGCAAGAACCCACAACAAATCGAACTCGCCGTCTGTCAGCGCAATTTCTTCTTGGTTCATTACGCACGATTTACGCAACCGGTTTAAACACAGAACACCAATTTGTAGGCCGTTTTCGGACTCGGTAGGCGCCGCCTCTTTTCTTCTTAATAGCATGCGAATACGAGCCAGCAATACGCGAGGTTTGATGGGTTTAGTAACAAAGTCATCTGCGCCTATTTCTAATGCGGCGACATGATCGAAGTCATCATCACTTGCTGTCAGCATCAACACTTTGCCTTTGTAGCATTCTCGGATTTGACGACATACACTCAGACCATCTTGCCCGGGTAGCATCAAATCTAACAGCACCACGTCTGGTTGTGTGTCAATAATCGCATTGGGTGCGTCCGTCCCATTGTCGATACATTTGACCTGAAAACCTTGTTCAACAAAATACTCACCCAACATAGTTTGTAATTTGGGATCGTCTTCCACAATGATTAGAGATGGTTTGATTTGTTGTGCGTTCATTTAAGTGATGTATACAATATTTAATATCAATGGAACTTAAACAAATTTACGAATTATTTCAAATAAAGCTTTCTCAGAATAAGGTTATCGGATGAGTTAATTGGATAAAATTGCCAATTAATGATTTAAATCTAATCACCAATCACATTTCGGGAGATGTAAAAAGGCGCAACGTTTGCGCCTAGGTATGGAATCTTAAAGCGAAATTACCGCTTATTCGGTGGTACACACGACGCTGTTGTCGCTGCCAAAAACATTTGGAACGTAAGCATCAGCTTGTGGGTCATTTTCCCACTTCGCATCATCGAGCAAGTAACGGAACTGAACATTCTGCGCTTTAGGTAAGCGGGTTTTAAATTTAAACTGACGACTTTTCTTCACTAATTTCATCGGTTCTGGCTGCCAGTTGTTGAAGTCTCCAGCAATTTGGACAGAGTCCCACTGATCTTTATCTAGCTCGAACGTGACTTCGACTTCATCTTTTGTCTTAAAGAATCTTTTTTTAAGCATTGATCTTTCCTTGTTCGTACAAAAACTGTTCTAACTATTACTCGTGTTTCATAATGATTTCAAGTTTTATAGAATTGTTGCTGGTATCTGATGAGGGGAGTATCCGAACGGTGAATAGCTCGTTGTGCTGGTTTCGTGTACTGAGGGAGCGTTAGAGAGAAAATTCACTAGCCTAAAATAGTCAAAGAACAGAGTTTGTTAGCGAGCCGAGAGTCCGTATCTTGAAGTCAAACCGTTATCATGTATTATCTTAAATCACCATTTTCCTTGATGTAGCTATGTTGAAGTTTAACCGTACATTGTTGACTGCGATAGTTTGCTTAGTTGCTATGCTTTTGAGTAGTGTCGCTCCTGTGGCGCAGGCTTCCGCTCCGATGAAAACAATTGAAGTACGCGATCTTATTGTTCAACAGGCTGCTCTACACAAACAACTTGGCGTCAATGACGACTGCGTAGAATCACATCACGATGAGTCAGCCATCAATAAGGCACAACAATCTCACACGAGTTGTAGCTCTTCCTGCATGGTCAAAATTCCCGCCAACTTATCTCAAAACGACTTACTGCTTCTTCCTTATAGCCTTGCTTTGATTGATAGGCCTCTAGTCGAAAAAGTAGTGACAGTGATCACCAAGCTTTATCGTCCTCCGATTGTTTAATTCCTCATCTCAAATTACTTGGGGTTTACCCCTTCTTACCAAATGAAATGATTTGGCATTTGAATGCCACAAGGAAATAAACAATGAAAAAACTACTTGCCTTATGTAGTGCACTTTTACTGACTTTTACCGCTCATGCAGCGCAATTTGAAGAAGGGAAGCACTACAAAGTTCTGGATGTTAAGAAAGCATCGAAACCTGTTGTGACGGAATTCTTTTCTTTTTATTGCCCACATTGCTACAAGTTTGAGTCGCTTATTGAGCGTTTAAAACCTGCTCTGCCAAAAGAGGCAAAGTTTGAAAAGGTACATGTGGGGTTCATGGGCGGAGATATGGCGATTCCGATGGCCAAGTCCTACGCGACGATGGTGTCGCTCGGGGTTGAAGATACAATGATTCCTGCCATGTTTGCCCAAATTCATCAAAAGCGACAAGCGCCAAAAGACGAAGCTGAGCTGAAACAACTCTTCGTTGATAATGGCGTAGAAGGTAAGAAGTTTGATGCGGCTTACAACAGTTTCGCCGTAAACTCAATGCAGAAAGGTTTTGATAAGCAATTTTCTGCCAGCACGTTAAGAGGGGTTCCGGGTGTGGTTGTGAACAATAAATACATTGTTTTGGCCAACGAAATTCGTACTTACGACGAGTACAATCAATTAGTTAATTACTTATTGACGCTGTAACTGTAAATAGCATTGATGCTTAAAAATGGCGACGGTAGAGTCGCCATTTTTTATGCTTATCACACTCGTATTATCTAAGAACGCTTGTACATGCTTGAGTCGGAACACTAGTCATAAATATGGCATGCGGATAAAACAAGCTAGCAGCAGTGATTGCAACATTACATGGCTGAGCAATCGTGGTTTTAATCACATTGGTAAGCACGGCACCTGTATTATTTACTGTTTGAGCGGCGGCTTGTTGTGCCTGGTAAGACACGCAACCTGTCGTTGCATTGATCATCGCAGTGCTAAACAAAAGTTTGCGAAAAAACATATTCATATCCTTTGTGAATGCTTTGAATTACTTATATGTGGATTGATTCATAAATGAAACAAAACAGTGTTCAAAATATGTGTGCATTCACGAAATGAACATTGTTTTATAAAAAGACGTTTTTTTGTGATCTTAGTACTGGACAGACCAGGTTATGAAACTAAAGCCAATCCGTGCATTACGATTACGCCGAAGGTCAGTTTGCTCCTCATTCCTTGATATCCCTTGGGCTCGGCGTCTTGTTCGACTTTCCTCACGAGCTTTTCTGCATACCAAACAGCAAGATACCCAATTGCTAAGAGTAGGGTAGCGACCGCGTAATGTTTGTGGCCCTGCAGTAATGCGCCCCAAGCCAGTAAGACAAAAAGGTTGCTGAGAATTAATACATTTCGGCTAAGGCGGTGGTAGTAATGCTCAATGCCATTACCCCAAAGGATGCCAGATAAAAAACTTAATATAACGGCGCTATATGCGATGAAAAATTTCTGACCACTTAAATTGAAGAGTGAGATGTCAGTGAAAATCAGCCCTAAACTAAACACAAATGGAACCAGGCCTAAGTAACCGAGTTGTAGCATGGTTGAGCGTGTTGTCATGGTCGTCACCTTACAATTGTTGCTCTATCATATTGGTAAGCGTAGTACTTGTCGGTGATGTGGAGCTTGGAAAAGTAGCAATAACTTTACCTTCAGAGCTAATCAGAAACTTGTAGAAGTTCCATTTTGGTTTTATGCCTGCTTGGTTAGTAATTTGGTTGAAGACTGGGTTCGCATCTACACCTAATACTGAAGAGCGAGCCATCATTGGAAAGGTTACCCCGTAATCGAGATAACAGACTTTCGCAGTGTTTGTTTCGCTTCCTCTATCTTGTCGAAAGTCATTGCTCGGGAAACCGATAACGGTGAAGTTTTGGTCTTTGTAAGTTTGATAGAGGGTTTCTAACTGTTCGAACTGAGGAGTGAAGCCGCACTGGCTTGCTGTATTGACGACTAGTAGTGTCTTTCCCTTAAAGCTTTCGCATAGATCGACTTCTTCCGTTGAGTTTAACAACCTTTGCTTACCTTGAAGAATATCAGGGCACTCAGATGCAAGAGCAAGCGAATTCATGGAGAGAAAGCTAACGAGAGCGGCGAGTTTCAGTAATCCTTTCATGGTGTTGTTCCCCTTGTTTTCAATAAGTATAACTACTCAAGTGCAAAGAGGATCGATCAAAAAAGCCGCACAAATGCGAGGCTTTTTTCAAGAGCTGAGATCTGACTATGCCAGTTTCAACTCGAACTGGTTCAGGTACATTACCATGTCTTCAATCGTCAGTACCGGCATGTTGTGCAGGCGACCGAATGCTACGATCTCCGGTGCCTTTGCCATCGTGCCATCTGGATTGGTCACTTCACACAGTACGCCAGCGGGTTGAAGCCCTGCCATTTGCATCAGATCAATCGTACCTTCTGTGTGACCACGGCGAGTCATTACACCACCTGGACGTGCGCGCAGAGGGAATACGTGACCCGGGCGAGCAAGATCTTCCGGTTTTGCGTGCGGGTTTGCCGCCGTTTTAATGGTCGTTACGCGGTCTGCTGCTGAAACACCCGTTGTTACACCAACTTTCGCTTCAATAGAAACCGTAAATGCGGTTTGGTTTGCGCTGTTGTTGTTTACCACCATTGGAGGCAGTTCCAGTTTGTCTGCTTGAGCATCTGTTAAGCACAAACAAACGATGCCGCTACATTCGCGGATCATCAATGCCATTTGCTCGTTAGTGAGGTGCTCGACTGAATAAATGATATCGCCTTCGTTTTCGCGATCTTCATCATCAAGAAGCAGTACGCCACGGCCTTCTTTTAAAGCGATAAGTGCGTTTTCAACGCGAGTAATTGGGTCGCCGAATTCGGCAAGTAGTGATGACTGATTCATGGTTAACTCCTAAATTTCACCAGAATCAGGGCGGTATGAGAGATCGCCGTAAAATACGATCAAAAAGAAGTGCACCAGCATTCTTAGCGATCTGACTCGCTATGCTGGTGTATTCTTATTCTCTTTCATCCGGACTATAACCGTCGGCTCTGGCATCTCACCAGATCTGCTGACCTCGACGAATCGAGCGCTCGCGGGCTCACTTGAAAAAGTATACCGCCGGTGGGGAATTTCGCCCCGCCCTGAGAACAATTAAAAATGTACCACTTCATCCAAGTTGTGAAGAAGTGGAGCTAGGATAGTACTGCGAACTGAATAGCTTGGAAAGTCGATTCCATCTGTATGATGGAAAAGTGTGCTATCGACGGAAATAATCTGTGCGAATAAAGTGATCAATCTGCTGCGGCACGAAGGTGTTGTAAATCAGGCTCGTATGCGTTTGCTTCACTTCGATATGATCTTGCATACCGTCCAGTCTTGTCTCTTCTACGGTAACGGTACCGTCCGACATGGTGTTGTCATTACGGATCAACAATGGGCGAGCGCCAATCGGCATCGTTCCTGCGATACTGCCGAGTTTTTGAGGGAAATCCCAGGCGTCATCATGTTTGTTTAATCCGTGGTGTGGCGAATTGCCTAAAATTGCACCCAATCCGAGATCTTGAATTCGACCTACAATGGACGCGCCTTTAAGAGGCGAACCGATAGCGACAACATGAGAGATTAAGTTAGTGCTCGGTTTTCTGTTGGCGAGATAGCGCTTAATCATCAAGCCCCCCAAGCTGTGTCCCACGAGCACGTTTGTGGTCAGTGGATTAAGCGAATGATCAATAGAATCAAACAGTGAAGACTCATCGATAGCAACAGTGTTATAGCTGAGTACTTGCGTTTCGTATCCGAGTTTTCTCAGCTTTTGGCTAAGAGGCTGCATGACCAGCCCATGCATATAAAGACCATGTAAGATGATGATTTTCATAATACCTCCTAGATTTATGACGTCGTAGATATCCTACTCTAATTGACAAGAAACTACTTGTGCTTTGTGGTGCATATTTACGTTTTGCTGCAAAGTTTGACTGCTGTAGCAAGCGACTCAGCCCAGTAAATCCTGTACTTGTTGTTGCAATTGATGACGATTTAAAGACGCAGGACTTAACACTTCACCGATAACAACATCCACTTTTGACCAAAAACGAGTCGGTCGTTTTGTGAGAGCATGTCCGCCTTTGTGGCTGAAAAAAGAACCCCAAAGCCCTTTTAACGCCATAGGGATGACAGGAACAGGGTTACGTTCAAGGATTTTCTCTACACCAGGGCGAAACTCACCCAATTGACCGTTAGACGTTAAACGACCCTCAGGGAAGATACAGACAACCTCACCGTCGTTAAGTGCTTGTTCAATCTGTTCAAATGCTCGTCGGTAAGTGTCGGCACACTTACGTGGAGAACAGATCGGGATAACACCGGCATGACGGAATACATATTTAAGAACAGGTAGCTCGCTGATGGATTTGTCCATCACAAAACGAACCGGGCGAGTAGAGGTTCCCATCAAAATCAATGCATCGACATAGCTAACATGGTTAGCCACGATTAACGCAGCACCTTGTTCAGGAATATGTTGGCGCCCCTTTACGGACACACGATACATACAATGGCTGAGTAAATAACTGATAAAGCGTTGTGTGAATTCCGGTACTTGACGATAGACATAGATTGCCACGAAGAAGTTACCTATTGCCATCATGACAAACAGTTCCACAATAGAAAGCTCTAGTACGCTGAGTACAACGATCGAAACCAAAGCAGACACCACCATAAACAACGCATTCATGATGTTGTTAGCAGCAATGGCACGTGCACACTCCCCTTTGTTTGAACGCGATTGGATGAACGCATAAAGAGGAACAATAAAGACACCTCCGCTTACACCAACAAGGAACAGGTCAATCATGACGCGCAGATGTTTTGATTCAGCAACGAAGCTTTGCACATCATAAAAGTGCACCGGAAGTGATGGATAACTTGGGACTGCCCATAGCAAGTCGACGCCAAAGACTGTCAGACCAAGGATACCGAATGGCAAAATACCAAGCTCAACGCGGTTGAAAGAAAGTTT
The DNA here is from genome assembly GCF_033340495.1 of Vibrio sp. 1249-1. Classification (NCBI taxonomy): domain Bacteria; kingdom Pseudomonadati; phylum Pseudomonadota; class Gammaproteobacteria; order Vibrionales; family Vibrionaceae; genus Vibrio; species Vibrio sp. 1249-1. The sequence continues at coordinate 291,611 of NZ_JAWOWJ010000001.1, forward strand.
TTCACACAACCAAGAGCCTGTCGCGATACCAATCGAAAACAATGCCAACAGTAAAGAAACGACAGTGCTATCTGCGAACAAATGTTCGCGTGCGAAGTTAGGGAATTGAGTTAGGTAAGTCGCACCCATGAACCAGAACCAACTGATGGCAAGAATAGACATCCAGATGCCTCTCTGTTTTTTTGCCACTTTTAACGTGTTCTTTAAACCAGAAATCGGTTCAAATTTCGCTTTGTCATTCGATTGGCTAGGCATCGTTGGAATATTCACGCTGCTCATGAACCCAAGCAAAGACAAGGCAATCACGGTACAAGAAGCAATCAAGGTACCATTAGGAATGGCTAGCAGCAGGCCTGCGCTAAGCGTACCTATAAGAATCGAAAGAAACGTGCCCATTTCAACCCAAGCATTTCCTTTAACAAGCTCATTTGGTTTGAGCGCTTGTGGTAACAAGGCGTATTTCACGGGACCAAAATAGGCCGATTGAGTGCCTGTCATAAACAGCAATACCAGCATCAGCATGGCACTTTGGGTGGCAATAGCGGTTGCTGCGCAAGACATGATAGCTAGTTCGATGAGCTTTAGACGTCGGATTAATTTGGCTTTGTCCATGCTGTCAGCGACGGCACCAGCATGCGCTGAGAATAGAAAGAAAGGTAGGATGAATAAGCCTGCCGCCAAATTAACGAATAGATTGACGGATATTGGTAGGTTATCAATTTGGCTGTATGTCACCATCAATAACAGAACGTTTTTGTAGATGTTGTCATTGAGTGCGCCAAGGCATTGCGTCACAAAGTAAGGAAAAAAGCGTTTTGAGAAAAACATACGGGCCCCGATTAAACAAAGTCGAATGAGATGGGAGCACTTTATGCTCAATGAACGATTAAACCAGCTTTCTCTTTCAAGTGACGTTGTACGCCACCAAAAGTAACGAAATTCGTTACTTTTATTTCCATTTATTTATTGAGTTACTAATTGCGAGACTTATTGGGGAGTTTTCTTTCCCATGGTTCAAACAAAGGGAACGTCCAGCGACGCATCGCAATAATCAGAGAGGTGCCGTGTTTTTCGTCCATATCGAGAGAGCTATCACTTTGGCAAGCCTGATAAAACTCATCGATGACCTTTTGCAGTTTCTGTTGTAGCTTCTTGTTGGTTGGTACACTCATCAATCCTGTTGCCATGGAGAACTTTTCATCTTCACCAGAAAAGTAGCTTTGGAAAAAGGCGTCTTGAACTTGCTGTTGGAAGAACCGTTGAATAGGGCCGCCCATCTGCCACTTAAATGTCGGAGATATACGCAAACGAATTTTGTTATTTGGCTGCAAGTCGATGATGTTCAGCCGATCCAAATGAGCAAGCTTTTGCACCAGTTCCAACTCATTGAAGGTATATTGCTGAACGATTTGTTCAAACTGATAGCCATTTACAACACAGATCGCCACGAGCAGCAGGGCTTTATCGTCAACCAGCTGCTTTTCTTGCTCTAACGTTAGCGACTCTAGACCTTTATTGTGCGCAGCCGCGAGCTTAAATAGTTCCGCCATTTCTAAACCAATCAATTGGCAAATTCGTTCTAAGCGCTCAAGGCTAATGTGCTGACCTTCAGCGAGTAAACGTTTGACGCTTCCTTCACTTAAATTAAGGTGTTGTGCAACATCCGCATAATGCAGCCCAGCTAACTTTAGTTGGCGTTTAAGCTCTTTAATTAACGTATAGCTTTCTGACATTTACGCTGTTACCTCGTCGTGTAACTGCTCTAGGTACGTTTGCATAAAGGTTTTGCGTTTTTGCGCTTCGCGTCTCGCTGACTCCGTGTTCATGGTTTCAGCGATTTTGAATAACTTGGTTTGAAAGTGATCCAGAGTGAATTGTTTATCGTTAAGTTCACGCTCTTCGGCAAATATATCGCTGTCGTTGTATAGTTGCGCGTTAAATTGAGTGCTGACTTGAATGCATCGCGTCACGCCAATTGCGCCTAAAGCGTCCAGACGGTCGGCATCTTGGACGATTTTGGCTTCCAACGTATTTGGCCTGATGTTTGCGCTAAAGCTGTGTGCCTCTATCGCATGAGCAATGGCATCATGATATTGCTGCGGATAATCGATACTCTCTAAAAATGCGACCGCTTTTTTGGCTGCGATGATTGAGCTCTCTTTGCGATTTGGGTGATCTTTCGGGTAAGTAAAGCAATCATGCAAATAGGCAGCCGGTAATACAATCGCGATGTCTGCATTTTCTTCTTTGCAGAGCTGTTTCGCTGTTTTGACCACGCGTTTTACGTGTTTAAGATCATGAGCTGCATCTACTTGCATCTCTTGCTGCATAAATTCCAAAAATTGTGGTTCTATCTGGCTTAATGACGTCATGGTTCATATCTACAACTAAAATGAAGTCAGAAGTATGCCCAACGCTTAGAATAATTTCCAAGTGCGATGGTGTAATTGAGATTCAGCCACCAGAACCTTGTGCAACGTTTGGTACTGAGCCGTTTTATATGGCCTTTCAATGTGTTCAGTGGTTTATGAGACAAGAATAGACAGAGCGAGCAGTGATGTTTACCAGTAGAAAAAAGGCCTGACGATGTCGTCAGGCCTTTTTCGTCACGCCGATCTTTTTAGCGTTTGAACGTTACTTGCTCTGCTTGTTCAAGATGAATATGAGTCGTCGCAGGCTTTGTTTCTGCAATCACTTTACCGTGACGAACAGAGTAGCGAACCGGCACTTGGCGACGTACTGCGTCAAAACCATTTTCTGCGGGAAGAATCAGTAAACTACCTGGTTTGCCTTCTTCAATACCGTGCTTGTCTTGAATGTTCAGTGTACGTGCTGAATTGGTGCTGATCAGATCCAGTGAGTTGTTGATTTGGTCGTAACCCATCACCTGACACACGTGCAGACCCATATGCAGCACTTGCAGCATGTTTGCAGTGCCTAGTGGGTACCAAGGGTCAAATACATCATCGTGTCCAAAGCAGACGTTGATGTTGGCATTCAGCATCTCTTTCACTCGTGTTACGCCGCGACGTTTTGGGTAATCATCAAAACGGCCTTGTAGGTGAATGTTCACCAATGGATTTGCCACGAAGTTGATACCGGACATGCGTAATAAACGGAACAGGCGAGATGCGTATGCACCGTTGTAGGAACCCATCGCTGTGGTGTGACTGGCCGTGACTTTATTCCCCATATCAAACTTGTGCGCTAATGCTGCCAGTGTTTCAACGAAGCGAGATTGTTCGTCATCGATTTCATCACAATGCACGTCGATCAGGCGGTCGTATTTTTGCGCTAACTCGAATACGTAGTGCAGCGATTCAATGCCATATTCGCGTGTGAATTCAAAGTGTGGAATCGCGCCAATCACGTCCGCACCTAATTTGACGGCTTCTTCTAGCAGCTCTTTGCCATTTGGGTAAGAGAGAATTCCTTCCTGCGGGAAGGCGACGATTTGGATATCTACCCATTCTTTCATCTCTTCACGCACTTCTACCATCGCTTTTAGGGCAATTAGGGTAGGGTCTGAAACATCGACGTGGGTACGAACGTGTTGTACGCCGTTTGCTATCTGCCATTTTAAGGTTTGTTTTGCGCGCGCTTTCACGTCTTCAATCGACAGCATTTCTTTGCGCTCAGCCCAACGTTCAATACCCTCAAACAATGTGCCAGAGATGTTCCAGCTTGGCTCGCCTGCGGTTTGAGTTGTATCTAAGTGAATGTGTGGCTCGCAGAAAGGCGCAACCGCCATACCGCCTTCAGCATCGATGATGTCACCGTTATGACTAAGCTCCACATCGTTGCTTTCAATGTGCTTGAATTGACCATCTTCAATCAAAATTTGCTGCAGACCTTCTTGTCCTTTTAGCGTTACGTTTTTGATCAGTAGTGTTGTCATGATGGTTCCTTACGCTGGCTGTGTAGCCAGTGCTTTTTTGTTAAGAATAGGATTAAGAATCAGGAAGCTAATTGCGCCGCCAAGTACAGCGTTAATCGGCACTACGCCAGGCAGGAAGTGTCCCGCACCAACGCCAATCACGACAGCGATAATGCCAGCCCAGTTAACGTTTTGGAATTGGGCGGCTTCAAAGTTTGCGTAGCGTTTACGGTTCGTGAAGAAGTCAGCGATGATCACACCGCCAATCGGTGGAATTGCCAAAGATAAGAAGGTCAGCCAGCCAACAAAGTTATTGTAGAGCCAGAGAGCGCAAAGTGTGCCAACAAGACCGTTCGCCATTGAGATGTATTTACTTGGTAAGCCTGTGATGTTGGAAAATCCAAGACCCGATGCGTAGAGCGCGTTGTCGTTGGTCGTCCAGATGTTCAAGCCAAGAACGATGATAGCTGGAATAAGAAGACCTTGCGCGATCATCACTTCAGAAATGTCTGATTGACCCGTCACCGACGCACCTGCCGCGCCAAAGATAAACATTAACGAGTTACCGATGAAAAATGCCACCATGGTGATCATCACGGCGCTGCGCGGCTTTTTACCAAAGCGTACGAAATCCGCCGTTAATGTACCAGCACTGACAAAAGAGCCGACAACCATCGCGAGAGCTATTGAAAAATCGAGTGGCTCGGTTGGTTGAACTTGTTGTAGTTCGCCAATACCACCAACGCTATTTATTGCCTCGATGACAGAGTAGCCGCCAAGTAGCGCAATGGCAGGAACGGCAATTGCTGACAACACCATCAGTGCGGAGATGCCAAAGTAAACGGTCGCGGTCATGAGCAAACCGGATACAAGGATCAACGTGTTGGTATCGATGCCCGTTGCTTTATGCACCGGAATCGCAAACATCGCGACACCAACTCCAAACCACCCAACTTGAGTACCGCCAAGAAGAGCGGAAGGAAGCCAAGAGCCTTTAGAACCAAAAGAGAAACGAGCAAGAAGGTGAGTAGAGAGACCAGTAGAAGCGCCGATGTAACCGAGGAAAGAAGTGTAAATACCGAGGATTAGGTTACCGATGAGAACAGCGAGGAAAAAATCATTGAAGGAGAGCCCAGTACCGAGAGAACCCCCAGTCCACATACTTGCGGAGAAAAAAGTGAGTCCTAACATCACCATTGTAAGTGATGCCACGCCTTTTCTGGCCGTGTTGGGAACTGGTCCAAGACTGTAATTATTGTCTCCAGCCATTATTACCTCCGCACATTGAAATATTTAATTATAGCACCTGGTTTTCAGGCAAACGGCGCGTATTATCGTGATGTAAATTTAATAGTCAATGATAAAATTGAAATTTAAACGTTTGCTTGGTTTTTGGTTTGTATTTTTTCCTTTAATAACAATGGTTTAATTTTTAAATTCTAAAATTGAAAAATTTATTTTTACGTATTTTCTATGATTTATAGACAGGTTTTCTATGTGAAATTAGTGTTTTGAATTGCCATTTGTTTTTATGGATTAAATTTATCTATAACTCTGGATTGTTCAGTCGATTTCTATGAAAAGAAAACGATTTCATGATGAGATTTTTGGTTTGGACGTTATTTGTTCTTTTCTTGGGTGTGTTTTCTTGGTTTTATTTTATGTAGGTGATTTATTTTTGTTGAAGCTGGTATTTCTAATGGTTTAGTGGGCGAATATTTGAATTTTATAAACAGTAAACAATCTGTTGTGGGTAAGAAAAGTACAACCGAGCTCGGTCAGAGGATAAGAGGGCAATAGCCACATAAAAAAATAGCCAACCGCAAAGAGTGCGATTGGCTTATATACATGTGAACAAAATCAAGTTCACTAACAACGTCAGTTGGCTAGGTGACCCTCGGCTTAAGAAGGGTCGATTTATATAATGCAGTTACTGTGCCAACTTTAATATGCCCTAAAATACGTAGTTTCTGTGACATGCGTTGCTTAAAGTTTGAGTATGTTTGCAATTTGCAACTGCGTTATGCAATTTGACTCTATTATGCTAATGATTGATTAATAAACAATGAACCTTTTAAAGCATGACTAAACTCGCCGTTCCTAAAAAGGCGAAAAAACCAACTACATCTGTCACTGTTGTTAGAATCACCGAGCCAGCCAAAGCGGGGTCCAATTTAAACTTATCCAGAATAATGGGAATCAGCACACCAAATAAAGCTGCGGTAATAATATTGACGATAATGGCCAGCGCGATGGTTCCCCCAAGAACCGGAGATTGAAACCACAATCCGGCGAGCCCGCCGATGATTAACGCCCAAGCAATGCCGTTCAGAGAGCCAATACCCAACTCATTTTTCAAAAGCTTGAAGCGGTTACCTGGGGTGATCTGATTAAGCGCCATCGCACGAATCATTAGAGTGAGCGTTTGGCTGCCAGCAATGCCCCCCATGGATGCAACAATTGGCATGAGCACCGCCAAAGCCACCACCTGCGCAATTACATCTTCAAATAGTCCGATAGTGACAGACGCCAAAATCGCAGTAAGCAAATTGATGCCTAACCAAACACCGCGCTTTTGCGAGCTTTTTAATACTGGCGCAAACAAGTCATCGCCTTCATCCATACCTGTACCGGCCATCAAACGTGCTTCGTAGATTTCACGCTGTGTACTCAATGCAAACTGCCAATCGACTTCACCGATCAGTGTTTGGTCTGCATCAGTTACAGGGAGAGCGGGCAGTGCGCTGTGTTCTAATGCCTCTACCGCTTCAGGAAGCATCATTTTACTGTCTAGAACCGTCACAGCCTCAATAACGAGTGTTTTTAAGCGAGTATCGGGGTCACCACGTAAGATATCGAAGTAGTTGACCGTTCCACGATACTGTTTATTACGATTAATCAGATACACCTGTTGAGGCGTGTCGTAGCTATAGCGCTCCATTAACTGCTTAGCTGTCCCAATCGTAATGTTGAAGGGCAGGGTGATGATCTTACGTTCAGCCCAGTGGCCGAGTTCTTCATCAGCATACTCGTTTGCTTGATCGTAAAGTTCCAACTCATCTTTTTCTATCAACGAGAGCGCTTCGTTGATGATCGACTCTGGCAACGAATCGGCCCATTCGATGAGCGACAAGTTGTCGAGTTTAGCGAGAGTGAGCTTTAGCTCGACTTCAGATAACGCATTGATGATAGAGAAACGTACGTCCGCACGCATTTCCGTTAACACGTCGATATGTAGCTCTAGTGGTAAAGCTCGCCATAAGCGAACACGATCGTCGATTGGAAATGCTTCTAGAATCAGGGCAACCGCGCCGGGCTCGAGGCCCGCTTCAATAGATTCATTGAGCGTTGCGACTTGATCCGCTTCTTCGGCTTGGCCAATTTGCTGGATTAGAGTGGAGAGATCTTGAAACTTGCTCACCGAGCACCCCGATAGTTAATTCGTTTTATGGAAGTATGGCATGTTATTGAGATGCACAACTATGCATCTTAACCTTGCTCAAGGTACTTGAAAGTAACAGAAAAACAATAGGCTATTTGCTGTTGATGGTGAGATATGGCTGTACCAATTGGCGAATGTTCACTTTTGCGCCAATACGGGCTGCCAGCAAGTACATTCCGCCTATTTTTCTGTGCAAAAATAGGGCATCTGCTGGTGGAGTATGCCAGTATTCTTGTTCCATGCTTAAAATAGTGCCAGCTTCGCGAAGCTTTTGTGCTAAGCCACTGGCTTTAAAGTCATAAGGCTCATCAACTAACATCGGTTCACATGCCATTTTCACTAGATCGAGAATCGCTTGGCGCTGGTCTGGAAGGATGGTTTGGCTGAAGAAGCCTATTTGTTCAAGCGCATCATTTAAGCCTTGTTCGTCATTATTCACGACAGACGCAAAAGCTTGGCGATAGCCGGTACTGAACCGTTCGCTGTATTCGCGGGTCGCCCCGAAATCTAGCAAGCCGATTTGACGAGTGTTTTCGATATATAAGTAGTTGGCGAAGTTTGGGTCGGTTTGTACCATCTTAAATTCGAACAGCTCTCGAAACAGTAATTCGAGTAGGCTGTGCATGACAAAATCCCGTGTACTCTGATCATAATGTTCGATTTGCTCAATCGGGCTACCATCAATGAATTCCATCGCGAGAACGGAGTCTGAGCAACTTTCAGTATGAATCTTCGGTACGACAAAATGAGGGTGCTCCTTCAAAGCGTCATGATAACGAATGGCAAATTGTGCCTCTCGTGCGTAATCGGCCTCGTCATGTAGCTGCTTTTTCGCTTCTTCGAGCAATCCTTTGTAGTCGACAGACTCGGGAATCAACCCAACGACCTTGAGCAGTGTACCGACATTATCGACGTCGCTATCGATACTTTTCCGTATGCCCGGATATTGCACTTTGACGGCTAGGTTATCGCCCGCATCGCTGTAAGCTTGGTGCACTTGTCCTATTGATGCACTGGCGATTGGTTTGAAGTTAAATGACAGAAACTCAGCTTTCCAATTCGTTCCCAGCGAACTTTCCATTACTGCGTTGAGTTGTTTTGCAGGCATTGGGTCTGCGTTGGAACGAAGACGGGAAAGAATATCGGCAAGTTCAGGTTCTAAAACATCACCAGCATCCATTGATAGCATTTGACCAAGCTTCATTGCAGCGCCACGCAGGTGAGCAAGTTGGTCAGTTAAGCGCGCGATGTTCTGTGGCGTCAGCAAGAGGTCTTTCGCTTTTGGTTTGTTGCCTTTGGCTATCTGCTTCGTGCCTTCTGCAATCACATTGCCTGCGACACGGGTAGCAAGTGAAGCGAACTTGCTGAATCTTGAGATGCGATGGGTAGGTAGGCTTCTTTCCTTTGCCGACATGAATCTTTTCCGCTATTTACTAACTAATTGTTATACGGGAAAAGGATATGTTTGGATACAAATGAAAAGAAAACCGCCAGCGTAACTGGCGGTTTGCGAGTTTAGATAGAGTAGAAGAAGTACAGTTGAGACTTCATTCGGATGATGATCCCGCGAATCACATCTAAGAAGGCCATGAAGCCTATCGGTTTTTCACCGCTGACCCATGCGAGGCCAACAGAGCCAACAGGGATGTCGTAGCCTTCTGGCTCATCAATCTTAAGACGAACAAAGTGGTGTTTGTTCTGTAAGTTCTTTCCAGTGGTGACACGTACGGAATCATCGAAACCCAGTAGATTACCTTGTGACTCACCTGTTGCTTCCACAATGCCTTCGACGGTCGCTGAGAAGATCTTACCTGGGTAAACGGACGAAGAGAATTCCGCTGGCTGACCCGGTTTGATGTTACGAATCGCCTGGTGGTTCACTCGCATTAGTACGTACTTTTCGTTGGTGTACATGTTGATACGCGGCATCATTGATACACGCTGACCTTCACGCAGGATAAAGTTGGTGACAAAGCCATCTGTTGGGGCATGAACTTTTGTGCTATTCAAATCCCATTGCGCTTTTGCAATTTGCTCTTCAGCTTGGCGCAGTTCGGCTTGTTTAGTTTCAACTGCAAGTTCCGCTTTATGAATCGCCAGTTTTGCACGGGAAATATCGACTTGTTTCTTCTTGATTTGAGACTCAAGGGTCAACACGTTGTGACGTGCCATATCAACCGCACTCGATTGTTTGTCGATATCGCTTTCCGTGATGGTGTTGTGCACCACTCGGTTTTGCTCAACATAACGATCTAGCATTTTTTTCTGCAATTTGTAGTCAACTTTCGCCGCTTCCAACTGGCTCTTTGATGTTTCTAGATCTTGCACTAGCGCTTCGTGGTTAGCTTCTTCAATCTCGATGTCGCCTTTTGCTGTAGCTAATGCAACGCGAGCAGAATCAGCGGATACGTTCGCTTGATTTAATGCGATTTTGTATTGCGTTGGGTCAAGTTCATAAATGAGCTGACCTTCTTTAACTTGCTGATTCGGCTCAATGTAAATGTGGTCAACTTTACCTTTTACATTGGTTGAATCTGGACGCAATTGGATGTGTGGTGACTGCACGACAGAACCGCCGGATAAATCCATCGGGGTGAAGTTAATCAAACCTACCCAGACGAACATTAGCCAACCCAAGCCGCCAAGATAAGCGAACGATTTGGTTGCTTTGTTCCAAGGCATGCCAACCAAACGCAACAGATAGATGAAGAGTGCCCATACCGCTAAACCTTCTAACATTATGCTTCCTCTTTTGGCTGTGTTTCTGTTTGCGGTTTACTTTTCCATGTATCACGCAGATTGATGATGGCTTTTTCCATATCAACGAATGCAAAGATCACGGCTAGCACCCAAACCCAGTGCCAGACAAACCCTATCCAGGTAAGCGCAGTGATGAGCCCTATCTGATGATGGTCTTTGCTGTGTGCTTTATTGATAGGTAATTCATGGATTTTCCAAAAGCCGTAACACGCGCCCGCGACACTCGCGATTAAAACGACAGCAGCGACAACATGTAACGCCGTATCTGCGCCTGTACCGACAAATGGGACACTCAGTAAACTCATTAAACACTCCTCTATCAAACTGTTGGCGTATTGTGATCTGAATTTGATTTACGGCTTTATTTGTGACAGATTCAATCACTATAGGATTAAATTTGATGTAATTGGTCATGAAAACGGTTCGATTTATTCGCGCGATGGGCATTCTAAACATGCATAACCTCGCGTTATCTAAATACAATTTGGACTCGGATGAGTTAGGGATCCCAGCATCGGTGTTTCGTAACCCAATGACACTGATCCCGCTAAAAGCCGTTGCGGAATGGTATCGTTGTGTTGAACAAGCTAGTGGTGACCCGGATGTGGTGTTGAGTCTCAGCCGAGGTATTGAACTGCAAAAGCTAGGGCCAGTGGGACGCTGGTTATTCTCCGGCAATGATTTAGCCAGTACCATTCGGCGAGTGAATTATGGTGTGAGCAACCTACAATCAGGGGCGTTTTTTGCTGGCGAACAGTCGGGTAAAATCATCAAATGGACTTACCACAACCCGTTTATAGAAACGTCAGTAAAGGTGCACGATAGTATCCGCTGTGCGGTATTTATGATTAAGGTGTTACGCGAATTTCTTGGCAAAGATTACCAGCCTTTACGTGTCAAGGTTTCAGGCTCGAGAAAAAATACTGAGCGATACCGGGAATATTTCGGCTGCGAGGTGGAATGGAGTCAGCCAAAAACAGAGATATGGATCCCGGGAGATGACCGACTAGCTTCTCGCCAAGTGAGCCATCGAGAAGACAGCCGTCTAGCGATGAGTTTTTCCGATTTGGATGATTTGCTTAATATGCCCGATCCAGAAGACGAGTTGAAAGTGATTTATGAAGTGGTGAACTACAGCAGCCATTATGGATTGCCAACGTTAGAGCGCGTGTCTTCTCTGCTTGATTTATCTGAACAGCAGTTTCAACGTCGTTTGCATAAATTAGGGCTCAATTTTTCGACGGTTTCTGGCTATGTATTGAGTAATATTGCAGCTGGTTTGTTGAGTAAGCGCGTGAGTATTGATGACATTGCCACGCGCCTTGGTTACACCAATGTGGCGAGCTTCAATCGTATGTTTAAGAAACATCGTGGATTAACGCCCAAGCAGTATACGGGAAGATTAGAGAAGTAGTGCTCCACTTATCTCTATGAGTACAAGCAATAAAAGCCCTCAAAGTTGAGGGCTTTGTTATTTTTTTGTGTCGTTTTATGTGGTGGCTATTTCTTAGGACGCCAACTTAGTGCACTTGCAACAGCGCCGATGGCAATTACATCCTTTTTTTGTTCGCTAAGTTCAGGGAGCATCTGTACCGCAATGGTACCGTTCGTCTGCACTGCGGCAATTTCTTGTGTGCCTTCCTTAAAGCTATAACCCAATGGAATGTCTACCGCCATCATGGCGTCAGGACTAGTATGTACAGTTTCTACATTAAAGTGGGTGCTACCAATACGCACTACGCCTGTCTCTTTTTTCTCAAAGCTGATGTCGATGAGAGCGGATTTTGGCTCCATCGCAAACTCACCGACTTTTTTACCATCTTGAGTAATGTCACAGGTGTAAGGATCATTCCCACCAAAATCGACGCCCATGTAGTTAACCGACATACCGCCTCCAGTGCAGTTCAAAAGCCAAGTTTCCCCGCTGTCGATACGAATCACTTCTGCGCCCATTGAACCTTCTTTGAAAGAGATACGGTTAAACCAACTTGAGTTAGAAGCACTGCGTGAATACTTGCCTTTGTACTTACCAGCAAAATCAAAATGGCCATCCGCACCGAATCCCCAAAAATCACCGTCGGTTTTGATCAGCATTTCTGGTTGTGCTTTTACGGCATCAGTACGATCCATGACGGCTAGGCCACCACAACCAGCAAGGAGCAAGGGAGCGAATAGAATAAGTTTCTTCATGTTTTTCATTTTTTATAGCTTGGTTACATCTAGGGTTTGGTCGGTGAATTGGATGTTCTGAATGTCGTACAACTCGTCAGTGCCTGTACTCGGGCACTCAACAGAAACGCTCTTTGCTTTGATAACAGTACATTCCGCCAGTTTGTGTGGCACTATATAGGTGTTGATACCGCCTTCACCATAAATGCTGTTGTCTTTGCTGTTGCCTTCAAAAGTATTGTTTTGATCATTACCGATCACATTCATCGCGTCGCCGCCAATGATCTTCACTTTTGTTAGCCACTGAGATTTGTAGGTGTACGCTTCTATCAAACCGTCTTTGTTGGGAGCCATACGGAAGGTAGGTACTGTGCCTGGACTTGTCTTTTCTGTGTAGAGCTTGACGCCCGCAGAGTCGATATTCGCGGTATATTGCAAGTATCCGTGGAATAAGCCACTGATCCAATCAACGGCTTGTGGATCTTGGGTTTGCATTTCTTCACGCGTTAACGCTTGGTAGCCATCTAAACCATGTCCGTTTGCTTTTGCTACACCCATGTAAGCTTCAAAAGCGGCAGCAAAATATTCGTGAGAATATGAAGGGCCCGTTTGTTTCACACTTTCAGGGTCGAAGTCGTCCGATTTCCAATCGTCCCAGTCATACTGAGTAGGGCGCCACACCGTCGGTTTGCCCGATTGAATATCGTTATAGATGCTTAACGCATGAGCTTGAATGTCATTTTGCAGTGCCGCAGTCGCCGTGTTAGGTGCAATACCTTGCGCTTGGACCAAGTGTAAAATTTCTTCAAAAGCGGCGTCTCGTTCGGCTTTTTTACCAAGATTGGCGCAGTAATCGGCAAAATTACTCATGTAATGGCAATCGCCTTCAACTGTCAGTTCTCGATACATTAAAGATTGGCTATTCCTTAGCCAGTTTGGTGTTTCTTTACTAGTTACTAATGTTGACGCGATAGATGTGACAAGTGTATCCATATCATCTTCGTTAAGTACCATCATGCTTACAACAAACTTTTCTAGAGAACTAGTATCAAAAGAGTGTGCTAAGCCCGAGCTTGTAACTGCATCGTTCAATTTGCCTTGGCGAATCAGTTCGTTGATAAAGATTTTGGTTAACATCTCATCATTCTGTTCGTCGTTTTCGGTCAGCATTAGTGTGGCATCACGCTCGGCTAATGTCTTAGCGATACGAGACTTGTCAGCACCGTACTTAGAGTCTGGTTGGTTTGTGAGAAGGTGTTGGATGATTTTGGCTGCACGAAAGATTTTTTCATTATTCGCACCGTCATCAACAGCCACAATGTGAAATGTATCGTTGTTGTTTGCTTCGGAAAGGGAGATTTTCACATAGTGGGTGAAGCCCGAATCAGCAGCCACTTTTAACTTGGCCGGAAACTCTGTAGAAACGACAGTTGGGATTGTGACAGTGCTCAATGTTGGCATTGGTGGTGTTGGAGGTGTCGTTGTCGATGGTTTCGAATTAGATTCACTGCCGCCACAAGCAGTTAGACTTATCGCGCAAAATATGGCTAAAGGTGTTAATTTGGAATATCTCATTTCATGTTACTCGTAGACTTTATTAGAGCAGGAAACTTAGAAGCAACATAAAGTCCTGTCTATATAAGCAAACTAAGTCATATATGTTGATATTGTTTTTTGGTAAGACCTATTATTCGATATATTTAAAAATATAGTGGATTTTTATTCCGAATTTTATTTTCTATGTGAAGCTATATTCTGATAATGAATAAAACCTCAGGTTATTGCATGGTTTTAGGGGTATAGAATGATTAGGATTATCGTATATGTATGGTTTGTAAGCGTATGTAAGCCTGCGTTTTATTAAAATTATCATTTAAGTAGGTTGCGCAGTATAGGACGAGCGATATACTCCCTCCATCATATTGGTGGAGTAAATGATTCATGGTGGGTAATACAATCTTACTGGTAGAAGACGACTCAGAGATTGCTCGATTAACCAAAATGTACCTCGAAGCCGAAGGATATACGGTAACTGTCATCGATAACGGTCAAAATGCATTAGAAACGATTAAGGGGCTCAAGCCGGACCTAGTGCTGTTAGATTTGATGTTACCAGGAAAAAATGGCGCAGAAATATGCCAAGAGGCGCGTAAGTTTTATCATGGTATTATCATTGTTTTGACTGCGACCGATGATGAAATGAGCGAGGTGAGCTTATTTAAGTTCGGTGCTGATGATTACCTTACCAAACCGATAAAAGGCAATATCCTTCTCGCCCGTATTGAAGCAGCGTTGCGTCGCTATTGTCGTCAAGTTGATATCGTTGAAGAAGAAAAGCTGAGCCGATATGGCATTAGTCTTTGTCTTCGTCGCTCCCAAGCATTTTATTTGCAAAAAGATATTGGTTTAACGAGCTCTGAGTTTGAAATTCTAGAGCTCCTGATGCTGAATGTCGATAAACCAGTATCTCGTGAATCATGTTGCCGTCTTGCCAGAGGCATTGAATACTGCATTACTGATCGTTCGATTGATATGCGTATATCCTCACTAAGGAAGAAATTCTCTAAGGCTCATATCCATACTGCTACCATTAAGACCATACGTCACCACGGCTATATGCTGACAGGTAAATGACGCATGTTTTCCCTGTTTACTCGTCTATATGTGGGGTTAGTTACTGGCCTTGCGCTGACTGTTGCTTTGTTTCTCTTTATGGGGGAAGAGTACATGCGCAAAACAGAAGTCGGTGTTTTTTTGAGTGACGGTGCTTATTTTGTCGATCAATACATTGAGCAACGAGGCACTCCGGATTCTCTCTACAAGAAGTTAACCGAAAACGGCAAGCAAGATTTCTTTATCTTTGATTTAACATTGGTTGAAAACTGGGACGGATCACCGCCTTGTCGAGATTGTAATCTGCTGTACCGTATGCAAGGGATACCTGTTTATCTTATTGATGGCAGTACCTATGCTGCGGTATTCCCTTTGCCTAACACTTCGAAGAGTTTAGTTTTCAAAGAAAAAACGGATTTCTTTAGCCCACACGTTGATTGGAATGAAGATTCTGAGATTGTATTTATACTTACTCTACTTTTGGTTGTTGTATGCAGTTTAGGCATTATGGTTTACATACCTGTACGACGTCTTGACCGCCAAATTCGGCAACTAACGGCTGCGCAACAACAATTTGGTTCTGGTGAGTTGAATACGCGAGTCGAGCTAAAGCAATTTTCGCAACCCGTGAAAGAGCTCGCCCAAGGCTTCAACTGCATGTCTGAAGAGATTGAGAGACGAGTGCGCCAAACACACATCTTTACTCAAGCTATTCCTCATGAAGTGCGCACTCCGCTGAGTCGTATTCAGCTAGCGACGGATTTAGCTCGACGCACGAGTGGTGAAATGCAGGCAGAGTTACATGACGATATTGAACGATACGTTGATGTCGTGACGGATTTAACGTCCGACATTGTCATGCTGTCTCGCTTGAGTGTGAAAAACCACTCATGGATCGATTCTGTTGAAACCATGGAACTGCCACTTTGGTGTAAAAGCCGCATGAATTACCTAGGCTTAGAGTCCGCCATGTTGAGAGCAGAAAATAAACTCGCGAACCAATTGATTCACTTTCAGCCTACTTTGGGTAACCTTGTCCTCGATAATTTACTGCAAAACGCCAAGCGTTATGGTGAGTCCTGCGTTGAGGTGACGATTCGAACGGTAGCGGATTGCTGGAGCATCGATATTGAGGACGATGGTCCGGGCATCCCTGAGGCGATGCGAGAAGAAGTATTTATGCCATTTTCGCGCTTAGACAAAAGCCGCAACGCCGACATGAAAGGCTTTGGTTTAGGGCTTGCCATCGCTACCAGTGCAGCGCGGCAACTGGGGTGGGAGCTTTCTGTCGGCGAGAGTCACTTAGGCGGCGCACGTTTTACGGTGCTTATTCCTGCCAACGGTTAGAGTAGGCACTGCGGTAGTCTGGCTCTGCGATACCTTCATACAAATCGTCACAAGCTTGCAGCGGACCTACGACGGTTTGGTAGGGTAGGACACCTGCCCAAACAGGGATGTCCATGTCTTCCGCATCGTCGTTGACGCCAAAATTGCTGATTTTCACCGATGCTTCTGTGAGTGGAATACGCAGCAGCATGGTGGCTTTGAGTTCTTTTTCATTACTCAAACGGATTTGTTCTGTTCTCCCCGGAGCGATCTGTTCAATAAAGTGATTCAGCAACCTGTCTTTCTCTTGGTTATCTTCCACCACCTCAAACTGGCCAAAGACCACAGCACTGCGATAATGCGCACTGTGGTGAAACGCACTTCGAGCCAATACCCAACCATCAAACAAAGTAAAGGTTAAGCACGTTTGCACTCCTTGTTTGAGTGAGCGTAACAGTCGACTGTTGTTGGCACCATGGATATACACGTAATCATCGACACGCCATGCCAGCATAGGGATGACCACAGGGCCTGACTCGTTGGTTATCGCAATATGAGCGATTAGGCTTTCATCTATGATGGCGTGCAGTTTGCTAACATCAGAGACGGCTTTATGTGCGCCTTTCTTAATTTCCGTTCTATTGGTGTTGGATAGCATTTTCTCTCCTTGCTTGCTCACGATTACGAGCGATTTATCCTCATTCTTTGATTGCAATGTAGCGTTTAACTGGTAGCTTAAAGAGAGCCAGTTTTAACTAATGGATGGATCCAGTTTGTCTTTGATTGATATCGGTGACCTACATTTAAAAGACAGTGAAGGAACGCGTCAGCAAGCGTTGTTTTTGGCTATTCGCAAGAAAATTGTTCAAGGACTGTGGGTGAAGAATGGGAAGCTGCCTTCTACGCGGAAGCTTTCACAAGAGCTTAATCTAAGTAGGAATACCGTGATTTCTGCCTACGAACAGTTAGTGGCGGAAGGGTACTTGAACAGCCAAAAAGGTTCTGGCTTTTATGTTGCCGTAGAACTGCCAGAGCAGTACCTGCCTGAACCTAGTTCAGTTCAGAGAGACTCATCACCGAAAGCTCACTTTGATATCAACCGCGCATTTGCACCGGGTGTGCCGGATTTGGACGCATTTCCGATGGCGCAATGGCAAAAGTTACTCACTCGCCATATGTCTCGTACTTGCTTGTTGGGGAATCAAGATATTCAGGGTAGTTGGGCATTGCGCTGTGCTTTAGCTGACTACCTCGCATCAAGCCGTTCAGTGAATTGTTCTCCAGAGCGCATTATTATTACCTCTGGGGCGCAGCAAGCGTTGTCGATTGCGACGATGGTAGTGCTCAAACAAGGTGATAAGGTTCTGATGGAGCAACCAGGTTACGCGCAAATGCGGAAGTTGATTCAGTTCCAAAACTATCAATTTGAGCCTTTGTTCGTAAGAGAGACATTAGGTTTTGATGTGGAAGCGGTGACCACAAGCGATGCCGATGCCCTGTATATCACCCCAAGCAATCAATATCCGATGGGCACCACACTCAATACTGAGCAAAGAGGGAAGATCATCAACTGGGCAGTCGAACAGTCACGTTGGATCATCGAAGACGATTATGACAGCGAATTCCAGTTTGCTCATCGTCCCTATACCAGCTTACAGGGGCTAGCGGCTCAAATGGGTCGAGATGAGCGTGTGTTGTATGTGGGTTCCTTCAGTAAAGTGATGTTTAACGGATTGCGGCTTGGCTACCTTGTAGCTCCTGAACGTTTAGTAGAGCAATGTTTGGTGGTTAAGGATGCGTTAAGTGGTGATTCGCCGACGCATACACAAGAAGCATTGGCAGATTTTATTACTGAAGGTGGGTTATTACGTCATATTCGAAAAATGCGTCGACTGTACAAAACTAAGCATGAACAGATGCATTTATCCATTCAACAGCATTTTGGCGACCGTGTTTGCGTCGTTAGCCAAGCGGCGGGGCTTCATATTACGTTGAAATGGCAAGACGGTATGGATGAGCAGCGTTTTACGAAACTAGCAGAGCATGAAGGGATCATCTTGCGACCTTTGAGCTATTATGAATACCCAGATTTTCAAGCACGTCACTGGCATGGTGCCGTGCTTGGTTACGGCAATATCGCGTTAGAGAACATAGACGCTGGTATCCAACGTTTAGCTCACATATTTCGAAATGGGAAGCGATGACTATTCAACTACACGTGTTTGTCGCTTATGTCGCCACTGTTTCCAAGGCAGTAAAAGTAGAGTAAAAATGCCAAGTGCATAAAACATTGACCAGCCTAAACATATAAAAACACCGGTACAAAGCAGTAGGGACAGTCCCGCAAGTGTTTTACCAAATCCTCGAAGCAATTTGAAAGCGGCTAACATCGCCAACATGTAAACCAGAACGAATACACTGTTCGCGAGTTTTAGGAAAAACTCCAGATCGAGCTGTGATAGGGTTCCTATCACACAAGATATCAATAATATGCCGCCAACTAATATGGTGGCTGAGAAAGGGACACCACGACGTGAAATCTTGGCTAGTGGACTAGAAGGACGATGTTCACGAGCTTGAGCCCAGACCATTCGCGCTAGGCTCTGTGTGTATAAGTTAACGCTCGCGAAACAAGCGGAGAAACCTATCAAGCTGATTATCCATTTGGCTCCATCGCCTAGTAGTTGGGCACTAAGCCAGGGGATGGATGCGTTATCAAATTGAGCGTTACCATACGCGCCAAATTTTAAAATAACGACAGAGCATGCCCAATAGGTAGCCCCTGCTACAAAACAACCGACCACAATGGCAATAGGGAAATCTCTTTGAGGGTTTTTGAACTCTTCCCCCATATGGGCAAAAGCCTCTATGCCAACAAAACACCAGAACATCACGCCTAACGCTGCGGTAATAGGCCAAATTGACTCTTGTGTGATGGCGGGCATCACAAGATCGGCGTTGTTAACGTCGCCTTTCCATAAAAATGCGCCAACAAGTGCGAAGACACTCAAAGCAATAAGAGTTTGTAAATGACCTGATGATTTTGTGCCCATCAAGTTGACGAACACAAGAAGTACTACCGTGAGAACTTGTGCAAACAGATTGTTGCTAATAGGCTCTGGCAATATTTGTTGTAGGAAGCCTGCGGCGAGTGCAATCGCGGCCGGAACCCCTACCGGAATGACACTAACAAATAGCCAAGCGACACTACTTTCCAGTTTGGCGTTAAAGGCTTTGCGTACAAAAAAGGCTGTTCCGCCCGCGTTGGGGTATCGTTTACCCAGTTGAGCAAAAGTCAGCGCAATAGGACAAATCGCGATGAACAATAAAATCCAAGCCCATAGTGAAAAATGGCCAGCTATACCTGCTGCGATAGCCGGGATCATAAACAGCCCCGTTCCCATTAATGTGGTGGATAACTGTGCGATACCTGATGTGAGTGAAATGTCTTTTTTGAGCTCTTCTATGCGAATTGATTCATCCAATGTTATGAGGCTTATTACGAAAAAGCTTGTGGCTTCTGGTTATTTCGTTTTATGTGTTTAAGCGATGCTATTTATGTGCTGAGTACTTAAGTTGGGAATTTGATTTCAATGTGTTATCTATTTTCTGTTGAAATGGATAACAGCACTCATCTCATGCCCACCAAATAGCATATCCAAAATGTTAATAACAAAATGATTTACTAAACCGTCAATATGACGGTTGTTTTAAATAATTCCAACAAAATGTTGGTTTCTTATGCAGTTAGAATCGGTATAGAATGAGAAAAATAAGGAAAGCTTGGTAACGGTATGGACAAGTTTGATCATAAGATTGTGGATCTGCTCAGGCACAACGCTCGGCTGTCGGTGACTGAAATTGCGGATAAAGTAAACCTTTCTCGTTCTGCGGTAACGGCCCGTATTCGTAAGCTAGAGCATGACAAAGTGATTCTAGGGTATCACGCTGAAATTGCGCCTTCGGGTGGGGATTCGATTTGCGC
The DNA here is from genome assembly GCF_033340495.1 of Vibrio sp. 1249-1. Taxonomy (NCBI): domain Bacteria; kingdom Pseudomonadati; phylum Pseudomonadota; class Gammaproteobacteria; order Vibrionales; family Vibrionaceae; genus Vibrio; species Vibrio sp. 1249-1. Next base: position 311,783 of record NZ_JAWOWJ010000001.1, read on the forward strand.
CTATTTTGCCTTAAAGTTCGATAAATCAACCTCTACGTATTATTGCGAATCATACGCGGACGAGTTATACAAAATTGATGGCGTAAAATGGTGTCATGCGATCAGCGGTGAGACGGACATGATGGTTTTTGTCGAAGTGCCTACGATGGCTCGCTTGAACGAAATCAGAGATCAAATTCAACGATATCCAGAGCTTCGAAACCTGATGACTCATACCGTCTTAGCTGAATTCTTTAACACGACTGGGAACCTGTTTGTGAAGTGACCATGAATGGATGCCATGTTGAAAACCCTTCTGAGCGAATATGTTAAACAACATTAATTTGAATCTACTTAGATCCTTGCATGTACTTTTAGAGGAGTGTCATGTCAGCCGGACCGCAGACCGTTTGCACATTACGCAGTCTGCCGTCAGTCGACAGCTTGCACAATTGCGCGATCTGTGTGGTGACCCACTGCTTATTCGTCAAGGTAATCAACTGATACCAACGCCACGAGCAATAGCGTTAAAATCAAAGCTTGATGCATTACTGGCTGAGTTTGACCATTTACTCGATGACCAACCTTTTGAGCCGCGGCAGTGGCAAGGTGAGCTTGTTATTGCTTCTAGTGACTACGTGGCGCAATACGTATTGCCCGATATTGCCTCTCACTTGGGTGAACAAGCGCCACAGTTAGATATGGCGTACCGACTGTGGCAACCCAACTTTCTTGATAAACTTCATGAGACGGGCATCCATATCGCGTCTTCTATGTATCCAGAAAAACCACAGAGTGTGTCGAGCGTTAAAATTGGTGAGGATTCATCAGTTTGTTTGATGAAATCTTCTCATCCGTTAGCAAAGCAGGACCAGATCAGTATTGAAGACTTGATTTCATATTCACACATCAAAGTGACTGGCGGCGGAGACAAAGATTCCTACACTGATTTAGCATTGAAAGAGCTAGGGCACACCCGCCACGTTACCTTTAAGGTTCCATTCTTCTCTGCTGCGATCAATCGCTTAGTTGCAAGTGAGCACCTGATGGTGGCTCCTGAACATATTGCCGTTAACCTCGCTAAGCATTGGGACTTAACCCATAAAGCATTACCACTCGAAACACCTATTCATCAATATTGGTTAATGTGGCACCCCAAATACGACACGGATCCTGCGCATAAATGGGTGCGAGAAGAGATTCGCTCAGTAATGCAAATTTCTGAATATTCCATTCGCTAATACGTACACCGTTTAGCTATGACTTGAAGTCATGATTAGTATGAATAACTTTGATTTCTAATTATACCTCTTCCGTTGATAGAGTGAGCTTCAAAGAGGGGAGATTCTTATGACACTAACAGTTTGGTTATCACTTTTTACCGTGTGTTTATTAGGGGCTATGTCACCAGGTCCCAGCTTAGCTATTGTCGCTAAGCACTCGTTGGCTGGTGGACGTATCCATGGATTAGCTACGGCTTGGGCTCATGCGTTTGGCATTGGTATATATGCGTTTATTACCTTGATTGGTCTCGCTGTTGTTTTGCAGCAAAGCCCGATGCTGTTCAAGACGATTAGCCTTGTGGGTGCGGCATATCTTGCGTATTTAGGGTTTAATGCTTTGCGTTCAAAAGGTGGTGTGGCTGCGAAGTTGGAGTCAGGTGAGGAGACAACGGTAATCCAGTCTGCGCGAGAAGGCTTTTTTATCTCGATTTTAAGTCCCAAAATTGCTTTGTTTTTTATCGCATTATTCAGTCAGTTTGTCGCGCTCGGTAATGATTTGAGTAATCAGATGATCATTGTTGCCACGCCGTTTGTTGTGGATGGGCTTTGGTACACCTTTATTACCCTAGTGCTATCGAGCTCTAAAGTCGTTGACAGAATTCGCTCTAAGGCAGTGTTGATTGATCGTTTGTCAGGGGTAGTACTCATGCTGCTGGCTCTTAGAGTGGTCGTAACGGTATAGACAAGCTCGCAAGACAGAAATACTAAAAGCAGCCCGTGTGGCTGCTTTTTTGTCTACTCTCAGTAACCCTTACACAATTTACGTAATTCTGACGCTAAACGTTGCTAAAATTAATATTATCAATAGTGTTACTTTGGTTCATATTCTCATTTGCTGTGAAAGCTACTTTCCAACGCATTGTTATAATGAGAACGATAGCCACTTAACGTTAATACTAACAGTGTCGCATATTAAGTCGAGAGTGCTTTATTGGATAAAAACGGACTTTCCTCTTACTTACCCTATGAAAGGGGTAGAGACTTCATGACCGTTTAGAAGGTGAGAGCAATATGCAAAGAATAGTAGATCTAGCTCTAGTAGTAATTTTGACCAGTGTTTGCAGCGTTGCTTGGATATTCTTTTCAACAAAGAGCATTTGGGTGTTTTTTGAACTGTTTGTATTTACGATGCTTGGCTTTGGCCTTTTGTACGGGTTACTACAAAAGGCTGATCCTAAACACTTTGACTTTGTTTTAAATCACATCGATGAAATTAAGAAGGAAGGCAAAGATGCTTGCCTAAGCGGCGCTCCGAAAGAATCCAACCCATACTCTGGTGTCGATGGTGATTTATGGGAGGCTGGTTACACAGCCTCCAACAACAAAAAGATAAAGCAATAAACCGCTAGGTGCTTATTCAACATTGTGCTTTTCAAAAAAGCACCCTGCCATTTTAAGGACAGGGTGAAAGCAAGAAGTTTCTCAGGAGCGGTCGGGGGAGAGAAACTCATCTAAATCTTATTTACTTACCGGCGAACCTCTTCAAATTCACCTTCAATCGCATCTGCTTTACCTGTATTAAACTCATACTCTTCGTGCATTTCTCTCTGCATTTTCTTGACGCGCTTTTCAATACGCTTGCCGGTAATTAATGCTGCGATGGTCAACGGAATCGCAATGATCAAGCTAAATACTAACGTAAAAAAGCCGGTAATCAGTGCTAGTGCAGTTACAATAATCCGATTCATAATCATGACCTCTCTGTAATTTATGTGCTCAGATTAATGCTGTGAACATGAACAAAACATGAATGCTGACGTTCACTTTGTCCGGAGAGTGTCAAATGAATGAAACGAAAAAACGCCTGAGGGTGATCAGGCGTATAAACGGGGAAAAATATTAGTAATGCGCATGGCGCTTATTATTTAGAACAAATATGAGATATTGTCCGCTACGCTATGTGGTTAACGTTGTGGAGCAAAGTTCACCTATCGAGGGAATGTTTGGTAACGAACACCCATCATTTGTTCCATACAGTGCACAACTTGGCAGCTGTAACCGAATTCGTTGTCGTACCAGATGTAAAGTACACAACGCTTGTCTTGTGCGATAGTCGCTTGACCATCTACGACGCCTGCATGACGAGAACCAACTAAGTCAGTTGATACAATTTCTGTTGAATCGGTGTAGTCAATCTGTGCCGAAAGCTCAGAGTTCAACGCCATTTCACGCAAGTAATCGTTCAGTGAATCACGGTCTACGTCTTCACCTAAGTTTAGATTAGCGACTGCCATAGAAACGTTTGGTGTCGGTACGCGAATCGCGTTGCCTGTTAGCTTGCCTGCAAGCTCTGGCAATGCTTTAGCAACTGCTTTTGCCGCACCTGTTGAAGTCAGAACCATGTTTAGTGAAGCACTACGTCCGCGACGGTCACCAGAGTGGAAGTTGTCAATCAAATTTTGGTCGTTTGTGTATGAGTGCACGGTTTCAATATGGCCAGAAAGAACACCATATTTATCGTTCAGAGCCTTAAGGACTGGCGTGATTGCATTTGTTGTACAGCTTGCCGCAGAGATGATGGTGTCATCTTCTTTAATTACCGACTCATTTACACCGAATACAACGTTTTTGATGTCACCTTTACCTGGTGCTGTTAGCAGTACTTTCTCTGCACCTTGACACGCTAAGTGTTGGCTCAGGCCTTCAGAATCACGCCAAACACCTGTGTTATCAACAACTAGCGCGTTATTGATACCGAAAGCTGAGTAATCCACTTCGCTTGGGTTATTTGCGTAGATGATTTGGATGTAGTTGCCGTTAACGATCAGTGCTTTACGCTCTTCATCGATAACAATGCTACCGTTGAACTGACCGTGAACTGAGTCACGACGCAACAAGCTAGCACGCTTACCCAAATCGCCTTTTTTACCGCCACGAACCACAATCGCACGTAGTCTTAGTGGGTAACCTGGACCACTTTTCTCAATGAGAAGGCGAGTAAGTAGTCGACCAATGCGACCGAACCCGTAAAGAACCACATCACGCGCTTTCAATGAAGAATCTGCGTCGCGAGCGCCATCAAGTGCAGTGATAAGGAAATCGTTTAGAGAGCTTGTATCGTCATGTTCATTCCAGTACATAGTTGCCAATTGGCCAACATCGACACGGCATGAAGAAATGCTCATTTCACAAAGCGCTTGAATAATAGGCATCGTGTGCTCAAGCGAAAGTGGGTTACCGGTATAACGTCTTGCAACGCGATGAGTTTTGAGAATGTCTATAGTAGTAGCATTAATAAGCGTTTTACCAAACAGAACCACTTCGATTCCTTTTTGACGATATAGCTTACCAATTAGAGGGGAAATAGATTCAGCAATCGTTTGGCTAGTTTGCCAGTCTTGGAGATATTTCTCTGGACTCATTGTTGTATTAGACCTTTCACGTTTTGGGGGCTAACCATACTCTCTGCTGTTGCCTCTTCGGCAGCGTGCAAGAGTGTGGTGGGTTATGTAATCGGGTTGTAATAGTTATGTGTGCGGATTCTAAGGTCGGAGTCCTTATTCTGCTAGGAAAATTAAATCCAGTGTAAAACACTACTTAAGGGGACGTTAGTGGTGGATTAATGTGACTAAAGCAGTGGTTTTCACGTATTGACATTTAGAAAGTAACTTACTTTTTTTGCGATGATAACGTTTGCTTTCAAATTAGTTTTGTTGACAAAAATGGATATTTTGCATTTTTGTGTGATTTGACTCGACAAGGCAACTCAATAGGTAAACATACAATAGATGATTTCCTGAAAAGTGATGCGACTCTTAGTTGTGAGTGAAACTTTATTGTTTGCATCCAACTTTAAGATCAAAAAATATGACTTAAATCACAATTTTTACTGCATTAGCCGATGATAAAACACTCACAATAACCATAGTCTAGGTAGGTGAATGTTGTTTGAAAGTAACAATGTCGTATATGCCTTTCAATGCAAGAAACTAGTCTAATATTAAATAAACGGATGAAATCAACCATTAGGCTGATGGATGTTGAGATTATCAATAAAAACACGCTTAGCACTCCTCGCACTATTACCCGCTGTGGTAATAGTGGTATTTGCAGTTCAGCAGTTTTCTGATAATGCGTTGCGCGTGAGCCGTCTCAATCAAACGGTTAGCAATATTCAAGGTTTCCAATTGATATCCAAGGCCTCCCACTTTATTTACTCCATAGAGAAAGTACGCCGACAGCCTGATCTTCAAGTCTCTGCAGCCATTAATATTGAAGAGCAAGGTGAAGTTATTTCTTCTTTGCATCAAAAGTTTGTGAGTAACCCTAATACTGCTGAGTATGCTGATGAACTGAAAGAAGCCATGCTGGGGGTATTGTCAGGTAGATTGAGTGAGATGGACGACCTGGGTGATTGGGCATTTCAACAGCTCCAAAATATGTCGCGCTCTTTGTTGCAAAATCATCAATGGTATGGCAGTGACGATGGCATTCGCATGCAAAATTTTATTGCCTACTTTGCTCAGCTCTCTTTTTGGACACAGAAAGAAGCTTGGCTGACGAACCGTTTAGTCCAAGACCCTAAGAGTTGGCTAAGTCAAAGTATGTTTTATCAGGCGATTGACCGACAGCAGCAAAATTTGGATGCGTTTTTAAACTTAGGTGGGTCATACGAGCAAGTGGATAAATTGCTTGGCTTGTTTACTTCGCCGAGATATCAGAGAAACTTGGCGTCTCGTGGACAATTAATGTCAGGAGACATGTCACAAAGTGACTACGCCGCGTATTTAAAAGAACTCGATTTTCGTGTGCAGCGCTTACAAGTGCTCATTGATGGGTTCACCAAACAAACTGAGCAGTCGCTTCTCACGCAGATTCATGAACAAAAGGCCAATATAGCGATGATCAGTTTTGGCGTCGCCTTAGTGGTTATCCTGCTTTGTTGGCTCGGATTTAGTACTTGGTTCCGAGTTAACAGCAAACTCGATGCGATCATTCATACTTTAAACGCGTTGATCAACTCCGAAGAGAAGCAAACAAAAGTCAAAGTTGATGGAAGTGATGAACTGACCATTTTTGCTCAGCAAGTGAATCGAGTGGTTGAAGAAATGCAGAGACAAACTGAAGAAATACTGCATGCAAAAGAGTCAGCAGTATCGGCTAATCGTGCAAAATCTGTGTTTCTTGCCAACATGTCACATGAAATACGCACGCCCCTTAACGGGATCATGGGCATGACAGAAATACTCTCTCAAAGTGAGTTGTCTTCGCATCAACAAGAAGTTGTTGATGACATTGACTCCTCATCTCAAACACTGCTCACTTTACTTAACGATATATTGGATCTCTCTAAAATCGAGTCTGGACGATTGGAGCTGTCACTAGTAGAAGCGGATATCCGAGAAGTCGTGTATCAGTCGATGATTTTATTCCAATCCAAAGCAACATCTAAACAGCTAAAGTTAGGTATTAATTTAGCTGAAAATATCCCCATTCGCGTGATGGTCGATGATCATCGTGTCAAACAGGTAGTTACGAATCTGGTATCGAATGCGGTTAAGTTTACCGAAAGTGGGCATGTATGCGTTGATGTTAGTTATGAGGAGTTACTTGAGAAAGAACGTGGAGTGCTGACGTTTAAAGTAGAAGATACCGGAATAGGCATTGATCAAGATAAGTTAACCACGATTTTTGAACCCTTTACTCAGGAAGATGAAGGAGTGTCGAGGCAATTTGGCGGCACAGGGTTGGGTTTGGCAATTTGTTGTCAGCTTGTGTCGATGATGGGGGGCAAGCTCGTAGCAACATCTACAAAAGGAGTGGGCACATGCTTTGAATTCTCGATTGAGGTTGAAGCAATTCCGGTGTTTGGCTGGCGTTCGGAGATGATTAATAAAGGGCTTTTGATCTGCTCAAATTACGACTACGCCGACCAAGTATTAAAAGAGTGTCGCTTAGCGAAAATCAATCTCTTTGGTGTTAATAATGTGAATGAAGTGCAAGCGATAAATGATGACTTTGATGTCATATTTCTGTGCCACAGTAACGACGCTAATACCGATGAAATCTTGGATAATCTATCATTTAATTACGATCTTCGCCGTGTGATTATTTGCCAGCATCATTTATCCACTCCCTACGAAAATGCAGAAAAAGTACATGCCGTACTCACATTACCTTTCCTTGGCAATCGATTTAAGCATGTCATTGATGATTTAGCTAAGGTTGAAAAGACTATATCAAGTGACAATGTCACCAATAATGTTGTCAGCTCTGAATATCGAGCGTCGCGCTCTCATCGGAGGATCTTAATTGCGGAGGATAATTTGATGAACCAGAAAATAGCGAGTTTTTTTCTGGATAAAGCAGGTTATGACTATTTGATAACAAGCAACGGTCAAGAAGCGTTAGAAGCCATCACAAAGGGAGAAGAATTCGATGCAATTTTAATGGACTGCATGATGCCCGTGATGGATGGACTGACCGCGACGAAAGAAATTCGTCGTTGGGAAAAGAAAGCAGGACGTGAAAAAACGATGATTATCGCACTCACTGCGAGTGTTTTGGAAGAAGACATCCACAACTGTTTTGCGGCAGGCATGGATGCTTATTTACCTAAGCCGTATAAATCGAACCAGTTATTTGAGCTCTTTAGTGAATTAAAACTCGCCTAGCTAACATTTCAACTTAGACAAGGTGTCAAAACGATTAAGCCCCATTTCAGGGGCTTAGTTCTGATTATTCATCGTTACGCGTTGGCTTGAGCGCCTGCGAGTTTGCGTATGGTTTGGCGATAGGTTAGGTATGCGGAAACACCAGCTAACAGGTTGCCGATACAAGCGCCTAAGAGTAAACCTCGGATTCCATCCATTTGAGCGCCAACCCACAAGCACGGTAGGAAAAAGACAAACAAGCGCAGCGCTGAAATAGTGAGCGCGGTGTAAGATTTGCCTAATGCATTACAAAGAGAAACCATTAGCATACAAACCCCTAACGAACCCAAACTGATCGGCACTATCAGTAAATGCATTTCCAAGACTTGCTCCACTTGCACATCACTTGTCATCAATAATGCGAGTGGGTTTGCGACGGCAAATGTAATGGCAGCAATCAAAAGTTGGAAACCTAGAATGAATTTTACGGCAATACTGACGAGCCTTTGGATATCTTCATAGTTCTTTGCTCCAAGTAAGCGTCCAACCATTGGAGGCATAGACATTGTCAGCGCCAAGACCGAAACGATAGCAAAGAACTCATAGCGTGAACCAAGTGCCCAAGCGGCGACTGCTGCGGTTCCAAAGCTTGCCAATAATTTTGTTGCTAGCATGGAAGACAACGGTGGCAGCAGTTGGCTAATCATCGCGGGGCCCATAATGTTACCGATAGATGCAACACTTTTGGCTACGTTAAGATCTTGCCATTGTGTCGTTGCCCAGTGATTCTTTTTCACGCGAGGAGCGACGACTAAAATACCAAACCCAAAAGCGACGATGGTTGCTATTGCCGCTCCGTTAATACCCAAGTCAAACGTGAAAATAAATAGCGGGTCGAGCACAAGGTTCACGCCGCTGGTTATCATCATCATTGTGCCAGGTAACATTGTATTGCCATTAGCTCGGCAGATACTGTAATAAAAATACAAAACCGCACCAGTCCATGAGCTTAATAACCACCAAGGCCAGTAACTGTCGATTATCGGCATAACAGATTCTGGAGCGCTTAATAGAGCTAAAATGGGGTAGCGCAAAAGCCAAATTAGCCCGCCAAAAATAGCGACACCAATTGAGCCGATCATCAATACCAATCCGCCAAGTTGTTTGGCATACTGGCTTTCATTCGCCCCAAGAGCTTTAGAAATGACCGCTGTCGTTGCGATCCCTAGACCGACTTGAATGCCGATAATGACCATTTGCAAAGGCAGAGTGAAACCTTGAGCGGCTAACGGTAAAACGCCGAGCTGACCGATAAACGCGCTATCCACAAGCTGAAAGCTCATTAAAGACAGAACGCCAAAAAGCATTGGCCAGGTCATCGTAAATAATTGTTTTGCAAGCGTTGGTTGTGTACTTGTCGTAGTTGAAGACATAGAAAGCTGAATGCGTTAGGAATAAGAGTTAGATTGATTGTACACGGCGGTTAGTTTAGAGACAAAAATAAACCCCGAGGAAGATATTCTTGCTCGGGGTTCGAAAATCTAGCTCACGCGTTTATTTTTTGCCGCTAGTTTGCTTGTCTTCTTCAGTCAGCTCACGAATGCGACGGCTGATGTCACGACGTGCTTTAGAGATCTCAGCGCTTTTAATGATGTGGTCATCAACACGATCTTCATAGTCTGCTTTCATATTTTTGATGATTGCGACGATTTCATCGTGAGTCATTTCTGGTTTGATGTAGTCTAGAAGGTTTTCTAGAAGATCAACACGTTTGCGGTTATCACGAACTTTCTTCTCGTTATCAAGAAGCTCACGTTTTAGTTTGTTTTTACGACGAGCTTGGTTAACGATTTCAAATACGCTACTCATAGTTCTCTTTCCTAATTTTATGAATATCTTCCTCGATTAAAGCACAACATCCAGTGGCATAACAGTCTTTAGATCAATAGCAATGCAGAGTTGAACATTTCTCAACCAATTGCGCTGTGTCCATATAATCGTGCTGCTTTCTTCGAGTTTTGGCCAACAACGTAGAATCCATCGATTCATTGTCATAACGTGGCCTTCACTATATTATCAACACCATTGAATGCAAAATGATGAACTTGATATGGACTCTGGTAACACTGCGGAGCAAGTAAATAGTCAAGATAATGAGCAAGTCACTCGCTCTGTGGCTGAAAAGTTAAAAACGGCGTATATCAACGCTCGTGAGCAACTCGAAATCATCGAAGTTGAGCTTAATCGTTCAAAAATAATGATGGTCGACCAAGATGGCAATTTGACGAGAGTGCCGATTCTCTCGGAGCATTGATACCTGACCCTATTCGTAAGGGGTGTCAGGTCTTACGCTATGCTTTAGCCTGACACCAACACCTGAACCGCTAACGCTTCTTGCACTGCTGTGTGAATTTATGGCGTATGATTTCGAAGCGATTTAGGTACAAAGTCAAATGCAAAAATAATAAGGAAATGCATTATGAAAGTTGAGCTAACGGCAATTGAAGCACGAGTTATTGGTTGCTTGATCGAAAAAGAAGTCACTACCCCAGATCTTTACCCCCTCAGCCTGAACGCATTAACCAACGCGTGTAATCAAAAAAGCAACCGTGATCCCGTGATGTCACTCTCTGAGTCAGACGTTCTCGATGCCGTTGATGCTCTTATTGAGCGCAGGCTCGTCAGTGACGAAAGTGCGTTCAACAGCCGCGTCAGCAAGTATCAACACCGTTTCTGTAATACGGAATTTGGTGATTTAAAGCTGACAGAGCAGGAGAAGGGCATTGTATGCTGTATGCTTTTGCGCGGTGCTCAAACACCTGGGGAAATTCGTACTCGTACTAATCGTCTCGCGACATTTCATGATGTAAAAGAAGTGGAAACGGTCCTTGAGCATTTAGCAAGCGAAGAGAAAGGACCATTAGTGGTCAAATTACCACGTGAGGCTGGTAAGCGGGAGTCGCGTTATATGCATTTGTTCTGTGGTGATGTTGATGCGTCCGAACTTGCAGCGCCTGTGTCTGCTGCAAGCTCGAGCTCCGATCGAGTAAGTCAGCTAGAGCTCGAAGTCGCTCAGCTGAAAGAAGAGCTGGATGAATTAAAAGCTAAGGTTGAGTCACTGCTTTCATGATGGAAAATACAACGCAGCGTTGGAGTGTCTACCTGATACGAAATAACCGCAACGCGTTGTATTGTGGTGTTACCAATGATGTTGAACGAAGATTCAATCAGCACCAAACCGGAAAAGGAGCGAAAGCTTTGAAGGGAAAAGGCCCTTTGGTATTGGAATGGTCATTGGATTTTGACTCAAAGACGCTTGCCATGCGAGCAGAGTACTATATTAAGCAACTAACTAAAGCGAAAAAAGAGCTGCTCGTTATGTCAAAAGCAAATATTGTCGTCGACGAACATCAACAAATGATGTTAGAGATAGTGGCACTCTGATAAGCCCTTGCTACGCAAAGATACACGGAAACCGCCCATGTCACATTGGCGGTTTCTTTTTGTTTTTGGAGTACCATGTAGGAATAAACTGACGCATAATGGGCTGGTGTTCTGTTTACAGGTCCTGAATATGAAAAGCGCGAAATGTCTTTGCGTCATCGAGACAAAGGAAGCGACTCAATGTACTTTCATTTGCATCCACTCAGACCAAGAACTAATTTACTATTGAAACAGGCACTAAGAGGAAGGTAGATTACAAGAGTATAGGATGACTCGGCTAGGTAATGAATAGAGCTGAATTAGGCTCATAAAAAAGCTAAAAGAGCAGTAGATGAAAAAAGCGTTAGTATTCTCCCTGATTTCAATGGCCGCTTTTGCGCCGAATGTGCAGGCCACCCAAGTTCTTAATGGGTATTGGGCATATCAAGAGTTTTTAGACCAGTTTCCACAACAGAAGCAGCTAACTAGTGCGTTGGCTGAAGTGGTAAGAGAAACCCCTGTACCCGTAGCAAAAGACAAAAAGCGTCCACTGAAAATTTCTGTTGTTTATCCAGGGCAGCAGATCTCTGATTATTGGATTCGAAACATCGACGCGTTTGAAAAACGCCTAGATAAGCTTGATATCGACTATCAGCTAAATCAAGTGTTTACTCGTCCTAATGCAGATATAAAGCAGCAAAGTTTGTCTTTAATGGAGGCGCTGAAAAGCAACTCCGATTACTTGATCTTTACTCTAGATACCACAAGACATCGTAAGTTTGTTGAGCATGTCTTAGATTCAAAGAAAACCAAGTTAATTTTACAAAATATCACCACACCTGTTAGGGATTGGGAACATCATCAGCCGTTTCTTTATGTTGGTTTCGACCACGCAGAAGGAAGTCGTGAATTGGCCGTTGAGTTTGGCAAGCGTTTCCCTAAACATAGCCACTATAGTGTTCTCTACTTCTCAGAGGGCTACATTAGTGACATCAGAGGCAACACTTTTATCAACCAAGTGAACCGCGATAATCAATTTGAACTACAATCTGCTTACTACACCAAAGCAACAAAGCAATCTGGGTATGAAGCTGCAAAAGCCAGTTTGGAGAAGTATCCGGACGTTGACTTCATTTACGCGTGTTCTACCGATGTAGCATTAGGTGCTGTTGACGCTCTTAAAGAGTTAGGTCGTGATGATGTCATGATCAATGGTTGGGGCGGCGGTTCAGCAGAGTTAGAGGCGCTTTCTAAAGGGGAGTTAGACGTTACCGTTATGCGTATGAACGATGATACAGGTATTGCAATGGCTGAGGCCATTAAGTGGGATTTAGAAGGAAAGCCAGTTCCCACTGTTTACTCTGGTGATTTTGAAGTCGTTACCAAATCGGACTCTCCAGAAAGAATTGAAGCATTAAGAAAACGTGCATTTAGATACTCAGATAATTGATGACAACTACATCAAAAACAAGAAAGCGTCGCTCACTGTCGACGCTTATTACCAAAATAATTATTCTCGTACTTGCTCCGATCATTCTAGGCATCTTTGTTCAGAGTTATTACTTCTCGAAGCAGATTATTTGGCAGGAAGTCGACCGAACCAAGCAGCAGACCTCTGCCCTGATCCTGAACATTTTTGATAGCCATTTTGCAGCGATTCAGATTCATCACAACAGCAATTCGAAAAGTGATGTTGTATTGGATTTTTATACAGAACGTGATGAAGAGGCACTCAATTACTTTTTCATGAGTATTGACCAGAGTGATCCTTCCCATACACCGGAGTTTCGTTTCCTAACCGATCATCAAGGTATTATTTGGGACGATGGCAACGCGCATTTCTATGGCATCAACAACCTGATACTTAGCCGACTTGCCAGTCAAGTGACCTTTAGCAACAACTGGTATTATCTACCCTCACAGACCCCGATGGGAACTCGCCATCTTTTACTTCGTCGTGTACCCGTTTTACAACCTAAAACCGGTGAAGTGATGGGGTACTCTTACAATGTTGTTGTTTTAGATAATAACTTTGGGTTGATGGAAAGGTTAAAAAATGAAGGCAACGTCGACAATGTTGTGTTGGTCGCTAACAACACACCATTGGCAAGCTCATTAGTAGGAGATGAGGCTTATCAAATATTTGACGTACTCAAACGACGAGAGTCCCAGCACAAGCTTGACCAATTATTGATCATCAAAACCCCTATTGAGGTAAATGCCGCCGAGACTGACTTGTGCTTGCTTACTGTGCAAGACAATCAGAGCGTGGTGACATTGCAAATCCAACACCTGCTAGCAATGCTAGCCTCAGTTATCGGTATGGTTATGATTGCGCTAATGACTAAAGAATGGATCGAGAATCGAGTAGTTGAAGAGTTAGGATCCCTGATGGCATATACCCGCTCGGCTCGTGAAGAAAAAGGATTTGAGCGTTTTGAGGGGTCAGATATTGAGGAATTCGATCATATTGGTTCGACACTAGAAAACACTTTTGAAGAGCTTGAAGCACAAAAGCGGTCTTTCCGAGACCTGTTTAACTTTGCGTTATCACCTATTATGGTGTGGTCTGAATCGGGTGTACTTATCCAAATCAATCCGGCAGCACGCAAAGAGTTAGTCATGGAAAACGATATTGAAACCATGCACCCAGTGTTCAAAGGTTTCAAAGAAAAGTTGATGCCACACCTTCGCATGGCGGCTCAGGGAGCTACGTTGACAGGCGTTAATGTGCCAATTGGAGACAAAGTATATCGCTGGAACTTATCGCCGATTCGAGTTGATGGAGATATTAGCGGTATTATTGTTCAAGGTCAGGATATAACCACGCTAATTGAGGCGGAAAAACAGAGTAACTTGGCGCGCAAAGAAGCAGAGAAATCTGCTCAAGCCCGTGCCGACTTTCTGGCTAAAATGAGCCATGAGATCCGAACGCCAATCAATGGAATTTTAGGGGTTGCTCAATTGCTAAAAGACTCTGTGGAAACAGAAGAGCAGAATAACCAAATTGACGTACTTCGACATAGTGGTGAGCACTTACTTGCTGTTTTGAATGATATTTTGGACTTTTCGAAGATTGAGCAGGGTAAGTTTAATATCCAAAAGCACCCGTTTTCTTTCACTGATACAATTCGAACGTTAGAAAACATTTATCGTCCTATTTGTGAAAGTAAAGGCGTCAACCTTGTCATTGAAAACAAAATAGATCCCAATGTTGAAATCTTTACTGACCAAGTTCGTCTGAACCAAATTTTATTCAACCTAGTCAGTAACTCAGTAAAGTTTACGCCCTCGGGTAGCGTGCGCTTGCATGCTGAACTGGAGCAGTTCTATGGTGCTGACAATAGCGTGCTGGTCGTGGAAATTACGGATACAGGTATCGGCATCGAGTCTGACAAACTCGACCAAATGTTCGAACCTTTTGTTCAAGAAGAAGCAACAACGACTCGAGAATACGGTGGCAGTGGCTTAGGGCTGACCATTGTGAAGAGCCTTGTCGACATGCTGGAAGGTGATGTTCAAGTCCGCAGTCAGAAAGGCTTAGGAACGACTTTTGTCATTACAATGCCAGTGAAAGATCGTGAGCGAGTACTCACCCCTCTTGATTCGAGTTTGCGAGTTAAGCCAGGTGAACTATTTGCAGAGAGTCTCAAAGTGTTGTTGGTAGAGGATAACCATACTAACGCATTCATTCTAAAAGCGTTTTGTAACAAGTACAAAATGCAGGTTGATTGGGCGAAAGATGGGTTAGAAGCAATGGAATTCTTAAAAGATCATACTTACGATTTGATACTGATGGACAACCAACTTCCGCATCTTGGTGGAATTGAAACGACCAAAGAGATCCGACAAAAGCTAAAACTAGGCACGCCAATTTATGCGTGTACTGCTGACACCGCGAAAGAAACCAGTGACGCCTTTATGGAATCGGGTGCAAATTACGTGCTTCTCAAGCCGATTAAAGAAAATGCGCTCCATGAAGCATTTGTGGATTTTAAACAGCGGTTCTTAGTCGAGCGAACATGAATAATTGGCTCACTACGAGATAACCCAATTATTCATTATCTGAAAAGCACAACACCATGACTGTGGGTTGTGCTTTTTTGTATCTGACCCTTTTACTCTTATACAAATCAGACTTTATTGGTCTCGACGTTTGTTGTGTACATCGCTGCATTTCAAATTCAAACATAGTGTTGTGTTACTTAGATTTCTGCCCCTTCACTGACACACCCAATGTGATTTCAATCACAAAAAAATATTTACTTAGCGTGCTAACTATTTTATATTACTTAGCACGCTAAGTAATTGAGTAGTTCTTATGATTCAAGACATCAACAGTTTGCGAGACCTTTCTCTGGCTGAAAAATTATCTCGTGTTGCTCGTTTGTGGAAAATGGTTGCAGATCGCGAGTTAGAGCCTTTAAACCTAACGTATCCGCGTTGGACTGCGTTATGGAAGCTTTATCGAATGGGTGACAACATCAGTCAGAAGCATTTGGCTGAAGCGCTTGAGATCGAGTTAGCGTCGTTGATGCGAACATTAAAATTATTAGAAGAGCAATCTCTGATCGTTCGCCATTGCTGTGAACACGATAAGCGAGCACGTATTGTTAGCCTCACAGAAGAGGGGAAAACCCTACTAAAGCAAATGGAGGCTCGAATTCTTCAAGTTCGAAGCAAGCTCCTAACGGACATCAACGACCAGGAACTTCAACAGCTTTCATTGATTCTTGATCAGATTGCTCACAATGCGCTTGATTCACTTAGCGAATAAGTCAGAAAACCGAATAAAAAGAGAAGTAAACGCCTATGACTCCAGATCAAAAATTCGCACGTTGGATCAAATATTCTTGCGTCGCGTTTGTCCTTGTCTTTGCCTATTTTCTAGTTGCAGATCTCGCCATGCCGTTGACGCCTCAGGCAATGGCAACGCGTGTGGTAACTAAAGTGGCCCCCCGTGTGAGTGGGCAGATTACGCATCTTTATGTTGCCAACAACCAAGAAATAAGCCAAGGCGATCTACTATTTCAGATTGATCCCCTGCCTTATCAGCTCGCCGTAGAAAAGGCTCAACTTAACCTTGAGCGTGTGATTCAAAACAACGAACAACTTGATGCTTCTATTGCGGCGGCAAAAGCAGACGTTGAAGCGAGCAAAATCGTGGCGGAACAAAAAGTTCGCGAAGCGAAACGTCTTAATACCCTGTTTCACCGTAATGGTACTTCGCAACAACAGCGCGATGACGCACAGAGCAGCGCAACGGCAGCTAAAGCGAACTTACTGGCCGCACGTGCTCGTTTAAAAGAGTTGGAAGTAAACCGCGGTGATTTAGGCGCGACGAATGTGAATATCCGCGTGGCGCAAAACCAGCTAAAACAAGCGGAACTTAATCTGTCTTACACTCAAGTCTCGGCGGAACATGATGGCGTTGTCGCTAACTTGCAGCTGGAGACGGGGGCCTATGCAGCAGCTGGTACACCTCTTGTCGCTTTAGTCTCCGATGACGT
Source organism: Vibrio sp. 1249-1 (assembly GCF_033340495.1). Lineage (NCBI taxonomy): Bacteria > Pseudomonadati > Pseudomonadota > Gammaproteobacteria > Vibrionales > Vibrionaceae > Vibrio > Vibrio sp. 1249-1. Next base: position 328,571 of record NZ_JAWOWJ010000001.1, read on the forward strand.
GGATATCATTGCCGACTTTCGTGAAAAGAGTTTACGACACTTTAATCAGAACAGCCGTGCGTTAGTGGCTTTTGATAGCTTACCTGGTGATGTATTTGAAGCTCGTATTACGAGTGTGGATGCCGGGGTCAGCTCGGGTCAATTCGATGCGGATGGCCGCTTAGCAACACCAACTGACTCAAACCGTTGGGTGAGAGACGCGCAGCGCTTACGTTTACATTTAGCTATCGATGAACCTCAGCAGCGCGCATTTCCAGCAGGGGCACGAGCAACCGTGCAGTTGTTGCCAGAAAACGCATTATCTGGCTGGTTAGCGAGGTGCCAGATCCAATTCTTGAGTCTTCTTCATTATATTTATTAACGAGGAGGCGATATGAAGTTATGGGACCACCCCATGTCGGAAAACGACTTCCGTCAGTGTTTGCGCATTGCAACTGGTGCGACCATTGGTTTCACTTTATGTAAAGTATTTGGTTGGAACTATGGCGTATTCTTTACTGTAACCCCGATGCTGTTACTTGGAATGGTGCCAGTCATGAGTCTACATGCCGCACGACAACTGATTTTTTCAGCGGTTGTGTGTGGATTAGAAGTTGGTGTTCTTGGTGGGTTATTTGGTGGGCACCCTGGCATGATGACAATCATTGCATTCGGGTTGTTTCTGTATAAATTCGCCTGTATGTCAAAAGGGAGCTTATTCTTATTTGGAGCGAACAGCGTACTGAGCTTAAGCATCATGCTGCATTTTGCGAGTTATCCAACCACTGACTTAAATGACCTAATATTTAGCAATCTGCAAGCGAATGTTATTTCAGTGATCGTTGCTTATGTGGTGACATTTTTGATTCCCGATGCGGAACCTCGTCAGCCACCTGCGAAACCGTCGCAGCCTAAACAGAGTCATCGCATGCGTCATGAAGCCCTTATGGGGGCGAGTATCGCTACAATGTCTTTCCTTGTATTCCAGCTATTTGACCTCAGTGACTCTATGTCTGCTCAGGCGACAACCTTACTTTTATTGTTTCCTATGCATTGGAACGGTGCTTTAGGGTATGCGCGAAAAAGAGCAATGGGGACCTTGATGGGGGTGACCTTTGGTGTTGTCGGACAACTTGTATTATACGATTGGTCGGATACCTTATTGTTTATCGTCCCATTGCTTTGGATTGGTGCAATGATGTTCAGTTATATGCACGTGAAAGAGTCTAGCGGTTCGGGAGCCGGATTTGGCGGTTTAACCACATTAGGCATTTTGTTCGGCCAATATCTTACTCCGGATGGTGACTTAATGTTCAGTGCGCTGTATCGCGTGAGCAGTATTTTGTTTGCTATTGTTGCGACGCTGCTTGTGACCTATACGGTTCACAGAATACTCAACAGCTTTGAGGCGACGCGCTTTAGCGAGCAGTAAGTTCAGACGTTACTGGTTAGAAAGGATTGCTCCAGTAACTCTGTTTTTAGTTCGTGAGTCATCGCAATGGGACTGGCAAACTTAATTCCAACTACCCATCCCTTCACCAATTTCTTAATGTTGGCAATGACACATCGATTTTCTTCTCCGATATAGTGGCTTAACGGGCATTCGATGGTAACACTCTCACCCACGTTGAATTCGGGCTCAATCAAGGTTGATATACCAACACCTGCTAGAGAGAAATCGATAAGGCTACCGTCGTAGACATTCCCTGCATGAATAACGTTACAGTCCATTTGCAACTTGTAACGCTCATGTTCCCGAACTGGTTTGGTTGCAAATGTTCCTGGAATGCGGATAAACAAAAGGGGGGATGGTCGAACGGTCGTCGTCAGCACGCTGGACTTAAACGCAATGACATGGCCTAACTCCGTATCTGATACACCACGCACGATGACATCGGCGTTGGGGAGTTTTCTCATCACTTGCTCTTCAAGCAAACGCATTGGTATATCAAGAATCAAATAAGCATTTTCTTTCATCCCCAGATAGGTGGTGGAATACGTATATTGATCCTTAGGCCCAAATTCGAAATTAGTAGAAAGTTTCATTCCCGGTTTGAGAAACCTATGCAGTTCATCTTTAGTATGAGTGGCTGGCATCACATTGGCGTTTTAATTATTAGTTAAGCTGAGGCTATCAAAACGCCATTTTGTTATTCAAGATAGTAAGGCATAAGTTTTTGTAAAATCATCGCTATCTGTGAAGTGGTGGGCGATAAGTTTGGCTCATTCCACCTTTCATAAAGATTTGGCTTGCCACAATACTGCCGCATGTGACCAACATCAGCGCTAACCAAGTGAGAGAATCTGGTTGTTCACCAAAAATTGGAACGGCAAGAAGTGTCGCGACAACTGGAGTTAATGAACCAAAAGCTGCGCTGGCTTCGGCACCGATGATCCTAATTGCATAAATGAAAGTGAAAGAAGCGATTAAACCTGCGCCAACACCTTGTAGCATCGCGTGGCCAAATAACTCCTCCCATGGCCACTGGCTGAACGGTGTTACCACCAAATAACTGTCTACCCACCCGAAACCAACGGCGATGATGAGCAGAGCCAAAGACGCGATTGCAACGAATCCTGCACAGACGTGTGCATTAAGATTGGCGACACGAGCGCTGATGGTGAAAGCAGCCCACATGATGCTGCCAGTTAGAAACAGGATATGCCCTTGCAACTGAGACCAGTTGTACTCTGCGCCGCTATTAGAAAGAAGGAATACGAAAATCCCTAACAACACCGTAGAAAGCCCGATTAAGCGGTGAGCACTCAGCGACTGTTGATAACAAAGTACCGCGATAGCAGAAACAAACAATGGCAAAGTGCCAGGTACTAATGCACTGCCGTGCGCCACGGGAGCGAAATGCATAGCCGTTCCGACGACCAGAAGATAGGGAAGGCCGCTTCCAACCACAACACCAACCAGGTAGCGTTTAGGCACTACGCGCAGCGACTGTTTATGCTTAATCACAAATGGTAATAAAATTATACTTGGGATTAGAAAGCGAACTAACGCGATATCGGCTGGCTGCAAGGCAGAAATTGCGCCCCCTTTTAAAGAAATAAAGAAACCAGACCAAAGCAGTAAGGTCGTTAATATAGCAGCGTATCCCAAGATCATTATCGACATGTCCATTTGTAAATGATGTGTTAATTGTTGAATAAAACTCTTGCCAAAGGGAGGCAAAGTTTGACGTAATTAGGCTTGATGTTGGTGATAAATTGCGTATAAATGTTAATTATTAGTGATTAAAGGCACGGAAGAATAAATGGATAAAATTGACAGGCAACTTATCAACCTAATGCAGAAGGATGCCACTCTGACAACTGCAGAACTTGCTGACCAAGTAGGGCTATCGGCATCACCTTGTGCAAGGCGCATTAAGCGTTTGGAGCAGGAAGGTGTAATTAGTGGTTATCGAGCTATTGTGTCCAGAGACACTGTAGGCATCGCGATGACTGTATTTGTTGAAGTGAGTTTAAATAACCACCAAGCTTCTTCGATTGATGAGTTTGAACATGCCGTTGTTGAGATGGATGAAGTGATCTCATGCCATGTCGTATCAGGGGCCTATGATTACCTGTTAGAGGTGGTCAGTAAAGATCTCGCTGGTTATGAAACATTTACTAGAAAGTTACAGCGATTAGAAAATGTGAAAGATATTCATACCCACCTAGCGATTAGACAAGTGAAAGGAAATGGCAGTTTGCCGATTTATGCATAAGAAAGATGAAATTTTTCGATAGACTTAAGATTGCCCACTATCATCGAAAGCGATATAGACAGTTTGGTAAAGACAGAGCCCGAACTCTGGGATGGGCAGATAAGTATAGTCAGATCAGCCGTTTTGAGGCGTTGTGCCGAGGGTTAACGTTAGACGGTTCAAGTATTTTAGATATTGGGTGCGGCTACGGAGACTTGTTAGCGTTTATCGAACTTACGGGGGGGGCTTCCTCAAAGCTACATTGGCATTGATCAGCAAAAACAGTTTATCTCTGAAGCCAGAAAACGAGATTTTCGCACGCAAAGTAAGTTTATATGCGGTGACTTTTCAACGTTGGTATTGCCTCGTTGCGATTTTGTTTTTGCTTCCGGATCATTGAACTATCAATCCACCAACCCAAATCATGCCATTGAAATTATTGATAAAATGTTCCGAACGACAGAGAAAGGTTGTGTGTTTAACTTGTTGGATGAATCCAAACTACCCAGCATGAAAATGTTAGCGTCGCACAATAAAGAAGGTGTCTTTCGCTATTGTCGGTTGCTGTGTCCGAATACACGATTGATTGAGGGGTACTCCGAACACGACTTTACGATTGCCATGATCAAAAAAGCGGAGTCCGTTTCCTGACTCCGCTTTATAAATTCTTAAGCCTTATTGGTTTTTGTATTGTGAGATTTCACAGTTACCTGTGTATCTATCAACCTTGAATGAGAACGCGGCTGAATGGTATTCCCTCCCATCACTCCATATTGTTTCTCCGAAGATTTTACACAGATCCAAATCACTGATTGAACCGAACTCTTTTACGTGCCTAACTACTGACAAAAACTTGGCTTTGGTAGCATTAGGACATTCCCTGTTACTTAATCGATTGATAACCATGTTTGTAGCATCATCTCCAGCCAAATGTGACTTTTTATTAAATTTTATTAATGGCTAAACTAACCAAAAAATGTCCATAAGTAAAGCATTAATGTGACGTATGTCTCTATAAATTGATTGTCTTGGTCATGGTTTAGTCAAGTTTGTCAAAGGGAACAATCCCATTATTTATATTTGATATCATTCACGACTAAGGAAAGATAAAAAGCACGAATAACGTCCAATATTGGAGTGAAAAACCAACATCGTCTATTCAAAACTGGCTCTGTTTTTACTTCGAAACATCTTGAGCGTATTGAAGCGCTCGAGCTTCTTTATCATAGACTTGTGACAGAGTTTGATATTGTGAAGAGAGGCGCTTGTAATCTTCAGCAAGTTCCAAAGCGTTGGTGTTATACCATTCCGCAGTTATTTGATTGATGGTTTTGTTTGACTCGCGGCACTTTTGGGCCAGGATCTCCCACCCATTAGCTGACCATTGGGATTGTGTGCTCAATTTAAGCAGCTGATTCGCTTTAGTTGTGAGCTCTTCTTTGTATTGAATCGATGCTTTTAATTGCGCTTTGAACACATTTTGGTTCGACTTGGCACGCCAAAGTAGCACGAGCTCATGCAGTGAAAAGGTTTTGGACAATAACTGACGCTGCTTATGTTCGGTTAAAAGTGTATTGAATACCTCAACATGCTGATTGTAATTGGACTCTAAACGATTGAATTGGGTAAGATTGTCGTTCCACGACGATGGGTTGCATTGAATATTGGCGTGCCCCGTTATCGGGAACAGAAGAAATAGTAGTATCCAATTGAGTCTGTTGATCATTATTGCTCGCGTTAGTTGACCTGCTCTTTTGAGTATATACCCAAATTTCTACGACATGCGTGCTGCTGGTGGGATAAGAATAAAGAATGAAAAGGAAAAGGGCATGAAGAAAATTCTCGTCGCATTGATTGTCATGCTGTTGCTTGGCGGAGCGGGGGCTGGATACTATTTCTTCTTTATGCAGAAAGATGAACCTGAAGCACCAAAGGCTACACAAGTCGAGCAATCGTCACTGCAAAAAGAAACATCCAAACCGATTCTGGATTTAGAAGCCGTTCCCCCGGAAGTTACCGAGTACTACGTTATTGAGCGTCGTGTCAATGTTTACAACAAGCCTAACCCTAATGCTTTAGTTGTCGATACGCTCTATAAGGGAGAAAAAGTATCGGTGTTAGAAAAAGTAGATGGGTGGTACCGAATCTCCGGCTATCTTGTCTATGAAGAGGGTGGAGAAGAAAAAGCCGAATGGTTGAATGCTGAAGGGTTATCTGATGCAGAGCCAGTTATTAAAGAGCAAGAGCGCTTAGAGATATTGGATGAATACCTACAGAAGTCGGATGATTTAAAAGTTCACTTGGATATTTTCCGTAAGAAAACACAGCAATTGTTAGACGATGAAACCTGTGATCCGAGTGATTTTGAGGAGCTCGGAGGCTGGGTTCGTTCTGTGACGTTCAAAAAGCGCAACGTTTACTTCATCTATTGTGGCGGTTTGGAGCAAGAGAACAAGATCTACTTAGATGTTGATAAGGGCGATATTTTTTATCGATAACTCACCACCAATTACACTCGTTTTCTAAAGACGTTTTGATAAATGCAATAACGATGCAAACCTGAAATCAGAGATTTATAACTTTTTAGTTGTGAACCATAATCAATAGGAATACTATCAACGAGTCAAGTGACCTAACTTGGCTCTTTGTGTTTTTAGTGAGTTCCTATGCATTGGATTTACCTTAGAAAATTGATTTTGCTGCTATTTGCAATGGTATTGCTACCAGTGCATGTATCTGCTGCGCAAATCGGCCACAAGGCTCACGTACCGCACTTTTCTAAGCTACAACCTTTTGTAGCCGCAAGTGTATCGCCAAACTCTTCCGTCGATTTTTCTGAAGTTTCAGAAGAAAGCTCTCAATCTCCAGTATCTGAAGGCCATGCAAGTCTCGATTCCGTTGCTTTGTTTAACTCTCAGCGCTGGACGTCTTACTTACGGGAAGGGCTTGATGACGAGCACGTAGATTTTGTCGGCGATCTCACTACTCCGTTTTACGCTGATGCGGGTTACGCATACAGCTTGATGGACATTAACTGGCGTCACAACCAGTCCACATTTTATCATTTCACAAGCGATCATCGCATCTCTGGTTGGAAAGAGACCAATGCCATGTACGTCGCACTCAATAGTCAGTTTTCTGCCTAAACACCATTTATTTGCACCATTGTGCACTCTTAACACGACGATTGTATTCGACAGGACGTGAGCGTTCTGAGCATTTCATACCCTGAATTTATTCTGGGAGCATCTGTCGTGTGTTAAGCCTTGTTATTAAAAGCTTCACTTCATCGTGAAGGGATGATGTTTACATGAAAAAAACACCAAAGCAGCAAAAGAACAGAAAGCTGATGAATCACTACTCAGCTTGGAAATATGTAGTATTAATCACGACGGTCATTATTTTAACCCTAAGTGCTATACCAACTTGGTTTGGCGAACAGCCTTCTATCCAGTTGACGTTTTCGGAGCAAAACAACAGTGAAATGTCGGTTGTTCATTTGAATCAACTGCTAAAAACCAACCATATTTCAGCCGACAAAATCATCGAAAAAGACGGCAAAACAACCATTGTATTCGATGGTGAAGATGCGCAAAGTAAAGCTCGTGTGTTGTTAAACAAAGAGCTAAATAAAGACGACAGCATCACTTTCTCATACGTATCGGTTGCGCCAGAATGGTTGAATGAGATGGGCTTTAGCCCAATTAAGCTCGGTCTTGACCTTCGTGGTGGCGTTCAGTTCTTGTTGAATGTTGATGTGAATAAAGCGTTTGAAGAACAACGTGATGCATTGATTGATGAAATCAAAGCGAACCTACGTGATCAACGTGTTCGTGGTGTGCAAGTTCGAGCAGAAAGCGGCAACCGAATTACGGTAAACAGTGACAGCGAGCAAGCATTGTCGGAAGTGAACAAGTTCTTGCGTCAAAATTACCCGGGCTGGATTTCAAAAAGTTCATCTCGTGGCTTTGTGCTTGAACCGAGTGAACAAAATATCCAAGAATTTCAATCGTCGACTCTTCAACAAAACCTGAAGATCATGCGTGGTCGTATTGAAGAACTTGGTATCACAGAAGCACTAGTGCAACGCCAAGGTAAAGAGAGTATTCGAATTGAACTCCCTGGTGTACAAGATCCTGCTCAAGCGAAAAACGTTATTGGTGCAACAGCAAGCTTGGCGTTTTATGAAGTGAAAGATGCGAGCCAAGCACACAGCAGCCAAGATCTTGTTCTTCAAGATAATGATGGTCGTACTGTGATTTTGGCAAAACGACCAGTTCTAACGGGCGAGCACATCGTGAACGCTCGTGCTGGTGTCGACAAAATGGGCATGTCAGAAGTCAATATTTCTCTTGACCACGCTGGTGGTAAGAAAATGAGTGACTTCTCAGCAACTCACATCGGCAAGCCAATGGCGACCGTTTACCGTGAATACAAAACAAACGATCGCGGTGTAACTGAGCGTAGTGAGCGCGTTATCAGCGTCGCGACTATTCAATCTCAGCTTGGTAGCCAGTTCCGTATTACTGGGGCAGGTAGCATGGACGATGCGCAGCAGTTGGCGCTATTGCTTCGCGCGGGGTCACTGACCGCGCCGGTTACTATTGTGGAAGAGCGAACAATCGGTGCTTCTCTGGGTGCAGAAAACATTGAAAACGGTTTTGCAGCACTGGCTTTAGGTATGGGACTAACACTGACCTTTATGGCACTTTGGTACCGCCGCTTAGGTTGGGTAGCGAACGTGGCGCTTTGCGCCAACATGCTTTGTTTGCTTGGCTTAATCGCCTTGTTACCAGGAGCGGTTCTAACGCTTCCGGGTATTGCCGGTTTAGTGTTAACCGTCGGTATGGCAGTAGACACCAACGTTATTATCTTTGAACGTATTAAGGATAAAATGCGTGAAGGCCGCAGCTTCGCTCAAGCGATTGATCTTGGCTTTGACAGCGCATTCTCGACCATCCTTGATGCCAACATTACTACCATGATCACCGCCGTGATTTTGTACGCCATCGGTAATGGCCCAATCCAAGGCTTTGCCTTAACACTCGGATTAGGTTTGTTAACCAGTATGTTTACAGGCGTATTTGCCTCTCGAGCAATGATCAATTTAATTTGGGGCCGCGATGCCCGTCGTGATGTGAGGGTTTAATCATGGTCGAAATGCTAAAACAAAATATTCGTAAAATTCGCTACTTTACTACGCTAGTTTCCATCATTTTAACGGTGATCGCGATCGTCGCTCTAGGCTTTAAAGGGTTGAACCTAGGTTTGGACTTCACTGGCGGTATGGTGACAGAAGTAAAGGTAGATAAGCAGCTAACTAACCATGATCTGCTTGACGTTCTGCAACCAAAGCTTGGTGAATCTGCGTCAGTGACACGCTCTGGTGAAGATGGCCGTTGGGTGATTCGTTACTCTGCGCCGGAAGATGGACAAACGTTGCCAAGTGTAGAAGAGGTGTTGAAGCCAATCTCTCACCAAGTTGATGTTGTCAGCAACAGTATAGTTGGCGCTCAAGTTGGCCAAGACTTGTTTGAACAAGGTGGCTTAGCATTGTTGATTTGTGTGTTGAGTATTCTCGGTTACTTGTGTTTCCGTTTTGAGTGGCGTTTGGCCAGTGGTTCACTGTTTGCTTTGGCCCATGATGTGATCTTAGTGCTTGGTTTCTTTGCAATTACTCAAATGGAGTTCAACTTAACCGTTTTTGCAGCGGTGTTAGCAATTTTAGGTTACTCATTGAATGACTCGATCATCATTGCAGACCGAATCCGTGAGCTGTTGATTGCGAAACAGAGTTGGAAAACAGAAGACATCAATGATCAAGCTGTTATCGCGACGTTTTCACGCACTATGGTGACATCTGGTACGACATTGATCACTGTTGGTGCATTATGGATTATGGGAGGAGCGCCTTTGGCTGGTTTCTCAACCGCCATGTTTATTGGCGTTCTGTCGGGTACATGGTCTTCGATTTCGATTGGTACTGTGCTGCCGGAGTGGTTGAAACTGGAGCCGAAACATTATCTTCCAGTTGAGATTGACGCAGCGCCGTAGCATTATTTTTAAGGTAAAAGTGCTTGCGCCACTCATCTTGAGTGGCGCTTTTTTGTGCTTATTTCACGCGCATCAAGCGATGTTTCACAAGTCCCAAATCGAACTCTAAGACTTGTGAGCGCTTCATTGCTTCGACTTTATTCAACATCGACTCTTGGTAGCCTTTCTTCTTCATCCACTGAAGAGGTACAGAGAAAGCATCTTCATTAACGACATAAGACTCGCCTTTATGCTCACCGCTATAGACGTTCACAACCCAAACTCGGGCTTGAAAGTCCAATACTTCACCCATGACTTTAGCGATTTTATTCAGAATATTTTTCATTGTTTCCAGTTTGCCTTAGCTTAGTAGCAACCAGACACCAACTCCCATCATTAAAGTGCCTGCGATACGGTTCATTAGGCGTACATTCTTAGACTGACCTAATACGTGTTTCAACCCTTTACCACCAGTAGCGTACAGAGACATGCAAATGAACTCAAACAGTAAAATAATGGAGACAAGTATGATCAGTTGCGGTGCAAGCGCTGCGTTTTGGTCTATAAAAGGCGGTAAAAGAGAAATCATAAATGCCCAGCCTTTTGGGTTTGCGATTGCGGTAACGAAGCCTTGCATGATAAGTGCGATATTGTCACTCTTTGGTGTTTCTAAGTTGTCGACATTAATCGCAAGTTTCCCTCGCGATCGCCACATTTCAACTCCAAGATAGAGTAAATAACCGCCACCAATGAACTTTAACGCGATAAACATCCAAGGATAATTGAGCATAATCGCAGCGATACCTAACACCGCAGAGACTGACACCAGCGCAACACCGAGAAGCTCTCCTATCATCATCCATAACGTGCGACGATAACCGATACTCATACCTAACGTTAGGGCGAGAGTCATGCACATACCAGGCGTGATTGAGACAAAAAAGAAAGTAGGGATGAACATACTGAGCAATGCAAGATTCATATCTGTTGATGATTTAGTGATTAAAGAGAAGCCACAAAGATAGTGCAAAGTGGAAAAGGATGCTACTACAAAGCGAGCGATTACTTTCACTAGTAGCTAGTTGATGTTCTTCGAATATATAAATTTAAAATGAAATTATATTTTAATCTATGCGTCATAATAGTGCGTATTGCACCAGTATGAGACAAGCTCTTATATCATTTTTAGATTAAATATATTTAACTTATTATATTTTATCGGTATTAATCATCACTGTATTAAAATAATCGAATTGATAACTAAATTATCATTAAATGCAGTAATTAAATGATATGTTTGATAATTATTTTTACTGATAATTGAATTATTATTCTAATCTCAAGTTTGTTGTAATCATATAGGCTTAAAATTCAGATCTTAAATCATGACATAATTTAACGTCTACCATTCTGTATGTAAGTGCATGATATTTAATAATTATGTTTCTATTTCTGTTGGTGTGGCTTTTGTGGAAGTGTGATTTAAAACAATGGCTTATATAAAATTAACCATTTTATAACATTTCACGAGTAATGAGATCTAAATCAATCTTATGCAATTGGGTGAGTTTTTTATTTGAAATGTAATATTTCTAGGTTAACTTAAAATAAAGGCAGCACGGGATTGGTTGTCAAAAGAATAAATAAACACGTCAGTTGATGAACTATTTCATCAGTGTATTAAGTTTGCTTTTTAAATGCCGTTAAGAATGGAGTCTTCAATGAAGAAAGTCGCTTTGATCACTGGATCAAAAGGCGGAATTGGTTCTGCTATTTCCTCTCAATTAGTCAATGACGGTTACCGTGTAATCGCTACTTATTTCACAGGTAACTACGAATGTGCGCTGGAGTGGTTCAACAGCAAAGGGTTTACCAAAGATCAGGTTCGCCTTTTTGAGTTGGATGTAACAAACACGACAGAGTGTGCAGAGAAATTGGCGCAATTGCTTGGGGAGGAAGGAACCATTGATGTTGTTGTCAACAACGCAGGAATTACACGTGATGGCGTGTTTAAAAAGATGACTGCGCAAGCTTGGAATGATGTCATCAATACCAACCTCAATAGTTTATTCAACGTTACGCAACCCCTCTTTGCTGCAATGTGCGAAAAAGGCGGTGGTCGTGTCATCAATATCTCTTCAGTCAATGGTCTTAAAGGGCAGTTTGGTCAAGCAAACTACTCGGCGGCGAAAGCTGGGATGATCGGTTTCTCTAAAGCCTTAGCATACGAAGGTGCTCGCTCTGGTGTAACAGTTAATGTTATCGCGCCGGGTTACACGGGTACGCCAATGGTTGAGCAAATGAAGCCAGAAGTGCTGGAATCTATCACGAACCAAATTCCAATGAAACGTCTTGCGACACCAGAAGAAATTGCAGCATCAGTGAGCTTCTTGGTCAGCGATGCGGGCGCCTATATCACCGGAGAGACTTTGTCGGTGAACGGCGGCCTATACATGCACTAAGGAGATAAGATGATGGAAAAAGTATTTATCGTAGCGGCGAAGCGTACCCCAATCGGCGCTTTTGGTGGCAGCCTGAAAAATACTTCTGCTGGCGATCTGGCAGCAGTAGCGATTAAAGGCGCGTTGGAAGCGGCAAAGTTGCCTGGCGACAAGGTTGACGAAGTGATTGTTGGCAACGTTGTTGGTGCAGGTCAAGGAATGGGTGTTGGCCGCCAAGCGGCACTGTTTGCGGGGATTCCTGAATCTGTTCCTGCATATGGCGTAAACATGGTTTGCGGTAGTGGCATGAAAACGGTCATGGATGCCGTGTCCCATATCCGTAGTGGCGATGCTGAGATCGTTGTAGCAGCGGGTGTTGAAGTCATGTCTCAGATTCCGTTTGCTGCACCAAGCAGCATTCGTGATGGCAACAAAATGGGCAATCTGGAGCTAAAAGATCTGCTCGTAGCGGACGGTTTAACCGATGTTTACAACCAATATCACATGGGTGTGACGGCAGAAAACGTAGCAAAACAAATCGGCTTAACTCGCCAGCAGCAAGACGAATACGCGCTGTCTAGCCAACAGAAAGCGGTAGCCGCTATCGAAGCTGGCAAATTTCAAGACGAAATTGTGCCAGTGGAAGTAAAGCAACGCCGTGAAGCCGTGATGTTTGATACGGATGAATACCCAAAAGCGAACGCGACAATGGAAGCCTTAAGCAAGCTACGTCCTGCTTTTGACCGCGAAGGCACTGTGACTGCGGGTAATGCATCAGGCATTAACGATGGAGCGAGTGCGATTATCGTGGCGTCTGAAAGCGCAGTTAAAGCGCATGGATTAACGCCGCTTGCTGAGATCGTAAGCTACGCGCAATCGGGTCTTGATCCGAAGATCATGGGCCTAGGTCCTGTTGAGTCGGTCAATAAAGCACTCGAAAAAGCAGAACTCACAGTAAATGATATCGACGTTTACGAGTTAAACGAAGCATTTGCAGCGCAAGCACTTGGCGTGATTCATCAGTTGGCGGAAACAAACCAAGTTCCAGTTAACGCGATTCAAGATAAAGCGAACTTTAACGGTGGTGCTATCGCGCTAGGACACCCGCTTGGTGCATCTGGAAACCGAATCTTAGTCACGCTGGTTCACGAGCTTCATAAACAAAATGGTCAATATGGCGTTGCTTCACTTTGTGTGGGCGGCGGCATGGGCACGGCTGTGGTTGTAAAGACAGTTAAGTAATTATTTAAACGGACATTTTTAATTCTTTCTCTAGGAGACAAACCATGTACACAGATTTCTTCAAAACATTTAGCGATCAAACTGAAAAAAATCTAGAACCTTACTTGAAGTTCAACAAGCTAGTGACAAAAAACGTAGAAGTGTTGACCGAGCTTCAATTGAACGCCATTCGCACATACAGTGAAGTGGGTCTAAACCAGATGAAAGCAGCGACAGAAATCAAAGACGTAACGTCATTGACTGCTTTCAACAGTCAGCAACTAAGCGTACTTACTAAACTTTCTCAACAAATGATGGATGACAGCAACAAGCTTCAAGCGATTGCAAAAGAGTTCAAAGAAGACGTTGAGAAAATGACTTCGGAAAATCTAAAGACTGTTACTCCAGCGTAATTTGTCCGATTCTCGCCGCCCCTAGATTTGGGCGGCGTTGTTTTTTCCGAATATAGGAGTAAGACTATGTTTCAACACTTCTTTTCGGACTATCTTGTGAAGCTTCAGGAAACCAATCATCAGTGGTGGCATGATTTCGAAGTGAACAAGGCAGTCGTGAACTCTCCTTTAAACAAGGCCATGCAAGAAGTGAACTTTGAGGATACTGCCAAACTGTTCGAACAAGCTGCGAATCAGCCTGCTGCGATTTTAAAGCTGCAAGCACAGTGGTGGGAACAGCAGCTGCAAATTTGGCAGAATGTTGCATTGGCAGGGAACCAAGCACAAATCGTCGAAGCTGAAAAAGGGGATAAGCGTTTCTCAAACGAAGCGTGGCAAAATGAAGCCATGTATAGCTTCATCAAACAATCCTACCTTTTATTTAGTAAGACCTATCTGGACACCATCGAGTCTTTGGAAGGCTTAGATGAAAAGACGAAAGAACGTATTATTTTTTTCTCTCGCCAAGCCATTAACGCCCTTTCTCCTTCCAACTTCATCGCCACTAACCCAGAGCTTTTGAAGCTGACACTTGAGCAAAGCGGTCAAAACTTACTGGCAGGCTTAGAACAGTTGAAAGAAGACGTTGAGTCGAGCGCAGACATTTTAAAAATTCGTATGACGAATAACAATGCATTCCGCGTGGGCGATGACGTTGCGACGACACAGGGCAATGTGGTTTTTCAAAACGAATTGTTTGAGTTGATTCAATATCGACCTCTAACAGAGAAAGTGAATGCGACGCCGCTGCTCATCGTCCCACCTTTCATCAATAAATACTACATCCTTGATTTAACAGCAAAGAACTCAATGGTTCGATGGTTGTTAGAGCAGGGGCACAGTGTATTTATGATGTCTTGGCGTAACCCAGGCAAGGCTCAAGCGCACATAGAGTTTGGTGACTACGTGACAGAAGGCGTGGTGAAAGCCGTCGCTGCGATTGAAGATATAACAGGACAAGAGCAAATCAATGCGGCTGGTTATTGTATTGGTGGTACTGTTTTAGCAAGCACGGTTGCGTACTACGCTGCAAAACGTATGAAGAAGCGCATCAAGTCTGCCACTTTCTTCACCACGTTGCTCGACTTCTCTCAACCAGGTGAAGTCGGCGCGTATATCAATGACACCATTGTTAGTGCAATTGAAGCGCAAAATAACGCAAAAGGGTATATGGACGGCCGTTCCTTAAGCGTGACGTTTAGTTTACTGCGTGAAAACAGCTTGTACTGGAACTACTACGTAGACAACTACTTGAAAGGCAATAGCCCAGTCGATTTTGACTTGTTGTACTGGAATAGTGACAGCACCAACGTCAGCGCTGCATCTCACAATTTCTTGCTTCGCGAGCTCTATTTAGAGAACAAGCTAGTGCAAGATAAAGGCGTCAAAATTGGTGGAGTGTGGATTGATCTAAATAAGATCAAAATTCCTAGCTATTTTGTGTCAACGAAAGAAGACCATATTGCGTTATGGCAGGGAACTTACCGTGGTGCGCTGAACACGGGTGGCAACAAAACATTTGTCCTCGGTGAGTCTGGTCATATTGCGGGCATCGTGAACCCTCCAGCTAAAAATAAGTATGGTTATTGGTTGAACGATAATTTGGATGACTCTGCTGATGAGTGGTTGAATAACGCGGAACACAAAGAGGGATCGTGGTGGACACACTGGAACGAGTGGTTACTCCAATTCAACCCTAAAGAGCAAGTTGAGCCTTTCCCTATTGGCTCAGAAAACCATCCGGTTATTGATGAAGCGCCAGGACAATACGTCAAACAGGTTCTGCCAGTAAAAGAATCTTAAATAACTCCCTATAGCAGTAAATCTTAGCGGCCTTTATGGTCGCTTTTTTTATGTATGATTGCTTGTTTATTGTTGGCAAGTACCATTGAGCAATAAATAAAAAGCGCCGAGCATTTGCTCGGCGCTCAGTGTCAACAAATAGGCTAGTTGACGAGTAGAGATGCGTTACGTTACACCTCTTTATCCTTACCAAATGACAGCAGCCAGAGAGAGATTGCTGCTACCGCCACAAAGCCGGAAAGAATAATCACTGGCATAGCACTGTAGCCAAGGATATGCCAAATTACAGATTCTAATGTACTCATGGTAAGTCTCCTTAGTGCCAGCCTTCAACGCCGCTCATGTCTGGTAGTTTGTGCGCAATACCTTTGTGACAGTCTACACATGTTTTCTCGCCTGAAGCGAGAGCGGTGGAGTGTTGTTCTGCCGCACGTGATCCTTGCTGAGAGTAATCCATGAAATCAAACTCATGACAGTTACGACATTCAAGAGAGTCATTCTTCTTCATACGTGCCCACTCTCGCTCTGCGAGGTGGCCACGACGCTCTTGGAACTTCTCTGGCGTATCGATCGTCTTCGTTACGAAGTGTGCAAATAGCTCTTTAGATGCCTGTACTTTACGAACGATCTTATCCGTCCATTCATGAGGAACGTGACAGTCTGAACAAATCGCACGAACACCAGATCGGTTGGAGTAGTGAATTGTTTCTTGAATTTCAGCAACGATCGGCGCGTGACAGCCAGAACAGAATTCTTCTGTGTTGGTTGCTTCCATACCTGTGTTGAATGCGCCCCAAAATAGAAGGCCACCAGCGAAGCCTAGAAATAAAACCACACCAGCGGCAGCTTTACTCGGGCTCGACAGTCTCTTCCAAAACGCTTTAAGTATTTTCATAAGTAACCTCTTAGTACTCGCGTTTCAATTACTGAAGCGAATCGACTGCCTTAAACTCGTTTTCCACTAGTGGTTTTGCATCCGTTTGTGGAACGTGACATTGCAAACAGAAGTAACGACGTGGAGACATATCTGCCAGTACCGCATCTTCTCTGTTTACATAGTGCGTTACGCTAATTTTAGTCGCACCTGACTCTTTTGCATTTTTCCAGCTATGGCATGCAAGACACTTGTTAGCATTTAACGAAATTTCGTAGTGACGAATACTGTGTGGGATCAACGGTGGTTGATAAACATAGCTGTCTTCAACAATTTGATCTTTAGGGAAGTCTTTGAACTCGTCTGCTGGACGCGTATCTTCCAATTGAGACATTCCACGTAAAGATTCTAGACCACCAATACCACCAGGATTATCCAACTCAGCTTGCGCAATGCCTGTCACTAACGCACCTACAGATAAAACTGCGACAAGTAATTTTTTCATCATTTCATCTCCGCCTTTATGGCTTAAATTCTTTATTAGGCCGCCATAATGACGGCCGTAGCATTCAGTATCTGAAGGTTAAGCAATCTTAGTGATTTTGACTGGGCACTTCTTAAAGTCTGTCTGTTTAGACAGTGGATCAGTCGCATCTAGGATAAGCTTGTTAATCAAAATACGTGCATCAAAGAACGGTACGAATACCAAGCCTTTTGGCGGACGGTTACGACCGCGAGTTTCAACACGAACGCGTACTTCACCGCGTTTGTTTGCCATGAGTACTTCTTCACCACGACGAACATTGCGTGCTTTTGCGTCTTCTGGGTGCATGTAACACACTGCGTCTGGTACTGCTTTGTATAATTCAGGTACACGACGAGTCATGGTGCCTGTGTGCCAATGCTCAAGAACACGACCAGTACATAACCACATATCAAATTCATCGTTCGGTACTTCTGGTGGCGCTTCGTATGGCGCGGAAATGATCTTCGCTTTGCCATCAGCATTGCCGTAGAAGTCCCAACCAGAACCTTCTTTCGCGTATGGGTCTGAACCTTCTTTAAAGCGCCACTGTGTTTCCTTACCATCAACAACAGGCCAACGTAGACCACGTACTTGGTGGTAGCGGTCGTATGGAGCCAAATCATGACCGTGACCACGGCCAAATGTTGCGTATTCCTCAAACAGACCTTTTTGAACATAGAAACCGAAGTGGTGAGCATCGTCATTCAGTTCACGAGCTTCTTCGATAGGGAATTTGTCGACGTTACCATTGCGGTAAAGTACGTCGTACATTGTTTTACCACGGTATTGAGGCGCTTTCGCTAGAAGCTCTTCAGGCCACACTTCTTCCATTTTGAAGCGTTTCGAGAACTCCATTAGCTGCCACAGGTCGGATTTTGCTTGACCGACTGTGCCCACTTGTTGGTACCAAGCTTGGGTACGACGCTCTGCGTTACCGTAAGCACCTTCTTTTTCAATCCACATAGCGGTAGGAAGAATAAGGTCTGCTGCTTGTGCTGTTGCTGTCGGGTATGGGTCAGACACAACGATGAAGTTTTCTGGGTTGCGGTAACCTGGAAGACGCTCTGTGTTGATGTTTGGACCGGCTTGCATGTTGTTGTTACATTGAACCCAGTAACAGTTCAGAACGCCGTCATTCAGCATACGGTCTTGCAATACGGCGTGGAAGCCAGGTTTTGGTGGAATCGTACCTTCTGGCAGTTTCCAGATGTCTTCTGCAATCTTACGGTGTTTAGGGTTAGCAACCACCATGTCCGCTGGTAGGCGGTGAGCAAACGTACCAACCTCACGAGCGGTACCACATGCTGATGGTTGGCCCGTTAGTGAGAATGGGCTGTTCCCCGGAGTCGAGATCTTACCGGTTAGTAGGTGGATGTTGTAAACCAAGTTATTCATCCATACACCACGAGTATGCTGGTTCATACCCATCGTCCATAGAGACATCACTTTCGTGTTTGGATCCGCGTATTGCTTCGCAAGCTCGATAAGCTTCTCTTTCTCAACACCAGAGATTTCAGATGCTTTTTCTACTGTGTATGGCGCTACTGATTTCTTGTACTCTTCGAATGAGATAGAAGTGAGTTTGCCAGAGTTCGGGTTCTTCGCTGCTTTTTGTAGCGGATCATCGTCACGTAGACCGTAGCCGATGTCAGTGTCTGCTTGAGTGAAGTTCGTGTGTTTGTTCACGAAGTCCCAGTTTACTGCATCGTTTTCGATGATGTAGTTTGCGATGAAGTTAGCAATTGCAAGGTCAGACTGAGGATTGAAAATGTAGCCGTGGTCTGCCAACTCAAATGAACGATGGTAGTAAGTAGAAAGCACGTTCACTTTAACGTGAGGGTGGCTTAGGCGGCGGTCAGTAATGCGAGTCCATAGAACCGGGTGCATCTCTGCCATGTTTGAGCCCCAAAGAACGAAAGCGTCTGCGTTCTCAAAGTCATCGTAACAACCCATTGGCTCATCGATACCGAATGCGCGCATGAAACCTACAACGGCAGAAGCCATACAGTGACGAGCGTTTGGATCAATGTTGTTTGATCGGAAGCCTGCTTTCATTAACTTTGACGCAGCGTAGCCTTCCATTACTGTCCATTGGCCTGAGCCAAACATACCTACGCTTGTTGGGCCTTTTTTCTCGAGGGAAGCTTTCCATTTCTCAGCCATGATGTCGAAAGCGTCATCCCAAGAGATAGGTGTAAATTCACCATCTTTGTGGAATTTGCCATCTTTCATTCGTAGCATCGGTTGAGTTAGACGGTCTTGACCGTACATGATCTTAGAAAGGAAGTAACCTTTGATGCAGTTCAGACCTTTGTTTACTGGTGCTTCTGGGTCACCCTGTGTTGCTACCACTTTGCCGTTTTGAGTGCCAACAAGAACAGAACAGCCTGTACCACAGAAACGACAAGGAGCTTTGTCCCATGTGATTTTGGTTTGATCAGAGCTTGCAATCAGGTTGGCTGCAGATGCTGGTAGTGTCACACCTGCGACAGCAGCAGCTGATGCAGCCGCGTTTGCTTTCACAAACGCACGTCTTGTCATTTTCATACTTCACCCTCGATTTGGGAATGTTGTGTTCCAGTGTCTTCTTCATCCGTTTCTTCAAGCCCAGTTTCGATTTGGTGATAAACCAATACCGTGCTTAAGACGTTCGGTAAATTATTAATGGCATCGATAGTGTCTGTGATGAAACCTTGGTTCTCAGTTTCAAGTACGACGATAATCTTGCCTTCAGGACTGTCACCATAGATTTCCGCATTTTCGTGTGCTTCTATCTTTTGTTTGATTTCGTCCAAATGTTCCGGCAGCACATGTACTACCAAACTTGAAATATGCACTTCATTTAGTGACATATAGCTCTCTCATTTATTTTTATTGCCTTTGGCCGACGACATTCGGCTTAGGCTGTTGTATTGCTCACATTGATGGATGAAGTCGGGCACACTGAAACACAGGCGCCGCAGCCGTTACACTCATCAAGGTCTAAATTGGGTTGTGCTACTTTCCCCAGTTCTAATTTGAACTGAATTGCCATCGGGTCGCACATATCCCCACAGCTTCGGCATTCGACATTTTGTTTTGCTAAGCAGTTATCGTTGATACTTGCTTTTGCTTGCCAAGGTTGTTCTGTTTCTGGCAAGAAAAGGGGCTCAGGACAGGCGTTTGCACATTGATAGCAAAATGTGCATTCATCGATGGAAAAATCGACCGAGGGGAATCCGCCATCACTTTTGGTTATAATCTTTGTTTCACAGGCCTCAATGCATTTACCGCAGCGAGTGCAATCGTCCGTAAACTGTTGCGGTTTAGTTAACCAAGGCAAACGTACGGCGTTGTCGGGGTGCGCTTTTCTTGCAAAGAGTCTTCTTCTGGAAAGGTCTACCACTTAGTCACCTCGAAACTTGGAACCCAAACTAAGCATAGTCCACAATTTTCATTAATAAACTGTCATTTAAACTAACGAAATTGTAGTTTTTGACATATTTGTATAAATACCTCTTAGGGGGTAAATGGTATGCAATATTGTTTTGGATCAATAAATTCCGTCGCAGGTGATCACATATTGATAAAGTTGAAAGGTAATGGGTTCATTGCACGTACAAATAGGATTGTTAATGGGCGAGGAACTCAGATTGTTTAAAAATGTGAAAAAGTCGGTGACGCGCACGATTGCGTCCGCAATGCTTCTTATTTTGCTGCTCTCAGTTGCTACGACTGGTTTTGCGATTTTTACGTTAGCGTCCAGTTTGAACGATGCTGAAGCCGTCAATGTTGCTGGCTCGATGCGAATGCAAAGCTACCGTCTAGCGAATGATATTCAGGTTAAATCTGTTGACTATTCTTCACATATTGACGCATTTGAAAATTCGATATATTCACCTTCAATGAAAGCGCTTCAGCATTGGTCTGTGCCAGAAGACATCACTCACGATTACTACCGTCTTATTATCAGATGGCATGAACTCAAGGCGGTGCTTAGAGGAGACAACCCGGCAGAATATCAACTCCTAGTGGCCGGTTTTGTTGAACAAATCGATGAGTTTGTATTTAAGCTGCAAAGCTTTTCGGAGCAAAAACTGATTAACTTAGCCTGGATCGGCGGGTTAGGGTTGGGTGGCATTCTTTGTGTCAGTATGTTTGTCGTTCATTTTGTGCGCCTCGAAGTTGTTCGGCCTCTGCGTGCCTTAGTTTTTGCTAGCGAGCAAATTAAAAATCGCTCATTCAATATATCGCTCAATGTATCTAGCGACAATGAAATGGGAATACTGACTCGAACCTTTAACCGGATGGCGACAGACCTTGGTAAGTTGTACCGAGGATTAGAACAAGCGGTTGATGAGAAAACACGTAAATTGCAGCATGCCAACCAGTCTTTAGAAGTGCTGTATGACTCGTCAAAAGAACTCACGGCGTCGCGTATTAATCAAGACAATTTCCAGGCGATTTTGCAGCATATCGTCAGTCTTGAGGGCATTAAAGCGGTCAAACTTGAAATCGAGCAGCTGGGAGAACCGAGCTGGATATTGATGGAAGGAGAAGAATGCTGCCAAGATTGTGATGAAGATTGCCACGGTAAAGCCCTGATGCTAGATGGTGAGCACTTGGGTTATTTATATTGGAAAGCAGGGTTACCTTGTCCGAACGAGGCTCTTATTGACAACTTCGTGCAGATTTTATCACGCGCCGTGTATTACAATCGGGCGCAGCGCCAAGCAGAACAAATTCTGCTGATGGAAGAGCGAGCCACTATTGCTCGGGAGTTGCATGATTCATTGGCTCAAGCACTCTCTTACTTAAAAATTCAGGTCGCTTTGTTGAAGAGAAGCGTAAAGAACTTGCCTGACGAAAAGGCGATCGCGCAGGCTAATCAAGTTATTGCCGAGCTAGATACGGGCTTATCTGCGGCTTATACGCAGTTACGCGAATTACTGACGACGTTTCGTCTTACGATTAAAGAGGGCAGTTTTGGCCAAGCATTGCAAGACATGGTTGAAACGCTCAGTGAACAAACTGCTGCGGACATTACGCTAAAAAATAGACTTTCATCAACTGAACTGGACGCACATCAGCAGGTTCATTTACTACAGTTGATAAGAGAAGCGGCAATTAATGCTATCAAACATGCGCAAGCAGATAATATTCACATTCAATGTCTCGATAATGATGGAAAAGTCACAGTAACCGTTAGCGACGATGGAATAGGCTTTGAACATCAAGACGAAAAATTAAATCATTACGGTATGAGTATCATGCAAGAGCGGGCCGCTAGACTGCATGCCGATCTTCACATCGAAGCATCGATAAACAAAGGTTGTACCGTAAAATTAGAATTCCAACATAGTAAGGAAGTAAACAGTGACAGTGTGTAAAGTAATGCTGGTGGATGATCATCCACTCATGCGAAGAGGTATCCACCAGCTTTTAAGCTTTGAGCCTGAGTTTGAGGTCATTGCAGAAGCAAGTAATGGCGCGGATGCAGTAGCGAAAGCGCATGAGCTGGAACTGGATCTTGTACTTCTTGATCTTAATATGAAAGGCATGTCTGGCCTTGATACTTTGCAAGCACTGCGTGCAGATGGCTGTGAAGCCAGAATTGTCATTCTAACCGTTTCGGATAGCCCAGCAGATATAGAAGCAATAGTTCGAAGTGGTGCCGATGGCTATTTATTGAAAGACACTGAGCCTGATGAGTTGGTTGAGTTGCTAAAACAAGCGCATCAAGGGGACAAGGCATACAGCCAAGAAGTTTCTAAGTATTTGAGTGAACGTTCAGAGCAAGAGGACGTGTTTGATACACTGACCGATCGTGAATCGCAGATCTTAAGAGAGGTGGCAAGAGGTTTCCGCAACAAGCAAATTGCCGATCGTCTTTTTATCTCTGAGTCTACGGTTAAAGTACATATGAAGAGTTTACTTAAAAAGCTTCAAGTTCCTTCTCGTACTGCAGCAACCGTCCTTTATCTTGAGCGCTTTGGCGACATCAAATAACATTGTTGGATTTGAATCTGTAATAATAAATAAAATCAAACAGTTATATTGATTCTGACGAATAAAAAAAACCGCCTGTTAGGCGGTTTTTTTACTTGTCTGGGCGAATAGAGTACAAGTCACTGTTGTGCTTACCACACTCCAAATAGTACTGATAAGCCACTTTTTTGCTTTCAGCAATGACTCTCATGCAGTGCATTTTCCCCTGTTCAAAATATCGAATCTCATATTCTACACTGGTATCAAGTTGCTCAGCGGCTGCCATACTTCGCCTCCATAAACCATCCAAAAAACATCCATGCAAATTATATGCCGTTATAGGGAGCGTCGTTCGGTACGTTTTTTAGCCGATAATTGCGCTCTAACTCACTTTTTTGCGGATAGCTGTGATCAAAAAGTTAATTTCAAACTCTATATATTATTAAGGTGGCAATCAATATTTGTCACACTGGTGTAAGTTTGCCGCAATACTAAGTGATACAGGTTGAGTATAGAACTTAATCAACATAAAAGGGAATACGAATAAGTGACTAAATTAAAGGGTGTATCTAATAAGGCGCTTCGTTATGGCCTTCTATTTTGTTTCGTATTTCTGCTTGCCGGTTGTGCGAAAAAGTTTTTATACAGCAATATCGATTGGTTCGTGCTCGATTACTTAGAGGACTATGTCTCGTTGCAAGGGGAGCAAAAAGTCCTAGTGGAAGAGCGTTTATTATTGTTGGCAGACTGGCACAAGAAAGAGGAGTTACCATTATATATCGAACATTTAAAAGACCTTGAGAGATTAAAAGCGAGCGATATCACCTTAAATTACTTACAACAAAATCGAGATAGAATGCGAGCGCATTACGATAGAGTGGTAAGCAAAGCAGCACCAGATCTTTTTGCGTTAAGTTTGCAGTTAACGAAAGAGCAAGAACGCGAGTTTTTGAGTAATGTACAAGAACATTATCAAGAGCGAAACGCAAAATATGCCGATAAGACAGAAGACGAAGTGCGTGAAATTATTCTGGATAACACTGAAGAGTGGATGGAAGAATGGCTAGGGAATCTATCAGGAAATCAGCGTCAATTAGCTCAAAGATTTTCTCAGCAAGTTATTTTAAACAGCCCTTTATGGAGAGATTATCGAGCCACGGTATATCAAGAGCTCGAATACTTGTTCGACAACAAATCTAATGTTGTGACTTATCAAGATATATTTATGCGACTCTTGTTCGAGCCAGAGAGTTATTATAGTGAGCAGCTTTCTCTGAATATTGATTCTAACTTTGCATTGGTTGATCAACTGACATTAGATGTTTCTCGTTCGATGACCGATAAGCAATGGCGTCATTTTCGTGAAAAGGTTAAAGAGTGGCGAGTACTGGCTGAGGAACTTTTAGATTAAATTCATGCTTCAATGAGCGAAAGCAAAGCGCAAAAGCCTTTCTTATCAAAAAATGATTCAAAGCAAATTCTTATTGAACTAAGAGCGTAACATAGCGTGAGGTTTGATGAGGCAACGTCAGCTTATCAATGCGTGATAAGGCCTCATCGTACAAAACAATGAGAATAAATATGAAACATTTAGTTGAAAGATTTCTTCGATACGTCACGTTTGATACCCAATCCAATCCACATGTGACGCTTTGCCCAAGTTCACCTGGTCAGCTTGTGTTTGCTGAGTTACTTAAAAAAGAGATGATCGAACTTGGCTTAAGTGACGTGACTTTGGATAAAAATGGCTACTTGATGGCTAAACTGCCAGCCAATATTGATTATGAGGTTCCTCCTATCGGCTTCATTGCCCATATGGATACCGCGCCGGATGCATCTGGCAAAAACGTAAAGCCGCAATTCATCGAAGATTACCAAGGTGGCGATATTGCATTAGGGTTGGGGGATGAAGTGTTATCTCCCGTGCAATACCCCGATTTACATCACCTACATGGCCACAATCTTATTACTACCGATGGCACTACATTACTTGGCGCGGATAACAAAGCCGGTATCGCAGAGATTCTTTCCGCGGTAGCTCTGCTACTGGAAAACCCAGACATTCCACACGGCGACATTTGTATCGGCTTTACTCCGGATGAAGAAATCGGTCGTGGTGCAGATTTGTTTGATGTTAAAAAATTTGGCGCGAAATGGGCATACACTATAGATGGTGGCCCGCAAGGTGAATTGGAATACGAAAACTTTAATGCAGCAAACGCTGATGTAATTTTTCATGGAGTTAGCGTTCATCCAGGTACTGCAAAAGGCAAAATGGTCAATGCGATGAACTTGGCTGCGAAATTTCAAGTTCAAATGCCCCAAGATCAAACTCCGGAAACAACCGAAGGTTACGAAGGGTTCTTCCATCTAAAATCGGCAGAAATGGGCGTTGCACGAAGCGAGCTCGGTTACATTATTAGAGACTTTGACCGTCAAAGGCTTGAGGAGCGAAAAGCCTTTATGCAGAAACTCGTCGATGAAATGAACACGGGTTTACGCCATGGTTCTGTAGAACTAAAAATAAAAGACAGCTATTACAATATGAGAGAAATGGTTGAGCCTTACCCTCATATCATTGAGCTGGCAAAGCAAGCGATGGAAGCGTGTGATGTGGAACCGATTATAAAACCTATTCGTGGTGGTACAGATGGTGCTCGTTTATCTTTTATGGGTTTGCCGTGCCCGAATATCTTCACCGGTGGTTTTAACTTCCACGGAATTCATGAGTTTATTTCTGTTGAAATGATGGAAAAATCAGTACTCGTTATTGTCAAAATTGCTGAGCTCACAGCGAAAAAACACAGTTAAAAGACTACGTCGAGACCTCTTGCAGATTTAATAACAAAATAGCCCAGATCTTCCTGGGCTATTTAAATATTAAGATGGAATACTAGCGCACGTCTTTGTCTTCAATTTCAATGTCTTCTAGTGGTAACCAGTCGACTTTCACACCCGCTTGATCGAACATATCTTGACTGACTTGGATTTTATCTCCCCAGCGAGATAAAAAGTCTTCAGACTGCTCAGGGCAGTGTACGTGTGAGATCCCTGTTTGAATGATCTTTGCCGCGCAGTTAGGGCAAGGAAAATGCGTTACCCAAATATCACATCCGTCTAAGTCACGTTTTGAGAACAAAATTGCGTTCTCTTCCGCGTGCAGTGTTTTAAGGTATTTCAACTCGCGCTCATCGGTGTCGACACTGTCAGAAACACCATGTGGATAGCCATTAAATCCAACAGATACAATGCGATTCTGTTTAGTAATAACGGCACCGACTTGTGTTGATGGGTCCTTACTCCAAGACGCCACTAGTTCTGCCATCTGGTAAAAGCGTTTCGCCCATTTAGAAATCATAGTCATCCTCTCTGTCGAAGGCGTTGAATTAATTGAATGATAACCCATTTACATTAAAAAAATAGTCAAAATCGGGGTCTTGAGTATGAAGGCGTCACTTTTTACCTTTTTAGCCACAAAACGTTCTTATCTTGAGCACTGAATCTCACTTTACGCCCGAATACAATACTCCCGTTAGTGTTTCCAAGCACACGCTAAAATTCGCGATCTCCTAAGGCGTATATTAAATAGTTATGATTGAGTTGTATGTATATTGCTCATTGAATACCACTGTTAACTAAATTACTTTATTTTCCTTTTGTTTCTCATGTTTACATTTAGAAACACCTTGGGCGCTTTTCAGTGAAGTTTTCAGTGGCAGCAAGGAGTAAGGTTGATAGGAATTCAACAATATCCTGTTCTATAAAGACGGTAAATACATGCAAAAGAAACCACTTGTCGCACTAATGGCGGCTACAGCAATCCTCGCTGGATGCGGGGAAGCTAATAATGCCCAAACGAAAGGTCAAGCGCCTCTCGTAGTGACTCAGGATGTCACGGTTATCGACTACCAACCGAGCAAGTCTTATATCGGTCGCATTGAAGCAGTAGAAGATACCAATATTACCGCGCAGATTTCTGGCTACTTAAAAGCTCGTCACTTTGAAGAGGGGCAAATGGTAGAAAAAGGGCAGCTCCTTTACTCTATCGAGCCATCTTCTTTTGAAGCCCAAGTCGCGAGTGCTAAAGCCGCACTTGCACAAGCTAAAGCGGCGCTAAAAAAAGCCGAATTAGATCATACTCGAGGTAAAAACTTGTTGCCTCGCGGTAGTATCTCTCAATCTGAGTTTGATGCTTTAACTGCGGCACTTCTTGGTGCGAGAGCAGAGCTAGAAGCGGCAAATGCTCAACTTAAACTTGCTGAAGTTAACCTTTCCTATACTCAAATCCGAGCACCTTTTAGCGGACGTATTAGTGATACCAAAGTGAGTACGGGTGATCTGGTTTCTCCATCATCTGGCGTGCTGACAACTCTGGTGAGTTTAGATCCAGTTCATACCTCATTTAGTGTGAGTGAGCGTGAGCGTTTAGCTATGGGTATGGATCAAGTAAAAGGTGATGGCTCGGCTGAATCAAACCGCGTTGAAGTTCAGCTTGAACTGGAAAATGGACAGTTTTTTGAGCATCTTGGTAAGCTTGATTTCTTAGGTAATCGTATTGACACCAAAACGGGTACGATTGCTATGCGCGCGCTAGTGCCAAACCCAGAGCAGAAGTTACTTCCGGGTCAACACATCAAAGTGAACTTGAGAGATAAGAACACGAAAGACGTTATTGTTATCCCACGACGTGCCGTACAGACTGACTTAGAAGGTGACTTTGTGATGGTGATGGCTGAGGGAAGTGTGGCAGTGCGTCGTAACGTCGAGCTTGGCCCTCAGGTTGAACAAGGCATTATCATTCGAGAAGGGCTCGATCAGGAAGATACGGTTATTACACAAGGCCTACAACGTGTGCGTAATGGTGTAGAAGTGCGCCTTCAAGCACCTGCTGAAGATAAGCAGTAGGGGGGCACTATGTTAAGTCGTTTCTTTATTCAGAGACCTAAATTCGCGCTGGTTATTTCGATCATATTAACGCTAGCCGGCGCGATCTCACTGGCGATTTTGCCAGTGGCTGAGTACCCACAGATAAGCCCGCCATCAGTAAGCGTTTCGGCTTACTACACTGGCGCGAGTGCGGAAGTTGTCGAGCAGGCCATTGCGGACCCCATAGAGACCTCAGTCAACGGCGTTGAGGATATGATATACATGTCTTCAAAGAGCGCGAACGATGGCTCTTACAGCCTAAACGTCACGTTCGATGTTGGCACCGATCCAGATATGGCGCAAGTTAACGTGCAAAACCGCGTGTCACAGATTGAGTCAAAACTGCCTCAAGAAGTTCGCATGGTTGGTGTGACGGTGAAAAAGCGTTCACCTGACTTGCTGATGGTACTTAACTTCTATTCACCTGATGGCAAATACGATGATCAGTTCTTGATTAACTACATTAACTTGAATGTAAAAGATCAGTTGGCTCGTGCGAAAGGTATCAGTGAAGTTAACGTGATTGGTGGTGGCGAATACGCAATGCGTGTTTGGTTAGATCCTGAAAAAATGGCCAACCTTAAGCTAACCACGTCAGACGTATACGCCGCTTTGGCTGAACAGAACGTTCAAGTTGCGGCAGGGCGTGTAGGTGCAGCACCATACAACAATCCGCAAGAAGTTCAGTTTAACCTTGTGACCAAAGGTCGCTTGGAAAGCGTGAGTGAGTTTGAGAACGTAGTCCTTCGAGCTAATCCCAATGGCTCTACGGTTTATCTGAAAGATGTTGCTCGCGTTGAACTAGGCAAAAAGTTCTACGATGGTAACGGTAAGTTCCGTGGCCAGGACGCGTCAATCGTTGCGTTGTCTCTTCAATCGGATGCGAATGCGTTAGAAAGTGGTCAGGCCGTCATGGAGCTCCTTGAAGGCTTGAGCAAAAACTTCCCAGAGGGAATGGAATACGAGACCAGCTACGATACAACCGTGTTCGTATCTGAATCGATCAAAGGGGTAGTAAAAACACTGATTGAAGCGATTCTATTGGTGATTGCTGTAACTTACTTGTTCTTGGGTAGTGCGCGTGCAACGTTGATTCCTGTTGTCGCGATCCCCGTTTCTCTGATTGGTACGTTTGCCATCATGCAGGCAACGGGCTTCACCATTAATACGGTTACTTTGTTTGGCTTGATCCTTGCGATTGGTATCGTGGTGGACGATGCGATTCTGGTTATCGAAAACGTCGATACTACCATGGCGAAAGACCCAAGCATTTCACCGCGTAAAGCGACGTTGCTAGCGATGAAAGAAGTAACGGGACCAATCATCACGTCGACCTTGGTTCTACTTGCGGTATTCATACCCGTCGCCATGCTGCCAGGTATCACCGGTATCATGTATCGCCAGTTCGCTTTGACCATCTGTATTTCGGTTGTGATTTCATCCATCAATGCATTGACGCTGTCTCCAGCACTTTGTTCTCTGGTATTGAAGCAGGGTGGGGGCAATACCGCTAACTGGTTCCAGGCTTTCAACCGAGGCTTAGAGCGCATCACTACGCGTTATGGCCAGATCGCTGGTTTCTTGGTGAAGAAGTCTTTACTGCTCGTGACGTTCTTTATAGTTGCTATCGCAGCGGTCACTTTCTTTGCGAAAACCACCTCTACAGCGTTTGTTCCTCAAGAAGATAAAGGCATTTTGCTGGTTAACGTACAGCTACCAGATTCAGCCTCTTTATCACGCACTGAAGAAGTCACCAATGATTTAATGAAGATGATCGGTGAAGAACCTGGTGTGGATGGTGTGACGGTTGCGAACGGTTACTCGTTTATGACAGGCGCAGCAGCATCAAACGGTGCTTCTGTATTTATCAAATTGCATGATTGGGATACTCGTAACTCGCTGCAAGGAGAGCACTCTGCTAATGCTATCGCGGCACGTATTAACGGTCGAGCGGCGACAGAGTTACCTCAAGCGGTTGTTTTTGCGATGGGACCACCGGCGGTTCCAGGTATGGGCGCTGCGTCTGGTTTTGAGTTTGTGCTTGAAGACACGCTAGGGCGAAGTCGTACCGACTTGTCGATGGTCATGGGAGAAATGATCCAAGCGGCTAACCAAGCGCCTGAAATTGCCTACACGTTTAGCACGTTCCGCGCGAATGTTCCGCACTACTACGTTGATATCGATCGTGAGAAAGCGCAGCAATTAGGTATTTCGCTGTCGTCTATTTTCCAAACCTTGCAAGGCAACTTAGGTTCGCTTTATGTGAATGACTTCACCATGTTTGGTAAGAACTTCCGCGTAACCATGCAAGCTGATAGCCAGCACCGTAGCAGCATGGAAGATCTAGAGCGTTTCCATGTTCGTTCTTCGAACGGTGATATGGTTCCGTTAAGTACGCTAGTGAGCTACGAGCAAGTGTTTGAGCCTGATGTGGCGTGGCGTTACAACATGTACCGCAGTGCTATCATTCAAGGCCAACCAGCACCGGGTTACTCTAGTGGTGATGCGATTGCCGCAATGGAACGCGTTGCTGCTGAAGTTCTTCCACAAGGGTACACGTATGAATGGACAGGTATGGCTTATCAGGAAGTGCTCGCGGGTAACCAAGCCATTTATGCGTTTGCGCTGGCTTTGATCTTCATTTACTTGTTTATGGTGGCTCAGTATGAGAGTTGGAGTATTCCACTGGCTATTATTTTGGTGGTCCCAGTAGCAACGTTAGGTTCCTTCCTTGCGTTGAATCTAACTGGCACGCCGCTTAACTTGTATGCCCAAATTGGTCTTGTCTTGCTCATAGCCTTGGCGGCGAAAAACGCAATTTTGATTGTGGAGTTCGCCAAGCAAGAGCGAGAAGAAAAAGATGCTGATATCGATAGTGCAGCGGTTAAAGGAGGCACGTTACGTTTCCGCGCTGTGAATATGACATCCTGGTCATTTATCCTGGGTATCTTCCCGCTTATCTTTGCCGCTGGTGCGGGGCACGTCAGTCAAAACTCACTCGGCGTGTCGCTGATTGGTGGTCTATTGTGTGTGCTTCTAGCAGGTACATTCTTGATCCCAGGCTTCTACGCCCTGGTGCAAAGACAGCGTGAGAAAGTTCATGGCGGCAACACCAAGCTGGTTCCTCTTGATGATGAATAATCACATCCGAAGTGCGCAGTAAGCACGAAGTGACAATTGAAAAAAAGCCCGAAGCAATGATTGCCTCGGGCTTTCTATTTTGAAAAGGGTTATTTTAGCGCAGTTTTGAATTGTGCAACAGCTTCATCCATATCATGAGCTTGAGCAGAGACAGAGTTGACTTCATGCAAGCATTCCTGAGCGGATTGCATGTTATTCTCAGATATTGCGTTTAGCTCGGTGATTGAACCGCTAACTTGGTTCATCACGATACCTTGTTCTTCAATTGCTGAAGCTATGCGCTCCGAATTACCTTGAATTGAATGCATGTCAGTGATGATCTGTTGCAGGCTAGAATCCAGTTTTTCAGAAGCATTAAGTGTTTGTTGCCCTTGATCGTTACATTGATCAATATCAGCAACAACTGTAGACATTTGAGTTTGAATATCTGCAACTACCCGCGTGATTTCCTCTGTGGATTGATGAGTTCGGCTAGCTAGGGCGCGTACTTCATCGGCAACAACTGCAAACCCGCGGCCTTGTTCGCCTGCTCGCGCGGCTTCAATTGCTGCGTTGAGAGCTAGTAGGTTGGTTTGCTCTGCAATCTCTTGGATGATGTTCACGGCACCACCAATTTTATCTACATGCTGATTCAGCGAGCCAATCGACTGCTGGCTGTTTGATAAAATCGTGGTTAGTTGACCGATGTTGGTTACCGTCGCCTCAACAACTCCTCGACCTTGTTCGGCATTATTCGCTGCCTGATGTACGCCTTCTACCGCAACTGATGTGCTTTCTGAGATTTCACCTATTGTGGCAACCATTTGCTGAACTGCCGTCGCCATTGATGCAGTGTGGTCAGTTTGAGTGTGGAATTGCTCCATAACGCCTTCTAACTCACGATGCATATTATCGGTACTTGCAGTGAGTTGCGCCGATTTTTCTTGGGTACTACTAATTAGATGCTCAAGCTTATCCAATAGGTCATTGAGGTGATGACTGATATCAAATAGCTCGTCTTGACCTTTCAAATCAGATCGAAGTCCCATGTTGTTCGTTTCGCTGATACTTCGAATGGTGCCAAGTAAGCTATTCACTCGCGTATTGATTGAACGTGAAATTTGCCAAATCAATGCGAAAATAACGACTAAGATCAGAGCTGTAATGACCTGCTTGATGGTCGACATTTGTTCATCACGTTGTGCGGCAGCAGAGCTAAGGGCTGTGGAAAAGGTTTCAAATTGCTCTTCTACGGCATGGGATAATGCGCGAGTTTCACCGAGTAGGCCTTTGTCATAAGCAACCCCAACAACTTGCTTTTGGGCCGCCAATTGCTTACCTGTTTTGATAAGCTCCGGAGCATATTGCCCCTCAAGCAAGTCACTATTGAATAGTCCTGCTTTTACCGCAGAGTCAAAACGGACTAATGCCAATAACTGCTGGTGGTCTGAACGTTGTTTTGCTTCTAATAGTGCTTGTTCGTAACCAGCGAGAAGCCCACTCTTTGAATCAAGCCCGTATCGTTGGTAAGCGCTGACCAGATTCTGAAAGCCCCTTTGGTATGCGAGCAAGTCTTGCTTAAATTGTTGACTGGAAGGTAATTCATTACTCTTGAGTATGTTCGCAAGCTCTTTTTCTGTGTCTATAAACTTGTCAACATTGGCGTCAAACTTATTTAGATATTTGTCATTACTACGTAGTAGGAAATCTTTTTCATTTCTGCGTAAGTTGAGTAAGCGTATTTCTAGATCACCAACGAGTTTGATGGCGTGATTAAGATCATTGCTCTTATTTTCAAAATGGGATGACGTACCCAAAAGGGCCACGATGCCTAAAATGGCGATAACTCCGAGGAAGTAGAGTTTTTGCCTAATAGTCATATTGTTGTTTCCTGAATAAGTAACTAAAAAGAGAAATCCAATGAGATTTCCAAGGGCTAGCAAACGTTGTTCAACTAACATGTCGAGAAAACGACATGCACTAATACAGCACTTTCTTACGTTGCTGTTTTTTCGCTCCGTGTTTGTTTTTTGTATCAAGTCGTCGGCGTTGAGAAGCGCGGGTTGGTTTCGTTTTAATACGCTTCTTCTCCTGTAAAGCGGCAGCTTTTATCAATGCTTGAAGCCGATTTAGGGCGTCTTCCTTATTTTGTTCTTGTGTCCGAAATTGTTGCGCTTTGATGATGATCACGCCATCTTTACTTATACGACTATCAGAAAGTGCAAGTAATCGCTCTTTGTAAAAGTCAGGTAAGCTTGAATGCCGGATATCAAAGCGCAGGTGTATAGCGGACGCTACCTTGTTAACGTTCTGGCCACCATTTCCTTGAGCTCTAATTGGGGATAATTGAATTTCCCACTCTTGAATTGTGACGGAGTTCGAAATTTTGAGCATGATAAGTAAATGCCGGTAAGGACGATTGAAAGAGCTGATAAATTAACATTACAGATGCACAAATAGAAGAAAAGACATGAGCACGATTGATTTTAGACCCTATGAGGGATTCATATTTGATATGGATGGTACTCTAATCGATACCATGCCAGCCCATTTGGCAGCTTGGCAAGCAACTGCTGAGCGTTTTGATTTTCCGTTTTGCCAGGAATGGTTTCACAGTTTGGGAGGGATGCCGAGCTTTAAAATTGTTGAGGAACTAAATCGTGTGCATGAGCTTTCATTAGATCCTAAAACTGTCGCGACATTTAAAATGGAAACATTCGCTGCTATGGAGCTTCATGGTGACGTTATTCCTTGCACGAACATCGTGTTAGAGGAATATTTAGGCCATAAGAAAATTGCAGTCGGGACTGGCAGCCAACGAGAAAGTGCCATGCGCTTATTAAGCCATGCAGGTTTATTAGACAAGTTGGATGTTGTAGTAACCGCGAGTGATGTAGAGAACCATAAACCCTTTCCAGATACCTTTTTGGTGGCCGCGGAACAACTCGACTTGGAGGCGTCACAGTGTCTTGTGTTCGAGGATACTGAGTTGGGGAAGCGAGCGGCGCATGCAGCTGGTATGGATTGCGTTATGGTGCAAGATAATGAGTTGATCTTTTTCCCAAAACCATAGTGGCAATATCCCTTAATATGAGATCAAAATGGGGTGCAAATGCACCCCATTAATTTTTACCACATCATCGATCATGAATCATAGATGCTTATTCTGGTTGAACTAGCTCTTGGTATTCAAATGAAGGTACCACAACTTCTACGCGACGGTTTTTCTCACGACCTTCGCGAGTGCTGTTGTCAGCAACTGGGTTTTCTTCACCCATACCTTTAACTGTCAAACGATCTGAACCAATGCCAGCTGCGGTTAGGTAATCAGCAACAGATTGAGCACGACGCTCAGACAGTTTTTGGTTGTATGCCGCAGGGCCTGAGCTATCCGTGTAACCAGTAATCTCTACTTGAGCTTGAGGATATTCGTTCAAGAATGAAACAAAGTTGTCCAGACGTTCAGAAACGGACTCTGTTAACTTAGCACTATCGAATTCAAACGTACCTGTACCGTACTCTTCTTTGTGCACCTTGCTCATCATCACTGGTTCTGGATCTGGCTCGATCACTTCTTCCGTTACAACTGCTGCAACAACTGGAGCTGCTGCGAATTTGTAGTTAACACCGATACCAAAGAAGTTAGCATCCATGTCGTCCCACACGTCGTCAGACATATCTTGGTAGCGTTGGTATTCAGCGCGAACACTCCAGTTTCTATCGATCGAGTATTCAGCACCCAAAGAACCTGTTGGGACAAAGTCTGTTTCGTCATCAGACATCATGTAAGCACCACCGATCTTAGCAAACAGATTCCAAGAGTCGTTTAAGTGCCAGTTGAATTTAGGTGCAAGTGTTAAAGCCGTTAGATTGCCGTCAATCGTATTAACCGTGTTAGCCCCTGACATCGAGTTAGCTTTGTAGTCGCCTAAGAAGTCTACGCCGTACTCTAGCCCAATGATATCGGTAAAGTCATAACCGATATGTAGTCCTGCACCGAACGCTTCATCATCACAAGGGCTATTTAGATAGCAAGCGTCGTCAAGTGTAGTCATGCCCACTTTGCCCCCGATGTACATTTCAGCTTGAGCAGAGTTTAAAAGCGCGCTACTACCAGCTACCACTGCTGCTACTGCAATTGCTACTTTGTTCATAATGTTTCCTTGTATTGATTGCATATTAACTTCTACTTCGTTTTATCAAAAAATTAGAAAAAACCAGCGTTTATAAGAAATTAGTTTAATATTCTAATCATTTCATATCAAGCAACAATATATTTGAACTTGATCAACATTTACTACCCAAAAATACCTCACAAACTTCTGATATTTCTTACATTGTAGTAAAGATTTTTTGGTGCATAAGAAAATTGATGATTATTTTGAACTTTTTTTCGTAAACCTTACTTTACATTGTGCGTGGTGGTTAACAGGTGGTTTTTATTTGCATTTATTTGCAAAAACTGATTGCAAGTCTACGCCTAAGCCGATAAGTTACTTAAACGCTAGACAGAAAATGACCACAGCCCTTGATGCTGCTCGCTTTGTGAACAATGTTGCAATGAGTTCAGTTGGTAAAAATGGGGTCGGAAATAAAACCAGGAAGTAGAAGTAATGTTTCAAACTGATGATGTAAGAATAAATAGAGTAAAAGAGTTATTGCCACCTGTTGCAGTATTAGAGAAGTTCCCAGCGACTGAAACCGCTTCTTCGACCACTTTTGATTGCCGTAACGCCATTCACAATATTCTTGAAGGAAAAGACGATCGATTACTCGTGATCGTTGGCCCGTGTTCTATTCACGATCCGGCTGCCGCGGTTGAGTACGGTAAAAAGCTAAAAGTACTACGTGATGAACTGGGCGAGCAGCTTGAGGTTGTTATGCGAGTTTATTTTGAAAAGCCGCGTACAACCGTTGGTTGGAAAGGCCTTATCAATGACCCTTACTTAAATGACACCTATAAGCTAAATGATGGTCTACGTATCGGACGTAAACTTCTTCTTGATCTAACCGATATGGGCTTGCCAACGGCAAGTGAATTCTTAGATATGATCACACCTCAGTACGTGGCGGATTTGATCAGTTGGGGCGCTATCGGTGCTCGTACGACAGAATCTCAGGTTCACCGCGAGCTAGCTTCTGGTCTTTCTTGTCCTGTAGGTTTCAAAAACGGTACTGACGGGAATATTAAAATAGCGAGCGACGCGATTCGTTCTGCAAGCGCTTCCCATCACTTCCTTTCAGTGACAAAATACGGTCATTCCGCGATCGTAGAAACCGCTGGTAATCCAGACTGCCATATTATTCTACGTGGCGGTAAAGAACCAAACTACAGTGCAGCACATGTAGCTCAAATTAAAGATGAGCTGGACACTGCAGGTCTGCCGAAAAAAGTGATGATTGATTTTAGCCATGCTAACAGCTCGAAGCAGTTCAAGCGTCAAATGCTGGTGTCTGATGATGTATCCGAGCAAATCTCTGCTGGCGAAGAAGCCATTTTTGGAGTGATGATCGAGTCTCATTTAGTTGAAGGTCGCCAAGACTTAGTGGATGGTAAAGCAGCCACTTATGGTCAGTCGATTACTGATGCATGTATTGGTTGGGAAGATACGGAAACGGTACTTCGTCAGCTTTCTGATGCAGTAAAAGCGCGCCGCAACAAGTAAGCTCAACAGAAAAACTTTTTTAAAAGTGAATAGTGAAGAGCCAGAGGTACTATGCCTCTGGCTCTTTTTGTTGAGAATTACTCTCATATCTTTCTATTGCTTCTGCTTTCCTATATGTTATCTGTATACGTTGTAACCAAAAGGAATTTGGAATTGAATCGTAATGTATGGCTTCTATCCCTCTGCCAAGCCTTATTAATGACAGGGAATATTTTACTCATATCTGTTATTGCCCTTATTGGCAAAACACTTGCGCCGTCATCAAGTTTTATCACATTACCAGTTGCACTGCAGTTTTTGGGACTGATGGCCGCGACAATTCCCGCGTCGCTAATTATGGGCAAGTTAGGGCGTCGCCTTGGTTTTAGCCTTGGTAATGTCATTGGCATTTTGGGTGCTAGCCTAGCGACGTATGCATTAAGTCAACAAAACTTCTATCTGTTCTGCATGTCTACGTTTTTGCTTGGTGTTGGTATAGGTTTCGGTACTCTATACAGGTTTGCTGCCATTGAAGTGTGTGAAGAGTCGGCAAGGCATAGGGCGATTTCGATATCTATGGCGGGTGGGGTGTTAGCGGCGATCCTTGGACCTAATTTGGCGGTGTACTCACAGCAGTGGTCAGGTGATGGCTTATACATTAGTGCATTTGCTGTGCTTGTCGTGCTTTATATAACTGCGTTGGTTGTGCTACAAACCATTCGTTTTCCACCTGCACACACGCAGGCGCTACACGCTAAGGCGGATAAGCTGAGACTGATTATTCGTCGACCTAATTTCATGCTAGCAGTTATCGCGGCAATGGTTGCGTACGCGGTGATGAACATTTTAATGACAGCAACTCCTTTAGCGATGATTGGTTGTGGCTTTGATTTTGATAAAGCGGCGGGAGTGATCGAATGGCACGTGTTGGGTATGTTTGCTCCTGCGTTTGTCACGGGCCGTCTGATAGAGCGGTTTGGCGCTAAGAATATGATTTTGGCGGGTGGATTGCTATTTGTTGCTTGTATTGGAATTAATATACATGGAGTGTCTATCTGGCATTTTAGTCTTGCTTTAATCCTGTTAGGAATAGGGTGGAACTTTATGTTTATCGCAGCAACTGGGCTGTTTAGTCAAAGCTATGAAGCGAAAAACAGAAGCAAGGCTCAAGCGTTTAATGAATTCTTCGTGTTCAGTTGTGTCACCATCACCGCATTACTATCTGGTTGGCTTGAGTCTACCGTAGGTTGGCAGAATCTTAATTTGTATGTTCTTCCATTTGTGTTACTCGTTATCGCGATGTTTGCGTTAAAAACGAATAAAAAGCCAGAATCACAAACCGCTTAATTAAGTCTTAATATATAACCCGGCCTATCGTGTCGGGTTTGTTTATTAGCTCAAATCAACAATCTCTTCTTTATGTTTTTATCGATAATGTGAATTCCCACAATAAAAATGTCGATTTGATAAGACTTTTTATCTAACTTTTTGTAATAAAAATAAAAATCCTGTATATATCTTGCCGAAAATCAATAAAAACTAAAGAAGTTTCGTCTATGTCAGCCAATATTTCTCATAAAGCTCAAGAAACTCTCGTGAGGGAGTCTGAGGAACTCGTCTCAACAACGAACTTACAAGGTGTTATTACATATTGTAATGAAGCCTTTTGCCGCGTTGCTGAATACACTCACGAAGAACTTGTCGGTCAGAACCATAATATAGTTCGTCATAATGATATGCCTAAAGCCGCTTTCGGTGATATGTGGGCACGCCTTAAACAAGGTAAAGCCTGGCGTGGAATGGTTAAGAATGCCACTAAGTCTGGCGGTTACTATTGGGTTGATGCTTATGTCACCCCTATCTACGAAGACAACCATGTTGTTGGGTATCAATCAGTGCGCGTGAAACCAAAGCGAGAGTGGGTTGATATTGCGACAAAAGCCTACAAAAGCATGCGTGCTGCAGAGAAGTCTGGTCGAACTTGGTCGTTGAAAATCAATGAAACCATTCGCTATGCGATTCTACTTGGTGCACTAACCGCACCTGCAACCGCATATGCGTTGTCTGTTGAAGGGCCGTTGGCTTGGCTTGCAAGTGCGTTACCTGCAAGTGTTCTGGCTCTGTTATTCCGCCAAGAGTTAATTGATACACCTCAGCAACTTAAAAAGTTACAAAAGCAATATGACAGCGTAAGTCGCTTGATCTATTCCGGTAACACGGCATTTTCGATTGCCGATTTCCATATCAAAATGCTATCCGCAAGAATTCGAACCGTGTTAGGAAGAATGACTGACTCCGCATTGCCTTTGCAGCATTGCGCCGAAGAGCTTAGTCAAACAACGGCAGAAGTCTCGGCTGCATTAAATCAGCAAAATACCGATATTCATCGTGTGCGAGATGCTACCCAAGAGGTGGAGTTGTCGGCAAATTCGGTTTCTTCGAGTACCAATGATGCCCATATGTTGATTGATGATACATTGAAGTCATGCTTGATGGCGAAGGAGACCATCGATCAAACGCACACCAATCTAGCGCAATTAAGTCTTCAAGCTGAAAAAGCGACGGAAACGACGTATCAACTGAGTGATCAGGCGCAGAAGGTGAACCATTTGATGGAAGAGATTGGTGGGATCGCAGAGCAAACCAATTTACTGGCACTTAACGCGGCGATTGAAGCAGCAAGGGCAGGGGAGCAAGGTCGTGGTTTTGCTGTTGTAGCTGATGAGGTCCGCGCGCTTTCTGGGCGTACATCCAATGCAACTGAACAAATCCAAGCTTCTATCTCCACTATGTTGGCAACGATTCAAAGTTGGCAGAAAGATATTCTGGCAAACAAAGAGCAAACCGATGCCTGTTCTCAAGTAGCAGAACAAAGCGCGTTGCGTTTGTCTGAAGTTGAACAGATGATGCAAACCATGAGTGGGCTGATGGTTGATGTAGCAGAAGCGGCGAATAACCAGTTAAAGCTATCTAGTGATGTAAACCAGCACATTCATTCTATCGCTTCGACCGCAGAACAAAACTTGGCAGCAACACATTCAGTTGAACAAAACAGCCGACAGTTGAAAGACCAAGTACAAGATTTCTATCAGCTCGCACTTCGATTTGAAGACAAATAGTCGTAACGAAAGTTGTGATGTTTATGTCCTGGCTGCGTTTATGCGAATAGGAGCCAGATAAAAGAAAGCCCCGCCATTGCTGGTGGGGCTTTTCAGTTTTCACATTCGCAATAGAGAAAACTGACTATCTTTTTACTGCAATTACGCGAGTAGCTCTTTCGCTGTGTTTACTACGTTTTCTGTAGTGAAACCGAACATCTTGAATAGCTCGCCTGCAGGTGCAGATTCGCCGAATGTTGTCATACCGATGATACGACCGTCGAAACCAACGTACTTGTACCAGAAGTCAGCAATACCAGCTTCTACAGCGATACGAGCAGTTACGTCTGAAGGTAGAACTTCTTCGCGGTAAGCTGCATCTTGCTTGTCGAATGCGTCAGTTGCAGGCATAGATACTACGCGTACTTTCTTACCTTCAGCAGTTAGTTGTGCTGCTGCTTCAACTGCTAGTTCAACTTCAGAGCCTGTAGCGATAAGGATTAGCTCTGGCTTACCTTCGCAATCTTTCAGGATGTAACCACCCTTCGCGATGTTTGCTACTTGCTCTTCGCTACGTTCTTGCTGTGCAAGGTTTTGACGAGAGAAGATCAGAGACGTTGGACCGTCTTTACGTTCGATAGCCAGTTTCCAAGCCACTGCAGACTCAACTTGGTCACATGGGCGCCACGTGCTCATGTTTGGAGTCAGACGTAGAGAAGCCATTTGCTCAACTGGTTGGTGAGTTGGACCATCTTCGCCAAGACCGATAGAGTCATGCGTGTACACTTGGATGTTCTGAATTTTCATCAGCGCAGCCATACGCATTGCGTTACGTGCGTACTCCATGAACATTAGGAATGTTGCGCCGTAAGGAACGAAACCACCGTGTAGCGCGATACCGTTCATGATCGCTGTCATACCGAATTCACGTACGCCGTAGTGGATGTAGTTACCAGAGAAGTCGCTTGCTTCTAGAGACTTAGAACCAGACCACATGGTTAGGTTAGAAGGTGCTAGGTCAGCAGAGCCACCCATGAACTCTGGTAGTAGAGCACCAAATGCTTCTAGAGCATTTTGAGACGCTTTACGTGATGCAATGTTTGCTGGGTTAGCTTGAAGATCAGCAATGATTTGGCTTGCTTTCTCTTCCCACTGTGCAGGAAGCTCACCGTTTACGCGGCGTTTAAATTCAGCTGCCAGCTCAGGGTACGCTGCTTCATAAGCTGCAAATTTCTCGTTCCACGCTGCTTCCTTAGCTGCGCCTGTTTCTTTCGCTGACCATTCTGCGTAGACTTCTTGCGGAATTTCAAAAGGACCGTGCTCCCAACCTAGTTCTTTGCGTGTTGCTGCGATTTCTTCTGCACCTAGTGGCGCACCGTGACAATCGTGTGAACCAGATTTGTTTGGTGAACCAAAACCGATGATAGTCTTAGTACAGATAAGTGTAGGACGTGGATCCGCTTTCGCTGCTTCAATTGCTGCGTTGATTGCGTCAGCATCGTGACCGTCTACTGCAGGGATTACGTGCCAACCGTAAGCTTCGAAACGCTTAGGTGTGTCGTCAGAGAACCAACCTTCAACGTGACCGTCGATAGAGATGCCGTTGTCATCCCAGAACGCGATCAGCTTGCCTAGACCTAGAGTACCTGCAAGAGAACATGCCTCGTGCGAAATACCTTCCATCAGACAGCCGTCGCCCATGAACACGTAAGTGAAGTGGTCAACGATGTCGTGGCCTTCTTTGTTGAACTGTGCTGCTAGCGCTTTTTCAGCTAGAGCCATACCAACCGCGTTAGTGATGCCTTGACCTAGCGGACCCGTTGTGGTCTCGATTCCTGGCGCGTAACCGTACTCTGGGTGACCAGGAGTTTTAGAGTGAAGCTGACGGAAGTTTTTCAGATCGTCGATAGACAACTCGTAACCTGCAAGGTGCAGTAGAGAGTAAATCAGCATTGAGCCGTGGCCGTTAGACAGTACGAAACGGTCGCGGTCTGCCCACTCAGGGTTTGATGGGTTGTGGTTTAGATGAGAGCGCCAAAGAACTTCAGCGATGTCAGCCATACCCATAGGTGCACCTGGGTGACCAGAGTTAGCTTGTTGAACACCATCCATGCTTAGCGCACGGATTGCATTTGCTAGATGTTTACGATCCATAGTGATTACTTCTCGATATTTGATTTAAATAGAGGGAACTCGCCGAAACAAGTTCAAATAGAATTTTTTGAAAATAGTGCTGATGGTAAAAGCGAGTAGACGGGCTACTCGCTTTTGGTAAGCAATTAAAGCTTAGCTTCGATCATCGCTTCTAGTTTGCCTTGGTCAACGGCGAAGTTGCGGATACCTTCAGCCAGCTTCTCAACAGCCATTGGGTCTTGGTTATGTTCCCATAGGAATTCAGCGTGAGTCATTGGTGCTGGACGCTCAGCTGCGCCTTTAGAATCAACTAGTTTCTCAACTACTTCACCTTCAGCTGCTTCTAGTTCTGCAAGTAGAGCAGGAGCGATAGTTAGACGGTCACAACCAGCTAGTTCTAAGATCTCACCGATATTACGGAAGCTTGCGCCCATAACTACAGTTTTGTAGCCGTATTCTTTGTAGTAGTTGTAGATCTTAGTTACAGATAGTACGCCTGGATCTTCTTGAGCTTCGAAGTCACGGCCTTCTTTCGCTTTGTACCAGTCCATGATACGACCAACGAATGGCGAGATTAGGAATACACCCGCTTCTGCACAAGCACGTGCTTGAGCGAACGAGAATAGAAGCGTTAGGTTACAGTTGATGCCTTCTTTTTCCAGGATCTCAGCTGCGCGAATGCCTTCCCAAGTTGAAGCCAGTTTGATAAGGATACGGTCGTTAGTGATGCCAGCATCGTTGTACATTTTCACTAGTTGACGAGCTTTCGCTACGCTGCCTTCCATATCGTAAGATAGACGAGCGTCTACTTCTGTAGAGATACGACCTGGGATAGTTTTTAGGATTTCTTTACCGATGTTTACTGCAAGCATGTCACAAGTATCTTGAACTTGTTGAGCTTTGTCGTTGCTCTGTGCTTTAGCGTATTCGATTGAAGCATCGATTAGAGGTGCGTACTCTGCGATTTGAGCGGCTTTAAGGATAAGAGAAGGGTTAGTTGTTGCGTCTTCTGGCTGATACTTTTTAATTGCATCAATCTCGCCAGTGTCTGCTACTACAGTCGTTAGTTTACGAAGTTGCTCTAACTTGTTGCTCATAATCGATCATCCTATTTAAATGGGCTTAAGCGTGATTTTTGTTATCACAGCTTGTGCATTTGCAAGCGAGTTAGCTAACCGTCTCATCGCATTTAATGAGACATCTGCTCAGCCAACTACGGAAAATTTCGTTACCGAACAAATGCTATGAACATTTGATCGATAGCTGAGTAAATGATGTGTCCATATTTATCCTATCTATGCTGAAAGTCAATCGCTGAAATGGACTTATAGTGAACTTCATCAACGTTTTTTTACTGTGTGTTTAGTGGTTAACCCAAATAAACGTTTGCCCTTATTGTTCAAAGCTTGAGCGTTGTCCAAGAGGGTAAAAAATTGTAGTGAGAAAATGTTATTGCGATGAGCAAA
Source organism: Vibrio sp. 1249-1 (assembly GCF_033340495.1). Classification (NCBI taxonomy): domain Bacteria; kingdom Pseudomonadati; phylum Pseudomonadota; class Gammaproteobacteria; order Vibrionales; family Vibrionaceae; genus Vibrio; species Vibrio sp. 1249-1. The sequence continues at coordinate 371,956 of NZ_JAWOWJ010000001.1, forward strand.
TGTAGCGTTTAAATTGATAAAGAACATATGCTAAGTCAATGAGCATATGTTCACTTATTGCATACAATATCGATCCTCTTAAAGGGCGAGAGAAACCATGAGCAGTTCTAATCAAGATATTTCCATTGAAAACACGGATTTGTTGACAGAGATTTCCGTCGCGTATTATCAAGACGGTGCGACTCAGGAAGAGATATCGAGAAAATTTGCCATATCACGCGCAAAGGTTGGGCGAATGCTCAAGCAGGCGCGTGATGAAGGCATTGTTGAAATTACCGTTAAATATCATCCGGTGTTCAGCGCCAAGATCGAACAACGTTTGATCGAGCGATTCGGCGTTAAGCGCGCGCTTGTTGCTCTTGATCAACCGAATGAAGAAGCGCAACGACTACAGGTATCGGGATTGGTGTCCAATTATCTCACTAGCACGCTCAAAAACGGCATGGTGGTGACGGTCGGACAAGGGCGCAACGTGTCGTCTGTCGCTCACCATATTGGTGTTATTACGCCGCGTGATTGTAAATTTGTGTGTGGCATTGGTGGTATTCATCCGCGTGGCGGTATGTATAACGCCGACCATATTTGTCGTCAGTTGGCGAAGAAATATGGGGGGACCTCTGAAACCCTTTATGCGCCGGCTTACGCAGAAAACAGAGAACAGAAGTTGGCCTTTATGCAAAATGCAACCGTGAAACAAACGCTCGACCTAGCACGTAAAGCCGATGTCGCTTTGGTTGGTATTGGTGACATGAGCGAAAACAGTTACATGGTCGACTTAGGTTGGTTTACGCCTGATGAAGTGGTTCAGTCGAGACTTCAACAAGGTGTGGTAGGGGATTTTGCAGGTTATGACTTCTTTGATATTCACGGTAATGTAGCGAACACGGTAATGAGTGACCGAGTAATTGGACTTGGTATTGAAGAGTTTCGGCCGATCTCGGAAGTCATTGCGATCGCAGCTGAGAACAGCAAGCCACTCGCTCTACTCGGAGCATTAAGAACTGGAGCGATAGACGTGATCGCCACGAGCGTTAGCAACGCATTAACCGTGCTCAACTTAGATGAGCAAATGCACGGCAACGCGACATCTGAACGCTAACGGAAATAGTCGGCTTTTGATGTAGTCAGGCTATGAGGGGTGACAAATCACTCATAGCCAGTTTCTATTTCGAAATGACAAGTTTGGTTTAGAAGCTGCGTTTAGTATATTGGAACACATCATCTTTAGATAAACGTAAGATACTTTGTTAAACAGACACTTGTCTTAACGCTCGATAGGTAGAGAGTGGTCTGCACCCCATTCGGTCCAAGAACCGTCGTACACCGACAGATTGTCCAGACCAATTTGATACGCCGCGAGTAATAAAATGCATGCGGTCACACCGGAGCCGCAACTAAAAATAATTGAATTGTCACTATCTATCGTTAGTGCGCTAAATATCTGTTGCAACTCTGAATTTGGTTTAATGTGACCGTTGGTTAAGAGTTCTTGAAACGGTAAGCAAACCGAATTTGGAATGTGCCCACTACGTAGACCTTCTCGTGGCTCAGGCACTTCAGCAAGGAAGCGTGCTTTGGCTCTGGCATCGATGATATTTGCACTTTTATTGGTGGAATGAGCAAGAACATCTTGTGCACTCAAAAAGGCATTTTGATTGAGCTTACCCGCAAAGTTACCTTTTTCGCTTGGTTGCGATAGGGCACTTTCGACAGGAAATCCGGCTTCAATCCAAGCAGGAAGACCGCCGTTTAAGACTCGAACATTATCATGTCCCATAGCTTTGAACATCCACCAAGCTCTTGGCGCGGCTAAAGTGCCAGAGTTGTCGTAAACCACAATCAAATCTTCGTTGTTCAAACCGAGTTGTTTCGCACTTTGGTTGAAGCCTTCTTCTGTTGGCATCATATGCGGCAGAGAAGAACCGGGTAAGCAAAAGTCATTGTCGTAATCAAAGCGTAAAGTATTTGGAATCCACTTATCTTGAATCTTTTTGCCTTCAGAAGGGATTTGAAACGCAATACTAGCGTCGAGGAGCTTGACGTTAGGTTGGCCGAGAAGGCTATTGAGTTCATCAGTACTAATCAGTGCTTGCATTGTCTTTAGTTTGCTAGGTGGATAATCTTACTGTTTTACAACAAAAAAATCGCATGTTCAAAAGAACGATGCGATTTTTAAGTTAAAGATTGAAGATTTGTTCTGAAAGACAGCTTTCGATTTACCCAGTTACATGGTCCAAGTGTTGTCTCCAGAAGTAATCACTTTCTGAATTGGGTCACTACCGTCATAGAACCAAATTTCAACAAGTAGGCTACCTTGGCTATCAGAAACATTAAAGTCGACATTTGCTGTACCATTGTTGAGTGGAACCGATGCGACTTTGCTTGGGTATTTTGCATCGTAGTTACCTGAACTGTTCTCGACAAACTCTTTGTACACGCTTAGGTGTGCTCGTCGTGAAGAGAAACCACTGATGTCTACATTGAGCGTACCTTCCGTCACTGGGTTGTAGCTAAAGCCATCTGGTACTACTAGATCATGCATGGTTGCATCTTCCACTGTTACCGTTGTCTCTTCTTCAGTAGTTTCTTCCTGCTGGGTAGTATCTTCCTCTGGCACCGTGGTTTGGGTTGGTGGAGGTGGTGTACTGTTACCACCACCGCCGCCTCCGCCACAAGCCATTAGTGCTAATCCCATGATGATTGTGATAAGTGCTTTCATAATGTTATCTCCCTATGGAATGTAGCATTTGTTAGGTGTTGGAGAGGTGTGCCAATCTGTGCTTAGTTCGCCACCAGACTCAGCCCAAGTTTGGAATTGAGGGTATGCATCGACCATGTCTACACGCTCTAGCGGCCAATCCCAATCTTCTACTATCAGCAGTGCCCAAGGTAAGTTGTTTGCTGTTTTGAAGTACACTCCTTGTGCAGGGTCACTTGCATCGACGCCGACACCGAAGAGGTTTTGGTCATCAAACTGTTCTGTTGGTGCTTGGTCTGCTAAGTGAACTTCCCATTTACGACCTGGTTGGAAGGTAATCCCGTCGCCATGGTAAGTCCCCGGCGTTGCGAAGATGAACGGGTCGTATGGCATGGCTTGAATGGCTGAACGGTCAGAGCCTTCGGTGAAGTACACATTCAAGGTAAAGGTGAGTGAAACGTTATCATCACAGCCAGACTCGGTACGGAAGTAGCTACAGCTGCTCGCCGCGTGTGTGCTTAAGTCTTCACTGATGATGAAAATTGCTTCATCAGAAATACTTTCCAAACCATTAGATGCTTGTTCTACACCATTGAAGGATAGCGTTGTTAATCCGTTTTCAATCGAGCTTCTCAATACACCCGGTAGTCGGATTGCGAAGCCATTTTTGTAACTTGCGCCGTAGGCCGCTAGGTCACCTGTAATCTGGATATTCTCAACATGACCAGCAAGACTGGTTTCAGTGATGCGGAATTTCACGACCACATCGTTCATGTCGTAGTCTGCGGTGTATGGCCAGTTATCTTCGTAAGCCACGGTGGCGTAATCTTCTGCACTCGGGAAATACTCCACTGAGTAACCATTACCAGTGATGGTAATTGGGTAATCTTCCACCTCACCAGACGTCGAACCACCATCGTAGTTTAATCCGGTTTGTTGGCTAAAGCGGAATCGACTCCAGCTTGAACCTTCCGTTGCAGCGGTTGAAACTACAAACGGTAGGGGATTATTACCCGCAGACAGTAATTGGTCGGTAAAGACTTGCTCACCTTCATCATCAAAGTCACCATCGCGGTTCCAGTCAAACCATGCTGATAGGTAGCCAGAAGTAGAAGCCGTCACATTCACAATTGAGCTTAAGCCTGGATCAAGTGCGGATACAAAACCAACACCATCTTCATCGGCTGTGCCCACAGAGTTATCGTTTGCCTGTCCGTCGGCATCACCATCTGGAGCGACGGAACCAAGCCAAGTTACACCGTCCACTTCGTGACGAGGACCGTTTGACGCAAGTGTTGTGTGGTAGCTGTCTGGAGCATCACCGAAATCAATTGGCTCGTCTTCGTTAATCACCGGAGCATTTGCACAACGTGCACCGTCATTTTGGCTTGAGCTTGGACCGTTGGATACAAACTCAACCGCAGGAACGATACCTGCTGCGATATTGGCTGCGTTACCTTCCGAAAGGTCAACGCGATAGATTTTGCCATCTTGGTTACGTGACACGTAGTAGTTGCCGTTTACATCGAAGTAGCCAGCACCAAATGTGCCTTTCTCACCTGTGTCACCTATCGCAGTTGCGCTACCGTTTGATGGGTTGAACTGATATAGCACACCAGAGTTGTTGTCGATGCCGTAAAGGGAGCCATCACCTGGATGGAATGCAAAGTCGGTTAGGTTCACTGTCGCTGTTGAGCTAATTTTCACGATGCTCAATGTCGCATTTGGATCAGAATCGAGCGGAGAAAGGTCAATGGAGAAAAGTCCTTTGCCTTTGCGGTACAAGTAGTAGACGTGGTTGTAAACGTCACCTACGTAAAACGTGTGGTCGGTAGGAAGGCCCGAAACATCAAGCGTCTCTGCTTGGAAGTCTTTACCAAGACGAACAATCTTTTTGTTTGTGGTGTCGTAGCCGTAGATATAACGGTCAGTGAAGTTAAAGCCTACACCGTTGATGCCCGAAGCCAAACCTGTGTCGTCCTCTAAAAGAGTCGTAGAGCCTGTAACCAAATTGACGCCATAGATTTGAACCGGGGTTGATTGGAACAGGTATGCTTGGCTTGGGCACGTATCAAATGGCGCCGCTTGTGCGTAAGCGCTCGCTATTAGAGACCCAAGTAGTAGTGATGTCCTTTTCATAATTCGCCCTCTCATTGGTTCGTGATATATGCAATGAAAGGAATGTGCCAAGTTTTAAGCTGTTGAATTTTATTGATTTAATATTTGTAAGAAGAAGGGTTGTAAATCTGATTGTCAAAATGAGAAAAAGCCCAACATCGAGTTGGGCTTTTTGGGAATGATTAGAGGTTTAGAACTAACTACAAACCGGACAGTTGGGCATTTTCATCAGATTCATTTCTCGCCAAGACATGCTGAGCGCGTCCAAAATCAGAATTTTACCTTTCATTGGTTGGCCGTAATTAGCAATAACTTTGATCGCTTCCATCGCTTGTACTGCGCCAACAATACCTACAACAGGCGCCATGACTCCGGCTTCGACACAACTTAACGCACCGCTGCCGAAGAGGGCACTTAAGCACTGGTAACATGGTTGCGTTGGGTCGTCGTAAGTAAACACACTCACTTGGCCTTCCATACGAATGGCCGCGCCTGAAATTAGCGGTGTTTTGGTCGCAAAACATAGGCGGTTAAGTTGATTGCGCGTATCGACGTTATCTGATGCATCGACAACAATAGTGTGCTGCTTAATCAGGCTCTCTAACGCGGTATCATCAAGACGTTTTGCGATGGTATCTACAATGATTTGCGGGTTAAGCTCACGCAGTGCATCGGCCGCCGAGTCTACCTTCTTACGACCAATATCCGCATCGTGGTGCAGCACTTGGCGCTGAAGGTTAGACAACTCGACGGTATCATCATCAATCAGCGTGATTTTACCGACACCAGCAGTCGCCAAATATTGGCTTGATGCGCAGCCTAAACCGCCAGCACCAAGCATCAATACCGATGCTTGTTTGAGTGCTTCTTGTCCTTCAAAGTCAAACTGACGAAGAATGATTTGGCGGTTGTAACGCAACATTTCCTGATCGGAAAGAATATCCACAACGTCTTCCTAGTAAAGGGTTGAGTTGAATAGTTGAATCTGAACCGTTTCGCCCACTTCAACTCGGCCGCGTTCACGTTCCAATACAACAAAACAGTTCGCTAGGCTCATTGAGCGGAATGCACCAGAGCTTTGGTTACCGGTTGTTTCAACGACAAACTTGCCATCTTCCAATGTATAGATACCACGTTGGTAATCGGTACGACCTGGCGCTTTCTTAAAGGCGGTTTTGGTTGTCGCTGGAATAGATTCGGGTGCTTTCCATTCTGTATGGCCTGCAAGTTTTGCCAGCATTGGTTGAACAAGCACGTACATAGTAAGAACCGCAGAAACAGGGTTACCCGGCAGCCCACAGAACCAAGCTGTACTTAACTTACCAAACGCGAAAGGTTTACCCGGCTTGATTGCTAGCTTCCAGAAACCGATTTCCCCAAGTTCTTCAAGAATGTCTTTGGTGTAATCCGCTTCGCCCACACTGACACCGCCTGAGGTCACGACCACATCTGCCAATGTTTGTGCTTTCTCAAAAGTTGCTTTCAGAGTCTCTGGGCAATCTGGAATGATGCCAAGATCAACGGCTTCACAACCGAAGTTCTCAATAAGTGGTTTAATGCCGTAACGGTTGCTGTCGTAGATTTGGCCTTCGTCTAGCGGCTCGCCCAGTGGTTTAAGTTCATCACCAGTAGAGAAGAAAGCAACTTTTGGCTTACGTACTACTGTCACATGGCTTATACCAAGAGACGCAATCATCGGAATATCGCGAGGTGTCAAACGTGCACCTTTTGCCAGTGCGATGTCGCCTTGCTTGATGTCGTCACCTGTTGGGCGGATGTTGTTTTGTGGCTTCACGTCGGTTTGGTTGAACTGAATGCCATCATCTGTCACTTCAGTGTTTTCTTGCATGATAACGGCATCACAACCCTGTGGGATTTTTGCGCCAGTCATGATGCGAACACAGGTACCTTGAGGCCATTCACCTTCAAAAGGTTGTCCTGCAAATGATTTACCTGCCAGAGGCAATACAGAAGATGACTCAAGATCTTGAATGCGAATAGCGTAGCCATCCATTGCTGAGTTGTCGAATGGCGGTACGTGGATAGGAGACAAGATATCTTCTGCCAGTACAAAACCGAGTGCTTCAGCAAGTGGAAGAGAAAGCGTTGTTTGGATAGGTTTGATTCGCGATAACATTTTGTCCATCGCTTCTTCAATTGGCATCAAGCCAGGTGCGTCGCAGCAGCCCATTGAGAAAATCCTGTGTTCTTTTGTTTTGTGGCAACTTTACCATAAAAGGGGACTGAGTAAGAATGTCCACCTATAAAATATGGGTGTAATTATTCAAAAATCCGAGTATCCTTGTCAGCCATCCAAAAGGGGTAAAAAACCTGCGGAGCTCAAGAAAATCAGCTCAGTACCTTCATCTGATGTGACTTGGTGTAAAGACACGAACTGAGCAACTCAAAGCGAAAAGTATGAATGCAATTTTGATTGGGTTTGTACGAAGGCTGAAGTAAAACAAAAGAGGAAGTGGAATGTCAGGTCTTAGCGAGTCAGCGAAGTTAGTAAAAGAAGCGCTAGAGCAACGCGGTTTGGAAACGCCAATGCGTCCAAACAACGTAAGTCGTGAAGAGAAGAAAGAGAAGATCGAACACCACATGCGTGAGATCTTAGGTCTGCTTCAACTTGACCTCACTGACGATAGCCTAGAAGAAACCCCTCACCGCATTGCTAAGATGTACGTTGACGAAATCTTCTCTGGTCTGGATTACTCCAACTTTCCTAAAATCACGGTGATTGAGAACAAGATGAACGTGAGCGAGATGGTTCGCGTGAAGGACATCACAGTGACCAGTACTTGTGAACACCACCTTGTGACCATCGATGGCAAGGCTGCTGTGGCTTACATTCCACGTGGCAAGATCATTGGCCTGTCAAAGATCAACCGTATCGTTCGCTTCTTTGCCCAGCGTCCACAAGTTCAAGAGCGTATGACTCAGCAAATTCTTGTTGCACTTCAAACGTTGCTTGAGTCCGATGATGTGGCAGTGACGATTGACGCAACACACTACTGCGTGAAATCTCGCGGTGTGATGGATGCAACCAGCGAAACCACGACAACAGCATTGGGCGGTATCTTCAAAAGCAACCCAGCAACGCGTGCCGAGTTTCTGCACGGTTTACGTTAGGTAACCAAGCACTATTCTAAGAGGATGGCAAACGCCATCCTTTTTTTATGCTTGTTTAGAAAATGACTTCATGATTTCTGGCCAATACATTTTGACGTAACCTGCCGATACCCAAACAACCAATACAGTCGCGATACTGAGCTCTAGAAAACCAAAGTCGTGTAGCCAGTGCCAGTGAGGGTGCGATTCGGCGAAAAAAGAAGTCAAGCGATGCATTGCGATGGCGCTGATCACGGAAGGAAAGGTTACTGCCGCGATAGAAGGTTGAAACTTCAAGCGAAGTAAGCGGAAGTAACATAAGTAGATCAATAACGTCATAGTGATGGCGATCCCGGCCAATGCGCCTGTCAGTATCGGATCAGGTAAGGGAAAGTTCACCAAGTATGCTGCTAATGACAAGTTTACCGGCGCGGCCATAATCGCGAGGGTCGGTCTTGCTCGCCTTGGTAGAGAGCCGAAAAACACCAAACGATACAACACGAGTGGCAGCATGAAGAAATAAATGCCGATGCACATCATCGCTAACGTTTCGGAGAATAAGTTGTGACCTAGTTGAGAACCGGCTAGTGAACTACTGATCAGCCCCACCGGATAAAGAAACCAACTCGGTACGATATTGGACATTTTGAAGTTCATTAGCTGAAAGCTAAAAAACAGCACCATCATAGTAAAATGCAGCAAAAGCGCCATAAACCAAAGTGGATAAGCGATGATAGGCGCTACAGCGGCAAGATAATCTGCAAGGATCAGTAACGCCATACTCATTGGTGCCATTAAACTACCACTCAGCGGGTGACGAATGTCGACCATGAATAATCGTGGATTCGCGGCATATTTTATGAGTACAGGGGCGAGTAAAAGTGCGCCGAGTGACGCCAAAAATGGGCGTATCGGTTCACCAATCTCAGGAACATAGAGTGCCCAAGCTTGCCCTAAACCTATCATACCTAGTGCCAACGCGGCTTGAGACGGCGGGACACTATAAAACTGCACAAGTCTTCTCCAGTTCAAATCTACTCCATTTGATTTTTGCCTGAATGAAACGAAACATGACGATTTGGATGAAATGCTCTATTTAAGTAGCGAATACTAACAAGTATGGAGAGGGGTTTCTCATGAAAGGTGGTGAGCAAATATCAGAGAATGATAATTTTGTGAGTTTGGTATCGAATATTTGGGAAAAGATGTAAAAATGCAGAGTTTATCGCTCCAAACAGTTCGATAGTCTGGAGCGAAGTGATAACAAAGAGAATGTTATGTTGATTGATTCTCCGGTAGATCCTGCTGGCGTAACTTTTCGTTTTTGATTGTGCGATGCAGCAACTGGCTGTAAATAGGTTGTCCACCCAACAATTGAGCAATAATCACAGCGCCCAAACAAGTAATGATCAATGGCAGGATTAAGTAGTAGTTATTCGTCATTTCAATCACTAACAGAATACCTGTAATCGGTGCACGTACCGTCGCAGCAAACAGGGCACCCATGCCTGCAATCGCAAATACACCAGGCTCGATATCAAGCGCAGGGAGCAAGACATCAGCACTTGCTCCGAACGCATAACCAAATAAGGTTCCCAGAGCAAGCATAGGTGCAAAGATGCCTCCCGGCGCACCAGAACCAAAACAGAGCAGGGTTGTAATTACACGACCAAAGAAAAGCAAAACTAAAATGGATACCGAGTAGTTACCGTTAGTAATGTCAGGAATAAGGCCGATACCACCACCAGTTAGTTGGGGTACGTACAAAAGAAGCAAGCCAAACACGCCTCCCAGTAACGAACCTACAATCAAGTAGCGCTTACGATCGTTTTTGTGAATTGCGACAAAACTGTCTTGTGCCACGGTAATCAGTTTATTGAAGATCACGCCAAACACGCCAAACAATGCGCCAAGCAATAAAAACAGCCATAGGGTTTGAAGCTCTGGCGACTGGTATTGCGGCATAGTGATAACGGCGTCTTGCCCGTTGATGGCGCGAAACACTATGTTCGCCATAATGGCAGAAATGATCACTGCGCGAATTGAGATCAAAGAGTAGCGAAACTGAGGTCGCATTTCCTCCACAACGAACATAATGCCTGCGAGCGGGGCATTAAAGGCCGCAGCCAAACCACCAGCAGCACCAGACGCGAGCAGGGAGTGGCGGGTATCGTCATCCTTTACCCGGAATATATCGGTCACCATTCGACCTACAGCACCACCCATTTGAACGGTTGGGCCTTCACGACCAAGCACCATACCTGAGCCAAGTGCGCCCATGCCGCCGAAGAATTTTACTGGTAGAACTCGCCACCAGCGCACTGGACGAATATTATCCATTGCCCCTTCGATTTCAGGAATACCAGAACCTGCCGCTTCTGGCGCAAAGCGGTGCACAAGAAAATAGCCAATAAAAGCTAAAAGTGCGCTAATGAGAACCGCTGCCAGCCACAACGGTAGAACATTACCAATTTCGCTTCTTAACCATTCTGTTCGTGTTTCAGAAACGAAATGAACGGCAAGCTCGAAATACGTACCGACAAAACCAGCCAACGTACCCACAATGGCGGCCATAATGAGAACAGAAAATGGTGTTGACCCTCGAGAGACAAACTGGTTAATCGCATCTTTCGGTACGTGCGCCAACACAGATTTCACAATTCTCTCGCGTTTGGTCATTAAAAAGCTCTCCTGTTGCTGGGGGAAGGGACGAAAGAAAGTATACGCTTCGCAGAGTCTAGACCTAATCAATAAAGATGCAATTTAGCTTTTCACTATTGAGTGTTCGAAGTGTCGCGATATTATTCATTCACTCAGATTGTGCTATTGCTCTCATAATTTAGGATAAAAAACTTGTTTTTTGAGAAAAATGAACCATGCTTTAATTGTAAAGCAACATGACTGCTTCAGAAGGAGGGATGTGAGGTTTTACACACAATTTGGATGGATTCAAACCCTACGGTAAGTCCTCGTTTTATGTTCGGGATGCATCAATAGACATCGCCGATTCGCACACTCACGATTGAGTAACGAGGTAGAGGCGCACGAACATGTGCGCCTTCTTAATTTCTGCGTTATAACTTTCATCACCATAACTTTCATCGCCACCTGCCACTATTTTTCTCTTGAACATTTTCTTGCAGTTAGTAATGTCTTGGTTCGATGTCACCAACTAGAGCAGTGCATGCGCTTTTATCTTCGACTCTTACTTTCTTTATGTTGTTGTTCGGTAACGTTTCCGGCACTTTCAACGCCGAGCTGGTGGCAAGACACGTTGTCAGCAATGCCATATTCCAATTTAAAAGAACGTATAGAAAAAAGTGGAAGCTGGTATGGTTGCGAAGTGCAGTTGCGAGACAACTCAACGTTTATCAGCGCATTTTGTTTGGATGATTTTTCGTACTACCAGCAGCACTTGTATGGTGAAGTGATTTTGAGAAGAGAAAGTGCTCAGTTCTCGTTTCTCACTGAATACGAGTGGCAGCGTCTGAATGACTTACTTCTCAACTTAAGAAAGGATGGGTTAGTTTTACGCAGAGTCACTATCGGAAAAGAACACTATGATGTCGTTGAAGCTCTGGAAAAGAAATCTTCCGAACTTGTCGATAAAGAAGTTGTTTTGTTGATGAACCGCTATCCACAAGAAACGATTCGAAGTTTGCTTTGGGTAAAACCGGACGAGTTTCTGACGCCATCACCGTCCTTAAATGTGCAATTGCGCAGTGATGGCGAAATTATCGAGGTCAAAGTGACTCGTTTTTAGATTCTTTATGGAGAGATAGGAAGGTCGCCATTGCAGACTCATCCAAAAAACCATCCGATTTTTTGTGAGCGCGCAGGTATTGATAGCCTGCAATTAGCTTGCGGTGTATCTCTTCTGCATCGTCTGACAACGGCTGATTCATAACGTGTTGAAAGGCAAGTTTGTACGCATCCATATCCACGACTTCAGCACGGCGATATAAATAACCACATCCCGTTGCTAACCATTCGAGAGAGCAATTGGCGCGCATTGCAATTTGATTTGCTTTGGTTAGGCTAGGTTCACTGCCTTTAAGGTATTTGCGTATTAAAGCTTCAGACACATCGACGCGTCGAGCGAACCCGCTGATGCTTTCTTCTCCGATCAGGGTGGCTAGGCGTTGGGCAAAAGACATATTTCGTACTCCAGTTCGAATTGCGAAAGTTTACCCGTTGAGCCGGCACGAAAACAAGACTACGATGAATGCAGATCAATTGAAGGAGAAAACCCATGGTTGCAAAAGTAGTAACTGCACCAAAAGGCCCAGAGTTCTCAGAGCTGGTTCAAGGATATTGGCGTGCAGTTGAGTGGGGAATGACGGCTCAAGAGCGTTTGTCATTTCTTAAGCAACACATTGAGTTAGGCATTACGACAGTCGATCACGCCGACATCTACGGTAATTACGAGTGTGAGGCGTTGTTTGGTGAAGCGTTAGCTTTAGACAAGAGTGTTCGTGAGCAAATTCAGATCGTGACGAAATGCGACATCAATTTGTGTGGCGATAAAACGCCAGAGCGTAAGATCAATCACTACGACACGAGCTCAGCACATATCTACCAATCGGTGAATAACTCGCTAGAACGTTTGAATGTGGATGAAATCGACGTACTTTTAATTCATCGTCCTGACGTGTTAATGGATGCAGATGAGGTTGCAGAAGCATTTTCTGAGCTTCACAAAGTCGGCAAAGTGAAGCACTTTGGCGTGTCTAACTTCACTCCACGCCAGTTTGAACTGCTGCAATCTCGCTTAGGTAAGCCGTTGGTTACTAACCAAGTGGAAATCAACCCACTTAACTTTGAGGTTGCACACGATGGAACGCTTGATCAAATGCAAATGTTGCGCACGCGACCAATGGCTTGGTCTTGCCTCGGTGGTGGTTCAATTTTTAGTGGTGACAGTGAGCAAGCTGTTCGTGTCCGTAACGAATTAGAAGCAATTCGTGAAGAAGTGGGCGCAGCGAGTATTGACCAAGTAATTTATGCCTGGGTACGTCGTTTGCCATCTAACCCTATTCCAATCATTGGCTCTGGTAAAATCGAGCGTGTGCAAACTGCAGTTAATTCATTGAACATCGAACTTACTCGAGAGCAATGGTATCGCGTATGGGTGGCTTCTAAAGGTCATGGTGTGCCATAGAATTGATATCTTATCGATGAAATTGTTATTAAAGGCATCCTCTAGCAGGGTGCCTTTTTAGTTTTAGCGCGTTACTGTTTACCCATTATGGAAATGGAAAGAATGAAATTCGAGCAAAAATGGGCTTTGGATGTTAGCTGCAACTTTTTGCTTACTTTGGGTGGAGGAGTTTTACCCATGTTTGTTTTATGTCACTAAACAGCGAATGTGATGCTTGCTTTTTAGTCATTTTGTTCACTCATTCATTCATATTGCGTATGCTTATTGAATAATAAAGAAATAAAAAACTCGTCAGTTTTCTCGTATTACATGCTGTAACAATCTGTTAGACTCCGGCGCAGATTGTGGAATATAAAAAGGTGATTGAATGTCTTTTCCCGTACTCATCTGTGATGATTCAGCGTTAGCACGCAAACAGATGGCGAGATCACTACCAGCCACATTGAATGCCGATATTACGTTTGCTATCCACGGAAAAAACGCGCTAGAAGAACTCGAAAAAAACGAGTTTAAATTGATGTTTCTTGATTTGACTATGCCAGAAATGGATGGCTTTGAAACACTAGAGCACATGCAACGGTTGGGGGATAAAACTCCGGTGGTTGTTGTGTCGGGGGATATCCAACCTAAAGCGAAAGAGCGCGTGCTCGCACTGGGTGCAAAAGCGTTTATTCAAAAACCGATCGCCAAAGATGAACTCAAGAAGGCGCTTAAAGAGTTGGTCGAGCCAGAACCTCGTCCTCAAATTATCACGCCTGTCTCTATTGAGTTACCGATTTTACGTCGTCGCGATATTTACATGGAAGTGGCTAACGTTTCAATTGGTCGAGCAGCCGATGCATTGGCGCGTCACTTTGATGTGTTTGTGCAACTACCTCTGCCGAACGTCAATATCTTTGAAGTGAGCGAACTTCACATGGCCCTACGTGACTTGGCGTCGCATGACAACGTATCGGGTGTTTGTCAGGGATTTTGTGGCGAAGGTATTGCTGGCGAAGCGCTAGTGATTTTGAGTGATTCAAGCGTATCTGATCTCAAAAAGTTGATGAAAGTACCAGCAGACAGCGAAGAGCTAGAAGAGCTTGAGCTGCTAATGGATATTTCTAATATTTTGGTGGGGTCGTTCTTAAATGGTTTAGGCGAGCAGTCTGAAGTCCGATTCTTCCAAAGTCCACCAGTACTCCTTGGTCAGCATATCTCAATTGACTCGATCATTGAATCTACAACTGGAGCATTCAGCCGCACGATGACATTCGAAGTGAGCTACAACATTGAAGGAACGTCGATTCGTTGTGACTTGTTGTTTATGTTTGTGGATGAATCCTTGCCGCTGCTTGATAACAAACTGTCTTATCTAATGGAGGAGTTCTAATGTTGAATATGCCAGCAGAGTTTGAACAATTCCATTGGATGGTGGATATGGTACAAAACGTCGACATGGGCTTAGTGGTCATTGATCGAGATTACAATGTACAGGTCTGGAATGGGTTTATGACTCATCACAGTGGTTTGCAGTCTCATGATGCGATTGGTCGTTCTATATTTGATATCTTCCCTGAAATCCCACAGGAGTGGTTTAAATTAAAAACAAAACCAGTGTATGACCTAGGCTGCCGTAGCTTCATCACATGGCGACAACGACCTTACTTATTCTGCTGTCGCAATGTTCGACCAGTTACGCAGCAAGCGGAGTTTATGTACCAGAATGTTACGTTGAACCCAATGCGCACACCGACTGGAAAAATCAACTCGTTGTTTTTGTCTATACAAGACGCGACGGCTGAAGCTCTGATGTCTCAGAATCAATAGCGATAAAAAACTTTCTCAAAAGCCAAGGTCCGCCTTGGCTTTTTTGTATACTTATAATTGTGTTTCCCAATGCGTAGAACGTGAATATGGACTTTAATCTCGCCCTAAAACTCTACACCGCAGAGCAAGTAAAAAACGGTGAAACGCTGGCTGCGCAAATGGCTGGTGTTTCTATGTATAGCTTAATGCAACGCGCTGGTATGGCCGTGTATGAGCGCTTTTTACATCTGTATCCTAAATCAAAAAATATCTTAGTGATTTGCGGTAAAGGGAATAACGGTGGCGATGGTTACGTATTTGCATCTCTTGCGAAACAAGCTCAACTCAATGTACATGTTTTCCAAATTGGTGATGTATCTGCGCTAAAAGGTGATGCTTTGCGCGCATACCAAGATTGGCAGTCAATCGACGGTGTTAACAATGATTGGGATGAATGGAATACCGCATTGCTAGAAGCAGATGTGATCATTGATGCCATGTTAGGTACTGGTTTAAGCGGTGAGGTTCGTTCGGAGTATCGTCGCTATATTGACCAAATTAATCAAATTCATACCCCTGTGATTGCAGTCGACGTTCCTTCTGGTCTGTGTGCTAATACAGGTGCAGTTTTAGGTGATGCTATTCGTGCCGAGCATACAGTAACCTTCATTGGGTTTAAGCAAGGCTTATGCACTGGACAAGCGAGAGATCGCGTTGGCGAGCTCTACTTTTGTGGTTTAGGCGTCAATACTAAGTTTGATACTATCGAAGTAGAAAGTGCATTAGGTATTGATCATCAGGTTGTTTCAAGATTAATGCCCAAGCCAAATCCAACGGTCCATAAAGGTGACAACGGGAAGTTGCTTTGTGTTGGTGGCAATCAAGGGATGTCTGGAGCGATTCGTTTATGTTCCTCCGCTGCGATTAGAGCCGGAGCGGGTTTAACTGCCGCAATTACTCACACGAGTAGCCTTATTCCACTGCAGGTTGGTTGCCCAGAAGTAATGAGCCAGAGCATCACCGCTGACTTACTCAGGGATACTGAGAACGGCTTGACTAAACGCATTCGCTGGGCTGACGTATTAGTGTTTGGTCCTGGCTTTGGAGATGATGAGTGGGCTTATCAAGCCTATCAATATCTGGCTCAAGAGCAGAAACCTAAAGTTGTTGATGCTGATGGCCTCAATATTCTAGCGATGCTGAGCCAGCGATGCGATGGCACTCTGGTGTACGACAACCATCGAGTGATCACGCCGCATCCTGGAGAGGCTGCTCGACTACTAAATGTAACCATTCAACAAATAGAAAGTGACCGATACTCTGCTGCAAGACAACTGCAAGAGCGTTATGGCGGTGTAGTGGTTTTAAAAGGCGCGGGGACACTTATTTACGATGGAACGAGAATGTACGTCTGTCTAGCGGGTAACGCCGGAATGGCGACGGGGGGAATGGGAGATGTGTTATCTGGAGTCATTGGTGCATTGCTAGCCAAAGGTTTACCAATTTCTGTTGCCGCACGTTTAGGTGTGGTACTTCACAGTCATGCTGCTGATATAAACGTGAGTCAGAATGGTCAAATTGGTCTTTTGGCAAGTGATGTCGTTAGCACTCTTCGTACCGCTATCACCCAAGAGCTCTATCGAAATTAATTAGATTTCATGCATTGCTGAGAAAATTGGTCGATTTTTTTGAGTACTTTTTTACGAATTAGCAGGGCATCTTAGTATTAGGTGATTGAGTTTTAGGCAGGTTTGAGAGGTGATGCGTTTTAATTTTTAAGATATGACGCAAAGGTTTGCGCAATAGGTTAACTCAAGTGCTTTCTCAAGTTGTTGATAGTTATAAATAATAAGAGGTTTTGGTGACTTGGGGAGCGTTTTTGATATGCGATTTTCAAGATGGTATCACAAAAAAAATTCAAATATCAGACTTGTAGGAAATAAATCACAGCCTATAATGCTGAAAACCGGAGCGTCTGCCAACGCTCCGGTTTTTTTGTGTCCGAAGAACAGTGAACTCGTCTGCCAACGAAATCACTACGCACTCTGAAATGACACATATACATATGAATCAAGGAATTACACAATGCGTATCGAACAAGAACTTAAGTTAGGTTTTAAAGATGTACTGTTTCGCCCGAAACGTTCTACCCTTAAGAGCCGTTCTCAAGTAAATTTAACCCGCGATTTTACATTCAAGCATAGTGGTCGTCAATGGTCTGGTGTGCCAGTAATCGCAGCAAACATGGATTCGGTTGGTAGCTTTGCAATGGCTAAAGCGCTGGCTGAGCATGGTGTAATGACCGCTGTTCACAAACATTACACGGTAGAAGATTGGGCTGAGTTTTCTAAATCAGCAGATAAAGTAACCATGAATAACGTTATGGTGTCTACGGGAACATCTGACGCAGACTTCCAAAAAACCAAAGACATCATGGCACTTTCAGATGAATTTATTTTCATTTGTATCGACATTGCAAATGGTTACTCAGAGCATTTGGTCGAGTATGTTGAACGCGTGCGAGCAGAGTTCCCAGACAAGGTTATTTCTGCAGGCAACGTGGTTACTGGTGATATGTGTGAAGAGCTAATCCTAGCTGGTGCAGACATCGTTAAAGTGGGTATCGGCCCAGGCTCAGTTTGTACAACTCGTGTAAAAACGGGTGTTGGTTACCCGCAGCTTTCTGCAATCATCGAGTGTGGTGATGCAGCGCACGGCCTTGGTGGCATGATCGTCGGTGACGGTGGCTGTTCTTGTGCGGGTGACGTAGCGAAAGCATTCGGTGGTGGCGCGGATTTCGTAATGCTAGGCGGGATGCTAGCGGGTCACGAAGAGTCAGGCGGCGAAGTGATCGAGAAAGACGGCGAGAAGTTCATGAAATTCTATGGCATGTCGTCGAAGAGCGCGATGGATAAGCACTCAGGTGGTGTCGCTGGCTACCGTGCGGCCGAAGGTAAAACCGTATTATTGCCATACCGTGGTAGCGTTCACGGCACTATTCAAGACATCCTTGGAGGCGTTCGCTCAACATGTACATACGTAGGTGCAGCAAAGCTTAAAGAGCTAACCAAGCGTACTACATTCATCCGCGTTCAAGAACAAGAGAACAACGTGTTCGGTAAAGAGTAAATCGACTGAATGTAACAAGTGTAAAAGCAACCATATATTGATATTTGGTGCAACCATAATTTGATATTGCCTCTTCATAAGTCTATTGCTTTTTAAGTTTATGACATTTTTGAAGGGGCTATTTTATATCTGCTTTAGGATGAAATACCTAGCTAAGTGAGTTTGTTTAACACTTCTATCATGGCGTAGGTTTTTCCAACTTGAGCATTGTAATTTCTCAAACTTAACTAAGCGGCAATGAAAATACATGCTTAACCATAGGAGCCATCGTAATCGCTAAGTCATTAAATAGGCGAGGTCTTCCAGGTTGGTTCCCTTGCTTGATTTGCTTCCATAGCTGAACAGTCTCTTAATTAAAAATGTCCGTTAACAGCGGGTGATTAAAGCTTGGTTGTTGTGTTTCCAATTGGTTGTTCTGTAGCGAGACTGGCTATTAGCCTAAGTATATGAGTGAACTTAGCTGCTCAGCTCATGGGTTGAAGATTTAGTTGCCTGATTTAGGAAACAAAGCTAGTACCCGGCACTAGTTTGAATTTTAAGGTAATAAATCACGAATATAACAGTAGAAGTGAAAGACATGCGCTTAATCTGATTAAGCGCATTTTCTGTGTTTTAAGTTTAGTATTTCACTTCGTAGTTCAAGTGGAAGCGACGACCCGGTGCGTTGTAGTAACGTGAGTTGTTACGCTCTGATTGCGCGTACGCCGTCATGTAGTCTTCGTTGAATAGGTTTTCAACAGCGAAGCTTAACGTACCGAACGGAAGATCGTAGTCCACACCAGCGTTTGCAACGAAGTAGCTGTCTACTGCGTATTTCGCGCCAGAAGTGATTTCATCTTCTTTATCACGGTTGCCTGAGTAAACCAGCGTCATGTTGTAGCGACCGAATTCGTAAGCGTCGTAACTGATAACAGACGTTACTTTCAATGGTGCGATACGCGTGCCGTCTAGTGGTTCCCAACCGCTGTCTTCGTTAAGTTTACGCTCACCTTCTTGCCAAGAGATCGTGCTGTCTGTACGAAGGTTAGCAAGAATGCTGTAACCAAGCGTTGCTTCCGCACCCCAAACTTTTTCTGGTGCACGAGTACTTTCTAGCGCATCGCCGGCTTCGTTTACGTTCAGTGTCGAACCTAGGTCAGATTCGCTGTAGAACGCTGCAAGAGAGTAGTCCGCTCCACCAAGGAAACCGCGCACACCCACTTCGTAGTTGTCAGTAGTAATTGGCTTGATAGCACCTTCAACTGTTGAGCTGTTGCCAGAACGAATGTCACGTAGTGCTTCGTTCGTTGACATACCTTGCGCGAAAGATGCAAACAGCTGGTGGTTGTCGGTCAGATCGTGTGTCACACCAATGTTGAATAGGAACTTGTCAAAGTACGGATCACCGCCTTGAACTTGATCACCTGCATTGTTGTGCGTGTTACCTACCGTGAAATCATCCACGCTTAGGCGAACGTACTCGTAACGGATACCGTAAGAAAGAACCGTGTTATCGCTTACATCAGTAATGAACTGTGCGAATGGTGCGATAGCAAATTGCTCTACATCCGGTGTGTTGTTGTAGAAACCGACGCTGTTTGGCTGTTTGAACGACTGTTGTTCAACGTCCATACCCCAAGTCACGAATGCCCAATCAATTTGGCTAGAGATGTTGGCTTTCACGCCGAAACGATCAAAATCTGTCTCGTTGTGGCCGTATAGCGTTTGACCAAAGGTTGGAGAATTTGGGTTCTTGTCTTTCATCGCAAGCGTGAACGTCTCAGTATCTTGAGCCATCCAGTAACCCGTTACGTCGAGCATACCTAGGCTAAAGCCCAGATCTTGGTAACGTGCTTGGTAGTTAGCGAACGTACGTGTCACGTCATTTGGTTTCGCGCCATCTTTGCCTGCAACGCCGTTGTTGTAACCTGGGCCACAGTGAACCGCTTCTGCAGGTTTGCCGTTAGCTGCATCGCCATTCGCTGCACACCAGCCGTCGTTGTCAGTAATGTTACGAACGCCAACAGTCAAAGTCAGTGAACGATTTTCGTCGATGTTACGGTTCCAAACGCCGTTTACGTTTAGGTTGTCCATGTCATCTTCGTTGTTTACCGAAGGTAGGCGGTCACCGTTAGCATCGTAGCTGCCGCCACGTTGCTCGTAACCCAGACCTAAACGCCATTGATCTTTCTTATCACCGCCAGTCGCTTCTTGGTAAACGTTCCAAGTGAACGCATCGCTACCAAACTCTTGGAAGCTTGTGCCAACTTTAGTGCGATATTCTACTGCGCCTTCTTCTGGCATTTTGGTGATCACGTTGATGATACCGCCCTGTGCGCCAAGGCCGTATACCGCAGAACCACCGCGGATAACTTCGATACGCTCAACGTTTTGCGGATCAATCGCCGACAACTCTTGGCCAAAATCTAGGAAGCTGTTGTTTTGTGCAACACCGTCAATCAATAGCAGAACGCGACGACCACGGATTTGGTTTTGACCTTTGCTGCTCAGGTTACCGTGAACAGAAGTCCCCATACCTGGAACCAAGGTTGAAAGCACATCGTTGATGCTGCGGCTTTGGTTCAATTGAGATTGAAGTTGTGCTTGGTCGATAACGGTCACAGAGCGAGGAACGTCGTTAAGCAGCTGTTGAGAACGGCTTGCGGTAACAACCATTGTTTCCATTGCTTGGACTTGGTCGTTACTTTCCGCTGAAACGCCGAAAGGTGAAAGAGTAATTGCACTTACCACTGCAATATTTAGCTTAGATAGTTTGAGTTTCATAACTTCCTGCAACTAAAAGTTGTCTTTTATAAACTTGTTAATAAATTGATTTAGCTAGCGATTATTGAGCACTTTGTAATTACGTGGTAGTCTAGCACGCAAAGAAGTAATGTAAATATCAATAATTATCATTTGTAATTTAATGGGCAATTTTACAGCAGTCGTTATCATTTCAATAATTAGCCAAATGCTGTCTATTCAGCTTGCTTATGCAAGTAGGTTAAGCGCATCAGTTGTCGATGATCTAGACCATACTATTTCGACGTCGAATGTGACCCATTTCCCGCGTGTTGCAAGCGTGTCTACTTTTGGTGCAGAGCTAGTAATAGCAATGGATGAGAAGCCTGTTGGTGTATCCGATTATCCTGGTGGATTTCCTCCTTATCTTTCTGCTTTAAATGACGTGCCAAGTCTTGGTAATCGTTCAAGAACCAGCTTTGAAGCTTTGTACGATGCGAAGCCAGATTTGGTTGTTGGTTTGGGGCGAATGTTAGAGCCTTACTATCAGCGCTTCGTCGAAATCGCACCGCCTCTCGGTTTTGATTTGATTACTTTAGAAGACAGTTTTTCTGCGGTAGAGCGTGCAAGCATGGCAATGGGGCGAGAAGAGCAAGGGAAATCACTAAATATGTGTTTTCAGACTTTTCTTGATGAAATGCAATCAAAGCTCGGTAATAGACAGTTTTCTGGTTTATTTCTTACAAGTGCAGGCGTCACTCCGCGAGCATACTACTCACACTTTATGTCCGTTGCTCTTATGGAAAAATTGAATATCCGAAGTGCGAATGGTGACTCGCCGTACGCGACGAAAACGCCTTTTTCTGGGCAAGTGGGTCTTGAGTGGTTGGTGAAACTCGATCCCGATGTGATTTTTATGTACCAGAACGCCGAGCCACAATTTACCGAATCGAAAATTTGGCAAAGCCTAAAAGCGGTGAAGAACAATCGAGTTTACTTGGTTGATATGACATGGCGAGAGCCAGAAGGGCCACTTTCACGAATTTGGGTCGCGATGGATATCGCCCACAAAGTGTATCCCGATCTTTTCCCTGCGCCTTCTGTTGAACGAGTTTATGAGGTGATCAATGGCTCATGTTCTTAGGATAACCAAACCAAGTGCGGTGATGGTTCGCAGTTTGGCGACGGCTTTGCTGCTAACAGTGGTTTATGCGTCTTTGTCGAGTGGCATTTACCATTTTGATGCGCAGCAAATCATGGCGTTTTTGATTTCTGATTCAAGCAACCAAGCATCTTTAGTGTTTTGGGAACTACGTTTACCTCGCACCTTAATCGCACTCTTGGGTGGGGCGGCGTTGGCGGTATCCGGCTCGCTCATGCAAGACATCGTTCGCAACCCGTTAGCGTCTCCAAACCTGACCGGTGTGATGTCTGGCGCTGCGCTTAGCGTGTTAACGGCGACCATGTTCTTGCTGTCATTGCCAACGTTGTTTTGGGGGATTGTAGGTGGTTTGCTTGGCGGTGCCATTACCTTATCCATTAGTTGGAAACAGGGCGTCACACCAGCGCGTTTGGCGTTAGCTGGCATTTCCGTGAGTGCGTTTTGCCAAGCAGCGGTGACCTACATTCTTCTGTCGGATCGCGTAGACAGTGAGTCACTGTTTTTCTGGTTAACGGGCAGTAACGCAGGCGCGAATTGGTCGGTGTTTACGCCGCTTGTTTATACCGTCATTCCTGCGTTTATATTGCTTGCGGTGACACATCGACAGCGTGGTTACTTACTGCTGGATGACACCGTTGCTCGTGGTCTAGGTATCGCGATTAACCGTTATAGATTGGCGTTTGGTTTTGTCTCTGTCGTGCTTACTGCGGTTGCGGTTGGTGCATTTGGTCCTGTCGGTTTTGTTGGCCTTGTTGCCCCTCATCTCGCTCGCATGATGGGGTTGGGACTTGGCGGTGCAGCTTTGATTGGTGCGGCACTCGTTACCGCAGCAGATCTCCTTTCTCGAACCCTGCTTATGCCGTTGGAAATTCCGATTGGCGTCATTACCGCGACTTTAGGTGCGCCTTGGTTTCTTATGTTGATTGTTCGTGAGCTGAGAGGGAAATAATGAAAACGCGTTTCTTATTCCCTTGCTTGGCTTTGCTGGTGTTCGCTCCTGCACTGTTTATCGCTTCTAACCCAGAGCTTAGACAAGCAGGTGAACTGTTTATTACTCGCGGTACTTACCACCCATTTTGGTCGCTAACGTTACCAAGATTTTTGCTGGCGATTATGGCGGGTATGATGCTGGCAGTATCCGGCTTATTGCTGCAAACCACCCTCAAAAACCCGTTGGCAGACAGCGGTATTTTAGGGGTGAACGCTGGTGCTTCTCTTGGTGCTGTTTGTGCGATTTTGTTGCCCGCTTGGTTTAATTGGAATATCACCACAGAAAGCGCGTTGCTGCTGTTTTCAATGGCGGGTGGTTTGCTCAGTGCGATTCCTGTTTTGATCGTTAGCCGAATCGGAAATACCAGTCTCACTCTACTCACAGGTGTAGCGATCACGGCGATTCTTGGCGCGTTGAGTTCGGCGCTGATCTTCACTATTGGTCAGGGTAAAACCGACATCGCATTGCAATGGATGGCGGGTGGTATGTATGGACGAGGTTGGGAGCAAGTAAGTTATCTTCTGCCTTGGTTCTTGGCCTGTTTAGCGTTCATTGTTTTGGTGTATTTGCCATTGAAATGGGTACGCTACGATGACGCGATTTTGCGTGGCATTGGTATCAACGGTGCTCTGCTGCGTTTGGGGATTCTTTTAGGTACGGTATTTATTACTGCACCTGCCGTTTCAGCGGTTGGGCCGATTGGTTTTGTGGGATTGGTGATTCCGCACATTGCACGTTTGCTCAGTGCGAATGAGCCTTTGCGAACCATGTTCACGACGTTGATTTTCGGCGCTGGCTTCCTCGCGCTTTCAGATGTTTTAGCCAAACACTTACTGTTCCCAACCGAAATTCCAGCGGGCGTGATTACCGCACTGCTTGGTGTGCCATTTTTCCTCTTCTTGTTAAGGAAACACTCATAATGACCCTATCTTCAAAAGGGCTTGAAGGGCAATCGCTCACCTCAGGCTACAACGATACGATGATCTTGAGCGATGTGAACATCCGTCTTCAAGAAGGTAAGGTGACGGCGTTCATTGGCCCAAATGGGTGCGGTAAAAGTACGCTGATGAAGACCTTAACCGGTGCGATAAAAGCGAAAAAAGGCGACGTGACTTTTAAAGGCAAAGCACTTAACCAATGGAAGCTTAAAGATCTCGCTAAGCACATTGCGATTCTGCCTCAACATCCTAAGGCACCAGAAGGTGTCTTGGTCGAGCACCTTGTTGCGCTTGGTCGTGCTGCTCATCGCAAGTGGTATCAGGGCAACAGTGAGCGTGACCAAGAAGTGATTATTGAGTCGCTTGCTTCTGTCGGGTTGGCTGGTTACGAAAAGCGTGTAGTGAGTACGTTGTCGGGCGGTGAGCGTCAGCGCGTTTGGCTGGCGATGTGTTTGGCGCAAGAAGCTCAGTGGTTATTGCTGGATGAACCAACCAGTTATCTCGATTTAGGTCACCAACTCGAGTTACTTGAAGTGCTCGATAAGTTGAACAAGGAACGCAACTTAACCATCGTTTATGTTCTCCATGAACTCAGCCAAGCTGCGCAGTTCTGTGATGAACTGGTACTAATGAAAAAAGGTCAGATCTTAAAACAGGGGGCGCCTTTGGACGTGCTTACTCAATCGACCCTTGAATCGGTGTTTAAAGTGGAAGGAAAAATGGAAGTCATTGATGGCTACGTTTACTGTTTACCAAAAGCTTATGTTCGTGAGGAAGTGCGTTAATGGAAAACCTGTTTAATCAGTTTCGTACTTTAGTGTCTTTGCCTGAGAATGTTAAAACGCTGAGTGTCAGCGAGCAGCAAGCCATCTTGAATCGACACGAACCTTTCTTCCGCTTACGTTTTGCTGAACAGCCGAAAGGCATTAAAGCCAGTGAATGGTTTGAGCGTGAGTTTCCTGCTGTTGTGCAAGATTACGCAGATTCTATTGAGGCGAAATTGCCATTTGCCGTGCCGATTTGGCAGAAAGTGTTCAACGCGATTTTGCTGACGTCGCTGGTTGGTCACCGTGTGGTGTTTGATCGTGTGTTGCAGCTAACACTCGATGACCTGTATCTGAGCATTGGTGAAGACCATCGTGTCGCAAGCATTGAAGTGTCGAGTGCAATCCCTTTCTTTGCTCTTGAGGCTGGCAACGAAAACGCGATGCAAGTGGAGTCAGAACTGGCTTTAGATGAGAAACTTGCGCAAGTCATTACGACGCTCTCGGAGCCATTGGTGCCGTTGTACAAAAAGCAGAAAGTTAGCCCGAAAGTGTTTTGGGGGAATGCCTTGTACGCGTGTGATTTGGCGTTTTCTAAACTTGCGCATCAACCATTAGCCAATGACAGGTTAGATCTAGACGTGCAAGCGGCATCAAAGTGGCAGCAAAACCTATTTAACGCGGTAACACCAAAAGGCGGTGAGTTAAACACGGTAAAAAAGGTGACCTTTAATGGCTTTCAAAAGCTCTACGTGAGACGAGAAACGTGCTGTCTGAAATACAAAATTGAAGGCAAAGAGAAGTGCTCAACCTGTAACTTGCACGATTCAGAAATCCAAGAAAACATCATGCGTATGAACATGCTTGGGTTATTTCAGTAAAATCGATAAATTATCATTTTTTATTGACCACATGTAATTTCAGTAAAAGTCGCTTATTTGAAAAGGTTTTATGTGATTTAGAGCAAAGTTATGGTCTACTGTAGTTGCGGATAAATGGCAGTAGGAAGAATACACGAATCGAAGTGACTGTTGTTACCTATTTGACTGCTCATACCGTTGCCATTCCGCTGTTAACTCTGCTTTTTCTTTTCTCGCTGCAATCAGCATTTCTATATTTACGTCAGCGTTTGGGTGCCTTTGAATGTATCGCTCGTAATCAATTGGAATACCATTGATGTGCAGTTCAAGGTGTAAATGCGGCCCTGTTGTTCTTCCTGTGTTACCCGTTTTCCCTATCACTTGTCCTCGGCTGATCTTCTCACCAACATGGACGTTGCGCTGAGATAAGTGTAGGTAGCGTGATACAGAGCCATTTGTGTGGCGGATATTAATGTAGTTGCCGGCAAAACGGTTGTAGCGGGACTTTAAAACGATGCCATCAGCAATACTACGAATCGGTGTACCTACAGGTGTGGCATAATCAGTGCCTAAGTGCGGAGTCGTTATATTGGTCACTGGATGTGTTCGCTTTAAGTCATAGTCAGAGCTCACTCTGTAGTTTTTATCAAAGGGTGAAGAAAACATGAACTGATTATTTATCGACACACCATGCTCATCAAATACGTTACCGTGACCATCATTGATAATAAATAAATCAGTTTTACTGCCTAAATAGTAAAAAGAACTAATGTAAGTTTCGTTTTTACTATTTAATTTAGTTCTTAAGATAAAGTTATCACCTCTTTTAATAGAGTCAATAATATTAAACTTGCTTTTGATATGTGCTAATAGCAAGTTGATCTCTTTTTGACTCACTCCTGATTTTAATAATGAAGCGACAAAAGAGTATTCAACAACACCGATAGTGATTTTTTGCCTACGAGTATTCTTATTAATTGGTGGCTGCACATTCTCACTTTCGAATTCTAAAGGCTTGATGGTAGGTAGCCTATCCACAGGAGTGAGGAAGTAGTGAGAAAGCGATACGCTAATCAATATGATTAACGCAGTAGTGATAAGGGCTACGGTAGGAGCTTGCACACTCCTTTTTATTATTAAAATAGTCATTAGTTTTGTTGGTTTATCAATACTGACAGTTGTGCGTAGAGTATAATATTTTAAATAAAAACTAGCATTAAAGCATGAGTAATTCCTCTGTTTTCACTAAGTTAATAATTATAGGATGTAAAAATAATTTTAATAATTCAGTCAAAGTGACGGTTGGCTTGGTGTTTATGCCTATTTTGTTGGTGTTAATGTCACGTTGAGAAAATATTTTTCAATAATATAATCTCGGGAAAATATATTTTGCCAAATTACTATGTTCGCTAAAAATACGCTGAAATTAACATTAGGTCTTACGCTTACATCTCTTTTATTGAGTGCATGTGGTGGTGGTGATGGAGGAGACAACACACCTCCAGCTAGAAGCAAAGGAAGCATTTCCGGTATGGTGTTTGACGCCCCAGTCAATGGCGCCAAGATTGAGGTTTTCGAGTTCAAAAATGGAAACTTAGGTCGGAAGTTGGCTAACACGACGTCTGATGCCTTCGGAAACTATCTGCTAGAGTTTGAATCGTCGTCAATGCCTCTTTTTGTTGTTGCAAAAGAGGGGAGTTATACCGATCCGTTTACAAATGAAACGGTATCTGTGAGCAATGCGAAGACACTTAAATTTGAAGGTGTTGTGAACTTTAAAGAGGGGAGTGAGCAAAAGTTAATGCTTACTCCGCTGTCGAACTTGGCAGCAGGCTTGGCAAAGTACAAAATTTCCCAGGGGGCCACAGATGAGAGTGCCTTTTCAACTGCTTTGGATAGTATCAATAGCATGTATGGTTTTGACGTAAATGAGACCAAACCTATTGATATTACCAAAGGTGGGCAAAGCAGTTTTGCTAGTACTGGGCATCAATACGGCGCTTTATTAACAGCATACTCGTCTTACTCTTACGATCTTATAAAAAAATACGGCAACAGCGATAACGTCTACACTTCAATGCATTTCGCTGACATCCAATATCGGGATGTTATTGCAGATGGTGTTCTTGATGGTCTTGAAGTGAGCCAGACTTCAGGAGCAGTGACTCCCCTCAGCTTTGGACAGAAAAAGATAAACAGCGACGTTTACACACGTGACTTATCTCAGCACGTTTTGATCGTGGTAAACGACCCAAGTATCAATATTTCTGGTACTGATGCTGCCGACTATGTCGACTTTAGTAAGAAGCTTAATGACTTAGGTACATATGGCAGTACAGATGGCGTCATTCCACCGCGAGATGGGACGGAGATTGATACCACAGCGCCTATCGTGACACGCATTGACCGTGATGTACTTGCAGGCACCGATAAAGTTGACCTAAAAATTGTTGATGATATCGGTGTAGAAGACGTATCCGCCTTTATTCAGTATCAGATTAATGGCTCTTGGTCTGGTGAATTTCAATGTAACGACATACAAGATTTTGGAAGCACATTCTGTTCGGTTGAATTTGATGATTTTGAAGTTGGCCTTCGAGAGACCAACGTTAAAGTTAACATTAATACCAAAGAGATCGATAGTGTAGATATGAACCCTGCCACAGGGCTCTCAAACGTAACAGCAGCACGGTTAGTCTTGTATACAGCGGATGTACTGGGTAATGAGTTAATTCCAGGCAGCCATTCGGGTCTTCATATCAACTTTGAATGGGATAACGATGCGCCTGTTATCGATATTACATCGGCGAGTGCAATTAATAACCAACTTAAAGAATACGTTCTGAAAGGGGTTGTAAAAGAAAGCTCGCAAGAGATTAGTTCGGTCAGTATTTCATTTAAAGATGGCTTACATGAGGGCGTCACATGTTCTCCTGTCACTGTAGAGTCTGGAAATGCTTGTGAGTTTAGTAAGGCTTACCCAACTGATGAATTCCTATCTACGACGGTCTTTGAGGTTCGAGCGAAGGATAGCAAAGGCAATACGGGCTCTGCGCAGCATGCAGTAAGTCGTGACGATCAAGCGCCAGCACAGACGATAACCTATCCTGAAGGTACGTCAATGACGTACGTAAATGTGGGTTTAGATGGTGAACGAACCACTTACGATGGTATCTACTCTCAAGATACGTACACCCCAGACAATGTTCAAGCAAGCCGCGATTTCCTGAAGATTGATTATGCGTACGCAAGTTTAGGGATTCAGAACTCATTAAAAGGGATAGATTTTAGTAACTTCAACGCTAATTTATTGAAAGAGAATAAAATCCCTTATGTTCGTGTGAAAGTTTCAGACGTAAACACCGATACGGTTTTAGGCTCCAACGCTAATAAGCTTAAGCTCGTCGTCAAGTACTTCGTAAGCCAAAACAACGATAACAACTACTCACTTCAGCAAGTTATTGACACAACCGCATCAGATGACGATTACATCGCAAAAATTCCGCACGAAACGCTGTTAGATAGCAATGGGCGAGTAGAGGATGTCATCTATTACATTCCTTTTGTAAGAGATATTTTTGGTGACAGCTTTAAATCGGTATCAGAAAACAGTAGTCAAAAGTTAGTCATTCAAACCGTCGATGAGTCTGATAACGAAAGCACTCCAAGAGAAGTATATTTTAGAAGTAGCTTTGACCTACCAACCATAAAAGTGGTGACACCATTTATTGGTGCGCGAGCTCAACTTGAAGGGTTGAGCCCAAGTGGTGAATTCACTTCACTTGCAAGTTGTACCACTATCCAGCAACTGGAAAGTGACCAGTCCATGGCTCTTGACGTAGCGAGCTGTGAAACCACAACTGACGTAGTGAATTATGATTTCATGCGTGTTCGTTTAATTGGTATCGAAGGCAGTGAGCCATATTATTACCAATGGAAAAGAGATCCAGGGACCAAGAAAGTAACGGTTGACTTAAACAAGGCCAATATTGGTGTGTATTTTAAGCTCAAAGGTTCTCAAACTTACTATATTACTGAACTATCGACATATCAGACTGGTTTGTTTGATTTCCAGTGGGATCAAGTGACAGCGGGAGAGAAAACTTCAGAACGTGCGATTCAAATTCTTGATGATGTGCGCTACGCGTTATCAGGTACGAATAACAACTCATTCTTTGGGTTTGACCCAACGGTTGTGTCTTATGCAACCAATGAAATGCTTACAACTAAAGCGATTCCAGACAAGCCATCAAATGACTATCTACACCGATTCCTTGTTGAAGCAATTGATAGTATTGCCGAGAGAATGCCAAGAAATAACTCATTAGATTTTGCATCTGCTATTTACGATGATTTTAGCTACGATGG
Organism: Vibrio sp. 1249-1; assembly: GCF_033340495.1. Classification (NCBI taxonomy): domain Bacteria; kingdom Pseudomonadati; phylum Pseudomonadota; class Gammaproteobacteria; order Vibrionales; family Vibrionaceae; genus Vibrio; species Vibrio sp. 1249-1. The sequence continues at coordinate 401,765 of NZ_JAWOWJ010000001.1, forward strand.
AAAAGCAAATGGTGTAGGGGCAGGAGGAAGTCAAGTTACGCTCGATTCTTACACGTTTGGCGCTGAAACTTACCGAAAAGATCTGGCGCAATCCTATTATGAAATCATGGCGAGCAAATACGGTATTGAGACCAATATCGCGCAGCTCTATGCTGATGATGTTTCGATGGCTAATCCTGACTTAAATGGTAAGAACATTTTTGATACAGAGGGTAGCAGTATCGATACCTTGCCGCCGCAGCCAAAATTAACCATTGAAAGCGGTAGAGAGACGATGGTTGGTAATAGGCTTTATATCGCTGGCGAGGTTGTTTCTAAAATTGTCCTAGACGATCCTTCTGGTATTGTAGGAACCGACGCTCACGGCCCGAAGTTTAGCACGATGTGGTATCAAGCCAATGAGCCAAATATTGAAATACCACTGGACATCAACATCGTAGAAAACTCAGACAGCAGCAATGCTTATCGAAAAGAGTACTTCTTCACCCTTAACTCCCAGTCTAGTGAACTAAAAGATATTATAGAGTTTGCCGTGGAGACCAGTGCTATGGACCCACATGGCAATGCGTATGGTTACAATGGTAAATCTCCGTTTATAGAATCGGTGTTTATTGATAACGACTTCCCTAAGGCCAGTTACCTTCCACCGAATGATGTCGATGGTAAACCTGTAGAAAACGGTATTTATTTAAATGCGAACAATACTCATGAATTAACCTTCAAGGTTGAGGATATTGTTGGTGATAAGCTTGCCTCGAGGGGCCTTGTTTTCTACCAGCAAACCGGTGAAAAAGTAACATACACACCAGAAAACTTTGCAAGTAACTCGAAAGACGCGTTTAAAGTCAAACTATGTACGGGCGAGATTTGTTCAAATCAAGGCTCTACGATTTATCCTGGTGATGGAGATTGGTTAGTTGTTGCAGCAGCAGAGGACAACTTAGGTAACTCCGTTTCAGAGTTAACTAGCACCGCTCCGAGATTCAATATTCGTATCGACTCTGAAGCCCCTATTGTAAAAAGTGAGCAGGTTCAAAGCCGTTTAGGTGGTAATAACCAATGGGCACCTGTCATTGATTGGGGGACGTTAAGCTCTGGCAATAACGTAAAAATAGATTTGCGCCGCGGATCTGGTCAGGCTCTGACATTAGAAAGCTGTGACCCTCTAACAGAGGCGTGTGACGTACCATACCTAGTTGGTGAACAGCCTGACGTCAAAGTCCAACTGGTTTCAAAAGCATTTGATTACGATGAATGGAATGAGTTTTACGTCACTGCGACGGACAACGCTTACCCTGCCAATGTCAGTACAACAGGGAAATTCACATTCCAAGTCGATAACAAAGGCCCTGAAATCATCCTAAATACACCTTGGGTTGAAGACACATTGTCCAAAGAGAACTATGTCATAGGGCGTGAGTTCAACGTGCGGTTTAAATCCGTAATAGATGATTCAGACCTTGAGCAAGTCTCGCTGTATCAAAGTGGTAAAGATTCGCCAATTAAGACAATTGTGCCAACGGATTCATCTAAAGAGTTTGTCATGTCTCTGATCAAGAGTGACACAGATAAAATAGACATTTCTGAAGATGAAAAAACAACGTCATTGTATGTAAAAGCAACCGATATTTATGGTTTTGAGTCTAGTTCTAACGCGCACAAGGTTATTCTTGATCGTGATGGACCAACATTAGGATTAAGTGGTTTCAATGCGAATGACTACTACTTAGGTAACTATGTCTTTGACCTAACGGCTCTAGACCTAAATGCAAACGGTGATGTTTCAATTAATGGTGTCAATCGAGAAAGCCTAGAGTATTGGACGTTTAGCGATCTGGAGCCATTACCTGGCTCTCCCGGTACAAAAATCAATGAGGATCTCAAAGTGAGCCTTGGTGATTTAGGTTCGGGTACCCACAAGATTCGTTTAAAAGGGTCTGATGTTCGTGGCAACACAACCTTAACCAGTGATGAGCAAGATTTTACCGTCAAAGTGTACAACTCAATCCCGCAGGTGACGCTGGCGATGAGTTACACGGATGGAACGCCAATTACAAACAACACCATCTATCAAGATGGGAATATCGTACTTACGCTTGATATTGTTGATGATAGTGGCGTTGATCGAATTGACTCAACGTATAGATTTTCTGGTGAGCAAAACGGGACTAACTTTACGTTCTCAGAAACCGCAGATGGCACTTGGACCGCAACGTTGCTTTCTACACAAATTGCCAAAGATGGTAATTATGAACTTGATATCAAGGTTTATAACAAAGTTCGTTACCTTGATGAAAAAGACCGAAAGGTTGGAAAAGTAAACCAAACCTTTAGCGTACAGCGTGAAGGCGTGGTTCTAACAGTTGAAAGCCCGCTGGACTTCCAAAATTACTTATCTGATGGTGTTCTTGATGTCACCTTTACTACATTGAGTGCGGTCAAAGCCAAAACGTTAGAGTGTTGGGTTCGTGAAGAATACAACTCTCTAGATGCGCCACCAACTAATGAGCAACCAACTTCTGGTGTTATCAACGTATCGCAAGAACCTTACAGTTGTAGTGTCAATGTTGGGCAAAACATGACCAAAGCACCTGTTACTTTGATCACTAAAACCTTGGGTACAAATGGGCGTGAAACGATCAACAAGTTCAATTTCTCGATGGTGGATATTGATGCACCGACAGTCGTCGATGGTAACTCATACAGTTTTAAAGGAAGTGATGTTTGGTTTGATGAAGCTTTGAAGAAGAAGATGCTCACATTTGAGCTCTCTTTTAATGATGCTTTATCAGGCGTGAATACCGAAAGTTCAGATGAATATCCAAAGTTGGTTCGTAATCTTGGCAACAAAGCTTATACACCAACGACTTGTGCCAAAGGTGTTGGAAATATCAAGTGTACGTATTCTGCATCCTATGCCGATATTATTGATGGCCTGAGTACAACTCAAGAATACAAAATCAAGAACTTATCTGATTTAGCAGGAAACTTGACGCCAGAGCACGATCTACTGCTTGAATTACCTAAAGGTTCGGTAGTCGTTGAAATTACTGATCCGGTTGGAAACACAACCATTAATGGTCAGCAGCTTGTCGCCAAATTCAGAATTAAGCTGTATGAAAACTCTAGACTAGACAATGTGATGGCCAGGTTTGGAACGGAATCCTACAACTATAAAGATAATCCGGAGAAGTTTGCACAATTAGAGGTGTGTGCAGATGATCCAACCTACAAGTGTTCAACATTTACAAGTGAACTTCCTAGCGATGCGGATGGAAAAACGATCAGGACAACGATTACAGCAACGGATGTTTGGTCGAGAGTCGGTGAAGCGACCGTTGATATTAAAGTTGACAATACATCTCCAAGTGTTGGCGATGAGATTATCGTAACTGAATCGCCAACAAATCCAGATAATGTTCGTTTTCGTTTCGACATAACGGACACTGGTAGCAGCCTGGCAAAAGTAAACTATTCGGTTTTAAACCCAAGCTATCAAGAAGAAAGAGTAGAGGATGGGAACGGTTCATCTACGTACTTTGAACTATCAAAATCTCAGTTAGAGGGGCGTGGTTCAATCACAGTTGATATCAAAGCAACAGATAGTGTTGGGCTATATTCAGACATCAGAAAAGTCATTGATATTAGTGTTCCTAAAGTCACGATTGATTTCGATGGAATTACGAGTTTGCAGGGTGGGAAACTGTTTTTAACCAAGGCGAGCCAGCCGTTTACGGTATCTACGGTGGAAGGAGAAAGAGTGAAAGCTTCACAATACTCTGTGGAGCTTATTCCAAGTCTCGGTGATTCCTTACGTTACTCTGGTGATATTGTTTCATCCAGTGGCAATGGAATGATGAACTTTGCCGTCGATAACCAAGGGTCATATACCCTTAAAGTGACAGTGACGGACTCAGTTGGAAGAGAGAATACAAGCTTTGAATTACTAGGAAAAAGTTATGATGGAAAGGTTATCGAGTCTATTGTTGATTATGACGCTCCAAGTATTTCCGGCTTAAGTGCTAATCAAACCTCTAAGGTGCCGACAAACGATAAGTATCAACTAGAAATTAGTGCATACATTACAGATAAAAATTTAAATCTCGTCACGTCAAAAGCGGTGAGTGGTGGCAGCACTGTGGCTCCTCAAGCGATTACTGAGCCGACAACCGAAGCGGGGCCTTATGTCATAAGCTATTTGTTACCGAAAGGCGATCATACGATCACGGTGGCAGCAACAGACAAGGTGGATAACAAGAGTGAAAGTTCTATTGACGCGCATGTGGAAGCGGCAACCGTTCCCGGGCTAAGTATCTCTACCGCCTCAAGCGCCCCTCTTTTTGGAGGCGAAGAGATTACGCTTGCGTTTAACTTTACAGAAGAAGTTACGAACTTTGATATCTCAGATGTCCATCTTGTCGCTAGTGATAGCGGTGCAACAGGAACGTTAAAACAAGATACTTGGTCGACTTCAGACAATATTACGTGGACGGTTAACTATGTCAGCCCAGAAAAACAAGATAAAAATATCACTATTCAGGTAGAAGACAATAGCTATCAAAGTACCAACACAATTCCTGGAAAAGGAAGCAGCTTAAGTATTGCGGTTGAAGGAATCTTACCAAAACTAACCAATGTGACATTTAACCCCGAGCATCAGAGTGTGGGTCAAAGCGTGAATGTATCGCTTGAGTTTGATAAAGAGCTCCAAGAGGCGACCGCTACGCTTGGCGGCAATCGCATTAGTTCTCTGTCAGCAACGGCAGATAAAAAGGTCTGGGTTGGTGATGTACAAGTTCCGAGCACCGCGCTGTTAAGTGTCGACTTGGTTGTTAGTCAATTTAAAGATTTGACTGGCAACATAGGTGAGGATAACACCGCTCACGAATTACCGATCACGCCAACCTTAGCCATCACGCCAGTGGGCAATGTGGATGAAACGCATGCCGCCACGCTACAATTCGAAGGCACGTCGACACGTTTTGACGGTCAGTCCCTGCGTCTTGAAGTAAAAGCCCAAGGCAGCGCGACGGTATTGAAAAGCAGCAGTGCGACGGTACAAGCCGGTGGCAATTGGACCAGTGACGCGATTGATATGAGTCACCAAACCAACGGCACTTATACCGTGATTGTGACAGGGACGAACTCAGCCGGCATTGAAGTGAGTGAAAGCCAGAGCTTTACACTGGCGCAGTCTCTGCCAACGCTGACTAACGTGACGTTTACGCCTGAGCACCAAGCCATCGGCCAAAGCGTGACGGTGACGCTGGAATTCGATAAAGATCTGCAATCCGCCGCAGCGGAGTTAGGTGGCACGACGATCACCTCATTAATGGCAACCGCGGACCCAAGTGTTTGGACTGGTGATGTAGTGGTACCAGACTCGTCAGAGCTGAATGTGGCGTTACTAGTTCGTGACTACCAAGACTTATCAGGGAATACCGGTAGCCAGAACACGGCTTACTCCATGCCGATCACGCCGACCTTAGTTATTACGCCAGTGGGCAATGTGGATGAAGCGCATGCCGCCACGCTACAATTTGAAGGTACGTCGACACGTTTTGATGGTCAGTCCCTGCGTCTTGAAGTGAAAGCCCAAGGCGGCGCGACGGTATTGAAAAGCAGCAGCGCAACGGTACAAGCCGGTGGCACTTGGACTAGTGACGCAATGGACATGAGTCACCAAACCAATGGCACTTACATCGTGATGGTGACGGGGACGAACTCAGCGGGCATTGAAGTGAGTGAAAGCCAGAGCTTTACACTGGCGCAGTCTCTGCCAATGCTGACTAACGTGACGTTTACGCCTGAGCACCAAGCCATCGGCCAAAGCGTGACGGTAACGCTGGAATTCGATAAAGATCTGCAATCCGCCGCGGCGGAGTTAGGTGGCACGACGATCACCTCGTTAGTGGCAACCGCGGACCCAAGTGTTTGGACTGGTGATGTAGTGGTACCAGACTCGTCAGAGCTGAATGTGGCGTTACTAGTTCGTGACTACCAAGACTTATCAGGAAACACCGGTAGCCAGAACACGGTTTACTCCATGCCGATCACGCCGACCTTAGCCATCACGCCAATGGGAAATGTGGATGAAACGCATGCCGCCACGCTACAATTTGAAGGTACGTCGACACGTTTTGACGGTCAGTCCCTGCGTCTTGAAGTAAAGGCCCAAGGCAGCGCGACGGTATTGAAAAGCAGCAGTGCGACGGTACAAGCCGGTGGCAATTGGACCAGTGACGCGATTGATATGAGTCACCAAACCAACGGCACTTATACCGTGATGGTGACGGGGACGAACTCAGCCGGCATTGAAGTGAGTGAAAGCCAGAGCTTTACACTGGCGCAGTCTCTGCCAACGCTGACTTACGTGACGTTTACGCCTGAGCACCAAGCCATCGGCCAAAGCGTGACGGTAACGCTGGAATTCGATAAAGATCTGCAATCCGCAGCGGCGGAGTTAGGTGGTACAACGATCACTTCATTAATGGCAACCGCGGACCCAAGTATTTGGACTGGTGATGTGGTGGTACCAAGCACGTCAGAGCTCAATGTGGCGTTGCTTGTTCGTGACTACCAAGATTTATCAGGGAATACCGGTAGTCAGAACACGGCTTACTCCATGCCGATCACGCCAACCTTAGCCATCACGCCAGTGGGTAATGTGGATGAAACGCATGCCGCCACGCTACAATTCGAAGGTACGTCGACACGTTTTGACGGTCAGTCCCTGCGTCTTGAAGTGAAAGCCCAAGGCGGCGCGACGGTATTGAAAAGCAGCAGCGCAACGGTACAAGCCGGTGGCACTTGGATCAGTGACGCAATGGACATGAGTCACCAAATCAATGGCACTTATACTGTGATGGTGACGGGGACGAACTCAGCGGGCATTGAAGTGAGTGAAAGCCAGAGTTTTACATTGGCGCAGTCTTTGCCAACGCTGACTAACGTGACGTTTACGCCTGAGCACCAAGCCATCGGCCAAAGCGTGACGGTAACGCTAGAATTCGATAAAGATCTGCAATCCGCCGCAGTGGAGTTAGGTGGTACAACGATCACTTCATTAGTGGCAACCGCGGACCCAAGTGTTTGGACTGGTGATGTGGTGGTACCAAGCACGTCAGAGCTCAATGTGGGGTTGCATGTTCGTGACTACCAAGACTTATCAGGAAATACCGGTAGTCAGAACACGGCTTACTCCATGCCGATCACGCCAACCTTAGCTATTACGCCAGTGGGTAATGTGGATGAAGCGCATGCAGCCACGCTACAATTTGAAGGTACGTCGACACGTTTTGATAGTCAGTCCCTGCGTCTTGAAGTAAAAGCCCAAGGCAGCGCGACGGTATTGAAAAGCAGCAGTGCGACGGTACAAGCCGGTGGCAATTGGACCAGTGACGCGATGGATATGAGTCACCAAACCAACGGCACTTATACCGTGATGGTGACGGGGACGAACTCAGCGGGCATTGAAGTAAGTGAAAGCCAGAGCTTTACACTGGCGCAGTCTCTGCCAACGCTGACTAACGTGATGTTTACGCCTGAGCACCAAGCCATCGGTCAAAGCGTGACGGTAACGCTGGAATTCGATAAAGATCTGCAGTCCGCCGCAGCGGAGTTAGGTGGCACGACGATCACCTCATTAGTGGCAACCGCGGACCCAAGTGTTTGGACTGGTGATGTGGTGGTACCAAGCACGTCAGAGCTGAATGTGGCGTTGCTTGTTCGTGACTACCAAGACTTATCAGGAAATACCGGTAGTCAGAACACGGCTTACTCCATGCCAATTACACCGACAATACACCTAGACGTTATCAACGATGTTACTGGAGTGGAAAGCGTGACAGTAAGTGGTAGCAGTGAACGATTTGAAGATGGTGAGTTCATAGATATCAAAGCAGTCGACGCTGATGGTACAGAAGCCACAGGCATGGCAACCGTGCTTTCAGACTCATGGACAACTGATTTAGATCTTTCAGGACTGAAGGAGGGGGTAGTGACGATTTATGTAAATGGTACCAACAAGCTTTCCGCCTCTGCCGAAGAGGCTCAAGCAACATTTAACTATGATCGTTTCGCAAGTACAGCCTCCTTAGGTGCTGTTTACAACCGATATTTTAGTGATAACAAAACTTTAAAAAATGCGGCATAAATAAAGCGAGCGTTTAGCTCGCTTTATTTCTTTGGGACTTTTTGTGATATTTATCAAAATAATTGCCTTTATTGATAAGTTACTCGAATTAATGAATCGTCTTAATACAAGGCTGAATAACTATAATAACTAGGCCAATGTTGCTTTTAGGTGTGTATGACGTGATTGTGATGGTCGCTCGGCAGGAGCTGTGGTGAATGTGTCGCGTTGAAAATCTTTTTAAATATTATATATTTATGCTCGTTTCTATACTCTGAGTATAGTGTTCTGCATGAGGTTGATGGGTAATACCTCGCCTCTTTAACTCGCGATGAAGCAAATTTAATCCTAGCAAGCTTCAGAGCAGTTACTTTTGTGAGTGCGTAATGCGCTCACCTTTTTATTTAAACTTCCTCAGTAACAGTCAATTTGTTGTTTGTTGCTGAGGAGGGCACCTCATAAACTTCTGAATTTCCTCGTGCTTACCTGAAGCGCACGTGACTACAATTTTTGTTAACTTCAGTCCATAAATTAAATTTTTTTAGATAGTAAGATTTTACCATTTTGACTGAGTGGGTGATGTTACTGGCTTTTACTGTGGTCAAATCGCATGTTTTGATAGCAAAAATCACCATTTTTTTAGTGTTTTTGATTTCGGGCGATTTTTCTATCTCGTTGAAAATAAATGGCTAAGTAAGTAGGATACGCAGACCAAATCGTACTTGTAAGCCTTATCAGCTTAATTGTCACCGCAGCCATATTTACGATGTTGGTTGTGGAGAATTCAAATGCATTTAGTTTGCAAATTTATACCTAGCTCGAAGCTATCCTCCAACGAGCTATCTTATGTTCTTACACCGGACGAGTGTATAGGACAGCTTTCGCGTTTGCGAAATTCAGATGACATCCTTAGAAACCTCCCTAAAGAATTGGCGCAAAAGATTTCCATCTCTGCCAAAAACACGACCAGCGCATTGCTAGCTGCGATAAGAATCGAATTGGGGAAGGGCAATTGGGTGTCATTATCTACCGTTGCTCGTCGTTCGCCATTGACGGACTCTCAGCTGCAAAGCTTCCCTAGACTTAAATCACTCGTTGACTCTGTATCTGCTTCGAATGAAAGCAAAGCTTTTAAAGCAGGATACAAGCAGGTTACCGACGATGTTGCTTTAGTTCGTAGTTACACGCATGTACCTTCTGAGCCAAGCCCAGATCAAAAAATCGTTGTCGAGTTTGCAGGGCAGTGGTCTAGTAATGCAGCATGTTTGATGTTGGGTAAAACGGACGCTCAAAAAGAAAAAGTGACTGTAGGCAAGGCCGATACAAAAAACAAACACCGCAGCCTCGCGACGTTTAAAGATCTCGAAGCTGAGGGCAAAACGCTCTATATCAAAATCCCTTGTTCCGACCAACCTCAGCCAATCTTGCTTAAACTCGCCGAAGACCTGCAACCCGTTGATAAAGAAACTCAGATGGATGAGTGGGACAACGTGTTGGTGCCAGTAGTTCCAGTTCATAAGAGTGATTCAGGGTATGTATCTATTGATCGCGGTTATATTTATGTCGTTTGGCAATCAGAAGTTTGGCGAGAAATCCAAGTTCAAAACGACGGACGCTTTTCTGATGTCGATCTATCACTCTACCAAAGCACTAAGTCCTCGCCTCAAAGATCAGTCGATATTAGCTTATATGACGAAGACTCCGAAGCATTTCTGTCAGGGGAAGCGTTTCAGTTGTACCAAGACGGTAAAAAAGTCTTTGAGGGTGTGTTGGACGAATATGCTTGCGCCCGTGTTTTTGGTCTTACTGCAGAAGAAGTTGAGGTAGTGGTCGCGGGTTGGCCCAACGAAGGCGAAACATACACAGAATTACTTCAAACCGAATTGAGTCCATTTAAGGCTGGAAGTAAAACAAAGAGAGAGCCGCTTGGTGTTCCTTTGCCTCATATTTGGCTTCCATACAAAATAAACGGCAGCGTACAAAGTGATGTTGCTCTTTATTATTCTCGGGCTCAACTCAATACTCAGCAACTCAATGAATTAAAGAGCGGGAATAACGAGAAAGCGATTAAAGTAGACCTCAGTGATTATTCTTTTGCTCATAACTTTGATGCGAGCTCCGAACCTGTGATTTCGCTGCCGAATCTAGATACTCAAGCGCCAAGCAAATCAGATTACAATATCATCAGCCAAAACGAGCAAGGTGTTGCTGCTGCTGTTGTTAACTCACCAAGTGAAGGCATTGTAATAACGTATAAAAGTAACCCTCAGTGCGATCAACCGGATGATTTTTTCCAACTGACGTGTGTTGATGAGACATGGAGCCAAAAGATTTTTTTGCGCGAGGCTGAGTTTGTTGATCAGTATTGTAAAGAAGTCGTGTTTAGTGGTTGGTTACCAGAAGTTAAAAGGGTCAATCTAACCCGTCATTGCCGATCTCATAACTCAGATAAAACGGTCTTAATGTCAGTAATTTATCAAGACATTGAACTCACGGAACTATTATAAAATGAAACGAACAACGTTAAGTATCATGCTTCTGTCGACAGCTATGTTATTAACAGGCTGTGGTGACGAAAGTAATCAAACTTCGAATACTGCAACAACACAATCCGTAGAAAAAGAACCCGCTCAAAAGGCTTGTTATAACGTTGCTCAAGCGACATCACTTGAACGTAAAGAAGTGATAGGACCACGCTGCCAATGGCAAAGTGAGCACAACTTTATTGTTTACTCTGAAGATCTGTCCAAGCCAGAATATCCAGGCACGGTTCCTGTCAAACCGGGCTACGCGGTTCGCCGTGCAAAAGAGTGGCCTCGTGAAGATTTATCTGATGCAAGCTCCTATGACAAACCTCGTATTCAGTTTTGGTGGAATAATGTCAGCTCTCGAGACCCTCTCGTAAATGAATACGAAAATGGCTACAAAATTTGGAGCATGAAAATTGATGGGACAGATTTACGCTTAGTCACAGATGATATACCAAGTACAGCGTCACCACAGAACTATGTCACGAGTCGTTCCCCCAATAATCGTTATGTGGCTTATGCCTATAGTTTTGGTGGGCCTTTGATAAAGGCGATCTTTGACTTAGAAACGCAGCAGACCATTCAACTGGGCAGCGCGAGTACCAAGCCATATCTGGTCTGGGCGGATGATTCTAGCTACATCTATTTCTCAGATGGTTTTAAACGTTTTAAATACACACTTGCGACGGGAACCAAAGAAGAGGTAGATGTACCGTTGTCTGAAGATACGGTCATTGTAGATGGCAAGTTAATCAATGCTGCGGGCTTGGGGGTGGGGGTTTATGACGCCAAGACACTCAAACGCTTATACACTATTTTGCCTGAAAAAGAGTTTGAAGACTCCGTCGATATTGAGAAGCGCATCTACCGCCAAATTGCTATCAGCCCCAATGGTAAATATGTATGGGGAATAAACTCGTATCGTAAGGTGCTGATCAACGTACAGGATAAAACTTGGCTTGCGTTTTCTAATGACGGAGATGAAAAGAAAGTTTATGCGGAAGTTGATAACATTAGTAATAACGGTAATGAGACACAAACTGGCACAGCTTTAATAATGATCAGGCGTTATGGGCCAGATTACCGATATAAGATGAATGGCGAAGGCGCACAAGGCTGGAAAGTGGTTCAATCGGGTCGAATTGCAAAAACACCTGTACTTTACAACGCTGATGCTAATGGTGGGCGTTTTCTGGAGGTAGATAGCGATGAGTAATGACTTTAAGCATTTACCGACAGACATCTATTTGTTTGGTGTCGATTTTCCTAATGTTGGAGATGCACAGAACCCTCGATATAAAGCACTCAATATTGAAAAAGACCTGACCTCATTGGAAGAGTTGAAAAATGTTCGCCCTATGTCACGGCTTCCCATTGCCATAAATTTAGGTAAGGAAAGCGCAGCCCTTTGGGCGACAGACGATTTAGGCCGTTTACATGTGCTGGGTGATTCAACGCAGAAAAACCAAAAAACCAATATCAATCAGGTTTTGGCACTGCGTTCGCCAGTACATGAATTAACGCAGAAGACGTATAAGTTGTCTTTTCCCGAATGGTCAATGCTGACAGAGTTAGCGATTGGTGCGCAGAGTAAGGCTCGCCCAATAAAAAAGGCGTGTGCAGACCTTGCCTCTATCTTAGAAAAGCTAAGGGGGTATGGCGGTGATCAAGCGCTTAACTCGCTTGAAAAAAAAGTGGAATACGCTGTCACAGAAGTAAAGCGTTCACAACTTGCGCCTAAATATGAAGCGGGCACTCAAGCACTAACTGATGAGCAAGTTACATATAACAAATGGTATGACTCTGTTCCTGAAGATAAGCCAATTCGTGGCTTTATCGTGCCGACTTTTTCATTTCTCGCTGTAGCATTCTCAACACAAGAGTATGCTGATGCAATTGTTAAAGTCACTCGTTTTGATGAGGAGACCGGACAGCATCTCAACCTGCAAGATGAAAAAATCATAACGCAAGCACAACTTGATGAAACCAGCGTTTCGCGTCGTCCAATAGCTTTGTTTCCGTTGGCGTCGGACGTTTTTACTAATGGCATGTACACCATTGAGGTGATTTTCGACCAGAAGCTTGGAGTTGAAATTCCCGAATTTGCGCAGAATGCCACCAATGTAACCAAAGAGTACGATGATTTCGGTATCGTTACTAAAGTCAGTTACGAGCTACGAGAGTACATCACGCTTAGCCAAACGACACCGTTTGGTAAGATTGCGGTTGTTGCGGGCGACATGATCTCACTTGAAGAGTCTTTGATATACCAATTTCCTACGCAGTTTAAAGCTCTACAAGCCTTCCGAATGGGGGAGCTTGAAAACTTAGAGAATAGTGGAACGACCGCCAGTATGAGTGCTGCACTTTGGGAGATTGGCACAAAAGTTACACCAAGTTTGGTCAATGCTGGCATTAATATTCATCAAAACCCGTCAAGTAAACATGACGTGATTGGAAGTTTAGCAAATACGTTTTGGGGGCAAGTAGACAAGGGCGCTTTACCCCCAGCCATGATTTCTGCATTAGAGTTTTCATTTGGGGTATCGGCGACTGCAGCAGCTTACCAAACTCTTCAAGATTTACGCCAAGCAGCATCGGAATCTGAGCGTGCAGCTCAAGTGGGCTTAAAAACGCTTCTCAAAGAGAAAGGGTTTGATAAAAGTAAGTTCTTTACTAAGGTTATTGAACCCGCGAGAAATGGTAATGCCCACGTTGTGGCGGGGAGTGCTGCTAGAACGTGGTTGACAGGTAACGGCAGTGTCAAAAGCTTTTTGTCGCCCTTTGCTGGTGCTGGGCTCAATGCAATTAACACTTTCTATGAGATAAAAGAGATCACTGACAAAAGCGAGCAATTACGCTTAGCAGAAGAGAAAGCTAAACTCAGGAAAAGTTATTTTGAGCAGGTATCACGCGATTATCTGAACTGGGTACCAGTCTGGAAAGAAAGTCTGAAGAGTGGGGAATTACTACTTAAGCAAATCATAGATAAGTTAGGCGACAATGTAACGTTTACTGACAGCATTCCTAATGACGTTGCTGAAGACAGTGCAATGTTTGTTAAAGACCATAAAGGTGCTGGTTTACGCTTGGTTTTTCCTTTTGATAACAACCAGGTTCAAGCCCCGCACTTGTCATATCTATCTGCTGTCGATAAAGAATTATCTAAGATTCCAAATGCCGTTGTTGAAATCGAAGGGCATGCCTGTCAAAACGGTGATTCAGAATATAACCAAAACCTTTCGCAACAGCGAGCGCAGCATGTTGCTGAGTTCTTTTCTTCAGTCAGTGATATTCGATTCTTTGGCGAACGTCGACCAATAGTCGAGGTACCAAACAACGAAATCAAACGCGAAAACGCGCAACTTAATATTAACCGACGTGTTGAAGTTCGAATCTACCTCCAAGAGTTTGCGGCGAGAATTCCACCGAGTCGACTCGGCTTTAAGGCTATGGAGCAAGCGCGTTTAGCTCAGTTAAATGCGAACTTGGGAGAAGAAGCAATTGCAAAAGAGCTCAAGCTAGCTATCTTCGAGATGATCGTTGGTATGGCTTGCTATGTTCCTATAATAGGGCAGGCAGCAAGAGGCTTTTTCGTTGTCAAAGAAGGCGGAAAAATGCTGATGAGTGGTGCCCAGTTGCTTGACTCTGCACTCTTTGATTATTACTTGTCTTCTTACAACGAGGTTAGAAAAAGCGTATCTGCAATTGAACAACTTAGCCATGAAACCACAGAGATTATTGATTCATTGGCTGAGATTAATACGCAATTGACTGAGGTGTATTTTACGTCATCAGATGCGTTAGTTGAGCACTTAGGAAAAGCTACGGGTGCAAAGGAGCTGATTAAGCGCTATCAACGCCGTGCACTTGCTATTAATGGTTTGGTGCTTTTGATTCAAAGAGCTTGTGCTGAGGGCGAACAAGAGTTCACAGAACAGTGGCGAATATTAGCTATCGATGAATACATTCAGCGATATATTGAAACCGATGGTTGGATATTAAACACAGAGTTAAAAGAAAACTTGTGCAACTTGTGGATCCAAGAACTCATGCGTCGTGAGGGACGCAAGCAATTAGTTGAAAGTTACGGTGAAGAAATAGCTGAACAAATCATTACTCGTAACAAAGCCAACTATATTGCTCCAAAAAGGAAAGACGTTTCTGGGGCGTTTAATGTCGCGTTTCCAGTGCAAGACAAGCTCTATAATCGCGATCAACAACGAGGCTTAGTGGAGTTTGCGACACAGTTTAATGTTGAGTCTAAAAAATTATCAGAAGAGGACCTAGGGTTCGTTAGGTTATTAGTCTCTGAGCCTCATGACAACTCTAAATGGGTCACCTTTGATGAGTGGGAGAAGGTACGATTAAAAGCAAATAAAAAGGTGCGATTATCGCCTTTCCACCGTTTGAAGTGGCAAATGGTGTTAGGCAAACAAAGTCTGAAACAGATGACGTCAAATGTGTTTCAGTGTGAGATGTCTTATCAGCGCACTGACGGTTTACTTAATACCAGTGGACCTAAGTTTAATTTGATGTTCAAGCCGATGAAACACGAGGAATTTAGTGTAGATCCCAAAGGTGAGTTGGCCGAATTTTTTGAGGCGGAAAAAGCAGACGGCAAAGTCCTTATTGGTTGTGAGTTTGAACCGTATTTTTACTTTGGCGATGATGTCTTCTCTGGAGTGAAGCCTTTGATCGCTAAGCACGATTTAGTCGATTATAGCGGATACTTATCTCAAGTTGCTCTCGGTCCGATTTTTGGGCAGGTGATAAAAATTGACTCCCAACAAGATGTACTCAAAGAATATGTAAACAGCGGTGGCTTCAAAAATATGACCTATGAGTTCACTCTATCTGGAAGCAACTATAAGCTACCAGTACGAGTGGACAAGACAGTCGGACGATTTATTACGTCACCTAGACAGATTCCTGTAGGAGTCGATACAAACCATAACTATACACTCTCTGCTAAATCGGGCTTTATTGCGAACGGAAATAGTGTGTCAGAGAAAGATTTGTTAACGCTAGATTTTGTCTTACATAGTAAAGTTCATAAAGGCCCGACAAAGCCTGTTATCGATGACATTAAGCACAGTGCGATTGCGGTCAACTACGGAAATAAACGACAGTTTATGAACGAAGACAGTATGTTCACTACTGCTGATGAGCTCAAAGGTTTTGATTGGACTTCGAATAAGTCATTCGCTATGGAAGTTATGCTTATTGGTGGCAAGCACAGAAAAGAGTCGTATGAGGGACAAAACCTCGAATGGCAAAGTGTTCCAGTTTCACTAAAGCTATCTACTACTTTTGATAATGAAGCCGTATTCGGATCTGAAACTACCGCTGGTCCTGAGTATCTAAGTAACCTTACTTATATTGGGATACTAAAGAAAGACGGTTCTAAATGGACGCTAGATGACAGCGATGTGATTAACAAAAATATAGACGCAGATTTTGTCTCTGAGGCTCTATCCAACATAGACATGGATGAAGATTTCGATGGTAAGGTGGTCTACGCGTCTCGTTTCGAGTTCGCATTTAAAGCGCTGAACGGGCAAGAAATCAAGGGGCTTCGACCATTTGGACCCGTTGTCTCGACATCTGGTCGATTCCAAGAAGCAGTTCTAAAGGTGTCCTCTCTAGTACAACGTAATACAGCGGAAAAAACGCCGTTTAAACTTGAAAGCTTTGAGATGTCGTTGGGCAGGCAGTACAAAAATGTAGATGAGTTATCTTATTTTTCTGATTGTGAAGACCCAAGCTATAAAGTTGATAAAGATATGTACATCAACTGGGCAAAACTGAAACCTGAAGAGCGTACAGAACGTTTGGTAACTTGGATTAGAGACCCATACTTAGCAACTATCATTGAAGCGTCGATTCTCAATAAATAAAAAAACCGCCTTCGGGCGGTTTTTCTTTTCTTATCAATGGAAACTGAAGTAAGATTTCTCGCTTCTCGCTTCTCGCTTCTCGCTTCTCGCTTCTCGCTTCTCGCTTCTCGCTTCTCGCTTCTCGCTTCTCGCTTCTCGC
>NZ_JAWOWJ010000001.1:418565-804618 GCF_033340495.1 Vibrio sp. 1249-1
TTAACCCGCTGCAGAAATATCGTATTTCTTCATCTTATGGTTGAGAGTGCTCATTGGCAGCGCCAATCGCTCAGCGGCCTTCTTGGTGTGCCAATTACACGCATTTAAGCAATCGATGATCACTGTGCGCTCGTATTGGCTGACAACATCCTTAAGGCTCTTTGAAGCATCTTCTAAATCCGCTTGTGCTGGCTGCTCATAAGCAGGTTGTTCTGGAGTAGGTGAGGCTGCTTTCACTTCGACAGTTGGTACATCTTCTGGGGTTTGTTCACCAAACTCGATATGAGTGATGGTTTCAAAATCGGACAGTAGTACCGAGCGCTCGATGATGTTTTTAAGCTCACGCACGTTCCCTGGGTATTGGTAGGCAAGCAGCTGTTTACGTACATTGGCACTTAACCCTGGCGCTTGCGGCAAACCTAGCGTGTTGGTTGTGTGTTGCACGAAATGTTCAGCAAGGGGAATAATGTCCGACTTACGGGCTCTCAGGGGCGGCAATGTTATAGGGAAGACATTTAAGCGATAGAACAAGTCGGCACGGAATCCGCCATCTTTGATTTGCTGCATAAGATTACAGTGGGTTGCAGCGATAACGCGCACGTCCACTTCAATCTCTTTGCTAGTGCCGATTGGGCGAACTTTACGTTCCTGTAGCACACGCAGCAATTTTGCTTGCAGTAGCATTGGCATATCGCCAATTTCATCTAGGAAAAGCGTGCCGCCGTTGGCTGCTTCAAACAAACCGACTTTGTCTTTGTCTGCGCCCGTAAATGAACCTTTCTTATGCCCAAAAAGCTCAGATTCCAATAACTGCTCTGGAATAGCCGCACAGTTCTGAACGATCAAAGGTTGTTCTGAACGGTTAGAGTTTTCGTGAATGTATTTCGCGATCACCTCTTTACCAGCGCCCGTTTCACCACGCAACAGAACGTCGACAGGAAGAGATAGCACCTTATCAAGACGATTCAAGACATTGAGCATTTCTTCGCTCTCTGCAATAGGACCTTGATAGGCTTTCTGGGTACGTTTTTTGAGCTGAGTGTTCTCGCGCACTAGGGCTTGATTGTCGGCATTGAGATTTTTTATTACTTGCCCGTATTGCTCTAACCAAACGGCTTGGCGAATATTACTCGCTGCCATTCGACAAAACTCCGTCAAGGCTGCCTCGTTGTCGATGACGTTCAAATCGAGTAAGACTAACAGCCCAATGGTTTTGCTTTCGCTATCAATCAAAGGCCAAGCCAGTAAGTTCTCGCTTTTTAATCCCAGTGTCTGTTCTGTTTGATAGATGCTTTCGCAGTCATAGCCGTTGTACTTATACAACTCGTTAATCAACACCACTTCACCATTACGAATGGCAAAGTTGAATGGATCGTTCTCACTGGCTGAGTCTAACTGTAATGCTTCCCAAGGGTGGGAAACAATCGTTTTATCGTTATGGTGAGCGGTACTTGGAATCAACGCCTGGCCAGTCTGGTCCAAAACATAAATGATGCCGTGCTTTGCGAGGGTCATTTGTCTCGCAGCGGTCAACACAGCATCCAAGGTTTGGGTAAGCTGGCTGCGATCAGCCAAAGACTGACTGATCGCAAGTAGGGCGTTACTAAGTTCGCTATGGTTAGCTGAACGCATAGGTTAGTGTTCCTTGCTCATCGACAGACACTTCGATTTGCGTATGTGAATCATCCTTGTCATGCACTAATAGCTGAGTCGATAGTTGCGGCAGCAACTGACGGTTGATGACCGCGTCGATGTTACGCGCGCCCGTTTCAGCAAGGCGACAGTTACCTAGTACGAACTCAACCAAGCTTTCTTCGTAGCTCAGAGACAACTTGTGATGGCTCTGTAGACGCTGAGAAACTTTGTTCAGCTTGTGGTGAATAATTTCTGTCATTGCTTCATCAGACAGCGGAACAAATGGTAGTACTGACATACGTGCCAACAGCGCCGGCTTGAAGTGTTGGTTCAAAGTAGGGCGAATAGCTTCTGCGATGATGTTTGCATCGATGTCTTTGGATTGATGAACCAAAGATTCGATCTCATGCGTCGCAAGGTTACTGGTCATGATGATCAGCGTGTTCTTGAAGTCGATTGTGCGGCCTTCGCCGTCGTTCAGCGTGCCTTTGTCGAACACTTGGTAGAACAGGTTCAACACTTCAGGGTCGGCTTTTTCCACTTCATCAAGAAGAACAACAGAATATGGACGTTGACGAACCGCTTCTGTCAGCATGCCGCCTTCACCGTAACCTACGTAACCCGGAGGAGAACCGATTAGGCGAGATACCGTGTGCTTCTCTTGGAACTCAGACATGTTAATGGTCGTCATAAAGCGCTCACCACCAAACATTTGATCAGCGATCGCACGAGCCGTTTCGGTTTTACCCACGCCACTTGGGCCAACCAGCAGGAATACGCCTGTTGGTGCGTCTGGGTTACCTAGACCAGCTTTCGCAGTTTGAATGCCTTCAGACAGTGCATCGATAGCGTATTCTTGGCCTTTGATGCTTTGTGTTAGGCTTTCTTTCAGTTTTAGCGTGGTTTCTGCTTCGTCTTGAAGCATCTTACCCATTGGAATACCAGTCCAGTCCGAGATCACATGGCTGACTTCATCTGGGCCCACTTCAAAGTGAACCAGTGGGTTGCCATTGCGGATTACATCTAGCTGTTCTTGGCAGGCCGAAATGGCAATGCGAACGGCTTCTTCATCCATTTCTGCATATGGAGAAACGTCTTGCTCTTGTTCTGAATCTTCGTCTGCAACAAGCTCTTCTTCATTTGTTTCGCCAAAGACCAGTTCATGTAAGCGAGAGCGTAGAGCAATCATCTCTTGGATCTGCTCTTTTTCTTTGTGCCATTGCGCTTCTTGTTCTGCTAGCTCTTCTTTCGTTGTTTCCATTGCCAGTTTTAGGTCTGGAATGTTAGCAATGCTGTGCTTGTCGCCAGTTTGCTGCAGAGCATCACGCTCAAGTGCTTCAAGCTCGCGCTGTTGAGCTGCAAGTTCTTGCTGCAGAGTCTCAACAGAAGCAGGAATGGCATTAAGGCTGATGTTCACTCGTGCACACGCCGTATCTAGTACATCGATCGCTTTGTCTGGCAGTTGACGGCCAGAGATGTAACGAGCAGAAAGTGCTGCCGCAGCAGTGATAGCATCGTCACGCACGTAAACGTTATGTGACTTCTCGTATGCTGGGCGCAGACCACGAATGATCAATGCTGCTTGCTCAGGAGACGGTTCGTCGAGTTTCACCAATTGGAAACGACGCGCAAGAGCAGGATCTTTCTCGAAGTACTTCTTGTATTCCGACCATGTTGTCGCAGCGATGGTTTTCACTTCACCACGCGCTAGGGCTGGTTTTAGCAAGTTTGCCGCGTCGCTGCCGCCCGCTTGGTTACCACCGCCAACAAGGGTGTGTGCTTCATCGATGAAAAGAATGATAGGGGTTGGCGAGTTTTTCACTTCATCCAATACTGCGTTTAGGCGTTTTTCGAATTCGCCTTTTACGCTTGCACCAGCTTGCAGAAGACCCATGTCCAGGCCGTAAAGCTCAACACCTTTGAGGTTGTCTGGTACGTCACCTTGTACAATCTTAAGTGCCAAGCCTTCTACTACTGCGGTTTTACCAACGCCCGGTTCACCAACAGCAATAGGGTTGTTTTTACGGCGACGAGCAAGAATGTCCACGATTTGGCGGATTTCTTGGTCGCGGCAGAAAACAGGGTCGATTTCGCCTTTGCGTGCTTTACCAGTGAAGTCGGTTGTGAACTTGCTCAGTGCTGAACCATCTTCACGAGCTTGTGTTTTTTCTGAAGTAGCAACTTGCGCCTCAATAGAGTGGCTTGTTAGCTCTGCAAAGTTACGCTTAAGGCTGTCAGGGTTTACCGCTTCAAGGATAGAGGCGTAACCATGTTGGCCGTAACGGAGAGGGTTGCTAACAAGAGTAAGGAGCAGGGCACCAGAGCGGATTTGTGTTTCGGATAGATCTAAAGAAGAAACCAGCCAACTTTCTTGCAACCATTCGATTAATAAAGCAGAAAAAACAGGTTTGCTGCCATTTCCTTTGGCGTTGGTGTCGAGTGTGGATCGAACCGATTGTCTTAATAAGTTCTCAGAACAATCAAAATGACTCAATAAGACGTCAAAATCACTATTTGGCCTTTCTAATAGACTCAGTAAATAATGCTCAATTTGAACTTCGTTTGCTTTTTCAGAGACTGCAAGTGCAGCGGCGTCTTCTAATGCTACTTTTGCAATCGGGTGTAGACGCTGAATTAATGAAGAAAGGTTTATATTTATCATAGCCATTTTATTCTTTAGAGGAAAAGAGGTAGCGGCTATTATACTAAAAGTAATTGCGTTCTTTTTTTATCAAGATATTTTGACTATCGTTTGTTGGTTATTTTTAATGATTATTGTGACATTAATGTTTGTGGTTATTTTAATGGCGTTGTTATTCTAAATTAATTGATAGTAAAAGTGTCGGATTTATTAGTTTTAATGACTTTATTTACACGGTTTTATATGGTTATTTTCACTTTTTAAAGTTAGAACAATTTATTATTATCTTAATCCAACTTTTTGGTTTTTTATCCAATAAATTGTACTCAATATATTAGTGAACAATGCCTGTAATTACTTAAGTTGTTGTTTTTGTTTGATTTTTAAAGTTGGCACGGACTTTGATTATACCAACTAGTCGCGGTGATAAGCGATTTGGTGATTTAAACAAAACAGATTTTAGAAAAGGAAATAGCGATGCCAACTCCAGCATATATGTCTATCCAAGGTGAGACTCAAGGCCATATTACTAAAGATACTTACTCTGCAGATTCAGTAGGTAACACATGGCAAGAAGCTCACGTTGATGAGTTCCTAGTACAAGAACTTGATCACGTGCTAACAGTTCCACGTGATCCACAAAGTGGTCAGCCAACTGGTCAACGTGTACACCGTCCACTTGTTGTAACTAAAGTTCAAGATCGCTCATCTCCACTACTATTCAACGCACTAGTATCTGGCGAAAAACTTCCTGAGTGTGTGATCCGCTTCTACCGTACTTCAGTTCAAGGTAAACAAGAGCACTACTACTCAATCAAATTGATTGATGCGCTACTTGTCGATATCCAAACTCGTATGAACCACTGTCAAGACGCAGCAACAGCTGACCGCGTGACAGAAGAAGTGCTTAAGTTCACTTACCGTGCGATCGAAGTAACTCACGAAAACTGTGGTACTGCGGGTAACGACGACTGGCGTGCTCCACGCGAAGCTTAATTGCTCGTCGCGTAAAGATTCAGGGCCAACGATTGTTGGCCCTAATTCGATTATTTGTATCAGGTAAAAGATATGGTGAATGACGTAGAATTTAAATTTGAAGTGCCTGGATGTGGGCATGAATTTCGGGTTGAGAGCTTTCATGTTCATGAAGAGTTATCTAAGCCTTTCCACATCAATCTCTCATTACTTTCACTTGATCCAGATATCTCGTTCGATGAGTTAATACGTAAAGCAGGAACATTGACACTTTACGGACAAGGTGTTGGGGCTGCGCGTGTGTTCAACGGCGTGGTGAATGAAGTTCGTTACTTAGGGACTGGACGTCGTTTTTCTCGTTATCAATTAGTCTTGGTTCCTCAAGCTTGGTTCTTATCTCAGCGCCAAGATTGTCGTATTTTCCAGCAAAAGTCAGCGCAAGACATCATCACAGAAGTACTCGATGATGGAGCAGTCACCGATTACCGATTTGAAGTGTCGGGTACTTATCCTCCAAAAGAATACGTTCTGCAATACCGTGAGTCTGACTTGCACTTCGTGCAGCGTATGATGGCTGAACACGGTATGTGGTATTACTTTGACCATAGCGATTCAAATCATACGATGGTCATTGTCGACAGTAATGACGCGATTGCACCTTTGATAAGCTCGCCACTAAATGCTTCTTACATTGGGCCGATTGTTTATCATGCCGATGGTGGCGGTGTTGCCGATCGCGAACATATCTCTGATCTCGAGTTAGTTAACCGCGTTAGAACGGGACAGGTTACGTACACAGATTACAACTACGAACACCCTAAAATTCCACAAGAGATGACACAGGCTGGCGAGCTAGACCAAGATCTCAAGCAGTTTGATTATCCTGGACGATACGTCGACCCGCTGATGGGGCAGGTGAGAACCACGGAGTGGATGTCGGAACACATAGTCGATAATCAACAAGTGGAAGCAACGAGTGACGTAATGCGCTTAGCATCTGGTTACAGCTTTAACGTCAGTGACCACCCGCGTTCTGAGATTAACCGCGATTACCTCATGTTGTCCGTAATGCACACAGGTCAAGATCCGCAAGTGCATGAAGATGAAGCGAGTGGTATGCCAACCACTTACTACAACCAGTTCTCGTGTATTCCACGTGATGTGGTGTTTAAAGCGCCTAAACTAGCGGCACCAGTAGTGGATGGCCCTCAAACGGCGGTCGTTGTAGGACCAGAAGGTGAAGAGATTTACACCGACAAGCTTGGTCGAGTGAAAGTACAGTTCCATTGGGATCGCTACGGTGATAACAACGAGCATTCAAGCTGTTGGATTCGTGTAAGCCAATCCATGGCGGCGCCAACATGGGGCGCAGTTTATTTGCCGCGTATTGGCCACGAAGTCGTAGTAACTTTCCTTGAGGGGGACCCAGATCGTCCGTTAGTTACGGGCGCAGTTTACAACGGTTTGCATTTCCCACCGTACTCTTTGCCAGAAAACAAAACTCGTACCACGTTCCGCACGCAAACGCACAAAGGAACAGGTTACAACGAGTTGAGTTTTGAAGACGAAGCGAACCAAGAAGAAGTCTATATTCACGCTCAAAAAGACATGTCGACCAAGGTGCTCAACAACCGTTACCGTGATATCGGTCAAGATGAATTCTTGAAGGTTGCACGTCACCAAACGAATGAAGTTCATGGTGACCATAAAGAAACCATTCATGGGCATAAAACGACACAGGTAAACAGTACGTTTACCGAGACAGTCGAGCAAGACGTTACCGTTACATACAACGCGAACGAAGCCCAGTATGTGAAAAACAATTCTGACTTAGAAATTGGTGATAACCGTACGACTAAGATCGGTAAAAATGATGACTTAGATATTGGCGAAAACAGTAACCTTACTATCGGTGCGTCTAAGAGTTCAGATATTGGTGCGGATGATAACCAGACGGTTGGTGGCAACTTAACGGTATCAGTGAAAGGGAACACCGCTTATAAAGCTGATGGTGCAACGCAAATTATCAGTGGCGACAAGATTGTATTGAAAACGGGTGGTTCCTCTTTAGTGATGAACAGTGATGGTTCAATAAAGTTATCAGGCTCGGCTATTACGATCGAAGGCAGTGACAAAGTCGTCGTGAAAGGTGGCAACGTAGTGGTTAACTAACAATGGAAAAACAACCTCTTACAACAGAAGTAATATCAGAGCAGCAAGCCGAATCAACGGCTTGCTTTTCGCGTTTTGGAAGAATAGTGGCTATCAATGAGTCTACGGGCAGTGTGCGAGTTGATTTTGATGGTAACCCATTTAAGCAGCCACTCACTGCGAGACTAGGACGTGGCTTTCGTCGTTCTGAGCTGCAAATGGCTATCGATAATCGATTAAGTTGTCGAGTTGAATTTTTGAACGACGACTTAAGCTTGCCTCTTGTGACGGACATTTTCTTCTCCATTCTGGATGACTCTGACGAGTTTGTATTGCGAGCGAAGAAGATGGTTATCGAGACAGAACAAGAGTTGGTAGTCAAAAGTGGTGAGACAGAAACTCGCTATAGCGGGCGCGATGGACGAATTACCACTAAAGCGAAGTACGTCACTTCTCAAGCAGAAAAAGCACAAAAAATTCAAGGCGGAACGATCGCAATTAACTAATTACCTAGCATTAGCTAATTTACGTCGAGTTAGCTAATTACTTTGTATTAACTAATTGCAATCGCGCTATGGCACGCTAATAACGGATAACTAGATGCGACAAAGAATCGGTGTCGAGCACCTAAAGGCACCCATAACCAATCAAGAAGTCGAAGGCGCGTTAGCAAAAGCTGATCGCGCTGTGAATGACCTTTCCCAGTTGCCAGTAACATGGCTGGATTTCTGTAATGAAAAGCTGTCCATTGCTTCTGAAAGTATCGGGTTTTTAATCAGGCAGCGAGTTCAAATTCACAAAAGGGGTTATCCAAGTCGTGAGTTGGCGTATCTCAAGCTGATCGAACGCCAAATTGAAGAACTGAAGCAGGTGTACTTGTCGTTTTATCGGCTAGCACCGGGGTTGATTCATCAGTTAAGAGGCCAGGAGCCAGAAATCTACAGCTGGCTGATGCTACAGGGCGAGTTGGGCTCAGAGTTGGATAACCTTTTGTGCGGATTGAGTTTACTCGAAGATATTGACGCTAAAACCGCAATGGTCATTGCCGTACAATCTCCGGTTGAATCTATGGATAGCACGCTTTCGGAGCTTATTGAGGGTAATGCGACATCCAGTGCGTTTTACTTTGAATGCTTACGTGTACGTCAAACATTAAGTGTTTCTCTCATCAAGCGCTGGCACAAAGCCAGCATCATTAGCTCTCATGTTGCTTTGCCACTGCTCGCTTTACAAGACGTGAAAGAGGGGATTGATTGGCTCAATGACAATGCAGGCAGCGAACAATATCTATTTGAACGTTTGATTACCAAACGTGACAGAGGCACTTGGTTCCGTCAGTGCTTTGGCATCGAACCAAATGGATTACCATCAGCGCAAGTGCTCACTTATGCCAAGTTACTTGAGTTAAAAGAGTTTGAGGCGTTTGATATCTCTTCTTCATTAGCACCTGTTGATTTTGCGCTGGGTGGTAATTGGAAACTGGTGCCCCAAATCATCGAGCACTTGGAAAGTCTGGAGGAAGCTGAAGGTGAAATTTGGCTTCAAGCCTTGTATGTCGTCTACGGAAAGCTTCTTCCTCTGAATCCGCAAGATGTTGGTGTCGAGTATGAATGGGAAGAGATCGTCGATCTTCTTAATGAGTGGGTGGAAGATGAAAAATACATCCAAAATCTACCAAGCCGCTTGGGTTACGCATTGAGCTTCGAGTCTACGTTAGCTGCGATGCAAGATGCTAACGTTGATGTGCTGTTCCGAGATTGGCTATGGCGTCAACTCTGTATTCAATCCAGAGCCTACGTGCCTTGGGATATGGCAATGCCGATTCATCAACAAGACTGGAACTTCAACAATTTAAAGGCCGCACCTTCTGCGAGCGAACGATTCAACTTAAGGAATAGCAATGCAGTTATGGGATATTGAGGCGCACCCTGAGCTATCACTTAAAGGTCGTTTTCAACGTGACGAAAACGGCGATGAAGTCTGGGTTGTAGTCGCCAAACGCACATGGCAATTCGATGGTGTGGTTTGGCACGAATTAGGTGAAAGTGAAATCTTCGATGATCCCCAATATTTGGGCGAAGAAGGCTTCTCTGCGATGAAAGTTGACCACGAGTTCGCGTATACCAAAGACAACACAGATGTACTTGTTTACGGCAAAGCGCGCAGTTACGCGAAAAAGCCAGTGACATACCAAGAGTGTCGCGTGTTGATTGATGGTCATATCGATAAGATTCTCGCTATTCACGGGGAACGCGTATGGGTTGAGCATGCTGGCAGTATCACGCTGAGCAATCCAGTCCCATTTATTGAAAAAGACATTGATTACACTTGCGCGGTAGGCGGTGATTTACGTAACCGAATAGGTGGTGGGGTTGCCGACTCCAACAAAGAATTGCTTGAACAGAAAGTACCCTCGATTTTTTATCCCCGAGAGGACTGGAGTGCCGCCGCGAAAAAGCTACGCGTTGCGGGGTTCGGGCCTGTGCATCCGTTCTTTGAGTCGCGTCAGAAGCTGGCCGGCACGTTCGATGACGATTGGATTGAGAATCGCAAGCCAATGTTGCCACTCGATTTTGATAAGCGGTTCTTCCAAAGCGCGCCTATTGATCAACAGTGCAAAGGCTTCCTTCGTGGGGGGGAGCGTTTGATGATGAGTGGCTTTTGTCATGATGACACGCTTTCATTTCGAATTCCTAAAGAAAAATACCGTGCGATCGCGACGTTCAAAGATCAAAGTTTTCAAGCTGATATGGCGATGTACACCTTATTCGTTGATGTGGAAAAGAAAACTATATCAATCAGTTACACCGCTGCGTTTCCTTGTCAGGGCAAGGAGCATTTGTTGGTGTCGACATCGATCACTAAGTTGGAAGAGGTAAGCGAGCATGCATAATTCAACAGGCCGTTACGTGCTAGGGATGGAAGTGATGACGCCAACCGGTATGAATTTAGATATTGCTAGTGCAGTTTCGTATGCTGATTTAGGAAGATTCGACCAATGTTTAGGGGATGATGGTATCGAGCGTTTTACTTACGCCAAAATCGAATACACCAAAGAAAGTGAGCAGTTTGCGAAAACGTGTGAGTTAATCACCCACTTGCTTGATTCATTGTTAGCACAGTTACCACGTTCATTGAGACCAATACCTTTGCTTATAGCGGTGCCTGCGTCTGTTTCACTAGTAAAGGTGCAAGAATGGCTTGGTGAAAGTAACTATGCTGAATTTCTCTCTGTGGTGAATGCTGTTCATGCCAGTGGGCCCAGTTTCGTTCTCCAGGCCATGAAATCATTGGATAAATATGATGCTATGATGTGTATCAGTGTCGATTCCTTGGTGAGTTCGATGCAAACACTCATCGACGATGCGATGGTAATGAGTACCAATAATCCATGGGGCGTTATTCCGAGCGAGGGTGGGGCGGGTTTAATTCTTTGTCGAAAAAACACCGTAGAAACATTGAAACTTAAGCCTCAAGCGCAGCTTGGCTACATTGATACGGAATTAAACACTTCAGACCGAAGAGGCATGTTTCGACTTGTTCAACGTGCGAGTAAAAAGCTTGATTCATTTGGTGAAGTGTATTCCGATATGACGAACCTGCGCATGCATTCGGAAGATTACGGTTTTGCTCTGGGGGCTAAAGCAGAACGATTCACGAACCCAGAACAACCGCAGCTTATCAATGAGTTGTGGGGCACAATGGGCAGTTGTTCTTCTCTCGCTTTAATTGCCTTTGCGGTCAGAGAGCACCACTTTAAGCAACCAACTACGTTGTTAATGTTCGACTTTCATGGTGACAAAGGAGTTCTCCAATTACTGCAATGTTAGCGGGCACTCATCGATCAAATGGCAATGAAAATATACTCATATTATTAGGTTGAAGTTTGTAACACGAAAAAGCGTATAACTCATGCAGTGAAAGCGTAAGTAAAAAGGTCTAATAAGTTAGTAATAATAACTAAAATAATAGGCTTACTGTTTGTTTTAAATACCAACCTTGATACAAGTACGTTCAAGAAAATATTATTCAACTCTAATAATATTTATTCTATGAAAGAGTACTAAGTGTCTAATAATCAGAGTACAGCCAAAGGATATATCGATCAGTTGGTTGTTAAAGCTATTGAGAAAAAGAAACTGAATGAGCAAAGGCTAGCAGAAAAAAATAAGCCGAAGCTTGAGTACGTGCTTTTTTCACAGTTTGATGTATTAGACAAGCTTCCTTCTAAAAATGGTAAGACAACGGTTTACCATCTTGCAAAAAAAGGGCAGCCAGAGAAGCAAATCTGTTGCAAAGTTATCAATGATGACTCGCCAGAATTTGCGAGCAAAATGTTGATTAACGAAGCGAGCAGGCTGGAGCTTTCTCAACACCCTAGCGTGGCTAACTTTGTAAAAATCGGCAACGAATTCGAACGCCCATATTTGATGTACGAGTGGATCCAAGGTGAGTCACTGGCAGAAAAAATGGAGCGTCATTCTTCTAAAGGCTTCCGCCACGACCACATCGCTTGGTTGGTGTATCAACTCGCTGGCGCTCTAGAGTTTATGCATACAAGAGGTATCTGCCATCTTGATATTAAACCATCTAACGTATTAGTGAGTGAAGGCGATTACGTTAAGCTCATTGATTTCGGCGCTGCTCGTTACATTGGAGAGACAGAACCTTACGCAGAAGCAAGCTTGAGCTACGCTTCCCCTCTTTATATAGAAACTGGCATCGCGGAACCGCAAGATGATGTTTACTCTCTCGCTTTGCTCGCTGGACATCTATTTTTAGGCTCAATATTTGGTGATGCTTGGAATAAGCAGTTAAAAGACCGAAAGCGTCCAGCTTTGATCCCGGTTCATATTTGGAAATTGCTGAAAGAAGTCATCAACAAACCAAGAGGGCATGGCTATACCGCTATTTCTTTTGCTCAACAGTTAGCGCGAATCGATACGCAATCAATTAGCTCAAATTCTAACGCACCAATTTTCAGTAGCTTGCGTAACGCGGATTTGCTGCTTACACACTGTAAGCCAAATGATAAAACGGCGTATGGTCGCTTTAAAATATTAGAGGCGAGCTTAGTGTTGAGTGTGCTGGCAACAGCAGGAAGTTATTTGTATCAACAGAATAAAGATCAATTGGATGCCATTTTTTCCCGAGGTGTCACTACTGTAACTCACGTTATTACGCCCTCTGAAACGGCTTCTTTTTTGGCTCAGCCTCCATGGAAAATCAAAGAAGAATTGTCTCAAGCTACTCAGAGTATTGATATGACAGAAGCTTATCGAACAGCATATCAAGCTCAGCAGTTAAGCCTCTCGAATTTATATGAAGAAAAACAGGCTCAGTTAACGTCGTATCAATCGTTAGCGGATGGCTTACCAATGGCATTAGTCGAATTACGTAAGGAGCTTGTCACCTTGCGAGAAACCCTTGTTCGTGACGGTGCCCTGTTTCCATATGCAGATGAGGCGTTGACTAAAGTGATGTCTGGGTTAAATGTCGCGTCTATCGATTCCATGAGAGTATCTGCCATAGCTGGCAGTCGAGATAAGCAGATTGCTCGCTTAATTTTAGATGGTGAAGCTAAGCTCGCAGAAAATGAAATGAAAGAGGCATGGTTGTTAAACCAGTCACAAGCCTATTTCTACAACCAAATCTTACCAAAGGCTGTGATGGAAAATATTAATGACTCCATCGATAAACATGCAGAGGCGCACTTTTACACCAAAGCAATTGAAGAAGCTGAATTAGCCAAAGCCTACTTCGGGAATACGCCAGAACTAGACAAAAAAATAAAAGATTTAATCGTCGCAAGAAGCGAATTTATTTTGTTTAGCACCGTGATGGAGCAATCCGTTTACGACAAACAAAAGCTACATGAATCCCTTGCCGATTTAGAACGGAATGCACCAAGTAAATTTACAGAAATCACGAAAATTCTAGATAGCATGGCGTCGGATGCGATAGAGCAGAGCCATCGATTATCTAAGCCAGCAAATGGCGCAATTGCGGTAGCGCGTGCGTTGAGAGATTACTTGACTGAAGGAGACGTGAACTTTGTCCAACATTGATATCGATCGTCTGCTTAATCCTATTTCTGATGAATCTCCAGTGGGTAACGATGCCCGTTACGAGTTTTGCTATGAAATGATGGAATCCGAAGTGAAGAAATTCGGTTCCTTGTTTGGCGAAACAGTAGATTGGAGCGTGGTAAAAACGCACGCGACTGAAGTTCTAGAGCACCACAGTAAAGACTTAAAAGCCATTTGTTACCTCGTTCGCGCGCTAACAGAAGAGTTTGGTCTGCAAGGCTTTGAACAAGGTCTGAAGCTGCTTAGTGAGGCGTTAAGTCGCTTTGGCGTTGAATTGTATCCTTCCCGAAAGCGGGGTCGAGATGGCGCGGTCGAATGGTTGAACCATCAGTTTAAACTGGTCAGCAGCAAGTTAGCGGAAAGTGCTCAGTCATGGGATTTGGTATCAAACTGCATTTCGACTATTGAAGAAGTGCAGCGTCAGTACGACGAGGTTTATCAAGACTCAGAAGCGGATTTCTTTGAGATTCGCACTCAACTCAATGTTTTATCTCAACAAGCGGCGGCTGATGAGCAGAGCGATGATGCAGTCGTTAACGTTGAACAAGCGGCGCCTGCACCAGCTACGCAGTCTGCTGCCGAAGAAACGCCAGCGCAGAATGAAGTGCAAACCGCACCGGTGAAGGCGGTTCCGCCGGCCCCTAAACCTGCGCCAGTTAAGAAAGCGGTAGCAAAAGAAGTCGATGTCGATACGGACTTCTCTTCGCCTACGGCTTCTAAGCGCACCTTGAAGAAGGTTGCGGAAGTCATGCTTCATGCGAACCCAAGTGATCCGCTGGCTTACCGGATTTATCGTCATCTGACTTGGGATGACATTGATGGTCTACCCGACCACCAAAATAATCAAACGCCTTTGAGCTTGGCAGTGTCGTCCGATCAACAAGCGGAATACCGAGATAAAGCTGAACAAGAAAGCGACATCGACACCATTAAGCGTTTGGAGCGCACATTAACGGATGCGCCGTTTTGGCTGACGGGCCATTACTTCGTGTATTCGATGCTTAATAACTTGGGCTTTGATGATGCAGCGCTTGCTGTGAAACAAGAAGTGACGCGTTTTGTTGAATCGCTAGAGGGCATCGAGCACCTCTCATTTAAGAATTCTATACCATTTGCAGATGAAGCGACCTTGAGCTGGTTATCGACTCAAGATACTACTTCTTCGACTTCTCAACCCGTTGTTCAAACGGTTGTGATTTCGCAGGAAGACTCGCTGCCAATGGAGGATATCACTCTAGAAAATCTAGGGGAATGTGCCGCAGAGCTTGCCCGCAAACTTGAGCTGGATAGCTCGGGACGTGGGCAGTTCATGCTGTATTTGCAATTGATAGCAGCTTACCAGTCTGTTGGATTATACCCTTTGTGTTTGCCGTATCTTGAGAAGGGGTGGGAAGTACAAAAAGCGTTTAATCTCGCGAGCTGGGAACCCCACTTATCGTCACAGTTAGAAGACCTAATTCGAAAAACACTCCATCGGTTATTTGGAAGCAAGGATCTTCTACCTGAGAAGTATGAAGAGTGGAAAGCAATTTACGACTAATTAAAGAGTTAGATAAGGAACGAATTATGTCACGTGACGGCTCGGTGGCTCCTAAAGAGCGAATTAATATCCGTTATGTTCCAGCAACTGGCGATACGCAAGAAGACGTAGAGCTGCCGCTAAGCATGATGGTAGTTGGCGACTTTACTGCGCGTGCAGATGAGACACCAATTGAAGAACGTACTCCAATTAACATCGACAAAGACAACTTTAACGAAGTGCTAGAGGGCATGTCTCCAAACGTTAAAGTCAACGTTGAAAACCGTCTTTCTGATGAAGAAGGCGGCCAGATTGGTGTTGATCTGACGTTCCAAAATATGAAGGACTTCTCTCCTGAAGCGATCGCGAAAAGTGTACCTGAACTAAACAGCCTACTTGAGCTTCGCGAAGCCTTGGTTGCACTGAAAGGTCCTCTAGGAAATGTTCCTGCGTTCCGTAAGAAGATCGCATCGGTTCTTCAAGATGAAGAAGCGAGAAAGAAACTGTTGGATGAACTAAGCATTGGCAACGACCAAGACGCGAAAGAAGAGTAAGGGATATCATGTCTGCAGAAGCACAAGCGCCAGAACAAGAAGCAGCCTTAGTTGAATCAGGCTCACTTCTGGATAGCATTCTTAACGAAACACGTTTAAAGCCAAGTGATGAAGGTTTTGACGTTGCAAAACGCGGCGTAGAAGCATTCATCAGTGAGCTACTAAGTAGTTCGAACACAGAGAAAGTCGACCAATCTCTGGTTGATCTGATGATCTCTGAAATCGACCAAAAATTGTCTAAGCAAGTTGATGCAATTCTTCACAACGAAGAAGTTCAAGCGATTGAATCAACGTGGCGTGGCCTTAAGTACCTGGTTGATCACACTGACTTCCGCGAGAACATTCAAATCGAACTGATCTCTGCAAAGAAAGACGAAGTTCTTGATGACTTCGAAGACGCGCCAGAGGTGGTGAAGTCTGGCCTGTACAAGCAAATCTACACACGTGAATACGGCCAGTTCGGTGGTAAACCTGTTGGCGCCGTCATTTGTGATTACGCTATGTCAGCTTCGTCGCCTGACATCAAACTGATGGAATATATGGCGAACGTAGGTGCAATGTCTCACGCACCATTCATCACGTCGGCATCGGCTAAATTCTTTGGTCTAGACAGCTACGAAGAGCTGCCAAACCTAAAAGATCTTAAGTCTGTATTCGAAGGTCCACAGTACGCGAAATGGCGTGGTCTGCGTGAGCACGAAGATGCACGTTACCTAGGTCTATGTACATCTCGCTTTATGCTACGTACGCCTTACTCTGTTGAAGATAACCCAATTAAGGCGTTTGACTACGATGAGCAAGTGACAGACAGCCATGATAACTACCTATGGGGTAACTCAGCGTACGCGATGGCGTCTAAGATCAGTGAATCATTTGCTAAGTACCGTTGGTGTCCGAACATTATTGGTCCTCAAAGCGGTGGTACTGTACAAGATCTACCGGTTTACAACTTTGAAGCTATGGGTCAAATCGAGACTAAGATCCCAACCGAGATCCTGGTTTCTGACCGTCGTGAGTACGAGCTAGCGGAAGAAGGCTTCATTGCGCTAACCATGCGTAAAGGTTCTGACAACGCGGCGTTCTTCTCTGCAAACTCTGTTCAAAAACCAAAAGTGTTTGCGAACACGCCGGAAGGCAAACAAGCCGAGATGAATTACAAGCTAGGCACTCAGCTTCCTTACATGTTCATTATCAACCGTTTAGCGCACTACATCAAAGTGCTACAGCGTGAGCAAATTGGTTCTTGGAAAGAGCGTTCTGACCTAGAAATCGAATTGAACAAGTGGATTCGTCAATACGTTTCTGACCAGGAGAACCCGCCAGCGGAAGTTCGTGGTCGCCGCCCACTTCGCGCTGCGAAGGTTGAAGTATCAGACGTAGAAGGCGATCCAGGCTGGTACAAAGTATCGATGTCTGTACGTCCTCACTTCAAGTACATGGGCGCAAGCTTCGACTTGTCTCTAGTTGGTAAGCTAGACCAATAACCCATTACTGAAACCATCAAGCAGCCAGTGAAGACTGGCTGCTTTTTTCGTAGGACCGCATATGGAAAAAGGTTACCGTCTTTTAGAGCGGATCGAGCTAGGAGAACCAAAAAACTGCTACGAGAAAGTGGTGTCTCATAAGCATTTGATTGAATCCATTCACTCGCATCTCGCTGACTTGTTGAATACGCACTCCGGCAACGCAATGATCGACAATGAGTATGGTCTGCCAGATTTTAACGACGTACTTTCTAACAACACAAACCTCGTTCGCCATATTCAAAAAAACATCACGTCAACCATAGAACGCTTTGAGCCCCGACTGCTGAATGTCGAGGTTCATTACCGTGAAGACCACCATAATCCATTACAACTCGGCTTTGGTATTCGCGGCGAAGTTTCCCATAACGGCGGTAAAGTCCCAATGTCGATCGATGTCTACATGGGAACCGACGGCCAATTTAACGTTTAGTAGGTGCCACTTGAGTAACAGTAAATACTTTCAAGATGAACTCACGTATTTACGCGAGTCGGGTAGTGAGTTTGCCAAATATCATCCGAAGTTAACTCACTTTCTCTCTGAAGGAACTTTTGATCCAGATGTCGAACGATTGCTGGAAGGTTTTGCTTTTTTGACCGGACGCATCCGCGAAAAGATTGACGATGAACTGCCTGAGCTTACGCAATCTCTGATGACTTTGCTGTGGCCACATTACATGCGTTCGATTCCGTCTTTGTGTATTAGCGAACTAAAACCGCATACCGGAAGTGTTACTGAGAAAACCGTGGTGAAACGTGGTGCGGAAATGGCCAGCGAGCAGGTAGAAGGCACGCAGTGTTTGTTCCGTACTTGTTATGACGTCAATCTATACCCAATTACGATTACTAACATCGAACAAACTAACAGCCGCACCAGCTCGATGATTGATGTGACGTTATCGACGGAGCATGGCCTTGAGCTGTCTCGGATAGGTTTAGACACGCTGCGATTGCACCTGCATGGTGAGATTCATATTACTCGCACTGTCTTCTTATGGCTGTTCCGTTATCTAGATCACGTCGAGTTGGATGTTGGTGGCGGCTACAAACATCGTTTAGGGCCAGAATACGTTAAGCCAGTCGGGCATGAAGAGGACGAGGCGCTGTTGCCTTACAGCAAAAATTCCTTTGCAGGCTACCGTTTGCTGCAAGAATTCTTCTCTTTGCCAGATAAGTTCATGTTCTTCGACATTAAAGGCTTAGAGTGGCTAAAAGGCATTCCACAGCGCAGTACGGTCAAAATCAAATTCCACTTTAAGCGTGCTTTGCCTTCAGAGGTGGTGCTTAAAGATAAACACTTAAGGTTGCACTGCACACCTGCCGTTAACTTGTTTGAAAAAGACGGCGATCCAATCCGTTTAGAGCATCGACGAAACGAGTACAAGGTGCGTCCACAAAGTAACACTCAGGAGCATTACGAGGTTTATTCCATTGAGCAAGTGGAGAGCTGGAGTAAAGACGAGCGTCGCCGAAAACCACTGATTGAATTTGAATCGTTTGAGCACCAAATCAACCAGCGTGATAAGCGAGAGTTCTACAAATCCAAAGTGGGCGAGCGAGTAAGCGGAAGAGGGTTAGAGCGCTATATCTCATTCCATACTCACAATGGCGACATTGCGGATTTAGGGACTGAAACAGTATTGATGAAACTGCAATGCAGTAACGCGGACTTAGCGGAGCGCCTGTCAGTAGGAGACATCACTTACGCGACGCACAAATCGCCAACGTATGCGACGTTTAAAAACATTACTAAGCCAACACAGTCAGTAAGTCCTCAGGTTAATGGTGAACTTCAATGGCAGTTGATTGCCAATATGTCGCTCAACTACTTGTCTTTGGCCAATATCGATGTGTTGAAAGTGTTGCTCTCGACTTACGACTTCCACTCTCGAGTCGATAGACAAGCCCACCGCGCGTCGATTCATCGACTTGATGGCATTATTTCGTCAGAGATGAAACCAATCGATCGCGTATTTCGTGGTGTATCTGTGCGTGGTAACCAATTCAAGCTCGTGACGGACTCTAAGTTCTTCGTAAATGAAGGCGATATGTTCCTTATGGCCACGGTATTGAATGAATTTATCCGTTTGTATTCGAGTGTGAACTCCTTTACCGAACTAGAGGTGTTCGATGAAGCGACGGGCGAGGTTTACAACTGGGCAAGCCTAATCGGGCAGCAGACAATACTATGATTAACACACTTTCTGATAAGTCGAATGAGTTTAGTTTCTACCAAGCGGTGTTGCTGTTGGAGAAACACTACCAGTTGGAGCCAAACTCAAACTTTGTTGCCGTGGGCGAGAACAAATACTTTCACCAAGAGCGAATTGAGTTCAGCGTGTCGCCAAACCTGTGCTTTCCAAAGAGTGATATGGACTTTATTACTCATATGGAAAGAAACGGACAGCAATATTCACGTATTGAGACGAACTTTCTTGGCTTGCATGGTTCAAGCTCGCCCCTGCCTGCGTCTTACACTGAGAAACTCGTCGGTCGTGATCCCGATGATAACCCAGTGAAGGATTTCTTCGACTTTTTCCACAACCGCTATACAAGCTTACTGTATCGTGTTTGGAAGAAATACCGATATCACGTGCAGTACAAAAGCGGGGCGAGCGATGCGTTTTCTGGGCGCATACTGCATTTGGCTGGTCTGTCAAGCGTTATGCAAGATTGTGAAGTAGCGGAGTTAGATCGAGCGAAAGTTCTGTCTTACGTGAACCAGTTATCTACGCGTACACGCTCACCCAAGCTTATTTCCGGTATTGTTTCGCACTACTTTTCACTGCCGAATGTGCGAATCGAAGAATGGGTTTATAGACGCGTAGAAATCGCTGAAAGCCAGCGTAACAAACTCAATCGTTCCAATTGTGTATTGGGGCAAAGCTTACACTTGGGACAAAGCATTGCGGATTTGAACGGCAAGTTTAACTTGTGTATCGACAACATTGATTTTGAAACGTTTAAGCAGTTTTCCTACGATGGTGAGTTACATAAGACGCTGGTGGGCTTGATGCGCTTTATTCTGCGTGACCCAATGTCGTGGGACCTAAAGTTGACAGTTAACCTCGACAGTATTCCAGAAAACAAACTGGGTAATGGAGAAGGGAACCAACTAGGTCAAACGTTCTGGCTTGGCAACCCAGGTGATAAAGACGCCAAAATTCGACTTATCGGAAGCATATAAGAAAGCCGCTCAACGAGCGGCCCTTTATGTTTTCCTCGAAGAGGTCAGAAAAGCTTAACGACTGATCGGCTGGTGCAGTACAACGGTAGTATCAAGCCTTTGAATGCCGTTAAATGATTCAATTTCATTACAAAGATGATGAATAGACTGCAGGTCGGGCGCTTCAATTAGGGCAATAATATCAAAGTTGCCACCAACAACGCTCGTTAAGCGAACCTCAGGGATTTCTTTAAGTGCATTCGTTACATCATTCTTCTTACCCTTTTCACAAGAGATCAGTAGATAACTAGCGGCTTTTCGCCCTTCATTTTCTACACGAATCTGTGCGGTATAGCCTTTGATAATACCGGTCTTTTCTAAACGATTAATTCTTTCTGCTACTGCTGTTCGAGACAAACCAATGTTTCGGGATAGATTCGCAATCGACTCTCGCCCATTCGACAATAGACTTGAAAGTATTTTTCGATCTAATTTATCTAAACCTTGTAAAGTCATGTTTGAAATCATGTGTTCTGCCTATTTTGTTTTTATATTGTTATTAAATCGACTCTGGGAGCGTAAAGTTATACAGCTCAGCAAGAGTGAATGGGTTTTTCTGTGTCAACGGAGTGATGCGTAAGCTCAAGTCCCTCCCTGACACTTTTATGTCACTGACAAAGCTGCCGTTATGAGTGTTTGTCAAGGTCGAGTCACCTAGCAATCTGTATATCGCCCATTGACCACTCTTATTTAAAACGTGCTGTCTGCCTTCATCGGTTACATCCTGGAGTGTGATACTAATATTGAAGTCACCATTTTGCGGTGGCCATGCCATTTCACGAATGCGGCTTGGACCGTGGTAGTAACTTATATTGGTATCTGCAATTTTTAAGCTCGCTCTAATCGCACTAGAATCAAGATCGAGTACTCTTGCACTAAACGGAATATGAACGCGGTTAGTGCTTTTATTAATTAATGTGTCTCGAATAACGTTATAGTTACGCAGTTGCACTAACAGAGCCGGAGAGATTGGCATCGTCTCGCCATCCACCTGTTTTGGCGTCCACAAATTGGTATCGTAGAACGGTGCAAAATTTTTCTGAATAAATGTGTCTAACAAGCCACCTGAAGCAAACAGTAATTCAAAATCTTCAATTGAGATTTCCTCGGTCGCTGTTAGATCAAATGGGTATCGTCCTAGCCCTATCTCTTTAAACTTGGTGTAAATCTCGCTGTACCATTGGGTTTGAATGCCTTTAGCGGACTCTTTAATCATGACTGACCAGCTTTGTTGAACCACATCTAACAACCAGCTACGAACGGGTTCCGGTGATTTTTGGGCAATCTGTTTAAGTTTGATTAATGGGTCAGCTTCACTGCTGTTCATTCGATGCTGAGCTGCCGCTAGCGCCGCCATTTGCGGGTCAGGTGCATCAGCGATGTCTTTCATATACGTGCGAACACGGCTTAGCGCAGTTACGGTCTCATCCCAAGGAGTAGGGGAGTTTGGTGTTTCACTGACCTGAAGTTGGTTTAATAAGTGAAAAGCTTGTTCAACACGTTTCATCAACAAGTAATCAGGCTTAACTACTTCCTCTACTGCGTCTGATGCGGAGTCTGCCGCTGCCACGAGTTTCGGGTCTAGCTTTGAAATCAGAGCATTTTTTTCACCAACGGGTGAAAATTGTGTGTTGGCATAGACCTGCTTCAGTACGGTTGTCATTGGTGAAGAAGGGCCCGAGATTAAGTCTATCGCGTTCGTTAGGTCGCCGACATTGTCATAGTTCTGGACTTTTAGTTCACTCAGCGCATTGCGCCAATTACTGATGTAGTCGTCAGTATATTTTTTACGTACTTCCTCTTTGAAGGCTTCTTGTTCTTCACTAGTAGGAATAACGTGTTGTGACAGACCTAAAACCCAGTTGTCACTGATGACTTGTTGTGACATTAGGTCCACGCGTGGTCGATAAAAAGTGCTAAAACCAGTGGAGGTATAGATCTTATCTACGATCAAGCGTTCACTATCGATTGGTGTGTTGAATACATTGCTAAACTCAAAACCCACAGCTCGTTGCAGATCTAGGGTTCCTAAATCAATCGAATTTGCTTCGTTTAAAATGCCTGCATAAACGAGATCAACATTCGAATTTGCTAGCAATGAGCGACGTGTTGCACGAACAAGATCCATATTGATATCAATTGGATCAAACTGTGTGCGAAAGTAAGCGTCCAAATAGCGCATCGTCTGATTGACGACGTCACTTTGGTTGCTCAAATCGTTCATCATTTGGAGAGTTTGATGACGCAAAAAACGGATATCACGCTTTGTTGGATCGTTTAGCATTAGATACCCCTTCAATAGAGGTAAAGCGCGTGTAAAAGTGTTTTGATTTTGTGTCAGTTGTAGACGGTAACCTTTCTCAATGAGAGGTATCAACTGTTGAGCAACGTCCTTAAGTAATGCTTCGTAAGCGATGCGAGTGCTTTGATCCAAACGGCTAATGTTGAGTGGTAATATCTCTTCATCCAAAGCCTTAGAACCTTTAAGCCACGCCCCATAAGAAGGCTCTATTGCTTTCGTCGCCTTCGCTAAAAGCTCATCGAATCTTGCATCTTGCTCTATTTGTGATTTGTCATCGATACTCAAGAGTTGATTCATCACATGTAAGTTACTGTCTAATGTCGTGAAAAAGAAGTAACTGCCCCCAGTAAGCAGGATAATAGAGCCGAGTATTGCCAAACGGCTTTGTCTCTGAATTAGACGAAGATAGGTCTTGTTTTCGCCCGCAAAGTCGCTTTCCGGCAATATTTGTGAATCAATCAGAAAGCGAGAGAAATAAGGCGTTTCTGTTAACTGAGTATGCTCTGACGCGATAATAGGTAAGTTGAAGTAATTACTACAACTTTTTGCAAGTAAATTGTACTTGCGACCGCCTTGCAGACTCGAACTAAAGAAAATCTCACGGATGTCTAGTGAATAGACACCGTTGTTAACATCACATAGACGCTCAAGCACATAGCTGACTTCAGACTGACATAGTTCAAACTGCTTAGGGAAAGCGAGTATTGCTTGTTTCTCATCAATGTCCGTTGAATTAGCGGATGCATCTAGCGCATTACTTTCAAGCACTCTCACTAGATTTCGATAGCTATCGCGGTAGTACTCTGCAAACACACCTTTGGCTTCTTTTAGTGGGATAGAGAGGAACTCAACACGTGTCTTGAGAGAGCTAAAGTGCATGTATTCTTTAAAGCCATCTAACTTGTCTAGCTTTGACATAATCAAATAGATTGGCAATGCTGAAGACGTTTTAGAGTTGATGGTACTCAAGCGCGCCAATAACGACGAAATGGTGTACTCTTTTTGCTCTGGCTCAGAGACGATCATGAACTCGAAATCGGTGAAGAATAGACAGCCTGAAAATGGCTTTCGAGGTCGATGATGAATAACTTCTTCAATGAACGTATTCCATAAAGAAGCATCACTGCTTGATACTTCCTGGAACACTAAGCGTTGGTCTGGTTTGATGTATACAGCGCTGTCAGATTCGTACCATTCAA
Source organism: Vibrio sp. 1249-1 (assembly GCF_033340495.1). Classification (NCBI taxonomy): domain Bacteria; kingdom Pseudomonadati; phylum Pseudomonadota; class Gammaproteobacteria; order Vibrionales; family Vibrionaceae; genus Vibrio; species Vibrio sp. 1249-1. The sequence goes on from NZ_JAWOWJ010000001.1 coordinate 442,380, forward strand.
AAAAGTCATTCTTTGCGGTTCTAGTGCGATCCATCGGTTTAATTGCACTAGAATTAAATAAAAATTGACGTCGCCCTGACCCTTTATTACCAAGCATCAGGTAAATTGGTTTCTTGCCTGAGTTAGCAAGAAGAGGCTGGATAACCATAGAAAGTGCTTCTTCCTCGGTTTCCAAATGTTGAGCTTTAGCGTTGTTCTTTTTCTTCAACCATAATGTGAATTGAAAAGTGACGTAAACAATGGCGATAGCACCAAGGGTCAGCCAAAGATAAAGTTGGTCGATTTCGTCAAGAAAAAGCAGATAAATAGTGGTGATAATTGCAGCCACTAAAAACATCAATATAGTAGAAATCACCACTGGATTTCTAAACAGTTTTTGTTTGAACATAAGCCTAAAACTTCTTTAATTGTATTGTTATTTATTGTCAGTTTTTTCAGCTTGTAGCTGACTCAATTTATATAGGTAGATGTTCAGTAAAAGGGTTGCGCGGTCAATTTCCTTTTGCTGTGAATACTTTTCAGCGTATTCAATACGACCTAAAAGCGGGAATAACGAGTTACTGTATTCGTACGCCTTTTCAGAGTTCTTATCTACATTCTGTCTAGCTACGTTGGCAAACACCGTTCTTGCGTCTGAGAATCGCTTATAAACATCCATAAACTGGTCTTCTAAATGGGCGCTCTGTGTCAAAAAGTTTTGACGTAGCTGCTGTGCAGAAGACGAATCTGGATAGATTGCGATTAATTCATTGGTCAAGCTATCGAGCTCGCTGACGTTACTTACTTTTGCCGAGTCTAAAAACCAGTTATTCATCATAATATCGACACGATTAATGGCCTGCGTTTTCAATGACTGAGCATATTTTTTATTTTCGTAATCTAACGAGGCGACCAAATTTACAAGTTCATTAAGTGAAGCTTGATTAATTTTTTGTTCCAATGTTCGATAACGTTGTTGCTCGTACATGAAATGTGAACATATCGCAGTAACAATCAAACCAATAACGAAGTAGATCATAAATCGACCAGACTTTGCCGGTGATGCTTTCTCTTGGCTATTTAGGTTGGGTGATGGCACCGGTGCCGGAGAGGGAGACACATTCACTTTAATTTCAGGTGCCTTCTGCGTTGCTGCAGGAGCGCTAGTGTTGGCTTGTTTTTCCTCGCGTAACTCAGCCGCAATTTGTTGTTCTTTTATCTGCTCAATCCATTGATTCAAAATACGGCGAATGCGACCTAATGACGGCGCTTCAATACCGTAATGAAGACGAAGCTCTTCCTCAATCCTCAAGCATAATTGATGTGCTGCCTCTATCAATGGAAGCTCTTCTGGTAACGCCCGATGCTTATTAATTCGTTTTTCAGTATGCTCTACCATCCATTCAATAGCGCTCATTCGTGCCTTTGACTTTGAATGCTCTGGATACGCGTTGAACCAATATACGACACACACATCAAGTATTGAGTTTAACCCTTCAACAAGGCCTCTTAAGCCGTCGTTATAGGTTGACGCAACGGTAAAGTAACAGCAACAACGTAGGTCTTTCGCTTGGGTACTCAAGATCTTTTTTGAGAGTGTTTGAACCGTTTTCCACGAGACTCTCCCTGTGACTTTATTCAGGTTGTTTATTTGACGTTTAATTTCGTCAAAATCCTCAGAACCATTAGGATTAGAGCCGCTTGGGTTATTTTCATCGATTGGTCTTCGAGCGAAGTCGGTAAAAAACATAAGGAAAGTTCCAACTGATCATATAGAAGTATTAAGTTATATAGGATTTCACTACTGTTATATTAAATTATAAGCAGTGCACATCTGCCGCAATTCTATAGACAAAATAAGCGGATTAGATAATAAAAATTCATTAAAAGAAATTAAATTACTTTTAGTGTGATCTTTGTTCATAATATTAATATCAATAGTTAAGTCTATTTATAAGAAGAAACTTATATATGAAGATGAGAACGTTGATTAAAAAGTAACTAAATTGTTATCGGAGATTACGTTTTGTTCAATTAGCAATCAAATTCTGCTACTTCTATTTAAATAGAAATATTTACTGTCTCGTCACTTAATCTGTAGTCGGTTCTTTAGTTTTTGTTTGTAGGTAAAACAACCAACCTGATAGTTGAAATGTATTAAATTATAGGTGTTTTTTTAGGCTTATTGAAAAAGAGAATATAATTGATATCTTTCGCCTCTAAGTAGAATATCGGTTTTCCTAGAGGGACGAAATGCTAAAACCAAGTCAAATTGGGCTGATTTCAGCCATGTGTCTATTTTCTTCTGTTGCAATGGCAAAAGGGGAGCGATATGGACTCTCTACCAGTATGTTGACTATCGATAGCATTAAATACGATGAAGGTAAAAGTGGTGAGCAGGATACGCTTAGGTTCGGCTTGGTTCATACTCGTCCTATTGATGAAAACAATAACCGTTGGCGTTGGTGGTTAGGGCTAAACTATCTAGCAGAAGATATTGAAGCGCCAGCAAACGGCTTATATCAAGAAGCGACGAACTATGAACTTCGTGTTGTTCCTCAATATGCGTTGACTTCTTGGAGTGTTTTCACGCCATATGTTGGTGCGGGCTTGTCTGTCAGTTACTCGCAATATTCTAATCGTTGGCAAGTAGACCAAGAGGGCTATCGTTATGAGAGTGTTGAAGATATCGACCAGTTTGAGTTAGGTGCGGTTGTGACCCTTGGTACTGCTATAAAGTTAGGCAGTAATCCTGACGCCCATATACAAATTATCCCGCAGGCCTCTTATATCCTTCCGGTTGTAAATGATGGAATTGGTGGGCTTGAACTATCAGTTTCTTTGCTCTTTTGAGGTTCGTAAATGTACTCAAATCAGCTAGTTTTATTTATCTCAAAATGTCCAGAGGAATACACCGGTGCAAAGCATATTGAAATGCCTGAGAGTGGTGGTTCGATAGGTCGTTCCCCAAGCTGTAGCGTGTCTTTAGCCGATCACAACCGCTTTATATCGGGCACTCATTGTTTGCTCAGCGTGTATGGAGATACCTACTATATAAGTGACGTATCAACTAACGGCACAATGGTAAATGGGAATAAAATACTAAAAAATCAACCCGTTGCGATAGTTGATGGCGACATCATTTCTTTAGGGCAATATGAGATTGGTGTTTCTCTTGAGCACGTTACCTCAACACTAGACATCGCCGCTGATATTGCTCCTGAGCGAGTATCTAGCGATCCTCTGGTTAGTCTAGGAGATGCGGTTGTCGAAGAGGAAGAAAAAGTCGGTGCCTTAGAAGATTTGTTTATGGAGACTAAACAGGATGACATTGATTGTCATGATCCTGTTGCTCACCTTAACTTTTCGATGCAGCGAGATGACGATTACTTAATTCGTGATAATGAGCGTACAGAATCTGAACAACCTAGAACCGTGGAAAACACGCGTCAGGTGGTCGATGACAGTTTCAGCATATATTCCGAATTCGATCAGCCAAGCCTAATCCCTGAAGACTGGATGGCTGCGGAAACCAAGAGTAACGCATCAGTCAATGATGCATTAGCGCCAGAAAGCGGTAAGGCACATAGAGCCGATATTGCCTCAGCTGAGGTGATGCAACCTGGCACGGTAGCCCCAGATAGCACGATTCAAAGACAACATCGTACGCATAATGTTACTGAGATGGTCGTAGAACAGGCTAACACAGGGTCAAAATGGGAAGAGATGACCCAATCTTTTACGCCTTCTCCTAACACTAATCAGCAACTTCAAATACCTACGGCAGAGCACGCGATAAACAGTACGACGAAAGCACAAGTCGATACTGATGCGGCCGTTTGCTCTCAAGATATAGCGCAAGCGTTTTTTGATGGTTTGGGTATTCGAAACCCAGAGTTGATGACAAACGAGGCGCAGTTATTCAAGCAAATGGGCACTTGCTTGCGTTTATGTATTGATAACCTACAGAAAGAGTTGCACGAAGTGGAATCGTTAAAAGATGAGCAGAGTGCGAGTGAGGCTAACTCGAACATTGCAGAGCTAATGCTTACTTTGAATAGTCAGCAATTACTGGCTCCAAATGAACTGGTTGAACAAATGCTCGATGAGCTGAACGACCACCAAGTTATGTTTAACAAAGCACTGAATGAGCTCATTTTAGAACAGTCAGAAACGAACGATCCCGTAGCATTTGCTAACAGGGTCGCTAGCCAGTCTTTGTTCTCAACTAAGTCAAAGCTGTGGGCCGAATACCTAGATTTCTACACTAATAATCGTCGCCTGCTTAATGAAACATCCTTAAAAGGGCTGATTAAGAAAAACTATAACAAAGTGATTAAGGGAAACCATGCGTAGTATCGCCGTATTACTCGGATTTGCCATGTTGTCCGGTTGTTCCATGTGGGATCAATTTAAAGAGTCCACTGGTATCACACCAGAAACTTCGTCGATTGAATTGGTTATTGAGGCATCACCTGTACTCAATGTGAGAAATGGGGGCCAGTCATCTCCAGTTATTCTCCGTCTTCACGAATTAAGTTCGCCAGTATTGTTCCGAAGCTTAGATTTCTTTGCCTTGTTTGAGAGCGATAAAGCGTCGTTGGGTGATGAGTACATCAAACGTTACGAATATCAAATACAGCCAGGTGGAAAAGTTCATGAAATGCTAACTCTAGACCCTGACACTCGTGCCGTCGGTTTTTCAGTGGCTTTTCGTGATATTGATGGTTCGTCTTGGCGAAAAGTGGAAGTTATTGAAGAGAAGAGCGAGTACTACATCAAGCTCAAGTTAGAAGGCAGTGAGTTAATCTCTGATAACACTCGCGGCATTGAACAGGTTTACTTTTAAGGGATAGAAACATGTCTTTATACAATCCAGTTGTTTGGCAAGATGGAATGTTCATGAAGCCGCAGCATTTTCAACAACTCGATCGTTCGCAAAGTAAACTATCGAGCCTACTGAGTGCCAATGCATCGCCTTTGCATTGGGGAATTAAACGTTTAGAAATCAACTCTCAGTTACTAGCACTGGGTAAAATCGGTATTACTCGTGCTGAAGGTATTTTACAAGACCGGACACCATTTGAGCTTCCGTTGCTTGCTGAGCTGCCTGAAGTGAAAGATGTAGATCCTTCGATTGCCGATAAAGTCGTTTATTTGTGCTGTCCGTTACCATCGGAACGTTCTGAGTTATTTGGTACCAAAAAAGACGGTGCGCGCTATACGATGGAATCTCAAGAAGCGGTTGACGCTTGTTATGATTCGGAAGACATGGCAAATATCGTCGTCGGTAAGCTTAACTTTTGCTTAATGTACGATCATGAAGATAAGAGTGCTTACACGTCTATTCCGATCTTAAAGATCTCAGAAGTGAAGCCTGATGGCAGCGTGATCTTAGATGATAGTTTCATTCCTACCTGCATCGATATTCATGCGTCGACAGTACTGAGTAAATTTGCGACCGAGTTTGCTTCTATGTTGAAGCATCGCGCGGAATCGATAGTTCAGCGATTAGGGGTGGTGGATCAACAAGGCGTATCATCGGTTTCTGACTTTATGCTATTGCAAGCGCTCAACCGATACGAACCCTTGTTTTGGCATTTCGCAAGCACAGAAGCTGTGCATCCTGAGTCTTTGTATCGAATTCTTCTTCAGGCAGAGGGTGAGCTTTCGACGCTGTGCTCAACGACACGCCGACCTATTGAGTTTACGAAGTACAATCATGGTGATCTTACTAGCTGTCTTTCTCGCGTCCTAGACAGTGCGAAAATGACATTGAGCGTGATGTCTGAGCAAAGAGCAATTCCACTGACCTTAAAAGATCAGAACTATGGCATCAGAACGGCAGCAATCCCTGACAATAAGATCATTGATACGACAACCTTTATCCTCGCAGTTAAAGCCGACGTGACCTTGGATGTTCTGCATACCCAGTTTGTCAGCCAAACGAAGATCGGTTCTATCGATAACATACGTGACTTGATTAACCTTCAACTGCCTGGGATTGAGATCAAACCAATGCCAGTTGTGCCACGCGCGCTGCCGTATCACGCTGGCTACACCTATTTCGAGCTCGATAAAACGGGCGAAGAGTGGATGGCATTGAAGAACACTGCTGCGATTGCGATTCACGTTGCGGGCGATTTCGCTAACTTATCATTGCAACTTTGGGCCGTTCGTCTATGAGTTACGCAGAAACCGACGTCACCGTAGTCTTATTCCAACCAGAGCCTGGCAAACCAATGGAGGTAATGCCAGCGCCTGACTTGTCGAGAAACATCGCAGTACAAGATCTATCTATCGACAACATGGGTATTAACCCGCTAGTGGACCAGTTCTCATGGTTGATAGCCAGTCTGTCTTGTATGTCTTCGATCCCTTGGCTTGATGACCCGATGCCATTTCGTGAACAAGTGGCACGTGAGATTCGAAAAGGTGAACGAAAACTTAATGAAATGGAGCTCGATCGTGCTTCGGTTCTTGTTATTCGTTACTGCTTGTGTGCGGCGATTGATGAATCTGTTTGTCGACAAGAGTGGGGGGCAAATAGTCACTGGAGCCAGAACAGCTTACTGTCTGAATTCCACAACGAAACATCTGGTGGTGACAAGTTTTTCGTTATTCTCGACCGCTTAAAAGCCGACCCTCGCAAATACCGTCACGTTATAGAGTTTCTCTATTTATTGCTTCAACTTGGTTTCCAAGGCAAGTACGGCCGTGAAGAGCGTGGCAACGAAAAGTTAGCGGAAATTGGCAGCACCATTTATCGATTAGTGCGAGATGACCGCCTAGCAGAACAAGAAAAAGTTTCTTTAATCAACCTTAAAGCTAAATACCTAAAGAAGCCGTTGAAAAGGGTAATTTCACCCAAGCTGATCTTGAGTCTTAGTGCGATGACGTTTGCGCTTATGTATGCGGCAACCTACATCGTCATAGACTTAAAATTCCAGCAACTGCTTGAAATGTATAGATAACCAGAGATCTAAAATGAGATCTTCTGCCAGTTTTAGGGTTTATTGTGAATATCACTGGTCTTTTAGTGAAATTCACTAGTTATTTAGAGAGATTGCAGTTTGCGATCTCTTTTATCATTCAATCAATAAAATTCAAATGGATTGGTTATGGGCGTAACAGTTGGTGCGAATGGACTTTCGATAGTTCATAAAGGCTCAGGTGGTGAAGCGAATGCAACGCTCCCAGATGTTTGTTTAACTAAGGTCGGCAAGCCAGTCGTCCCTATCCCTTATGGCAACAATGCTAAATCAGCAGACCTTGCTGGTGGGACTACGACAGTCTCTATGGATGGCGGTAACAGTGTCGCTATCAAGGGCAGTACGTTCTCAAAAAGTACCGGCGATGCGGGCGGTGACAGAAAAGGCGTTTCCTCTGGCACGATAGAAGCTGAAGCAAAATTCATTTCAGCCTCACCAACGGTTAAATTTGAAGGTAAGGGCGTATGTCGCCTGTCCGATCAAATGACCATGAACAAAGCCAACACTGTGTGTCTTGGCGGCGCACAAAACCCATCGGTTTCTGTGAGTGAAGAGCAGGAAGGGACGTATACGCTGGATATAGAATGCAAATATCCAAATGGGCTCCCTTACTCTAATGCACAATTTTCTTTAGTCGAACCTTCAGGTGCTGTCATTGGGAGTGGAGTGCTGGATTCTAGCGGAAAAGCATCTGTTAATGGTCTCGCTCTAAAAGAATGCAGGTTAGTGCTCAGCGAAACTCAAGACTCTTACACCCCGAACCAATCTTTAGCTGAAAATATTGTTACGGAAACTTACCCTGATCCGAATGATTTTTGTACGTTTGTAGCAGGTCGCCGCTCGCCATTTTGGGAAGATCGTGTTGGGGTTGCTAATGACTGGGGCATATTGATGTCCCCATCCTTCAGTGATGATGACTTTAAAGATATTGTGTTAGAGCAAAGCCGTATATCGTCTCCTTATGCGATTAGTCAAAATCACTCTAAAGATTTTTCTGATGCTTATGTTTCGGCACTTTATCACATCCAAACTGATACTACTGCGCTAGAGAAATACGAACCTTTAGTTGAACTGCTCTTGGAGCAAGTGCACGAAAATGGCGATATATTGAGAGTCTTATATCAAGCTGATGTGTTTGAGCCTCCCTATGAATTATTAGCGAAGCTTCGCTTTTTAGGGACTGGGAATACTGTGAAGTATTTGCAGTTTGTTTTATGGACGTTGATAAACAATCAAATCTGTTCATACATCGATGAGCTAAACAGTGAAATCATCGGTCGTTTAGATTTCATACAAAGCCAAGCTTCTGCAAGGTCGTTGAGTTCTGTTGAAGAGGGTATAAACGGTTATAAAAAAGCACTTAACCACTTCAAACAAGCACTTCCTGACGTCATTAGCCAAATTTTCGAAACCAAAAATGACACCCTAATTTCTATATCGGCAATGGCCCTTGGGAGTACCGTTAACATAGCGAGCCAATCTAGCTTTGCTACTAATTTAGGTAGGGTTAATGCGGTGGTGTACACGAAGTCAAACAACTTGAACCGCCCATCATTTGTCACTTTTGACGATAACTTTTCTGACTAGGACATTTAAATCATGGATGCAGTTTTTCCGATAGCGCAACGAGAAGGTGACGCTTACTACACGCTCAGTGATTTTACGAAATTGTTTGATCAAGCTAAGAGCGGTCGTTATTTAATAGGACAAGGGTACGGTTGGCATAGTGGCATTCACTTAACATCAAAAATGTTACCGTGGGGGAAAGGGCTCAGACCTATTCAAGCGATGCTTGATGGAAAAATAGTGGCATTTCGCATAAATCCTGATTACCTAACATCAACGTACCAAGAGCAAGAGTTTAAGTATAGTAATAACTTTGTGCTTATCGAGCATGAGGCTGTAAACCCCGAAGATAATGAATATGTATTTAAGTTCTATACACTTTATATGCACCTTGCGCCACCTTCAGATATTGGCGCCAATTCATCTATAACCACGCGTTACCGTTTACAAGAAGCGAGAAATGTACGCACTTTCAAACATAGTGATGTGCCTACTAATTCTGGTGAAAAAAAACAGTCGATGTCTAAAGGAACATTACTTGAATACCTGTATGCAGAAGAGAAGGAGACCCATCCATACCAGATCGACAAAAATACCTACAAAATGATAAAGTGCCGTGTGGTAGAGAATGGTAAATCGGCAAGTGGTAGCGAAAAAGCACTGTTAAACAAGATTGTTTGGTTTGCTTCGGGTCTCAATAGTGACTTTGACATTTTAGAAGATTCCTCTGCTGTCCTATCAGAACCAGTTTCAGAACCTAAATGGATGTCGGACAAGGCGGCAATGATTAGGGACGGTAGTGTGGTTTCTTTACTCCCACTCCTATTTAGAGAGGGGATAAAGGTTTCAGCTGGGGAAGATATCGGTTACATGGGACTGCATGAGTACAGTAACGATGCAATTGGAACTAAGAAAGAAGATAATCGTGTGCATATCGAGATGTTCTCTTTTGAGGAGCCGCCCGAATTTTTCAAAAAACAGATTTCTCCCAAAAATGCGGAAGAAAATCCACTTGTTGTTCTCGATGGGGCCGATAGTAGCGGTGCCGTTGATATGAGTAATTCGTTTATTCAGCAATTACTTGAATCTGTGACAGAAGATCAAGTAACGGACTTCTCCTCGTTCACTGCTCGCGATGCCAAAGTATACTTAGACGGTAAGCGTAAACACTTTGAGCGATTTATTGTGAAACATCCTACAGATTGGCATACAGAGTCGTCACAAAGTCTTTATGAATCAATCCATCAGACCGCAAAGGAAGCTCTAGATATTAAGTGCTCCGCTGGTTTTGTGACTATAGAGGACTACCGTAACTCCCCATGGCGCGATCAAGTGATGGATAGCTTTGATCTTTTCTCGCAATTCGAACTGGAAAGAGCAGATAAGTTCTCATGGATGCAAGATTTACAAGGTGATTTGCAACTAAGCGATGATAAGAGCCTTTGGCATTATTGGCCTTTTGTTAATTCTTTTGTTTCGGGTTACTACGTGACTCAAAAGCAAATGAACCTGATGTTTCCAGATTCTTCCCTCAGTAAAAGAGAAGAAGTGCGTGACTTATTTAATAAATATGCTAGTAGCTTTGAAATAAATACCAATGAACGAGCAGCACAATTTTTTGCTCAGATAAGAGCTGAAGTTGGTTCGAAACTAGAAGGTAATGAAGAGGACTTATGGTATTCTGTCGATAGGTTAAAAGAAATGTTTAAGCGTTACTTCAATAAATACCCTGAAGAAGCAGTTAGTCTTGGCTATATACGAATTGATGAAAGTGAATACAAAGCACTTTCACAGGCGGATAAGAAAAAGTATGTGAGAAGAAGAAGCTATTATTATAGCCAGCTTCCTCAGGAAGATGAGATAGCGAAACGTGTTTATTCTTGTGACTCACCAGATGGCCATTTTGTACTCGTCAAGGGAGGGGACGTTTCTGGATTGAGGTATAAGGGGAAGGGGTTTATACAGTTAACTTGGAAATATAACTATGACGCTGTTCAAACTAGATTGGAAAATAAAATTCAAGACTTGGGTTTTAATATTTCAGATGACCCTTACTCGGTTTTGAAAACCAAAGAAGGTTTTTTAGCTGCTCTTGGCTTTTGGGATGTTAATAATTTGAATGAGAAAGTGTCCGGAACTATAGCTAGTACAAATAGTATCACTAATGTTGTTAACTCACGCCTTCCACGTTCTGACAAAGAAAAAAGAACAAAGTATTTTTTGGATATATATGAGGTTTTATGTAATGAATAAATTTTTAGTAAGGTTGATCGTATTTATATCCTCAGCTTTATTTAGCTTTAGTTCTTTTTCTCAAGTTGAAGATTTATTTTTAATAGATCTTAAAAATAAAAAAGTTGAAATTGAGGTAAATAAAATTGATGGAGATTATTACTTTTCAAAATCTGAGCAACGTTTTTTAGGTCAAGATATATTGCTTGGTGATAATCAAATATCAACGATTTCAGGCAATGAGAGTAATTATCCTGATATTTTAGAAGATGATATTAATTATAAATTGATTATATCAAATACTCTAGTAAAGAAACTGGGTTATTCAGTCGACCAAAATGTTGGAAACAATATTATATTAACAACAACACAGGAAGATAATTCTAATTATAGTTTTGTTTTGGTTTATTCTTACAAAAATAATAAAATTGTTCTAACCGATGTTTTATATCTCGAAGAGAGTTTTGATAAAAGAGAAGGAAAAAAAACGATATATAAAGTCAATGTGCAATCTCCAGAGAGTATTATTAATTTGGAAAGTTATGATAGAAGAGCACTCTCTGATTTTATAGTTAACAATTTATATAAATCTGTACAAGATATGACGATCGACATTAACTTATGAACAGTATAGAAGACTAGAGTAGTTGTTGATGAATGTTTCATTTTTTGGAATGTCCGATGTATGTTCGCGTTCTCTATTTTGACAAGGCTCAGTATTGTTTTTATTTTTAAATTCAGTCGATAAACTTAAGTTTAATATGGTTTGTAAATTTATTAAGGTAGTGGGGTTTTTATTTATTTTTCCGTTACCATTTTTTGTAAATGCAGACTGCGAACAAGACCCTGTTGTATTTACATGTAATTTGGAAAATAAAGACGGTGGCTTGAAAGCTTGTTTTAATCAAGCCGAGAATTCGATGTACTTCGTTGTTGACGAAAATGGGTTGAAAACAGTTTATGCCCCACGAAAGGGGAAGAGTTTAGATAACTATAAATGGATAGATATTTCTCTTGAAGAACCTGAATTCATTCCTTTGAAATTTGAAGTAAATGAAAACAAGAATGCGTACTTTTCATTGACTAGAGGTGGTGGACGGTTGAGTGTCGTTGCTAGCTTCGTTGACATGATTGAAGATGAAAATGCTGTTGAGTACTACTGTGAATTGGGAACTGAAACAGCTCTGGATCCCAACGTTAGATTAAAAATAAAACACGTAAAGCCTAATGAGTTTGAAGCTTGGGGTTAAATAGCAATAGATTCCGGTGAGAGCCTAAATAAAATTCATTGTAATAAAAAGTTAGCTTTTCTAGAAAATCTACTCGAGACGTTTGGATAAGAAATGTTCAGATAAAAAGCGCCGAAAGGCGCTTTTTATTTTCTTTAAAATAAAGTATGGTCTCCCTCCTTTTAAAATGGTAAGTGTTGAATAATTATACAGTGGTTAGGTAAATGAATAAAATAACTAAACTCGCTTTGGCTTTGTCCGTATTGACATCTGTTGTTGGGTGTCAACTGGTCTCAAATACGCCGATGCAATCGACAGCAACGAAGGAAATAATTGAAAAAGCAAAGGCAGAGTTTGATGGACAACGTTTTTATAAGTTGAATGAATATGATGAAGAAATCAACGTTTCAGATGACGGGGTCATTACCTTCAAGTCTTACTTACCACGCAGCGGCGGTTATGAATGGGTACCAATTGTTATACGCGATACTAGTTTTCGTGTTTCTTGCGATTATTTCAGTGAATATGTTGAAGCTGGAATGGTTGTTCAGGTTCAGTTTGTAGGTAAACGCGGGCGCATTGAAAATTACGACAAGCAACGTTGTGAAGAGTACGGTGAGCCAACATGGCAATAAGAGCTGTAGACAATTAAAGCGCCGAAAGGCGCTTTTTATTTACGTTTTAGTTAACTGTTAGAAAAGATGTAGACCAATCTTCGGAAGATTAGGCAAGCAATGTGTAGTATCTGGTCACAAGTTGGTATGAACTTGCCTTTTAGAAAACGCTAATAAAATCGCTAAACAGCTACATGATAATAGAACGACACCTAAGTTTTGTACTGTTCCAGCCATCGCTAATCCCGTCCCGATCATGATGTAGTACATGAGCCCAAATAAAGCGCCTGCGCTACCTACCTGTTGTTTATAATCAACGAGTGCGTCACTGAGTGTATTGGGTATCGCAATCCCATAAGACATGACGACTAACACCATTGGAGCAACAAACCAGATTGATTGGCTCAGAATCAACACACCGACTGATCCCAAACTAAGCAATACTGCTGAGAGCCAAAGTAGTTGGCTTTTTCGAACATTTTTAGACACTAGGGATTTGTTTAAATAACTCCCAAGCAGAGTGCCTAACCCCAGTACCATGCCACTGTATCCAAATTGTTCGGAGTTATACCCAAGTGCTGAGAAAGTAAATGCGCCAAGCTGGTAATAAGAAAATAGAGCAATGTTATACAAAGCAACCAATAATCCTGAGCGCCAAATTCGCGCGTCTCTTACCATTTTCCAGCTAAGTTGATGCAACCGTACTGGTGTCTGTTCCTTCTGTGTTTCAGGAAGCTTAATAACGTTATAAGCGAGCAATACTAACGCGATTAAAAACAAGGCAAAAAACACATAACGGTATCCACCAAGCGCTGTAAGCTGCCCGCCTAATAGCATGCCAACTACCGGGCTGATTGATATACCCATCCCCATTAAGCTAAAGACTTTACTCAGTTCTTGACCGTCAAACGCGTCACGAAGCATGGTCTGTGTGACAACGGATCCTACCGCGATACCAAATGCGCTTAGGGCTCGCGCGGCCATGACAACAGCAAAGCTTTCGGTTTGAGTTGCGAGTAAAGATGCGCAACCATAGATAAAGAGCCCAATAAGCATGGTGGGCCTTCTTCCCAGTTTATCTGCGAGAACTCCCCAAACTACAACGCCAATGGCAAAAGCTAGGAAGTAGATCGACAATGTTTGGGCTGCTTGTGCGTGGTTTACATCAAATGATAGAGCGATTGAGCTCAACGCTGGGCTATAGATGGTTTCTACAATTTGCGGAAACATCAACATAACCAGCATGAGCCATAAAGAGGGCTTAGTATTCATATTGTTACCCATCGTTAATGAAGTTGGCGGGCAGTATAAATGAGGCTATGATTGATCTAATAACAACATAAAAACCAAATACATCAATATTCGGACAAAATGGCGCTTATTAACGAAAGAACACAATTTGATGCAGACAAGATTACTAATTATGTAGTGGGAATTGCTGCGGATATTGGCAAGCACGACTCAGGTATGCATATGCACAAGAAAGGGCAGTTATTGTACGCACCTCAAGGTTGTATGAGTTTTGCTCTGGAAGACTCGATTTGTATTTTGCCACCGACAAAGGCGGTTTGGATCCCACCTAATACGCCGCATCGCGCACTAATGACGAATGTGGTGGCGTATCGATCTTTGTATTTTGATTGTGAGGAGTTTGCCTGTCCAAGTAAGATCACGATGATAGAAGTGAATAATTTACTCCAAGCTCTTATTGATAAAATGTCATTTTGGGAGTGGGATAAGCCTAGCAGCGAGATGGTAAATACGACGGCGCTTTTTTGGGAGGAGTTTTATGCTGCGAAACGTTATTCGTTTCAGTTGCCTTTGCCATCGCATCGGCGCTTAACAACGTTTCGTCGAGAGTTGGTTGAACCTTCATTTCTAGCTCCTTCGCTTATTACTCTTGCAAACAAAGTAGGGGCGAGCACCAAGACGGTAACACGATTATTTAAGTCGGAAACGGGCATGAATTATCAAGATTGGCGGCAACAGTGGAGGCTTTTAAAAGCATTTGAATTGTTATCAACGGGCATGCCAGTCAGCGCAGTTGCCGATTGGCTGGAGTTTTCGTCAGACAGTGCTTTTATTGCATTTTTCAAAAAGCAAACTGGACAAACACCTCTGACGTTTATGAAAACCAAGCCTTAAGCGTCAAAATGCTCACACTCTTTCTAGAACAAACCCCAGGTTCACAGGCTCAGCCTATAAAGCATACATAGACAGGTACCAACGTGCAGGTTACTTGTCTTTACTCTGCAGTTTGCGAAAGTATTGCGTAGTAAAATCAACAAAGGCTCGGATGCGTTTTGGTTGATGTCGGTCGTGATGATAAAGGAGTGAAAATTCCACACTCGGAATGCTCCAATTGGTAAACACTTCTTTTAGCTTGCCTGTCTGGAGTTCTTGTTGACAATAAAGTGCTGGCACACGGATGATGCCATTTCCCGCCAAGGCTGCTTTTATCATTACTCTGCCACTCTTACATCGTAACTGTCCACGTATCTGGTGTTCCGTTGACTGCTTTGTATTCGTGTTCTCAAATGCCCACCGTGTCACACTACCTGTCAAACAAACGTGTTTTTCTAAGTCCTTTGGATGAGAAGGATAGCCATATGTTTCTAAATAGTTTGGGCTTGCGTATGTCCCCATTTCCACATCGATCAGTTTGCGAGCGATAAAGTTGGAGTCGTCTAACTTTCCCATTCGAAAAGCGATATCGAATTCATCCGCGATTAAATCGACACGATGGCTACTAAAATCTAAGTTAATGCTCACTTGTGGGTGTTGGATTAGAAATTGAGCAACGATATCTGCGACAACGTCTTCTCCTAAATAGCCCCCCACACAGTTGATACGAATGTCACCTCTTAAGTCTTCTACATCATCAACCACTGCCATAACAGCTTGATCAATATTGTGAAGGGCAGTTTCACACTGTTTATACAGAACCTTGCCTGCTTCGGTGAGGTTCAGTGTTCGAGTGGTCCTTTGTAGCAAAGTGACACCAATCTGTTGCTCCAGATTTGTTATTTGACGTGAAACGTGTGAGCGAGAAACGCCAAGTTGCTCTGCTGCTTTCGTGAAGTTTCCTAGTTGAGCGATTAGGACGAAAGAGCGAATATCCGCAAGGTTGATGTGTGTTTGCATGATGACTTCTTCATAATTCAAAAAAGTATTGTTGCAGTATAACAACAGTGTTTCAACTAGGCCGGTATATATCAACAAACAAAGTTTTCTTAAACTTACCGCCACTGATGTAAACCGTTCGATTAAGGATTCAAAATGAAAAAGTTAATTGTTATTACAGGCGCTAGTTCAGGCATTGGTGAAGCGATTGCACGTCACTTCAGTGAACAGGGCCATGCTCTTCTTTTGTTAGCAAGACGTGTAGAACGTTTGGAAGCATTAAACTTACCAAATACGCTTTGTGAAAAGGTAGATGTGACCGACAAAGCTTCTTTTGAGGCTGCAATTGAGAAAGCTGAAGCGTTGTATGGTCCGGTAGATGCACTTGTAAATAACGCAGGCGTTATGCTTCTCGGTCAGATAGATACTCAGGAAGCATCGGAGTGGAAGCGCATGTTTGATGTGAACGTAATTGGTTTGCTCAATGGCATGCAGTCCGTCCTAGCACCTATGAAAGCACGTAACAGTGGTACGATCATTAACATCAGCTCTATCGCGGGCAAGAAAACATTCCCTGATCATGCTGCTTATTGCGGTACCAAATTTGCGGTTCATGCTATTTCTGAAAACGTACGTGAAGAAGTTGCGTCATCGAATGTTCGCGTTACGACGATTGCACCTGGTGCAGTGGAAACGGAATTACTTTCACATACAACGTCTCAAGATATTAAAGATGGCTATGACGCTTGGAAGGTGGATATGGGCGGCGTGTTGGCAGCAGACGACATTGCACGAGCAGTGCTGTTTGCTTATCAGCAACCGCAAGGTGTATGTGTTCGTGAAATTGCTTTGGCACCGACAAAACAACAACCTTAACATTGAGTTACGGCGATTTTAGGTCACTAAAGCCGTAAAACTTTGCATATCGATTCGTGATTGAGATGGCATCTTTAAACTAAGTTGCGTGAAAATTTAGGTCATCCATTTAAATCCGGACACTAAGTGTGTTATTGCTTATACCCAAGTTACTCAAGGTGAGAAAAAACTTTGAGTAATTTGGGTTTTTATTTGGTCTCAATTTTAGGTAGCGGAATTTATTTAGGTCGAAGGCGATAGTTGTGAAGAAAGGAGAGTGTGACGTAAAACAAAATGAAGCAATATCCGTCTCTTAATGAGAATTGATTTCATCAACGTCACAAGCCGTTACAATTATCCGTTAGGTATTATACTTTGTGGGTGGTTAATATTTAACCAAACAAGGAGGTGTGTATGAAACGATTCGCAAACATACTTTTTGCAACACAAGGATTGCCAGGCCATAGTGACGCCCTCGAACAAGCGATGAGGATTGCATCTAGCAACAAAGTGCCTGTCTCAGGGCTAATAGCGTGTCCTGATTTCCCAACAGACATGATCCAGTATCAGCAAAGTTATGAGCAATCGCTGCAAGACTCCCTCAAACAAAGTATTCACGAATACAGACAGAAGCTGGGACTCTCTGAAGAGGATCTCGCATTTCCTCTTACTGTGAAAAGCAGTGAAAAGCCCGCTGTCTGTATTATTCAAGAAGCATTAGCTGATAACAAAGATCTCATCATCAAAGAAGCTGAACCGCTCGGTGAAGGTGCTGAGGGTTTCAAAGCTATTGATATGACTCTGTTACGAAAATGCCCTTGTCCGCTTTGGTTGCACCGACCAATTGATAAGCCAAGAGATAAACGCCGTGTTGCTGTGGCTATCGACCCATTAACGGCAAGCGATGAACAGCACTCATTAGCCGTGCGTTTACTCGAATTATCGCGTTCGATAGCCGACACCTGCGATAGTCGTTTACACGTGATTTCTTGCTGGGAGTATTACTTAGAAAACTACCTTAATGGTAACGCTTGGATTCAAGTCGATGATGCTGAGTTGAAACATGAACTCGATAAGGCAAAAGCCGATCATAAACAAGCTCTACAACAGCTGTTGGAGGAGTCTGGGATTACAGGTGAAATTGTGATTCACCACCTGCATGGAAAACCCGACGAAAAGATTCCAGATTACGTAGAGAGTATTGAGGTAGACGTGCTGGTAATGGGAACCTTAGCGAGAACTGGTATATCTGGCTATGTCATTGGTAATACGGCTGAAAATATTTTGCAATCGATTAACTGTAGTTTGGTCGCTCTTAAGCCCGATGGTTTTGTCTCACCGATTCAGTAATTGGGGTGTAACAAAGTTGGGTTTAAGTGATGTTTTAGGTAAAGGAGGGAGATGGATCTCTAGAACATGGAATTATCAATGTATCAATAAGTTATCAGAGGAGAGTGACATGAAAAACCTATGCCCGAAATGCCACACAGAAATGATAGAACGTTCGAATGTTTATGTTTGTCCGAGAAATGATATCGGTGACTGCACCTACGATGCATTCGAGTTAGCTGATGACGATAATCCATATACATTCAGCCAAGAACACGTAAGTAGTGACCTACGTTCTTATGCCGTAGCAGACAGCAAATAGCGGTTTGTATCGGCGTTCCTCTAAGTAGCACTCAGTGATTACTGTTTGCTACTTTTCCCTTGGTTTCATGATCGTTTTTGAAGCGCTTGGGCTAAAACAATACAGTGGAGTTTGTCATTTGCGCCGGATAGGGCGTATCTTCTTATAATAACGAATGGGCTGCGATGTTGAATAACATAACGGGTAAAGAAAACCTACCGAAAAACCTAGATAATCAGTTGGTCTTACTGATTTTCCCTGCGCTGCCAGTTTTAATCTTCTCTTTTCTCTTCTATATCTATACTCCTGCAGGCGTGAGCTGGAATGCGGAATGGATACCAAGCCTCGATATCAACCTTAGCTTTAGATTAGATGGTCTTTCATTTCTTTTTGCGGGACTGATCAGTGGGATTGGCGCACTGATTCAAATCTACGCTTTGGCTTATTTACGAGAAAGTGATAGCCGGTTTTCCTTTCATTTGTATCTAACCCTATTCATGCTTGCCATGCTAGGGATTGTGATGAGCGATAACATTCTGTTGTTATTTGTTTTCTGGGAACTCACCACCATCACTTCTTACTTACTGATCGGGTTTAATCACGAAAATAAAACGTCTCGGAAAAACGCCTTGCAGTCGCTGATTGTTACCGGTGCTGGTGGACTAGCGTTGCTAGCTGGTCTTATCTTGCTGGGAGCAATGGCTGGGAGTTATGAGCTAAATACCATTATCGAGCAGGCAGACACTATTGCGCAGCATGAATGGTTTATCCCATCTCTAGTGCTCATACTACTCGGTGCATTTACTAAATCTGCGCAATTCCCGTTTCATTTTTGGCTACCTAACGCGATGGCAGCTCCCACTCCGGTCAGTGCGTATTTACACTCGGCAACAATGGTAAAGGCAGGCATTTACCTATTAGCACGTTTATCGCCAGTTTATGCCCACAGCGAGATCTGGTTTTATGCTTTAGTCATCACTGGGAGTATCACGGCCATTTGGTGCACATTTGTCGCATTAAAACAAACTGACTTGAAGCTGATGCTAGCCTACAGCACGAATGTTGCTTTGGGTAAATTAACATTATTACTAGGTATGGGCACAGATTTGGCCGTTAGTGCGGTATTGATGTTTATTCTCGCTCACTCTTTCTATAAAGCTGCGCTGTTTATGGTGGTGGGTAATATCGACAAAGCGACAGGAACACGAGATATTGATCAATTGTACGGTCTGAAGTCAGTTCTCGTCATCAGCATGGTTGCGGGGAGTTTGGCTGCATTGTCTAAAGCGGGGTTCCCGCCGTTGTTAGGCTTTTTGAGCAAAGAATACATGTACAAGTCCGCAGTAGAGCTCAATAACTGGATCGCCTTTGTACTTTTAATCGTGAATATACTGATGGTCGCGCTAACCATTATGCTTATTGCGAGACCATTCTTTGCTCGCCGTGATCTCGTGCCGATTGAAACTAAGCCAGTTGAGACAAAAAAAGCCATGTGGATCTCGCCTTTGCTCTTGGCAGTTGGCAGCCTCCTAGTTCCGTTATTCGGTTTGAATTGGTTAGATCGCAATATTATTTTTCCGGGCTCTGCTGACATTCTGCCCACAGCAACTCTTAAAGAAACATCACTATGGCATGGCGTGAATGTACCGTTAGTGTTAAGCGTTATTACGCTAGCGTTGGGGTATGTGGTGTACCGTGTTTATCCAGCTGTGTTTGCATTTTTTCAGCGGTTACATCTATTCGTCCCCAAAGCGGAGAATATTTTTGAACGACTATTAGATGGCATGATGACAGTGGCGAAGTGGCAAACGGCGCGGTTACAGCAAAAGAAATTGAGTCGCTATGTCCTATTATTTTTCACGGTACTTGCCGTTGCGTTACTGAGTCAGGTAGCGCTTATTCCTCTGCCTTTGGTTGGCGAACTTTCAAGTGTCACTTTCTATGAGATTGGTATTGCCTTATTGTTGATTGGTGCTGCGCTCGTATGTACGTTGTCCCACGCAAGACTTCTTGCGATTTCTGCGCTTGGTATGATTGGCTTCATGACCACGCTTGTTTTTATGATTTATAGCGCCCCGGACGTTGCGAAGACTTTACTGTTAGTGGAAACATTAATGGTGGTCTTTCTTGCATTGTTAATGCGTCATATGCCACGTCTAACCACCGTGCCCAAGCATTCAATAAAACGTAAAGTAGCGAATATTTGCATAGCAGGTGTGATAGGTGTTTCGGTTACTTTACTTTTGTTAGGAATCACGTCTCAGCCGATGGACTCTTCGGTGTCAGATTTCTTTGCAGAAAACAGTGTCCCGGGTGGACATGGGCGAAACATTGTTAACGTTATTCTGGTCGACTTTCGCGCATTTGATACATTGGGAGAAGTTGTTGTCGTTGTTATTGCAGGGATTGCGGCAGTGAGTTTGCTTAAGACAAGAGCGAAAAAGCAAAATCGTATCCAATCATTAATTTTTGCAACCACGGCACACATTGTTTCGGCACTCATGCTCGTATTTTCAGTGTATCTGTTGTTACGTGGTCATAATGAACCGGGTGGTGGCTTTATTGGTGCGTTGATTGCCGTTATTGGTTTATCACTTCTCATGTTCGCGGAATCACCGAAATACGTTCGTTCTAGGTTGTATTTCAAGCCGTTTCTCATTGCGTTATCTGGCATCGCATTGAGCTTAGTTTCTGGTGCTTTGAGCTTTGCGTTTGATAAACCGTTTTTGACCGGACTGTGGTGGAAAGATGTGATACCACTAGGGACGCCATTGGTTTTTGATGTTGGTGTTTACCTTGCCGTTATAGGTGGCGTGATGGGTATGCTGCTTCGTATTAATGAGGAGCTAGAGTGATGGAAATAGTCTGGAGTGTTGTCGTTGGAGTATTTGTCGCAGCAGGTGTTTATTTAATGCTTGAAAAGCATATCTTGCGTCTTTTGTTCGGCATCATGTTACTCAGTAGTGCGGTTAACCTTGCTATTTTTACCGCTGGGAGGCTGACGCCCGGAGAACCGCCATTGATTGGCGATAATGCTCTTTTACCACCAGATAGCGCGGCAAATCCTTTACCTCAAGCGCTTATCTTAACTGCGATAGTCATCGGTTTTGGACTGCTTATTTTTGCTTTAATGCTGTTCTATCGAGCTTATAAAGACACTGGAACTGCAAACGTCGATGAAATGCAACGTTCTGAGGAGGGTCAATGAGTTCGATTTTGCTTACGTTACCGGTTGTTCTCTCGCTGAGTACGGCGTTGACTATCTTCTTCGTCCGTCGCTCAACAAAAAGTGTTGAGTGGTTGAGCGGAGTAAGTGCGATTTCGAACCTTTTCGTAGCGGGCTTTCTCACAGAAAACATCATAAATAATGGTATTCAAGCCGTTGCTTTTGGTCAGTGGAGTGCGCCATTTGGTATCGTGTTTGTCGCAGATTACCTCAGCGTTGCTATGGTGATGATAACGGCGGTGATTGGTGCGATATGTGTTTTCTACGCGATGGCGGACCTTCACCGAAAGCCCTCCTATAGCAATTACCATGCGTTAATGCACATGTTGCTTGCTGGCGTTTATGGCGCTTTCCTGACTGGAGATATTTTTAATCTGTATGTTTGGTTTGAGGTCATGCTCATTTCATCATTTGGTTTAATGGTGTTAGATGCAACGAAAACTCAAGTTGATGGTGCAGTAAAGTACGTCATGTTGAACCTGATTTCGACGCTGGTATTTTTGCTTGCTATCGGCTTGTTGTATGGCGCAACGGGCACCTTGAACCTGGCCGATCTCTACACCAAAGTAGGGGAAAATGAATTGAGCATCAACATGATGCTGTCCGCGCTGTTTTTGTTTGCCTTCTCTATTAAAGCGGCACTCTTTCCTTTATTTGCTTGGTTGCCAGCTTCTTATCACACGTTACCAAGCGGTGTGGTTGCACTGTTTGCCGCGTTGCTTACTAAAGTCGGTGTATACGCGTTGATAAGAGTCTTCACCTTAGTATTTCCGCTCTCCGAGAGTGGCTGGCAACCGACGTTAATTTGGGTCGCAGGGCTAACCATGTTAACGGGCGTTTTAGGAGCGGCTAGCCAATTCGACATTAAGAAAATTCTTTCTTTTCATATTATTAGCCAAATAGGCTATATGATCATGGGGTTGGCTATTTACACTCCCTTAGCTTTAGCCGGTGCCATTTTCTACATTGTTCATCACATCATTGTAAAAGCGAATTTGTTCTTAATAGGTGGATTCATCGAGCGCAAATATGGCTCTAGTCAACTTGAACATTTGGGTGGGGTATACAAAGCTATGCCTTGGTTAGCGTTCTTGTTTCTTGTCCCTGCGTTTTCTCTGGCCGGTTTCCCACCGCTATCGGGTTTCTGGGGAAAGCTATTGGTCATCAAGTCGAGCATACAGGCTGAGTATTACTGGTTAGCAGGTACCGCGTTATTGGTGGGGTTGCTTACTGTCTACTCGATGACGAAAATTTGGAGTGAGGCATTTTGGAAAAAGCCATTTAGAGAGAAGCCAGAACAGACTCTGCAGGCCAAAGTACATTGGTTGTACTGCGTTCCAATTATTGTATTGACAACGTTGACGCTAATCATTGGCTTAGTGGCGGAGCCTTTTTATCAATTTTCCGTTCAAGCTGCAGAACAACTGTTAAATCCGACTGAATACATCAGAGTGGTGTTAGGAGGAAATGCATGATCTATCTATTCCTCAATTTTTTCTTAGCGTTAGCGTGGATGATGCTTAATGGCAGCTATTCGAGTCTGAATTTTGTTGTCGGATTTACGGTCGGCTTTTTTGCTTTAAGGTTGAGTCAACCATTTGGATTGAAAACGAGCTATTTTCAACGTTTTGCATCTGCATTGAAGTTATTGGTGTACTTCGCTTATGAAATGGTTATATCGGTTGCGAAAGTGGTGTGGGACGTCGTGACACCTACTCATTTGAGTCAGCCTGATATCGTTTATGTCCCTCTGGAGGTCGATTCTGACCTAGAAATCACATTACTGGCGAACATGGTTTCTTTAACACCGGGTACGCTTAGTTTGGATGTTACGGCTGATAAAAAGTATCTTATCGTTCATGCCATGTTTGCACCTGAACATGAAGAGGTTATTCGCGGAATTAAAGATGGGTTAGAGCATCGAATTTTGGAGGTGACGCGTGGATAGTTGGCTGCAAATAACGGTCACTTTTGCCTATTCTGGGCTACTACTCAGCTTTGTTATGGCTTTTGCTCGTTTAATTCTAGGACCAACGCTAGCTGATCGAGTTGTGGCGTTAGATCTGATTTCATTTATCACTATCGGATTTATTACGGTTTACACCTTAGACAGCGGTGAGGACGCTCTGTTAGACATCGCCATTACATTAGGTTTGGTCGCATTTCTCGGCACGATCGCATTTGCACGTTTGATCGTTAAAAGAAAGGAGAAAGAATAATGGACGTGTTGATTGGACTATTTTTATGCTTAGGAACATTGTTGACCTTGGTTGCAAGTCTAGGTGTCCTGAGGCTTCCTGATTTGTATACCCGAATGCATGCAGCGACCAAAGCTGGAACTGTCGGAGTGAGCTGCTTGTTATTAGCGGTCGCTTTCTCACTCCCTGAAGTTACCGTGATCTCTCGGGTTATCGGTACGATGTTGTTTATCGTTCTCACTGCGCCAGTCGCCTCCCACCTGCTCGGCAGAGCAATGCGAGAGGTCGGATATAAGATTTGGCGTAATGATTAACCATTAGCGTCGAATAGTACTACGCCCTAGTTGAAATAAACTCGAAGCTGTATTGATGAAGTCGGAAGTAATTGACGGTATATTCAAATGCACGACCATCTTCTAGGTAACCAGTGGACTCAACTTTTAGAATAGGGGAAGCTTCTGATTCATTCAGGTATGAGGCCGTCTCTGCATCTAACAAGTACGGTTTGACAGACTGACTGCTTTTCGCAATTTTCAATCCTTTGCTATTTTCAATGTACTCATATTTAGAACCATTCATTATGGCTATGCTCAAGTCTGGAAATAACATTGCTGGCATATGAGTGACTTCGTAAATTTCAGGCTCATCATTAATACATCTGAGTCTATGTATTTCATATGTATCATCATTGGGCGAGAGATTTAACTGCTTAGCAACCTGCTCATTCGGCTTTTTAAGTTCGAACTTTATGACTTGAGAGCTAGGCGTTTTCCCCTGTTTACTGACTTCCTCGATAAAACCCAGCAAATGTAAGGCATCATGTTGGGCTTTTAGATCGTTTACATAAGTTCCACTACCTCTTGTCCGACTAATTAAATTATTGTCGACCAGAATTTGTAAGCTTTTTCTGATGGTTACGCGGCTTACGGAAAACTCTTCTTGCAAATCACTCTCTTTTGGAAGCATCGATTTCGGTTGTAGTTCCCCATCTTTGATCTTTTTTTCTAATCGTTCCGCAATGTCTATGTATTTGGGTTTCATAATACCTCGCTAAGTCTTGGACCATGATAGCAAGAATGTGATCTGAGATGTAGTTAATACTTTTCCTTAGGATCTTTGTGTGATTTTTATCTCGTATCTTTGTGCTTATACTTTAAATGTATCATAAAAGTATTAATACTTACTTTATACATTTTCAGGATAAACATTTGAGGTAGCGAAATGAAACGTCAAAAATTAACGATTGTTGGTGCTGGCAGTACATACACACTTGGTATGATGAACAGCCTTATTGCCGAAAAAGATAACTTTCCACTCGCAAAAGTCGTGTTTTACGACATAGATGAGAAACGCCAAGAGTCGAATGCATTAGCTACTGAAATTCTATTGCGAGAACACTATCCAGAAGTTGAAGAGTTTGTTTATACAACGGATAAATCTGTCGCATTCGCAGATTCGGACTTTTTCTTTATACAGATCCGCACTGGTGGGTTGGCCATGCGCGAGCGCGATGAACAAATCCCGCTATCCAACTCTTGTGTTGGGCAAGAGACATGTGGCGCGGGAGGAATGGCATATGGACTTCGCTCTATCGGCGATATGATCCAGCTAGTGAACGAGATCCGACAAACGTGTCCAGATGCGTGGATTCTTAATTACACCAACCCAGCGGCAATTGTCGCTGAAGCTTTAAATCGTGAATTTCCGCATGATAAGCGAATTCTAAATATTTGTGATATGCCAGCAGCGATTATGGTCAGCTATGCGCAATTGTTAGGGTGTGAAATTTGGGACTTTGTTCCTGAATATTTTGGGCTTAATCACTATGGCTGGTTTACCAAAATTCGTAACAAACAGGGTGAAGACTTAACGGATAAAATTAAAAATATCATCCTAAAAGAAGGGATCAGTGCGGTTGATGCGGAAATAGCGGATGACCCATCGTGGCAAGCCACATTCAAAAACATGAGAACAATGCTTGCTGATAATCCAGAGTTTTTGCCGAATACGTATCTTCAATACTATTTGTACCCTGAAAAAATGGTGGCGAAAGAGGATATCAATAATACTCGCGCAAGGCAGGTAATTAACGGCCGTGAGAAACGAGTGTTCGAATTGAACGCAAGAATAATTGAAGCGGGCACCACGAAGCACGAAACACTGCATGCCGATATCCATGGTCGATACATGGTGAGAGTTGCGGCTTCGCTTGCCTACAACTTGAGCGATGTGTATCTCGTCATCGTACCGAATAATGGTGCTATTACAAATTTACAAAATGACGCCATGGTAGAAGTTCCAGCTGCGCTAACTAGTGATGGACCGAAAGCTTTTACTGTAGGAAAAATCCCAACCTTCCAAAAAGCCATGATTGAGAGCCAACTTGGTTACGAGAAATTAGTCGTGGATGCTTGGTACGAAGGAAGTCAGCAAAAGCTGATTAATGCACTCACACTTAACCGTACCGTGGTTAATGTGCCAAAAGCTAAAGAAATAACAAAACAATTACTAGAAGAAAATAAAGCCTACCTTCCTCAATTTTTTCAATAACAACTGGACGTTCGGGGCCTACTTGTAGGCTCCGTGAATGAAACAAGAGGTTTATATGAAAGACATTATTCAAAGGTTCGGGGCCGCGATGTTTGTACCCGTTCTATTATTTCCAGCAGCGGGCATGTTATTGGGTTTCTCTGTTGTGCTGTTAAATCAAGAAGTGTTCCCTTGGGCACTAGAGGGGAGTGCTTGGGTTAAAGTCTCGACGATCATTTTACAGGCATCTCTCGCTGTATTTAAAAATATGGCACTTATTTTTGCCGTTGGGTTACCTATCGCTTTAGCTAAAAAAGCATCTGGTCGCGCTGTACTTGCAACACTTGTTTCCTACATTACGTATAACTACGTTATTGGTGGAATCCTTCAATTTTGGGGGCCAGAACTGGGCGTTAACTATACGGAAGGTGAGCGAGGCTTGACTGAAGTTGGTGGCATTCTAACGCTTGATACCAACTTGCTAGGTGCGATTTTAATTGCAAGTCTCTCTGTTTGGGTTCACAACCGATTCTTTGATAAAAAGCTACCGGATTGGGCGGCTGTATTTGGCGGAACGCCATTGGTTGTGATCATTAGCTTCCCAATTATGGTCGTGATGGCAATTCTAACTTGTTTGACTTGGCCAAGTATTCAGCATGGTATTAATAATCTGCAATCATTTTTGGTTTCTGCTGGATCGTTAGGGGTATGGCTATTTACGTTTTTAGAGCGAATCATGATACCAACGGGGTTGCATCATTTCGTATATGGTCCCGTTTTTTATGGGCCAGTTGCAGTCGATGGCGGAACGGTTGCCTATTGGATTCAAAATATACAGACATTCGCCCAGAACTCGGAAAGTTTAACGACACAATTTCCTCAGGGTGGTTTGATGTTGACGGGAATGGGTAAAGTGTTTGGTTGTACGGGTATCGCACTAGCACTCTATTCAGTTGCGAAAAAAGAAAATAAAAAGATGGTGATGGGGTTAGTGCTCGGAGCCGCAATCACAGCAATTCTTACAGGGATCACCGAACCAATAGAGTTTACATTCTTATTTATCGCACCTGCGCTGTTTGCTTTGCATGCGTTGTTATCTGCGACAATGGCAACGATCGCCTTTATGTTTGGTGTTTCCGGTAACTTTCAGACTGGCTTGATAGACTTCATTTTCCAAAACTGGTTGCCTTTGGCTGGTAACCATGCAGGAACATACGTGATTCAGATTATTATTGGTCTCATGTTTACTGGTGTTTACTTTGTTACGTTTCGCGCGCTTATTTTAAAATACAACATACTTACTCCGGGGCGTGAAGGTGCAGATAGTAAGTTGTATTCAAAAGCTGACTACAAAGAAACGAAAGCGGTCCATAACAGTAGCGCAAGTCCGTCACAAGCTAGTGCCTTTATTGAAGGTTTGGGTGGAAAAGAAAACATTGACTTGTTAACTAATTGCGCGACGCGTCTGCGTGTTAAAGTTAAAGATGTCTCTCTGGTAAAGGAGAACGCATTTTTCACACAGCACGGAGCGGTGAATATTGTTAGAAATCAAGAGAGCCTTCAAATCATCGTTGGTTTAACGGTGCCACAAGTTCGCGAAGATATGAGCCAACTGATAAAAGCTTAACCCCCAAACTAATGCTCCAGCTCATATGGCTCAAAGGTGAGATAGAATTATCTCACCTTTTTTGTGTACATGAAGCATATTTCGCGCAGTTTCCACGAAAGTGGGGAGGAGTTATCGAGCGAGCTAAAAATACAGTTAGGTTATACCCGTCTGTATTGTTGGAAGACTTGTTGAGTCTCTAAGTGACAGTGGCGCCACTTTCTATGTTGAAAAGCGTTTTAATTTCTTCCAGTACTTCTGGGTTAGCAATAGCACCAATGTTTTTTACAGCTTGTCCGTTTACCAATTGTTTCACTGCTAGCTCAACCAATTTGCCTGAGCGCGTTTTAGGAATATCACTGATAGCAAAAATTTGTCGTGGGACATGGCGCGGTGAACATTTTGTTTTCAATGTTTGGCGAATTGAATCGGTGAGTTGTTGGGTTAACTCGACGTTGTGAGCGAGTTTTACTAGTAACCAGATTTCTTCAGACTGCTGGTTTAACTTGCCGACAGCGATGGAGTCTTCAACCTCGGGTAACGCGTTCACTTGCTGGTAGATTTCAGCGGTACCGATTCGTACGCCGCCTGGATTTAAGGTTGCGTCACTACGGCCATAAAAAATAAAGCCGCCATGTTCGGTTTGCATCACATCGTCGCCATGGTGCCAGATATCGGTAAACTTGCTCCAATAAGCGTTGTGATAACGTTCGCCGTTGTCGTGCCAGAAGCCAATAGGGAAGTTAGGTAGCGAGTTATTACAAGTCAGTTCGCCGCGTTTTTGCGTAATAGTATGTCCATCATCCTCTAGAACACGTGCGTCGATTCCCAGCCCTGAGCCTTGGCATTCACCTTTGTAAACTGGTGAAATAGGGTTTCCAAGTACAAAGCATCCGCAAATATCTGTGCCGCCAGCGATAGAAGCGAGATGCAAGTCCTGCTTGATGTGCTGATAGACATAATTAAATTGTTCTGGGTAAAGCACCGAACCAGTTGAGCACAGAGTTTTGAGTGACTTCAGGTTATGTTCTAGTTTTGGAGAGCAGTTTGCCTGCTCCAGTGCCTCTAAGTATTTCGCTGAAGTACCAAACAGCGACACGTTATGTTCTTCAGCTAATCGCCATAAGACGGAGTGATCAGGGTAAACCGGACTACCGTCGTAAATCACTAAGGCTGCACCACTCGCAAGAGCGGAAACATGCCAGTTCCACATCATCCAACCACATGTTGTGTAGTAGAAAACCTTGTCTTGCGATTTGATGTCGCAATGCAGTTGATGTTCTTTGAGGTGATTGAGCAAGGTACCGCCTGCGGAATGAACAATACACTTAGGTTGACCTGTTGTACCAGAAGAATACAAAATGAATAATGGGTCATTAAACAGCGTTGGTTGATATTGAATTGATTGTGGAGAAAAGTGGTGAGTAATATCGGACCAAGAGACAAAGTCAGAAGTGGTAGCTCTCTTAGCGTTTTGTAAATATTCGATTTGGCATACGCTAATAGTAGTCTCTTCGGAGGCACTGCTTAACTTACTACTAAGAGTGGTGTTCTTGTCCGTCATATCGAAAGCTTTGCCTCCGAACTGGTAGCCATCACAGCAAAAAAGAACTTTCGGCTTGACCTGACCAAAACGCTCTACGACACTATCGATACCAAAATCAGGAGAGGTTGAAGTCCAAATGGCACCAAGACTGGTGGTGGCCAGCATGGCAATAACGGTTTCAGGAAGGTAGGGCAAATAACCCGCAACGACATCGCCTTTACCGACACCACAATTGAGTAGCCATTGTTGAATGGCGGAAACTTGTTCAAGCAACTGTTTACCGGTGAGTTGTCGGTGTTCACCGCTTTCATTGCTAAAAACAATAAACTCACGCTCTGGTGCTTGTTCAGCCTGAGATAGGAGGTTCTCTGCGTAGTTCAGCGTGGCGTCAGCAAACCATACTGTGTCTCTATTTACATGGTGATGACTAGAACCTGTTTGTGTCCATTTGGGACTGCCAAGGCTCTTGATTTGCGAACCCATATCTCCGATTACGTTGCAAAACTGCCAAGTATGTCGCCAAAATTCATCATTGTGCTCAATGGACCAATGGTGTAGAGACGGGTAATTGTTGATTACGGCACCTTCGGCTTTGTCTTTATTAACCTTTTCAATGAACCGTAATAAGTTGCTATTGCTGACGCGCTCAGCAGATGGTGACCAAATAGGTGTAGAATTTGGCATAGGTCCCTCTAATTTCAATTCTTTTGAATATGACCAAAACAAAATAAAGGGGCGAACATAGCAGTGTTCGCCCCTTATCTGATCGTTTAAAGTTGTTCGGCAAGCTGAGGTAGTACCTCAAATAAATCACCAACCAATCCATAGTCGGCAACTTCAAAGATAGGAGATTCTGGATCTTTGTTGATCGCGACAATCACTTTGGATTCCTTCATTCCTGCAAGATGCTGGATGGCACCGGAAATCCCAACCGCTATATAAAGCTTAGGTGCAACGATTTTACCGGTTTGACCCACTTGTAAGTCGTTGGCAACAAACCCGGCATCAACCGCCGCGCGAGAAGCGCCAATGGCAGCACCTAGTTTATCGGCCACTTGTTCGATCAACGCGAAGTTCTCTTTGCTACCGACCCCGCGTCCACCTGACACAACCACCTCTGCCGCGCTTAATTCAGGACGTTCTGACACGGTTTTATCGACAGAAACCAATTCAACCATTGGAGCTGAGATAGTGACCTGCTGATGCTTAATATCAGCTTGGTTGCGACAAGTAACCGGCTCAAACGCAGACGCGCGCACGGTGATGACGCGAACCTTGTCGCTGGTGGTCACTTTGGCAAATGCGTTTCCTGCGTAAATAGGGCGGATAAAAGTGTTTTCATCGATAACTTGGACAATATCGGAAATTTGCCCAACGCCGAACTTCGCTGCTACTCGAGGTGCAAGGTCTTTCCCTTTTGATGATGAGCTAGCCCAGATTGCGTCAAAACCTTCAGCAATACTCACTACAATAGGTGCGATACTCTCGGCAAATTGATGCTTAAGTTGCTCATAATCGACACAAATTACGTTTGATATACCATCAACGCGACAAGCTTGCTGAGCGACTTCTTCACACTGGTGGCCCACTACGATCAAAACATTGTCTTGGCTGACTTGTTTTGCTGCATTAACCACTTTGAGTGTGTCCGCATGCAATTGGTTATTGTCATGCTCTGCTATGATTAAGTTCTTCATGAAATCACCTTCGCTTCGTTACGCAGCTTATCGAGAAGCTCTGAGACAGATTCAACCTTGATGCCACCTTTTCTTTGCGCTGGCGGTGTGATTTCTTGAATGGTTTGGCTAAATACCACTTCAACACCCAGACTGTCAGGTGTGATGGTATCTAACGGCTTGCGCTTAGCTTTCATGATATTAGGCAAAGAGGCAAAACGCGGTTCATTCAGGCGTAAGTCAGTACTGATCACCGCAGGTAAGTTCATCGCGACCGTCATCAAGCCGCCGTCCACTTCTCTCACGACCTGAACTTTTTGATCTTCAATCTTCACGTCGGAAGCGAAAGTTGCTTGAGGCCAGTCAAGTAGGGCGGCCAGCATCTGAGCCACTTGGTTGTTGTCCGTATCAATGGATTGTTTACCCGTAATCACAAGCTGTGCTTGTTCTTGCTCAACTAGAGCTTTGAGCAGCTTAGCAACAACTAATGGCTCTATTTTGTCTTCAGTATCGACATGAATAGCGCGATCGGCGCCTAATGCAAGCGCGGTACGTAGTTGCTCCTGACACTGGCTACCGCCAGCACTGACAACGATGACTTCATCTGCAATACCTTGCTCCTTTAGTCGTACGGCTTCTTCAACGGCTATTTCGCAAAATGGATTAATCGTCATCTTGACGTTATTGGTTTCAACATCGCTATGGTCCGCTTTCACGCGAACTTTAACGTAGGGATCAATGACCCTTTTGATTGGCACTAGTATTTTCACGTTAGATTCCTTTTACAGTGAAGACTATGTGTTTACAGTGAAGACGATGTGATGACGTCTTTAAAATGATGTTAATTTACCTTTACGTTTGCGTCAACTTTAAATATATTGTTGATTAACAAGTTGGCAACATGCAAAGAAAAAGGAATGCAATCATGGAAAGAGACTGCATGGAATTTGATGTTCTGATTGTAGGCGCTGGTCCCGCAGGTTTGTCTGCGGCATGCCGAATCAAACAATTAGCAGCAGAAAAAAAACAAGACCTCTCTGTTTGCGTGGTAGAAAAAGGTTCTGAAGTTGGAGCGCATATTTTATCGGGTGCGGTGTTTGAAACGCGGAGTTTGGATGAGCTTTTTCCCGACTGGGAAGAGAAAGGCGCTCCGCTCAATACCAAAGTAAACCAAGATAAAACCTACTATCTAGGCAATGACATCAATGGTCATGAACTGCCTTCTTGGGCGGTGCCTAATACGTTACATAACAAAGGTAATTACATCATAAGTTTGGGCAGTCTATGCCGATGGATGGCGTTGCAGGCTGAGAACTTGGGGGTGGAGGTCTACCCAGGTTTTACCGCCAGTCAAGCGATCATCGATGAAGATAGTCGTGTTTGTGGCGTGATCACGGGCGATATGGGATTAGATAAAAATGGTGAACAAAAAGAAAATTTCGAACCTGGTATTGAACTGCGAGCGAAGTTTACTTTATTTGCTGAAGGCGCACGGGGGCATATTGGTAAGCAGTTGATTAACCGATTTAATCTTGCTGAAGAGAAAACGCCTCAACACTACGCTATCGGTTTTAAAGAGCTGTGGGAAATCCCATCAGAGCAGCATCAGCAAGGTTTAGTAGTGCACGGATTAGGTTGGCCGTTATCAAATGAAGCTACAGGTGGCAGTTATCTCTACCATTTAGAGGGAAACCAAGTTGCCGTCGGGTTGATTGTTGACTTGAATTATAAGAATCCGCACTTGAGTCCATTTGATGAGTTTCAACGTTTTAAACACCACCCGTTGATTGAGCAATACCTCAAAAATGGGAAGCGTATTAGCTATGGCGCGAGAGCGATTACCAAGGGCGGCTTTCATTCGCTTCCCACGCAGCAGTTTGCTGGTGGCTTGTTAATTGGCTGTGATGCAGGAACACTTAACGGCGCTAAAATCAAAGGCACACACACCGCAATAAAATCTGGAATGCTTGCCGCTGAAGCAGTATGTGAAGCCCTTGAGAGTCAGTCAGTTACTGCTGATTATCAAAAGCATTTCAAACAGTCTTGGCTGTATGAAGAGCTTTATCAAGCACGTAACTTCTCAAGTGGAATCCACCGCTTTGGATCGTGGCTGGGCGGTGGTTTAGCGCTGCTGGAACATAACGTGTTAAAAGGTAAAGCTAAGTGGCATATCCGCTGTGATAAGCCTGATCATCAGTCTCTGTTATTGGCGGAAAACAGCAATGAAATTGTCTATCCGAAGCCTGATGGCGTGTTAAGTTTCGATCGCCTCTCTTCCGTTTATCTATCCAATATCTTCCATGAGGAAGATCAACCATGCCACTTACGACTGGAGAACCAGCGGATCCCTATTGAGCAGAACCTTGAATTATATGCAGAGCCAGCACAGCGCTATTGTCCGGCTGGCGTGTATGAAATCGTACAGGGGGAGCAGCAGCCAGAGCTGCAAATAAATGCGGCCAACTGTATCCACTGTAAGACGTGCGACATCAAAGATCCAAGTCAAAATATTACCTGGACTCCGCCAGAAGGTGGTGGTGGTCCTAACTATCCAAATATGTAAGCGTTTGAGAATAATTTTTATTAACAATTTATTTACTTAAAGTTTGCGTTAGTTCAAATCTTTCTCGATGAACTCGATTGCAACTTAATCTTTCAGGCACTATTCTGATTTTAAATTGACGTTTACGTAAACTGAATACAAAGTTGATGCATAGGTGTAAAAGCGGTTACCAGTATCAAAGTTAGGTTTGATCAAATAGTGCTCAATGGAACGCACTTAAATAACGAAAGGGAGATCAACTATGGTATCGGAATCGCCTCTGTTGCAGGTAAACGATATTTCATTGGCTTTTGGTGGGGTGAAAGCTTTAACTGACGTGAGCTTCCATGTGAATGAAAAGGAAATTTTTTCAATCATTGGTCCAAACGGTGCAGGTAAAACCTCAATGCTCAATTGCATCTCTGGTCGATACACACCAAACAAAGGCTCTGTAATCTTCGCTGGAGATGACGTAACTAAACGTACACCAAGCCAACGAGCTGAGTTAGGGCTGGGAAGAACCTTCCAAAACTTAGCGCTCTTTTCTCATATGTCGGTACTGGACAACATCATGGTTGGCCGACACCACCTACTGAAAAATAACTTCGTCACGGGGCCACTCTATTGGTTCTCCAATGCGCAGAAAGAAGAGATGGCGCACCGCAAATATGTGGAAGACGTGATCGATTTTCTAGAAATCCAGCACATCCGAAAAGCGACTGCAGGCACGCTATCTTACGGCTTACGTAAGCGTGTAGAGCTTGCTCGTGCCATTGCCTTAAAACCTAAGTTACTGCTGCTTGATGAACCAATGGCAGGTATGAACTTGGAAGAAAAGGAAGACATGGCACGTTACATCATGGATCTGAATGAAGAATTAGATATCACGATCATCATGATTGAGCACGACATGGGCGTGGTCATGGACATCTCTAATCGCGTTTTGGTTTTGGATTTCGGTAAACACATTGCTACGGGTGAGCCTGAAGAAGTGATGGCCAACCCACATGTGAAACAAGCGTACTTAGGCGAAGAGTTACCGACATTAGAGGAGAGTGCATAATGGCACAGCAACATAATGATTGGGCAGATATAACCCGCTTAGATACCTTTCCAAAAGTGTTGCAACACAATGCCAAGAACTGGCCCGAACAAGTCGCAATGCGTGAAAAGGAGTTTGGTATATGGCGAGAGTTCACTTGGAAAGATTATGAAAACCGCGTCAAGTGGATGGCACTGGCACTACGAGATTTGGGTATTGGTGAGCAAGATGTCGTTGGTTTGCTAGGTGATAACCGCCCGGAATGGGTATGGGGCGAGTTAGCGGCACATGCGATCAAAGGTTTCTCGCTGGGCATCTATCAAGATTCTATGCACGAAGAGGTGGCGTACCTTATCAACTATGCCAAAGCAAAAGTCGTGATTGCCGAAGATGAAGAGCAATGCGACAAGCTGCTTGAGCTTGGTGATGAAATTCCTAGCGTTGAATACATTATTTACTGCGATCCTCGTGGAATGCGTAAATACGATGATCCAAGATTGATTGATGTTGAACAGGTCTACAAAAAAGGTCAGCTGATTGATAAAGCGGACCCAGACAAATATCTCAATATGGTTGTTGAAACCAAAGGCAGCGATCTTTCAATTCTTTGTACAACGTCGGGTACGACTTCTAAACCAAAATTGGCTCAGCTACACAGTGGCACGTTCTTGGATCACTGTGCGGCTTACTTGCGTGCAGACCCTCGTTCCCCAGGCGACAACTACGTTTCTGTTCTGCCTTTGCCTTGGATTATGGAGCAGGTTTACGTGGTTGGTCAGGCGTTGATTTCTCGTCAAATCGTTAACTTTGTGGAAGAACAAGAAACCATGATGTCCGACTTGCGTGAAATCGGTCCAAACTTTGTGCTGTTAGCGCCGCGAGTGTGGGAAAACATTGTGGCAGACGTGTCTGCACGAATGATGGATTCGACACCGTTTAAGCAAAAGATGTACAAACTGGGCATGAGCTTAGCCAACAAAGCGTTAGAGCAGGGCAAACGTTCTAAACTCGCCGAATGGATTCTTTTGCGTGCTTTGCGAGACCGTTTAGGCTTTTCGAACCTAACATCTGCTGCAACGGGCGGCGCGGCGATGGGGCCTGACACTTTCCGTTACTTGCAAGCGATCGGTGTACCACTCAAGCAGCTTTACGGTCAAACCGAAATGTGTGGTGCGTACACCGTCCACCAAGCCGATGACGTGGACTATGATTCGGTTGGCGTTGCGTTTGATAATGCAGAAGTGAAAGTCATCAACCCAGACAGCAATGGCGTTGGTGAAATCATCGCGAAAAGTACAGGCATGTTTACTGGCTACTTAAACAACCAAGCAGCATATGATGAAGATGTTCAAGATGGTTGGATGCACACAGGCGATGCGGGCTATTTTAAAGATTCCGGTCACTTGGTGGTGATTGATCGTCTGAAAGATATGTCGGAAACCAGCCACGGCGACCGCTACTCTCCGCAGTTCATTGAAAACAAACTCAAGTTCTCGCCGTTTATTGCAGAAGCCGTGGTGGTAGGTAAAGGTCGACCTTGGCTGTCTGCCATCATCTGTATTCGCTATGCGATCGTCGCGAAGTGGGCAGAGCAACGCGGCTTGGCATTTACCAACTACACCAACTTATCTGCTCAACCAGAAGTGTACCAAGCGATTCGTGAAGAAGTTCAAAAAGTGAACGAATCCCTACCGGATGCACAGAAGATCAGCAAATTCATTCTACTTTACAAAGAGCTGGATGCCGACGATGGCGAGTTAACTCGTACGCGTAAAGTGCGTCGTGGTGTGGTTGCAGAGAAATACGGAGACATCATCGAAACCATCTACAGCGACGATCCAAAAGTCGATGTCGATACAGTGATCACTTATCAAGATGGCACTAAAACACGCATTCAAACGTCGCTAGTTATTGAAACGCTTATTGAGCATGAGCCAACACTAGTGGATAGCGAACAACGGAGGATCGCATAGTGAATACGGATTTATTACTGCAACTCGTCATTAATGGCGTGATCGTTGGCATGTTGTATGGCGTTGTCGCCATGTGCTTTGTATTGATTTACAAATCGACCCAGGTGGTCAATTTTGCTCAGGGTGAGTTCTTGTTGATTGGCGCGTGGGTATGTTGGGCGGCATTGGTGCACCTACAGTTACCGTTCTTTATTGGCTTTTTACTCACGCTCGCGTTCATGATGATTTTTGGTATCGCCGTGCAAACCATTGTGCTCAGACCGTTGATTGGTGAACCGATTATTTCTGTGATCATGGTGACCATCGGTCTATCGATGTTTTTCCAAGCGCTGATGAAGTGGATATTTGGCGTCTCTGCTGTGTCGTACCCGCAAGTGTTTGAAACCAACGTGGTGAATATCGGAGGTTTGAATGTTGAGTTTGCTTACATTCTGAGTTTGATCTTCTCAATGCTCATCATGGGCGCGTTTTACTGGTTCTTCAAATTCAGCAAAATGGGTCTGGCAATGCGCGCAACGGCATTTAACCAGCAAGTAGCCCAGAGTCTTGGCATTTCCATCAAGAAAGTGTTCGCCATCAGTTGGGCCATTTCGGCAATGGTATCTGCAACAGCAGGGATTGTTATCGGTATCGTTAACGGCGTATCTGACGCGCTATCCATTATTGGTATCAAAGTTTTCCCAGCCGTTATTTTAGGTGGCTTAGATTCGGTAGTCGGCGCAATTGTCGGTGGTATCACCATCGGGGTGCTAGAAAACTTGGCTGAGTTTTTTGATAGCCAATACCTGCAAGTGGGTAACCTGTACAACATCGCACCATTCTATGTGCTGTTAATCATTCTTGCCTTCAAGCCATATGGCCTGTTTGGTACCAAAGATATTGAGCGTATTTAAGGAGAAATAACATGGCTCAACTTAGCATGCGCCCATGTGGGGATTTTCGAACCACATACAAAAGCGATACGCCAATTTTTGAAACCAAAACCATCAGAAGCCTTGCGATTGCTGGTGTCATCGCCATGCTGGCAGCACCGCTGGTCTTGGATATTTACTTCCTAAACCTGTTTATTCAGATTGCATACCTCGGTATCGCGGCATTGGGCTTAAACATTCTGGTTGGTTTTACCGGACAAATCTCGCTAGGTCACGGTGCGTTCTTTGGCTTTGGCGCCTTTGCATCGGCTTGGTTAAATAACCAGTTTAACATTCCAGTCGTGTTTGCGATTCCGCTCGCGGGTTACTTAACCATGATTGTGGGGATGCTGTTTGGTCTGCCAGCGGCTCGAATTAAAGGTTTATACCTAGCTATCGCAACGTTGGCGGCGCAGTTTATTCTAGAGGACTTCTTTGCTCGCGCAGATTGGTTCAGTGGCGGCTCATACGGTGCTAGCGCGAACCCAATTAATTTGTTTGGCTTTGAGTTTACGACTGACGAAAGCTTTTTCTATATCGCTCTGTTTGCGCTGATCTTCATGTATATGTGGGCATCAAACTTAATCCGTTCTCGTGACGGTCGCGCGTTTGTCTCAGTACGAGATCACTATCTGTCAGCAGAGATCATGGGCATCAACCTAACTAAGTATCGTCTGCTCTCATTTGGAGTGTGTGCATTCTATGCTGGCATCGGGGGCGCACTCTACGGACATTATCTAGGGTTTGTATCAGCAGAAGGCTTCACCATCATGATGTCTATCCAGTTCTTGGCAATGATCATCATTGGTGGCTTAGGCTCAGTCAAAGGTACGCTGATGGGGACGATATTTATCGTACTGCTGCCTGAAGTTTTAGAGTTTGGCGTAACGGGGCTTTCAGCGTTTGGTGATACCACCGCTTTCACTGATGGTCTGGCTTACTTCAAAGAAATGGCGATTGGTTTAGTCATCATGCTGTTCCTCATTTTCGAACCTCAAGGATTATCGCATCGCTGGCAACAGATTCGAGCATATTGGAAACACTATCCGTTCTCATATTAACGTGGAATTAAGTGGAATATACCTCAATAACAAGGACAACGAGTTATGAACAAAGGACATTTAGCGACAACGTTGGTGCTGTCATCTGCACTGTTTACTACCACAACTTGGGCAAAAGATTCTGTGTTTGTCGGGCAATTAGTCGACTTTTCTGGACCAACTGCCTATGTGAGCAAGCCTTATGGTTCTGGCGTGCGAGACGCATTGCGTTGGATTAACCAAAACGGTGGCATTAACGGTACCGAGCTCGAATTTGAAACAGTAGACATGGCGTACAAAGTACCAGTGGCGATTTCTAACTATAAACGTTGGGTGGCGCGTAAAGACATGGTTGCGCTGCAAGGTTGGGGTACGGCGGATACCGAAGCACTTATTTCGTTTGTCACCAAAGACAAAGTGCCGGTGTTCTCTGCTTCTTACTCTGGTCACTTAACTGACCCAACTGGCAAAAACCCAAAAACCGCGAAACCAGCGCCTTATAATTTCTTTTATGGTGCGTCGTACTCAGATGCGTGCCGTGCGCTAGTTAAGTGGGCGAAAGAAGATTGGGAATCTAAGGGCAATCAAGGTGCGCCGAAATTTACGCACATTGGCGATAACCATCCATTCCCGAATGCGCCAAAAGAAGCGTGTGCAGAGTACGCTAAAGAGCTTGGTTTTGATGTGCAAAACCCAGTCGTTGTGTCACTAAAACCAGG
Organism: Vibrio sp. 1249-1; assembly: GCF_033340495.1. Lineage (NCBI taxonomy): Bacteria > Pseudomonadati > Pseudomonadota > Gammaproteobacteria > Vibrionales > Vibrionaceae > Vibrio > Vibrio sp. 1249-1. Next base: position 481,608 of record NZ_JAWOWJ010000001.1, read on the forward strand.
GGACTTCAAAGCGCAATGTTTGTCGCTGAAAGAGTCAGGCACCAACTATGGTTACATTGCTAATATCGGTAGCTCGGTTATCTCACTAGTGAAGTCTTGTAACACGGTTGGGACAGAGTTCCAGTACATGGCAAACATTTGGGGCGGCGACAAGCCAGTGCTTGAAGCAGCAGGCGATGGCCTTAAAGATTACGTTTTCCCGGGTATGACGGCGTTTTGGGGAGATGATAATGAGGGCATGAAGCTGGTTCGTGAGATTTCTAAGCAGTCTGAATCAGAGCCGGGCGAATTCAGAACTCACCATTACATTCGCGGTATTTGTTCTGCGTTCTATATGAAAGAAGCAATGGAGTGGGCGAAAGACAACGGTGGTATCACAGGTGAAAACATCAAGAAGGGCATGTATGTCCATGACAACTGGGTACCACAAGGCTTAGAAGGTGTTTGTGTCCCTGCGAACTGGAAACCGGAAGATCACCGAGGCACAACAACCGTGAACGTCTTTATGGGCAACAACGATGGCGGCGCAGTTGATATTAAGAAAGTATCTCAGGTGACATTGTCACGTCGTGACGATTGGCTAGGTTACTAATCTACGACTTATTAATAACAAAGCTTACTGAAAATAAGGATGGGTGAGAGAACACTCTCACCCTAGCAAGGAGTAGCTTGATGGCTGAATTAGCAACGAATATCGAACCGGCAGAAATACTGCTTTCAGTGAACAACATTGAAGTCGTCTACGACGAAGTAATACTAGTACTTCGCGGTGTGAGTTTAGAAGTTCCAAAAGGGCAGATTGTGACCTTACTGGGCGCCAACGGTGCGGGTAAATCCACAACGTTGAAAGCCATTTCTGGTTTATTGAAAACCGAAGATGGTGAAGTGACGCGCGGCGAAATCAACTTCATGGGCGAGCGTATAGACAACAAAAGCCCGGAAGAGATCGTCCGTTCGGGCATCTTCCAAGTTATGGAAGGGCGCCGAATTGTTGAAGATATGACGGTAATAGAAAATCTTCGCTTAGGCGCTTATACACGCACTGACAACGAAGTTGAACAAGACATCGAAATGGTGTTTGACTATTTCCCGCGACTCAAAGAGCGCACTGGCCTGGCGGGCTATTTGTCTGGCGGTGAGCAACAAATGTTAGCGATTGGCCGAGCGTTAATGGCTCGACCGAAGATGATTTTGTTGGACGAACCGTCTATGGGGCTTTCTCCGCTGCTAGTTAAAGAAGTATTCAGCATTATTAACAAGATCAACAAAGAGCAAGGCATTACCATGCTTTTGGTTGAACAGAATGCCAACTTCGCTCTTCAAGCGGCCGATTACGGTTACATCATGGAATCAGGCAAAATCGTACTAGATGGCAGCAAGCACGAATTGCTAAACAATGAAGACGTAAAAGAATTCTACCTTGGCGGCGGCGATGAAGATCGCAAGAGCTTTAAGAATCTGAAATCTTACAAACGTCGTAAGCGTTGGTTGTAAGGAGCAAGGATGAACGAACTATTTGATGCGAAAGAATCGTTGTCTCTACAGGCGCGAGAAGAGTCGCTGTTTCAACGTTTGCCAGCACTGATTGAGAATTCGAAAGCCAATAGCGAACATTACGCAGCGCATTTTTCTGAGTTAGATCCTACATTGGCAAACAATCGTGAAGGGCTTGCTCAGTTCCCGATTACACGTAAGTTCAATGTACCTAATCAGCAGCAACTTAAACCGCCGTTTGGTGGCTTAAATAGCGTTGCCATTGGTCAAATGGCGCGCGTATTCCAATCTCCTGGGCCGTTGTATGAGGCTCAAACGGATGAGGCCGATTTCTGGCGTATGGGGCGCGCGTTTCACGCTGCTGGGTTCTGTGCGGGTGATTTAGTGCATAACACGCTCTCTTACCATTTCTCTCCTGGCGGATTTATTATGGATGGTGGCGCAAGGGCTTGTGGCTGTGCGGTATTTCCGGCTGGAGTAGGCAATACCGAAGCGCAAATAGAGGCAATTAAACAGCTTCAACCTAATGGTTACACTGGCACACCTTCGTATTTGCTGACGTTGCTACAAAAGTACCAAGAGAAATACAATGAGCTGCCTAGCTTTGAGAAAGCTCTGGTCTCTGGTGAAGCGGTTACAGCAGACATGGAACAGATGTTTGAGGAAAAAGGCATTGCAGTCTTTCAAGCCTACGCAAGTGCAGAGCTTGGTTTGATTGCTTATCAAGTGTCTGGTGAACAAGGATTAGTGATTGCCGAAGATATTATTGTTGAAATCGTTGATCCTGATGGTGTTCCTGTACAACCGGGAGAAGTCGGTGAAGTCGTTGTAACCTCGCTTGATGAGAAGTTCCCGCTGATTCGCTACGCAACGGGAGATTTATCGGCATATCTAGAGACAAGTTCTGATTCTTCACGCACGAATGCACGAATTAAGGGCTGGATGGGACGAGCAGACTCCGCGGTGAAAGTAAAAGGGCTGTTTGTTTATCCGCATCAGATCCAAGAAGTCTGTCGTCGCCACGATATTAAAGGCTCCTTGAAAATTGAGCGCGATGGCTTCAACGATGCCATTACTTTCTGTTGTCATGATGTGCATGTATCAGCAGAGGACATTCAAGCAACACTCCAGTCTGTCACTAAACTGAAAGGCAATGTCCAGTTTGTACCGAACCAAGCGGAGCAGCCGTTAATCAATGATCTTCGCAGTTAACTCATTGGTGGCATAAGTGCAGTAGAAAGTGGTTGTCATAAAAAACTAACAACGTCAGACAAAAGGCTAGAAAAGGGATATCACATTGCGCTGCGTATCCCTTTATTTTTTACTACCGCAATCAGGGAGCGGGTAAATGAAACAGGCACCAATGATTAACACACAATTCTGGGATGATTTGTTTATCCGAGGCACTATGCCTTGGGATGCCCAATCGACACCTCAAGAACTCAAGGATTATCTCGACAATTCACTTCATGTAGGCCAGTCAGTGTTTATTCCTGGGTGTGGTGCCGCTTATGAACTGAGCACTTTTATTCAATATGGGCATGACGTGATCGCGATGGATTACAGCCAAGAAGCGGTAAAAATGGCGCAATCAACGTTAGGTAACTACAAAGATAAAGTCGTATTGGGTGATGTATTTAATGCCGATTTTTCTCACTCGTTTGATGTCATTTACGAGCGGGCCTTTCTCGCAGCACTACCGAGAGATATGTGGTCAGAATACTTTTCGATGGTGGATAAATTATTGCCAAGCGGAGGTTTTCTAATTGGTTTTTTCGTCATTGATGATAATTACCTATCACGCTTCCCTCCATTTTGTTTGCGAAGTGGGGAGTTGGCAGCTTTTCTAGAGCCCACGTTTGAACTTGTGAAGTCCTCAGTGGTGGCAAACAGTGTTGAGGTTTTTAAAGGCAGAGAGCAATGGATGGTGTGGCAGAAGTGTTAGTCGCTTTTAATCTTTTTGAAGAAGTATTCGCGGAAACTTTCTGGTTCTTTGTGAATCGCTGATATATAAGTCTTCACTCTATGCCTGATGGAATGCTCACATAGTTTGTCGGTTTGTGTGAAAAATTAATTTCTCGTTGCTGGTTTTAAGTTGTTGAGATATCTCTAACAGCGGTTGAGTGGTTGAGTTTATTGCTGGCACGGGTTATGTGCTCAGAGCGTAAAGCGACAGATCAGCATCGATCCGAAAGGTAGTAGAACGTCTCTTACTGATCTGTCTATTTCATGCTTATACTATTTTAGGTTGACCATCTGATGCGGTGGCACCGCCGTCTACAGGTAGGTTTGCGCCATTAATGAAAGATGCGTCATCACTTGCCAAGAAAGTTACGACAGACGCAATTTCTTCAGGTTCGGCTGCTCGGCCAAGCGCAATGCGCTCATTGAATTTATCGCGGATGTCCTGCGGCCAGCCGTTCGTCATGTTGGTTTTTACTAAGCTTGGGCATACGGCGTTAATTCTTACCCCATCCGCACCATGGTCCAATGCCATCGCTCGGGTAAGGTTCACCACTGCGCCTTTACTCGCGCAATAGAATGCGGCACCCCAGTCACCACCCAAACCGGAAACGGACGCGGTATTTACCATACAACCTTTCGTTTTTAAGAGTTCAGGTAACGCAAACTTCGCGCAATAAACGACGCCGTCAATGTTTACACCAGAGATCTTCTTCCAGTCTTCCACACTACCTTCAATCACGGTACCAGGGACATGTACGCCTGCATTGTTTACTAAAATATCCAGTTTACCGAAACGGGTAACAACATCAGAAATCAGTGCTGCGACTTTGTCTGGATCAGAAACATCAATGGAATGTGCCGACACACGCTGTTTATCAAAGCCCTCAACGGCGTTTGCCAACTGCTCTTCATTCCAATCGGCAAGAGCGACGTTTGCGCCTTCTTCATACAAACGTTTTGCGATGGCCAAACCAATACCATTGGCAGAGCCAGTCACGAGTGCGACTTTATTTTTTAATCCTCTCATGCGATTTCTCCTTCGAAACTTACAAAAACGGGATCTTGATTTTTCTCTGTGCGCGGCAACATCAGTTTGTCGTTGTCGCTGTAATCTACGGGGATAGCCACCACTGCTGGTCCTTCAACATCCATGGCTTTATTCAATGTCGGTAGTAATTCGTGTTGACTAGTCACTGCGAAGCCTTTCGCGCCAAATGATTCGGCGTAGACCTTGAAATCAATTGGTCCAAATTTCACACCAGAGCAGCGCTGATATTTGTTGACCTCTTGCATTTCTACCATGTTGTAGGCGTTATCAACCCACACAATATGGACGATATTGCAGTTCAGTCTAACCGCGGTTTCTAACTCCATGCTCGATTGCATAAAACCGCCGTCTCCTGATATCGATACCACTTTGCTACCAGGTTTTAGTAGGCTGGCACCAATGGCCCATGGGAGTGCAACGCCCATCGTTTGTTGGCCGTTAGACACCAGCATTTGGCGAGCTCGAAAACAGCTTAAGTAACGAGCGATCCAGATGTGGAAGCTCCCCATATCAAGGCATAGCGTGGTATCTGGTGTGATGATGGATTGCATGGCTTTAATTAGCGCCAGTGGATGAAACCCTTGCTTGTTATAGACATTGGGATAGGTCTTGATCACTTGCCGTTGCAGTGCTACCTCTTCCAGTACTGAAAGTGCCGTTGGGGAAAGGCGAGCATATTCAGAGATATAGCTGCCCATTTTGTCTAATGACTGCGCAATGTTTCCGACGATTTCAACACAAGGTTGATAATTAAGTTGGTATTCTGCTGGTTCAATATCGAGGTGAATCACTGGGTTGCGGTGGCTGTTCCAAAGCTCAGGGTCATACTCTATTGGGCTAAAGCCGATGGTGAGAATTAAATCGGCGTCCCGCAGTAAAACATCGCCAGGTTGGTTATTAAACAAACCGACACGCCCAGCAAAGTGATGATAGTAATTGATATCTACCGTGCCGGCGGCCTGGTAAGTGCCGACAACGGGTAGCTGCGTATTTTGAAGAAATCGGGCGATAGCAGCAGCGTTTTGACTGCGGCTCGCGTGAAGGCCAAGTAAAACCACACAGCGCTTTGCTTTACTGATTCGACTGACCGCATCTTCGATTGCTGCGATGTCAGCGCAACCAGGCTGTGTGTAAGGCGAGGGGACAATAATGTCCGTTTGGGTTTGCTCGGATAAAACATCTTGGGGGAGACTCAAAAAGCAAGCCCCAGGACGACCTGACTCTGCGATACGAAATGCGTTCGCCATAATCTCGCTTGCGGCGTCCACATGCTGCACTTCAGCACTGAACTTAGTTATAGAGCGAAAAATACTGACGGTATCCATGCTCTGGTGTGTTTGTTTTTGCTGGTCAGTTCGTTTCACCGCACCACCGATAGCAATCAGCGGATCGCCTTCGGAGTTTGCTGTTGCCACCCCCGTAACTAGATTTCCACAGCCAGGGCCTGACGTAACCATGGTGACGCCTGCTTTGCCGGTTAGTCTTCCCATAACGCCCGCCATAAATGCGCCGTTAGCTTCGTGGCGTACCGGAATCATTTGGATGTTAGTGTCTTCAATCGCATCGAACAGTCGATCAATTTTTGCACCGGGAATACCGAAAATGTACTTAATGCCGAGAGACTCTAGCTGTTGAGCGATCAACTGAGCTCCATTTTTATTTGAAGGCTTGGATTGCATTTGTTGTCCTTATTATTTGCCTGACTTTGTTACTTTTCCGCCTTTTCTATGGCGGTATTTATATCTTCCGGAGCCAAATTGGCGTTGAGGAAGTCTGTCGATACCGGGGTATCAATCACTAGCCGCGAGACTTTGCCAATCTGGAGGAACCCTGACGAAATGCTGTAATCCTGAATATGACCACCTCCTTGGCGGTCATCGGTAATAAAGTGTTCGTGATAGCCGGGCACATTGATGCCAGTCGTATATTTAGGACTGCGAAAGCCGGCGACCACGCCTTGCTTATGCGTGAAGCTGAACGTTGGTTGTTCTTTGACCACTTCAAGCATTGGCCGATAAGGGCGTGTTTGTTTAGGTACGGTGCGAGTACGAACTGAATCGAAAACGCCATCAATGCGCACTGCGCAAAATAGGTTATCGCTTGGAACCATCTCGTCTATGATGCTATGGACTTCATGACGTGACATGCGCGATGTCAGTGGCAGCTCGATATCAGGCTTAAAAAAAGTCATGACAGCAAAGGGCGTTTTTTGCGCCAGGTCTGCCGGGTTTGCGGAGCCATCCGACTTGAGTTGAAAAACTTCCTTATCAAACGCAATCAACTCACCATCCAATTCATTGAACGTACCTAAACCAAAATCCCCATGTTTCAGCAGTTCTTCTATGGTTGTCGAGCCTTCGTAAACACCAGCGATCAAAGCACTCATTAACGAAGTCTGATAAATCTCACCATCTCCGGTAACGTGATGGTATTCAGAAAATTCTTTCGCTACTTCAAGCGAACAAGCACATAGAGGGTTATAAAATCCACGCATGAGTAAGACCAGTTATGCAATGAAGAGTATATTTAGATTGACTTCTACACGGCGCTAAATCCAATATAAAAAAGATTTATTTTGATATGGAAAATATATGGAATTTCGCTACCTGAAGTATTTTGTCGCGGTCGCCGAGACTCGTCACTTTACCCGAGCAGCTGAACAGTTAGGGATTGCGCAACCTCCTTTGAGTCAACAAATCAAAAAGCTAGAGCACGAGCTTGGCGTGGACTTATTTAAGCGCTTGTCTAGAGGAGTAGAACTGACCCATGCAGGGCAAGTCTTTTATACGGATGCGGTAAATATTCTTGCTGATGTGGAACGCGCTAAAGCAAAAGCCCGACAGATTGCCCGTGGTGAAAATACGCAGGTTAAAATTGGGTTCGCGACGTCAACATCAACCTGCATTAAGGTATTGGAGAGGATTGGGCGTATTCAAGAGAATGGGGTTCATTTACAGACGGCGGAACTATCAATGCCAGAGCTTGCCACTCAGTTAAAAAGCAAACAACTTGATCTCGCAATCATGCGGCTACCCTGTTACGCCAGTGAGCCTTTTGAGCATAAGGTGTTGTTTAACGACCCGTTTGTCGCAGTGATTCCGGCGGGCCACGAACTGGCAAAATATCCCTGTATCCAGATGAAACAGTTGAGAGGCCATAAAATTTTACTGTTTCCACGAGAGACTGGACCCGCATTGTTTGATGGCATGAGCACACTTTTTGCCGACGCAGGAGTAAGGCTCGAACCACAGTTCGCAGCACCGCAACTTCGTACGACGATTGCCATGGCGCAGGCTGGGTTAGGTATCGCTCTCGTTCCGCGCTCACTGGCTGAACATCTCGATGATTCCGCGACAGTCGCCGAGATTGATGATATCCCCCTAACCAGTCGTGTTGTCGTTGCTTGGGAGGCGTCTAATCTCAATAAACAAGCGTTAAAAGTAGCCACGAACATCGGTCATGTTGGGGCTTAAAGATGAGTCATATAGCCAGTCGATTCTACCCAACGAACAAAACTTACTGAAGATTGCGATTCTTTTGTCGTATATATTACCTACAACAAGTTGAATTGATAGCTGAACTCTCGTTTCATCGAGATGATAATGACGAGGAACTTGATTTAATGCATGGTTAAACAGTAAGGATGGCGGATGATTAAAGCACAAATATATGATGTATTTTGTGATGAGTTAGCTCAAGGTAACCCATGTGGCGTTGTCGAACTAAATCACTGGCTGAGTGATTCTGAATTACTTCAAATCACTCATCAGGTCGCTCAACCTGTCACATCATTTATGGTTCAGTCTGGCAGTGACTACCACATTCGCTGGTTTAGCCTAGAAGGAGAGATCAACCTATGTGGACACGGAAGTTTGGGCGCAGGCGCTGCAATCATTTCCAACTATCATCAGAATGAGGTCATTCTAAAAAGCCAGTATGGCCATATTATCGTTACTGAACTTGATGGAATGTACAGGATCGTGATGCCAAGTTGGCAATCCAAGCCTCATGCCATCCCCTTGGGTATTTCAGGCTTTTCCAATGACCCCGTAGATGCTTTTACAACGCGTGATTTGGTTGTTGCTCTCGAATCAGAAGATGATGTTGTTCGCTATCAACCTAACTTTGATGAGCTGATTAAAATTGATGAGTTTCATGCGGTCATCGTGACGGCTCAAAGTTCTGATAGTAGCTATGTGCTGCGTTACTTTGCACCTAAAATCGGTATTTCAGAAGATCTTGCCACAGGCTCGGCTCAGTGCTCATTAGCGCCTTATTGGTTTGAAAAGCTAGGCAAAGAAAAATTGACGGCTCGTCAGCTATCTCGTGCTGGTGGTTATTTTGAAGTGGCTCGCGGTTTAGAATCTACGATCGTATTGTCTGCACACGTGAAAAGTCGGACTTGAATGCAAACGCCTCTAGCTCTTACACAAGATCTAGAGGCATCCATTTTTTATTGACTTAAACGTGCCGAGCTAAGATTTTAACCCTGCAGCGGTCATCATGACGCGAAATAACATAGACACTAACCCTAATGCAGCGACGCTAACGACCCATATTCCAACCATCCAAGCCCATTGGCGGCACCAATTTTTGATTTTCATACTCACTCCTTATCAACTCGTTAATGGTACGCTTCGCCTTCTTTTACTTTTCCGGAGAAGACGTAGTAACTCCAAAAGGTGTAAGCCAGAATGATCGGGATGATGATCACTGCTCCAACGAGCATAAAGCGCTGACTGCTTGCAGGAGCCGCTGCTTCCCATATTGATATGCTAGGAGGAATGATATTTGGCCAGATACTGATGCCAAGCCCAGCGAACCCGAGAATCACGATCACTAACGCCATCACGAAAGGGCTGCGCTCTTTACGCTTTTTAACGGAGTCGGCAATCTTCAAACATACCAGCCCAGTAATGACAGGTACGGGCAGTAAGTAGAACAAATTAGGCAGAGAAAACCATCTTTCCGCAATGGCAGGGTAAGCAAGTGGAGTCCAAGCGCTCACAATGACTAATGCGGAGATCATCGCCAGTAGTGTTTTGTTAGTGAAGCGGTGCATCGTGTTTTGCAGTTCACCTTCCGTCTTCATGATGAGCCATGTGCTACCAAGCAGCGCGTACGTTGCGACTAAACCCAAACCACAAAAGATGGGAAAAGGGCTGAGCCAGTCGAGTTGGCTACCTACGAAGACGCGGTTTTCCACCGCAAAGCCTTGAATTACCGCGCCAACAACGATGCCTTGGAAAAACGTGGTTAAAATCGAGCCGACCATAAAAGAGCGATCCCAGAACTTTAAGTGGTTTTCCAATGCTTTAAAGCGAAACTCAAATGCGACGCCACGAAAGATCAAAGCAATCAACATCAACGTTAAAGGGATGGTTAGCGCTTCAATAATCACCGCGTAAGCCATCGGAAAAGCGCCAAATAGAGATGCGCCTCCAAGCACAATCCAAGTTTCGTTGCCATCCCAAACTGGCGCGACACTGTTGACCATGACGTCTTTTTGTTTTTCATCCTTGATGAAGGGCATCAGTATTCCAATACCCAAATCGAAGCCATCCATGATGATGTACATCAAAGTGGCAAAAACGATGATCGCGAACCAAATCACGGATAAATCAAAATGCATATTCTTTACCTTAACTTTGTGACAAATTCTAGATGCGGCCTGAAACGGTCGTCATGTCGTGCTCATCGTGTTCGATTGCATCGGGGCCTTTCTTGATTTGGTGGATCATGTAGTAATAACCAAAACCAAATACCAAGCTGTATACAACCAGGAAACACAGCAGGCTGATGCTCATTTGTAGGTCTCCGTGTGCAGAAACCGCATCACGCGTTTTTTGTACGCCATAAACGACCCAAGGTTGCCGACCAACCTCTGTCGTAAACCAGCCAGCGAGTATTGCGATAAGACCAGATGGCCCCATAAATAATGAAAACTTGAGGAACCAACGCGAGGTATAAAGCGTGTTCTTTTTTCGTAACCATATGCTGTAGAAGCTCTGTAAAATCATCAGAAGTCCTAGCCCGACCATGATTCGAAATGACCAAAAGACGATAGGTGAGTTCGGTCGTTCCTCTTTCGGGAAGTCTTTCAGCGCCGGGATTGGCTCAGTTAAACTATGGCGTAGGATCAAACTTCCTAAAACAGGAATTTCTAAGGCATAGTCTGTGCGTTCTTGTTCCATGTTTGGCATGCCGAACAATATCAATGGGGTTGGTTTGCCATCACTGTTATCCCAATGTCCTTCGATGGCAGCGATTTTGGCGGGCTGGTGTTCCAGAGTGTTTAGCCCGTGCACATCGCCAATCACGGCTTGGAGTGGCGCAAGGAACACTAAGATCCCGAGCGACATCGAAAACATGGTTTTTACCGCAGTCGATTGATTGCCTCTCAATAAATGCCAAGCGGCTGACGCGCCTACAAAGAGTGCTGAACTGACGAAAGCCGCGACGCTCATGTGCGCCAAACGATAAGGAAATGAAGGATTGAAAACGATAGCAAACCAGTCGGTTGGCACCACACGTCCGTCGATAATTTCATAGCCTTGTGGCGTTTGCATCCAACTGTTGGAGGCGAGAATCCAGAACGTCGAAATGATCGTTCCTAACGCCACCATCGAGGTTGCAAAAAAGTGCAGCTTTTCGCCGACGCGACGCCACCCAAACAGCATTACGCCAAGAAATCCGGCTTCGAGAAAGAAAGCCGTTAACACTTCATAAGTCAGTAATGGGCCTGTGATAGAACCAGCGAAGTCGGAGAAACCACTCCAGTTGGTGCCGAATTGATAGGCCATGACAAGACCAGATACAACACCCATTCCAAAGTTAACCGCAAAAATTTTCGACCAGAAGTGATAGAGCTTTTGGTAATCGGGATTACGTGTTTTTAGCCATAAGCCTTCCAGCACGGCGAGATAGGTGGCCAAACCTATGGTGATAGCGGGGAAAATAATATGAAAGGATACCGTAAAGGCGAACTGTATCCGTGCAAGCATAAATGCGTCGAGGCCAAACATTAAACTTCCTTTGATCTTTTAAGTTTTATGAGAGAGCTATTTTAAAAGGAGCGGAATGAGGGAAGTAGGTACAGACAGTGACTATAAACCTATAACAGATTAAATATTGAAGTGTTATTATTTTGAATTCGGCTTTAGGGAAGGGGATTTGCGTTTGGCGAAGTATCAAGAGTTAGTGGAACAGCTTAAAAGGCAGATAAAATCGGGGATATGGCATCCGGGTGACAAGCTGCCTTCTCTGCGTCGCCAATCTGAACACTCGGGTTTAAGCTTGATGACGGTGTTGCATGCCTATCAAATTCTGGAATCTCAAGGCTGGGTAACGTCACAGCCGCGCTCTGGTTATCGAGTCGCTCCCAATATTAAGAGTTCAAATGAACCCCAAGCGCCAGCCGCGGTTTCGTGGACAGAGCAGGTAGACATCAATGAGTTTATCTTTGATGTTCTGCAGGCGAGTAAAAATCCATCCATGATCAATTTTGGCTTTGCCTATCCAGACCCAAGTTTGTACCCACGATATCACGTGAATCGGGCGATGAGCGCAGCCGCTCGCAATATGCCGATTTCCACCACCTTTGATAACTTACCGCCGGGAAACGAACAATTACGCACCATCATCGCGAAGCGTTATGCTGCGAAAGGCATTGAAATTTCACCCGATGAAATTGTCATTACGGCAGGCGCGCTGGAGGCGTTAACGCTCAGTTTGCAAGCTTGTACAAGACCGGGAGATTGGGTGGTTGTGGAGTCGCCTGCATTCTATGGCGCTTTGCAATCCTTAGAGCGGTTAGGTTTGAAAGCGCTCTCAGTAAGAACAGACCCAGTCACGGGCATTGACCTAGACTCATTGGAACGAGCGCTGCAAACGCATGATGTGAAAGCGTGCTGGCTGATGTCGAACTTCCAGAATCCTCTGGGTTTTACGCTCTCCAACGAGAAAAAACAAAAGCTGATTGAACTGACACAGCGATATAACGTGCCAGTAATTGAAGATGATGTGTACAGCGAACTGCATGCTGAGAATGACTCGGTTTACCCACTAAGAATGTTTGATGACACGGGCAATACCATGTTGTGCTCCTCGTTTTCAAAATCATTAATCGCAGGGCTACGTATTGGTTGGGTTGCGGCGGGAAAGCGGGCGCTAGAGGTACAAAAGTTACAGCTAATGAGTACATTAGCGACGAGTGCACCAGTGCAAATGACATTGGTGCATTATTTAACAAGCCGCAATTATGAATTGCATTTGAAGCAGTTACGGAAAAAGCTGTTTGAACGCAAAAGTAAGATGACGGGTCTGCTCAGTGAGCTGTTACCTGAAGCAGTCAACGTGTTAAGCCAAAGCGGCGGGTACTTTATTTGGTTAGAGCTCCCCAAGCATATTGATGCCTTGCCAATATATCGAGAAGCACTAAAAGGTAATATCAGCATCGCACCGGGAAAGATGTTCAGCCTGACAGAACAATACGATCACTGTATTCGTCTTAACGCTTCTTTTGAGCTCAATGACAAATACGTTCATGCTCTCATTCTGCTTGCCAATATTATTCGCGACCATTTGGCGAAATAGCGACTTTCTTCAGTTTTTTTGGTTTAATGGAGCGCGCCGGATTTCCGACAACTCGATCGCCCGGCACAACGTCTTTGGTTACGACAGAGCCAGCGCCAACGATGGCCTGGTCGCCAATGGTCACGCCTGGCAGTATGATAGCGCCCCCACCAATCCAAACGTTATTGCCGATGTTGACCGGTTTGGCGATCTCATCTCCAGCTAAGCGCCTTTGCGTATCGAGTGAATGAGCGGCTGTGTAAATTTGCACTCTAGGCCCAATCATGACGTTCGCGCCAACCTCAACCTGTCCATTGTCCAGAATAATGGCATCCCAGTTGATGTAGGTGTTTTCTCCGATGGACAAGTGACAACCGTAGGTAAGTTGAAGCGGTGGCTCTATACAGGCGCTGTTTTTTAATTGGACGCCCATTTCCGCCAATAGTTGTCTACGGATATCTGGGTTTGGCTCGTGGTTAAATTGGAAGACAAGCTGCGCAGTTTTGGCGCGCATTAGCTTTAGTTCTTCATCCAGACAATTATAGGTTTCTCCAGAGCGCATCCGAGTCAGTTCTGACATAACAATCATTCCATCAATGTTATTCGCAATAAGGTGCATAATAATTGAAGGTGATTCGAAGTGAAAATTTGATGCTTAAAAATCAGAAAGTTATCACTGATTTGCCTTGCGTATTCAGTTGGTTTATTGGCTCGTTTAGTTCACAAAGACGTACTCCCTAAATGGCTTAATCGGTTGAAGCCAAAGTGGGAAACCACTCGAAGCGTTTTGTATAGATTACAATATAGTTAATAAGAAGAACTTAATTGAGCCGCTTGCGCTATCGATTGGGCTAAAAATATAAGACTTATGCGCTCTGGCTTGCTGGCAACGATGAATCAAGAGTGAGCACTTTATGTTCGAACGGGTCATTTCATTTTTGGAAACAACACTGTTTACCTTTAACGAACAACCTATCACGTTGTGGGCGATATTGATGGTGCCGACATGGGTCATTGTCGCTTTATGGTTATCGAAAATTTTGATCAAAACCGTTACGTCAAGAATGTCTTCATCGGGGAAAGACCCAAACGTGATTCATTTGGTTAAACGGATATTATTTGTCATCGCTCTCGCCATTATTTTTATGACCACACTTTCGATGATAAATGTGCCAATTACCGCGTTTGCCTTTCTGTCTGGTGCCATCGCTATCGGCTTCGGTTTTGGTGCGCAAAACATCATTAACAACTTCATAAGTGGCTGGATTTTGATTGGTGAAAAGCCAATCCGAATTGGGGACTTTTTAGAGGTTGAGGGCGCCAAAGGCACTGTCGAGCAAATAAATACACGCTCAACGAGAATCAGACGAACCGATGGTGTTCATATGCTCATACCCAACAGTCAGTTGATTGAGAACGTGGTGATCAACTGGACGTTATGCGACAGATTAGTTCGTGGCTCTGTCGTCGTCGGTGTCGCGTATGGGAGCGATGTCAAACAGGTTGCTGCCTTAATGGCGGAAGTGACTTCGCAGCAAGCGCAAGTTCTGAGTTCGCCAGCGCCAGATGTGTTTTTTCAAGACTTTGGTGACAATGCTTTGATCTTCGAATCTTATTTTTGGATTAACTCAACGGTTGAGGGCGGTATTCGCTCGGTCGCAAGTGCCATGCGTTTTGAAATCTACGAAGCTTTCGAAAAGCACGGCATTGAAATCGCGTTTCCACAACGAGATGTGCACATTGATGGGCAAATCAAGTTGTCTAGGGAGAGAAACGGATAGGGCGATAAGCGGTATTGGTGTTCTTATCTTGGTGTCGAGCAACCAAAGCGAGGCGGTCACAACACGGATTCACCTCGTTAGAAACCAGTTTGAAGGCGTTATTGGTTGTCCCACATGACTTCGCATTCTTCTTTGATTGCTGATTTTAGCAACTCAATCAGTGGAAACGCTCTGCGTCCTAGGCTTACCGCGGGCTCTGCTTGTTCTTCCTCTTCGTCTACATCAGTATGGAGATTTTCTTCAGCTGCATTTTTCGCAGATAGAGCAGAAGTTAATCTTGATAACGCGTCAGGAACATCTTGAGCGGAAATTGATCCCGGCACCGTGCCGCTGTGACCCATCATTTTGAGCATATCTAATGCAATATCACCAAACATTGTGACGTTTGAGTGGCTTCGACAACGAAATGTTATGAGCATTTACCTGATCCTGTTTTATACGTTCGCTTTGAAACTAAATTGTAGCTGAAATCAGGCACTAATTAATGTGATGAAGACCGTTGAGCGTTAAGGTTTTTATGAGTAACAATAAAAAACGGGCACGTACGTCTGCATGCCCGTTGAAATACATTACCTGATTGGTTGTTGATGATTTACAAGCTATACGGATCGCCTAGAGCCAATGCGACCCTAGAAGCAGGAGACTTTCCTAACGCACGGCAAATTTGCCAACCCGCTTCATTGATGACGCTAAGGTCAACGCCTGTTTCAATCCCAAGTTGCTCACACAGATAAAGTACATCTTCCGTTGCAACATTACCACTGGCTCCTTTCGCGTAAGGGCAGCCGCCGAGCCCCGCTACTGCGCTATCAATGGTGTTGATGCCCATTAACAAGGCTTGATAGATATTGGCTAATGCTTGCCCATAAGTGTCATGAAAATGTACTGCGAGCGCGTCTTTTGGCAGTAGCGTTAACAACGAATCCAGCATGGCGATAACGCGATTAGGCGTTGCTTTACCGACAGTATCACCGAGCGAAATCTCATAACATCCCATATCAAACAACGTATTGGCGACCTTGGTAGTTTGCTCTGGCTTGATTACTCCCTCATATGGGCACACCATGGTACAAGACAAGTACCCGCGTACAGGAATGTTATGCTGGTTCGCCAATTCGATAACGGGCTCAAATCGAGCGAGACTTTCGGTAATGCTGCAGTTGATGTTCTTCTGGCTGAACGTTTCTGAAGCGGAGCCAAACACCGCAATTCGCTTTACACCGCTTTCCAGCGCACGTTCTAACCCTGCGAGATTTGGTGTGAGCGCGCTATAAACCACTTCAGGCTTTTTTGAGATACCAGCAAACACCTGATCGGAATCGGCCATTTGAGGCACCCACCTTGGAGAGACGAAAGATCCCGCCTCAATATGCTTTAAGCCACTGCTGCTTAGTTGGTTAATCAAACGGATTTTATCAACCAGCGTCACTGCCGTTTCATTTTGCAGACCATCACGAGCGCCGACTTCGACGATATTAACCTTCGCTGGTAGCATATTCGCGCTCCTTATCTTCACTGACGTTATCCGATATCAAAGACAAATTCAGCAGTATGGAACCGTGCTGTACTTGGTCCCCGTGCTGATAAAACAATTCGTCGACTGTTGCTGCGACCGGAGCCGTGATGGTGTATTCCATTTTCATTGCTTCGAGTACCAAAAGCGGATCGCCCGCCGCCACTTCGTCACCTTTAGCCACCATAACTGCTGAAATTATGCCGTTGAGTGGTGCGGTTGGACTGAGTTCATCATCTACATCTTTTGCAGAGTCAAAGTTAGGTTGATGAGCGAACGTGCGCTGCTGACCAAGATAAAATAGTGTTGTTCTTTGTTCATCGCTAAGTGCATTAAAGGTGTAACGCACATTATCAATATCGACGATAAACTGGTTGTCACTTTCAAGCAGGATAACCTGATGCAGCTCCTCACCACATCGGACAGTGAAGTGAGATCCTGTATCTTGCGATGATTGTTGCAAACGTGCCTGATGGTTGGCTTTGGCATCCGTGAAGTTAAATCGGTAAACGTTGTCAACTGACAGTCTAAAACCTCGTTTGGTTGGCGCGGGTAACGTTGAGCTGTCTGATTTTGAAATGAGATCATTCCAGCGAGCAACCGCCGCCAATGTAAGCCAGATTGAATCCGACACGTCTTGCTGCTCATTTATGCCTTGTTGATGTGTGACGAGGAAACCTGTATCGAGCTCAATCTCGGCAAAGGCTGGCTGCGAAACAATGCTGTGCAGGTAACCAATGTTTGTCGTTACGCCACGTACGTGATATTGAGTTAACGCCTGCTTAAGCTGCTTTAGCGCGATATCACGAGTTTGCCCCCAGACGATCAGTTTGCTGATCATTGGATCGTAATATTCGCTGATGCTATCGCCTTGGGTAACACCACTATCAACGCGTACGCACGCTAGGCGCACACTACTGTCTGATACGGGTTCTTTTAAGTAATCAATGCGGCCAGTCGACGGCATAAAGTCATTGTCTGTATCTTCTGCGTAAATTCGCAGCTCAATTGAATGACCGTTGTGGGTGATTTCAGATTGCGAAATAGGTAAATGCTCGCCAGCTGCGACTTTTAATTGCCACTCCACCAAATCAACACCGGTGATCAATTCAGTAACAGGGTGTTCAACTTGCAGACGGGTATTCATCTCCATGAAGTAAAACTCACCGCGGCTATCGAGCAAGAACTCCACCGTGCCAGCGCCAACATAGTCGATCGCTTGAGCGGCCTGAACCGCAGCTTCACCCATTTGTTTACGCAGTTCATCACTAAGACCGGGAGCTGGTGCTTCTTCGACTACTTTTTGGTGACGGCGTTGAATGGAGCAATCGCGATCAGAAAGATAGACACAGTTGCCATGTTGGTCAGCAAATACCTGAACTTCAACGTGGCGAGGCTGCAATATACATTTTTCGATTAGAAGCTGCTTATCGCCAAAGCTTGAAAGTGCTTCACGCTGCGCACCGTCGATGACCAGAGGCATTTCGGCTGCGCTATTGACCACTCGCATGCCTTTACCGCCGCCCCCTTGGGTTGCTTTAAGCATCACTGGGTAACCGATTTTTTCCGCTTCTGCTAATAAATGCTCTATGCTGTTGTCTGTGCCGTGATAGCCCGGAACCAATGGTACGTTCGCCTCTGACATGATGGCTTTGGCTTGCGACTTCGAACCCATTGCTTCAATTGCGCTGGTGGAAGGGCCAATAAAAACAATGCCATTTTCGCTGCACGCTTTCGCCAGTTTCGGGTTCTCGGAAAGAAAACCATACCCAGGGTGGATAGCATCGGCTTGCCATTTTTTCGCAGCGCCGATAATCGCATCGATATCGAGATACGATTCACTCGCCGGAGCGGGGCCAATGAATTCAGCGAAATCCGCTTGTTTAACATGTAAGCTGCTGCGATCCGCTTCGGAATAGACGGCAACCGTCTCTATAGCCATGCTTTTTGCGGTTTTAATGATTCGGCAGGCAATTTCACCGCGGTTTGCGATCAGTATTCTTTTAAACATGATTCCTCCAATTGGCGGCGCGCTTTTCAAAAAATGCACTCAGTCCTTCTTGTCCTTCTGCGGACACGCGGGCGGTTGCAATAGCTTGGCTGGTGTATTCAATTAATGAATGCTCGATAGGTTGATTGTCACAACGTAAGCAGAGCGTTTTTGCTGCCTGCATGGCTTGTGGACCGTTGTTAAGCAGGTGATCAATGGTGCGATTGACGGCTTCACGTGGTTGAGCGTCTATCTGATGAAGAATACTCATCGATAGTGCGGTTTCGGCATCAATCAGTTCCGCGGTTAAAAAGTAGCGTCGGCTTTGTCGTTGTCCAATCGCTCGGATTACGTAAGGTCCGATGGTGGCGGGTAACAAACCGAGCTTCACTTCACTCAAACAGAAGCGGCTTTCAGGTGTACCAATAGCGATATCGCAGCAGCAGATAAGCCCAAGTGCGCCGCCAAATGCAGCGCCATGCACCATAGCAATGGTTGGTTTGCTAAAGGTATCCAGCGTATGCAAAAGTTTTGCTAGTTGCTGTGCATCTTGCAGGTTTTCACTTTCGGTTTTGGCGGCCATTGACTGCATCCAGCCAAGATCTGCTCCCGCAGAAAAGTGTTTTCCCTGTGCAGTTAACACCAGTGCACGGAGAGAATCGTCCTTTTCGAGCTGTTCTAGTGTCTCAATTAGTGAGGCAATCAATGCGTCATTAAACGCGTTGTGTTTTTCTGGCCGATTCAGGCTCAACCAGGCAACGCCATTGCTGTCTTTTTCAAGCAGTAGTCCGGTCATGTGACTTCCTTTGTCTGACATTTCAGTCTGTATTTCAATGCTCGCTAACCATTACTTGTTAAACATCGGTATTCGCGAGGAGTTAAGGTTTGCCTTGCATCCGACTACATACGGAAGATGCCAAATTTGCTGTCTGGTATCGGCGCATTAAGCGCAGCAGACAGAGCAATGCCGACAACATCACGGGTTTTCGCAGGGTCAATAATGCCGTCGTCCCACAAACGAGCACTGGCGTAGTATGCATGGCTTTGAGTCTGATATTGCACCGCAATTGGACGTTTGAACGCTTCTTCTTCCTCCGCGCTCCAGCTTTCACCTTTGCGAGTTTTGATATCGCGGGTCACTTGCGCCATCACGCCAGCCGCTTGCTCTCCACCCATGACGGAGATGCGCGCGTTTGGCCACATCCACATCATGGTTGGATCATAAGCGCGGCCACACATGCCGTAGTTCCCAGCGCCATACGAGCCACCAATCACTACGGTAAACTTCGGCACGTCTGCACACGCAACAGCAGTTACCATTTTCGCACCATGTTTGGCGATGCCTTCGGCTTCGTACTTCTGACCGACCATAAAGCCCGTGATGTTCTGCAAGAAAAGCAGAGGAATTTTGCGTTGTGCGCACAGCTCAATAAAATGCGCGCCTTTTTGTGCTGATTCCGAAAATAGAATGCCGTTGTTAGCGACAATGCCAATCGGCATACCGTGAATATGGGCAAAGCCACAGACCAAGGTTTCGCCGAACAAGGCTTTAAATTCATCGAACTGGGAATCATCAACAATTCGGGCAATGACCTCTTTAACATCAAACGGCTTTTTGAGATCGGTTCCGACGATGCCG
Organism: Vibrio sp. 1249-1; assembly: GCF_033340495.1. Classification (NCBI taxonomy): domain Bacteria; kingdom Pseudomonadati; phylum Pseudomonadota; class Gammaproteobacteria; order Vibrionales; family Vibrionaceae; genus Vibrio; species Vibrio sp. 1249-1. The sequence continues at coordinate 501,612 of NZ_JAWOWJ010000001.1, forward strand.
TACAGCTCTTGGGCAGGAAAACGTGGTTCCTGTGGTGCTTTTTGCTTGAGTTGAACGGGTTTCAAGTGGTTAATTTGAGAAACGGCTTGTCTTGCCAACTCTAACGCGTGGTGATCATTTTCTGCGTAATAGTCCGCCACACCAGAGGTGCGACAATGAACGTCTGCGCCACCAAGATCTTCCGCGCTGACTTCTTCACCTGTCGCTGCTTTTACAAGAGGTGGACCTGCCAAAAAAATCGTGCCTTGTTCTTTGACTATGATGGATACGTCGCACATGGCAGGAACATAAGCGCCGCCAGCGGTACATAGCCCCATGACCACCGCAATTTGTGGAATGCCTTTGGCCGACATACGGGCTTGGTTGTAGAAAATACGGCCAAAATGGTCTTTATCTGGGAATACCTCATCTTGGCGGGGTAGGTTAGCGCCGCCAGAATCGACTAAGTAAACACACGGCAGTTGGCATTTTTCTGCAATTTCTTGTGCTCTTAAGTGCTTTTTCACGGTGAGTGGGTAGTAACTGCCGCCTTTTACCGTCACGTCGTTCGCGACGATCATGCACTCAGTGCCGTCAATCACACCCACACCTGCAACCACTCCAGCACATGGAACGTAATCTGGATACACATCCCAGCCAGCAAATTGACCAATTTCTAGAAAGGACGAACCAGGGTCGAGTAGGGCAAGAATGCGCTCACGTACCGGAAGTTTGCCTTTCTTCTGCTGATGCTCACGTGCTTTCTCGCCGCCACCATCTTCGATTTGCGCAGTCACGGTATAGAGTTGATCCACGAGCGACGCCATAGAGCGGTAGTTTTCCTGATACTGCTCTGAATGGGTATTAATATTGGTCGTCAAACAAGCCATAAATAGCCGATCTCCATTCGGTAGACGGGTGACACCACCCGCCTTTATCTATGTTGAATAAGATTTAGGTTGAATAAGGAATTTATTTAGATTCAGAACGCCTAGGTATGTTGATTAGGCGCTTTCGTTAAACAATTCGCGACCAATAAGCATGCGGCGAATTTCTGAAGTGCCCGCACCGATTTCATACAGCTTGGCATCTCGCAACAAACGGCCCGTATCAAACTCGTTGATGTAGCCGTTACCGCCAAGTAGTTGAATCGCATCCAGTGCCATCTTGGTTGCCAGCTCTGCGCTGTAGAGGATCGCGCCAGCAGAATCTTTACGTGTGGTTTCACCACGATCACAAGCGGCAGCGACGGCGTAAACATACGCTTTAGCGGCATTCATTTGTGTGTACATATCCGCGATTTTTGCTTGAACTAGCTGGAATTCACCGATGGATTTACCGAACTGTTTACGGTCGTGAATGTAAGGCACAACGATATCCATACACGCCTGCATGATGCCAAGTGGGCCGCCTGCAAGCACCACACGTTCGTAGTCGAGGCCGCTCATCAATACTTTCACGCCTTGGTTTTCTTCGCCGAGAATATTTTCCGCAGGGACTTCGCAGTTTTGGAAGACCAGCTCACACGTATTCGAGCCGCGCATACCCAACTTGTCGAGTTTTTGTGCTTGAGTAAATCCAGGGAATCCGCGTTCCACAATAAATGCCGTGATGCCTTTGGAGTGCTGGCTTGGGTCGGTTTTTGCGTAGACAACATAGGTGTGTGCATCAGGGCCGTTGGTGATCCACATTTTGTTGCCGTTTAGCAGGAAAATATCGCCTTTACGTTCGGCTTTAAGCTGCATAGAGACCACATCAGAGCCGGCGCCGGGTTCACTCATAGCAAGGGCGCCGATATGTTCACCGGAGATGAGCTTAGGTAGGTATTTCTCTTTTTGCGCTTGTGTGCCGTTACGGTGGATTTGGTTGACGCAAAGGTTGGAGTGAGCGCCGTAACTTAACGCAACCGAAGCGGATGCTCGGCTGATTTCTTCCATAGCGATAACGTGGGCGAGATAGCCCATGCCAGCACCACCAAACTCTTCGCTGGTGGTCACACCTAAAAGACCCATGTCACCTAATTTGGACCAAAGATGGTTTGGAAAGTCGTTAGTTTGGTCGATAGATTGCGCTAGCGGCGCAATTTCTCTTGCAGCAAAACTATTGATTTGCTCGCGAAGCAAATCGGTATTTTCGTCATAAACAAAGTTCAGGGAAGAGTAGGTAGATTTCATTGCGTGTCCTTGCCTTTACGTCACCTACATCCCAGAGTTGAGGTGTTAGGTGACTTTTTCGCCTTTCATGGATCTCAGTGTGTTTTGGCATCGCAACTGCGCAGCATTTAACTCCATCATTACCGCTTGAATGTCGTTTGCTTGCTGTTGCAATGCTGCCTTCTTCTCTTCGATCAACCGAATCATATAGTTCAACTGCTCAGTACTTTGATCGGTATCGTAGAGTTCAAATAACTCTTTGATATCTGCAAGAGAAAAGCCCAATCGCTTACCTCGCAAAATCAGTTTTAGTCGAATTCGATCACGACCATTGTAGATTCGAGTGTTGCCTTTACGTTCTGGAGTTAGGAGACCTAAATCTTCGTAGAAGCGAATGCTTCGAGTAGTAATGTCGAACTCTTTCGCGAGCTCGCTGATCTTAAATGTGTTCATTCCTTAACCTTACGACTTTCGTATAACATTTACATGAATATACAATTCGTTAACGTTAAAGTAAACAAACAACATCCACTCTTGAGCCTTGATATCACTCGCATTTACTCGAAATCAAAGAATCACTCGAACAAACAATAACCTCAAACTTGACGTTAACGTAAATGTTAGTATAGTTATGACGTAAACGTCAACAAAAGGTTAATGGAATGAAAAATGAAACATGGATTGTTGCCGCTAAGCGAACGCCTATCGGCTCTTTTCAAGGTGAATTAGCTTCAACAGATGTCACGGAACTCGGTGCGAAAGCCATTCAAGGGGCGCTAGCCGAAAGCCAACTCGATGTGCACAAAATAGACGAAGTGCTGATGGGGTGCGTTTTACCCGCCGGTGTGGGGCAAGCGCCTGCAAGACAAGCAAGCCTTAAAGCTGAAATGCCACAATCGATTGGTTGTACGACACTGAACAAAGTTTGTGGATCGGGTATGAAAACCGTGATGCTGGCATATGACCTTATTCAATCTGGTAATGCGCATGCTGTCATCGCTGGTGGCATGGAAAACATGTCGTCTTCTCCTTATCTATTAAAGAAAGCGCGTGATGGTTTCCGTTTAGGTCACGAGCAAGTGCTTGATCACATGTTTTATGATGGGTTGCAGGATGCCTACCAAGGCGAGCTGATGGGTGTCTTTGCAGAACAGACGGCGCAAAAGTATCAGTTCAGCCGTGAAAGTATGGATACCTGGGCGCAACAGTCGGTGACTCGTGCGCAGCAAGCAATCGAACAAGGTTTGTTCAAAGAAGAGATCGTGCCTGTTAACGTAAAAAGTCGGCGCGGCGAAACCTTGGTTGTAGATGATGAGCAACCGAGCAAACTCGACGTCACTAAAATTCCTACCTTACGCCCTGCGTTTGCCAAAGATGGCGGCGTAACCGCAGCAAACTCTAGTTCCATTTCGGATGGTGCGTCGGCAATGATCTTAGTCGATAGTGAGTTTGGTCGTCAGGAAAACCTTCAGCCTCTAGCCAAAATTGTCGCGTACAGCACGCATGCAAGACAGCCTGATGAGTTCACCATCGCACCAGTCTTCGCGATTGAATCGCTGCTGGAAAAAACGGGCTGGGACAAATCGGACGTGGACCTTTGGGAAATCAATGAAGCTTTTGCTGTCGTGACTCAATACGCGGTAAAAGCACTCGAACTGGACGAGAGCAAAGTGAACCCTCGCGGAGGGGCTTGTGCGCTGGGGCATCCAATAGGCGCAAGTGGCAATCGAATCCTTGTCACTTTGATTCATGCGCTAAAACAAACTGGTGGTAAGCGTGGCGTTGCATCGCTTTGTATTGGCGGCGGCGAAGCTACCGCTATCGCGATTGAAATCTGCTAAATCACTCTCAACAAAGTTTCACTTACATAACAGTAGTCAGTAACAAGCTGAAAAATACAAGGATGTCATCATGACAGAACAAGTAAAGCAGTATATCGGTGGTGAATTTGCCATCTCCGATTCAAAACAATGGCTAGATGTAACCAACCCGGCAACCAACGAAGTGATTGCACAAGTACCTTGTGCCACGGAATCGGAAATGAATGCGGCGATTGCCAGCGCAACAGAAACGTTCAAACGCTGGAAAGAAGTTGCAGCGCCGGAGCGTGCTAGATTGATGCTGCGTTACCAACATTTGCTAAAAGAGCAACACGATGAGTTGGCGATACTGCTTTCAAGTGAGACAGGCAAAACCCTCGCGGATGCAAAGGGTGACATTTGGCGTGGGATTGAAGTCGTAGAACAAGCGGCGAACATTTGTAGCTCAATGATGGGCGAAACGGTGGAAAACGTCGCGACCAATATTGATGGTTACTCTTACATTCAACCGCTCGGTGTTTGTGCTGGCATCACACCCTTTAACTTCCCTGCGATGATCCCATTGTGGATGTTCCCGATGGCGATCGCTTGTGGCAACACCTTTATTCTAAAACCTTCGGAACAAGTTCCGCTGACTGCAATGAAATTGGCAGAGCTATTTGAACAAGCTGGTGCACCAAAAGGCGTATTGCAAGTTGTTCACGGGACCAAAGAGCAAGTCGACCGCATTCTGACTGATCCAGTTGTTCGTGCGATCTCTTTTGTTGGCTCTGTGCCCGTTGGTGAGTACATCTACAAAACAGGTACAGACAACCTGAAACGCGTGCAGTCATTTGCAGGTGCTAAGAACCACATGGTCATCATGCCGGATGCAAACAAACAGCAAGTCATCAATAACCTAGTTGGCGCGTCAGTTGGTGCTGCAGGCCAACGCTGTATGGCGATTTCGGTTGCCGTATTTGTCGGCGAAACCAAAGAATGGATTCCAGAGCTTAAAGAGGCGTTAGCTCAGGTTCAGCCTGGCGCGTGGGATGATGAAACCGCTGGTTATGGTCCACTGATTAGCCCTCAAGCGAAGCAGCGAGTGGTGAATCTGATTAATGAAGGCAAAGCGTCAGGCGCGAATTGTGTTCTGGACGGGACAGACTGCCAAGTACCTGGCTTCCCGAACGGTAACTGGGTGGGGCCAACACTGTTTACTAACGTGACCACAGACATGTCGATTTATCAGGAAGAAATTTTCGGGCCTGTACTGTTAACTATGGAAGTGGATGACCTAGATGAAGCGATTGAACTGATCAATGCAAACCGCTTTGGTAATGGTACGTCTATTTTCACGGCGAACGGCGCTGCCGCGAGAAAGTATCAACACAATATCGAAGTAGGTAACGTAGGCATCAACGTGCCGATTCCAGTGCCATTGCCATTTTTCTCATTTACTGGGTGGAAAGGCAGCTTCTACGGCGACCTGCATGCTTACGGTAAACAAGCGGTTCGCTTCTACACCGAGACGAAAACTGTCACCGCGCGTTGGTTTGAAGATGACATTCCAAGCGGTCCAAACATGACCATTCAACTTAGCTAATTACTGGATTAGCGACACCTCTAGCCAAGCGCCACCGTTTAAGTGGGCTTGGCTCGGATACAAATGCAACGAATTAGACCTTAGGACTTCAAGATGGATTTTGAATTAAACGAAGATCAACTCGCGTTTGCCGAAGTAGCAAAGCAGTTTGCAGACCAAATGTTAGCGCCTCATGCGGCCGAGTGGGATGAAAACCATCATTTCCCTAAAGACGTACTGCGTCAAGCAGGTGAACTTGGTTTTCTGAGCATCTATACGCCGCCAGAGCATGGTGGCTTGGGGTTATCTCGTTTGGATGCGGCGATCATTTTCGAGCAGTTGGCTATGGGTTGTACCGCGACTACTGCGTTTATGACCATTCACAACATGGCGACGTGGATGATAACCAGCTTTGCCAAAGCCGAAGTGGCGCAGCAATTTAGCGCGGATCTAATTTCGGGTGAAAAGCTCGCTTCCTACTGTTTAACCGAACCTAATGCCGGCTCTGACGCCGCTTCTCTAACGACTAGCGCAGTGCGTGATGGCGATGAGTTTGTCCTCAATGGAGCAAAAGTGTTTATCTCGGGTGCGGGTGATACAGATGTTCTCGTCGCGATGGCGCGTTCGTGTGGTGAAGGAGCGGGTGGCGTTTCTGCATTCGTTGTTCCTGCTGATTGCGAAGGCATTAGCTACGGTAAAAAAGAAGCCAAAATGGGTTGGAACTGCCAGCCAACTCGCATGATTACCTTCGAAAATGTCCGCATTCCGGCTGACTATCTGTTGGGTGAAGAGGGAGAGGGCTTTAAGTTCGCCATGCTTGGCCTTGATGGTGGTCGAATCAATATCGCTACTTGTTCCGTCGGTACTGCGCAACAAGCACTGAACGAAGCCAAGCAATACATGAACGAACGCAAACAGTTCGGCCGTTCACTGGCGCAATTTCAAGCGTTGCAGTTCAAGCTTGCTGATATGGCGACTGAGCTGGTCGCTGCGCGTCAAATGGTGCGACTCGCTGCCGCTAAACTCGATGCCCAGCACGCAGAAAAAAGTGCGTACTGTGCCATGGCAAAACGCTTTGCTACTGATGTGGGCTTTAAAGTCTGCGATCAGGCGCTGCAAATTCACGGTGGCTATGGCTACATCAAAGAATATCCAGTCGAGCGCCATTTCCGAGACGTTCGTGTTCACCAAATCCTTGAAGGTACCAACGAAATCATGCGTCTGATCGTCGCAAGACGATTACTAACGGAAGGCGTTGAGCTGCTTTAGTCAGCGAGACACAGCCTTACCTAAAGAAATTAAAAAGGACTGAAAGATTATGACGGCACAAATCAAATTAGAGCGCGAAGCGCATATTGCCAAGCTCACGATTAGTAATCCGCCAGCGAACACTTGGACGCTTGAGTCTTTGAATCAGCTAAAAGAGTTGGCAATTGAACTTAGTAATGATCGCTCTATTTATGCGTTGGTTTTAACAGGCGAAGGCGAGAAATTCTTTTCTGCTGGAGCAGATCTTAATAACTTTGCATCGGGTGATAAATCACAAGCAGCAAACATGGCGTTCGCATTTGGTGAAGCGTTTGAAGCGCTTTCTGCATTCGATGGGGTTTCTATCGCAGCAATTAATGGCTATGCGATGGGCGGCGGTCTGGAAGTGGCGATGGCGTGTGACATTCGTATCGCAGAAGAACAAGTACAAATGGCACTTCCTGAAGCATCGGTAGGTTTGTTGCCGTGTGCGGGTGGGACGCAAAACCTGACCGCGTTGGTAGGTGAAGGTTGGGCGAAGCGTATGATCCTGTGTGGCGAGCGTGTGACGGCCGAGCGAGCGGAAAAAATTGGGTTAGTCGAAGAGGTGGTGGCGAAAGGTCAAGCACTCGAAGCGGCTATGGAGCTAGCACAGCGTGTTGCAGGTCAATCACCGAAATCTGTGTCTGCGTGCAAAACGCTCATTCAAGGTCGACGCAGCCAAACTCATGCAGCTGGATTGGTTTTGGAGCGTGAACTGTTTTTACAGCTGTTCAATACACAAGATCAGACTGAGGGTGTGAATGCGTTTTTGCAAAAGCGCAAGCCACAATGGACAAACAGCTAGCGGAGGCCAAATGACAGGTACAGTAAATGTTTCAAAACTTGAGTGCGCAGATGGCTCTGTTATTGGTGTGCTAGAGCTTGATAACCCAGCAGCTCTCAACGCGTTGAGTTACGTGATGATTGAGAAGTTGTACAAACAGCTTAATGAATGGCAAACGGACGACAGCGTCATCGCGGTATTCTTGCATGCTCAAGGTGAAAAAGCGTTTTGTGCTGGTGGTGATATTCAAGCGATCTACCGTGCACTTGAAAACAAAGAGCAAGACTTTGATTCTGCGTTTTCAGCGATGGAAACCTTCTTTGACCTCGAATATCGCTGTGACCATCTTATTCATACTTATCCAAAACCGATCATCGCGTGGGGACATGGTTATTTGATGGGCGGGGGAGTTGGCCTGTTTATGGGTGCCAGCCATCGCGTAGCAGAAACCACCACACGCTTTGCAATGCCAGAGATTAAAATTGGCCTTTACCCAGATGTAGGCGCGACGTACTTCCTGAACCAGTTGCCAAAACATTTGGCACTGTTCTTAAGTTTGACTGCTTGCCAAATTAACGCAACAGATATGAAAGCGTTGGGGTTAAGCCAATGGATTGCACAGCCAGAAAACAAGCAAGTGCTGCTGGATCTGCTTGCATTGGTAAGTTGGAAAGGTGAAGCGAACATCAACGAAAAAATCGCCACTACGCTGCGTTCGGTACACGTGGACGAGCCAACCGAAGGGATGTTGATGCCCTATGCGGAATTGATTGAGCAGTTATGTTCGGGTGACTTAGCGTCAATTGTTGATGCAATCAGCCGTGCTAACGTTGATAACAAGTGGTTCGTCAATGCGCAGAAGTCACTGAACTATGGCAGTCCGTTGTCGCTCAGTATCACTTATCAGCAGTTAACGCAGTATCAAAACCTCTCTTTGAAAGCGTGTTTTGATATGGAATTTAACCTAACACTACGTTGTGGCTTAGAAGGTGATTTTAGAGAAGGGGTTCGTGCGCTGATTATTGATAAAACCAATCAACCGACTTGGCAACATCGCACGGTTTCTGACGTAACGCCACAAGTTTTGGAGCGCTTCTTCTCGCCAATTGACTCAGCAGAATACCCACTGACCGCATCGTCGGTAGCTATAGCGGCACTTTAGTACAAGGAAGAAATACGATATGGACAAAATTGCATTTATTGGCCTTGGTAACATGGGTGCGCCTATGGCTAAGAATCTACTTAAAGCGGGCTTGAACGTCGAAGTATTTGATTTGAACCCAAACGCAGTTGAGGAGTTGACCGCATTGGGCGCTTCAAGTGCCGATTCCGTTCAGCAGGCAGTACAAGGTGTTGATGTGGTTGTCACTATGCTGCCAGCGAGCCAACACGTTCAAAGCGTTTATCTTGGTCAAGATGGCATATTAGATAGCGTCGAATCAGGCACCTTGCTGATTGATTCATCCACCATCGATCCTGCGACTGCTCGTTTGGTTGGCGAAAAAGCATCGCAACTTGGTATCAGTTTTGTTGATGCACCAGTATCTGGTGGCGTTGCGGGCGCAGCAGCAGGTACGTTAACTTTCATTGTTGGCGGTTCACAAGAGAACTTTGTTCAAGCCAAAGCGGTGCTTAGCCACATGGGTAAAAACATCTTCCATGCGGGCGATGTTGGAGCTGGTCAGGTGGCGAAGATCTGCAATAACATGATGTTGGGCATTTTGATGAGCGGCACCTGTGAAGCACTCAATTTAGGGATGGAAAACGGACTCGATCCCAAAGTGCTTTCCGACATCATGTTGCAAAGTTCAGGGCGTAACTGGGCGCTAGAGCTTTACAACCCTTGTCCAGGTGTGATGGAAAATACGCCTGCAAGCAATGGTTATCAAGGCGGCTTTATGAGCCAGTTAATGGCTAAAGATCTGGGTCTTGCGATGGAAGCGGCGGTTGCCAGTCAAACATCAACGCCAATGGGCAGCTTGGCTCGTAATCTGTTTAATTTTCACAACGGTCAGGGCAACGGGCAAAAAGATTTTTCGAGCTTGTTTGAGTTCTACCAAAAGCAAAATCAGGCCTAAGGAGCGCTTATGGAGTTAGCAAATAAGGTCATTGCGATCACGGGGGCAGGGCAGGGGCTGGGTAAACAAATGGCACTGTCACTGGCGGAAAATGGCGTTCATCTTGCGCTTATCGACCTCAATTCAGATCAACTGGCTGAAACGAAAGCGGAATGTGAATCTCTCGGCGTTACCGCTCGTTTTTATGTGACGAACGTGACTGACGAACAGCAGGTGTGCACTGCTTTTGAGCAAATTGAGGCAGATTTCAAGCAGCTCAATGGCGTTATCAATAACGCAGGTATTATGCGTGATGGTATGTTCATTAAAGTCAAAGATGGTCAGGTTAACACGATGTCGCTGGAACAATTTCAGTCTGTTCTAGATGTGAATGTAACAGGCACTTTCCTGTGTGGCCGTGAAGCGAGCAAGGTAATGCTGAACACCGATAGCAAAGGGGTTCTGATCAACATATCCAGCGTTGCGCGTGCCGGGAATATTGGTCAAACCAACTATTCAGCATCTAAAGCGGCGGTAGCCACCATGGCAACGGTGTGGGCGAAAGAGTTAGGGCGTTTCGGAATTCGCTCAGTGGCGATTGCTCCGGGTGTCATCAAAACTGCCATGACAGACCAAATAAAACCTGAAGCGATGGAACGTTTAATCGGAATGATTCCGGTTGGACGTTTAGGTTTGGCGGATGAAATTTCATCGACCATAAAATACGTGTTAACCAACGAATTCGTGACCGGAAGAGTGTTCGAAGTCGATGGCGGAATGCGAATGTAACCCCTTCTGCAACATAAAAAAGGGGAGCGAGTTTGATTGTCCGCTTCCTTCCATTTTCTCCTTTCTTTTATTGCTTCTATCTGAAAAATGTATTGGATGCATGGTCGACTGCTATCTCATCGAACGGTATAAAAATTGATTCTATTTCTAATGTGAATGGTTAGTTCTATATTGCTTGTCATGTAAATGTATCAACTCACAACTAAGACGATCTTTTGTCTCACTAACGAGATCGTCATTCTTGGTGTGTAAAAAACATTCTTATTGGTCATATTGTAACCGAAAACTATTTCGGCATCTAAAGATGGTGATTTATTATTCAGCGCAAAATACATGGGAATATGAGGCTGACTGAATAACCTTCAGTTGTCTTAATAATAAATAATCAGAATTCTCAATTACACTGAAGTAACTACCCATTAGGGAAGAGCAATAATGTCACTATTTCATTCGCTTAGGACGATGCCGCTATTATTGGGGTGTCTGTGTTTTTCTGTTCAGGCCTCCACAGAAAAGGTGGAACAGGAAGGTAAGTTTTTACAGTCGTTAGAAGGCATCGAAAATCAAATTTACGCATTACCTCAGAGTTCTTTAGCTTTGATTGAAGCGTTAGAAGAAGAGTCTTTACTACAAAACCAACCAACAGCGCTGTTGGTGCGTTACTGGCTTGCCAAGGCCACGGTTTTAGAGCTGCTAGGGCGCGTAGAAGAGAGTCAGAGTGTCGTTCAAAAAGGATTGGAGCTTGTGCGTCCACAGAGCCATGAGTATCTCCTGTTTAAGTTGATTCAGATGCGAACTATGGTTGGAAAGAGCGATATCGATACCGCGCTTTCTGCGTTGGATAGCTTGTTGGAAACATCGCGTGAGAATGGTGATAAGCAACTTGAATCAGAAATCCTGTTGCTAAAAGGACGCTATTACGATGAGCAAGGTGAGTTTAAAAAATCCTATGCTGCACTTATGTCGTCCATGGATGCGGCTGAATCTTCAGGTGTTCACGGGCTGGTCGAACGTGCAGCACTAGAGCTAGGTGACGTACTTGTCAAAATTCAGGGTTACGACCGATCTGAGGCGCTTTTGGAACAAGCATATCGCTATTTTAGGGATAGGCGTATGTCGTTCAATGAGTTGTTGAGCGTTTTGACGATAGCGAAACTTCATAAAGCACAGTTCCAATACGAAGAGGCGATAGCGTCATATCAGCGAGCGTTAAAGCTGGCTCAAATTATCGGTGATGGACGCTTTAGATTTCGAGTTAACCTTGAACTTGCAGCTTTATATCGCGAGACGAAACAAGAAAAGAAGATGGTTAACCACTTGAAGCTGGCGGAGAATTTACAGTACAGAGAAACGTCTAGCGCGTATTTGGCAACATTTAAGTTGTTACAAGCCGAATATATGTTAGAGCAGCAGCAATTTGAAATACTTTTAGCGATGATCGCGCCAATGCTGCCGGAGATTATAGAGAGTCGATACGTCAAGCAACAGCAAATGGAGCTACTAAAAGTCGCCGCTATGGCCTATGCGGGAAGCAATGACTTTAAACTAGCATTCGAAACTTACGGTAACTATCACGATAAATTTATCCAATTTAGCAATCAAAGAGAAGTTGAAAATCTTGAGCGCCAGCAGACGTTATTTGAGTTGGAACGACTTGAATATGAGAACGAAGATCTCAACTGGAACAATGTTTTGCAGCGTATGGAGCTAGAAAATAACCGTCGTACTTTTTACTTATTGGGTGAAGCGCTACTTGCGCTCATCGGTGTTCTATTTTTGATGGCGGTAGTATTTCTCGTCGTCAATCGCTCGCGTTTGAGAATGCGTCGCCTCGCAAAGACAGACACATTGACAGGGTTGTTCAATCGCCGTTTTTTAGAGGACTGGTTCACTAAGCCAGTAGAAGTGAGGCGTGAGCGAAAAGAGAAACCGGTACCTCAATCTAAGCAAGAAAAAATACAACACTTTGTTTTTGAGCAAGTCGAGCAAGTTAAGTACGGTTATCTAGCTTTAAATAAATGGGTAGATAGCAAACTCGATAAACAGAAAATGGTGCCAAATAAACCACAATCGGGGCCAGTAACTTTAGCGTTAATCGATGTGGATTATTTCAAGCAGGTAAATGATACCTATGGGCATGTGTTTGGAGATACCGTACTAACGGGCGTTGCCAAAGTGTTGGAGGAAACTGTACGTGAGAACGACATTGTTGCTCGCTTTGGTGGTGAAGAGTTTGTTGTTGTTGTTATGCCCAATACAGACCATGAAAACGCCCTTATTACTGCCGAACGTTTACGTAGCGCTTTATCCCTACATGGCTTTGTTACGGAACAGAAAGAAGAAGTGAGAGTGACCTGTAGTTTTGGAGTCGTTACCACTGAAGATAATGAGATGAGCTTTAAATCACTTTGCGATCAGGCCGATAAATTGCTTTATCAAGCGAAAGCGAACGGACGCAACTGCGTGAAAGGTCGCTCGCTAGCGTAACAGAAATCAAAAGTTCAGGCTCATCGCACGATGAATCTGAACTTATCCCTCCCATTTACTTTGATAGCCAAGTGACTTTGAGATCCTTGCTTCGAATATAAAACGCTGAATCTAAAATCTTAAAGTCACTTGGCGATATTACTTAAAAATGGCTTAAGGATATCGAATCGCATATTCATGGCGTTCAATATAACCTCTCTTTTTGCCTCCTTCACCTTCAAAGTGCGAATGCCACTTGTGTCTACAAAACTATAACAAACTAGTGTGTCTATTCTTTGTACAAACAAACCATGTACAGGTGAAATGATTAGTGGTCGATATAAATTTTTTGTGGCACAGATTTTTGTTGTTCAAAAATCAACTCGTTCATCATCGTTTTAAAAATGGATTGATATTTAAGTGATTGATTTTAATTGCTTTATTTGTTTGTTCTTAAACTGAAATCTAGTTATCCCGACAAGTTCTTACCGAGCAATTTTTCGTACACCCTCAACTTTTCATCCTTTTTTACTAACATTTTTCTTTAAAAATAATTTGAGTTCGAATTAATTTTCAGGCATTTTATATTTAACTAACCGTTCAATTAAAAATAACAGGGACGCAAAATGCCAAAGGTGGGGATGCCTGAAATCAGAAAACCGCAGCTTGTGAAAGCGACAATGTCAGTGATTGATAGAGTCGGTTTACACGCGGCGAGTATTTCGTTAATCAGCAAAGAAGCCGGTGTATCAACGGGGATTATCAACCACTATTTCGGTGGTAAGCACGGATTGCTGGAGGAAACGATGCGCGAAATCTTGCGTCAGCTTTCGTCCACTATCACACAGAAGTTACGTGAGCTGCCAAGTGATGCTCATCACCAAAGAATTAACGCCATCATTGATGGTAACTTTGTCGGCTATCAGGCAGAAAACCAAGTTGCTAAGACTTGGCTGGCGTTTTGGTCGTACTCAATGCATGACGAGCAGCTCAAGCGTTTGCAGCGTGTCAACGAACGACGTCTATTGTCCCATCTAAGAAAAGAACTCAAAGCATTATTAAATGCAGAGCAGGCTGAATTGGTTGCTCATGGTATTGCATCACTTATTGATGGAATTTGGCTGCGCGGAACGCTCAACCCGCACGGCATTGATGCAGAAAGAGCGAGAATCATCATCAACGATTATCTCGAAAAACAACTTACGTTTTATTCTGAAAAAATATAAAAGTTACAGGTCTTCAAAATGGAAATGAAAGCACACTATATCAATGGTGCGATGTACGACGGGTGTTCAGATGAACACTTCACCACTTACAATCCGGCGAATGGTGAGCCATTGGCCAATATTAAACAAGCGAACCAAGACGATCTTCAAGCAGCGATTGAATCGGCAAAAAAAGGTTTTGCTGCATGGTCGGCGATGACTGCGATTGAGCGCAGCCGTATTTTACACAAAGCCGTTGCCATTTTACGTGAGCGTAATGACGAGTTGGCTGCATTGGAAGTGGCAGATACTGGTAAGCCAATTCAAGAAGCTATCGCGGTTGATGTCACAACAGGTGCCGATGTTCTTGAGTACTATGCGGGACTTGCTCCAAGTCTACAAGGTGAACAGCAGCCACTCAGCGACGATCAGTTTTTCTATACACGTCGTGAGCCATTGGGCATTTGCGCCGGTATTGGTGCTTGGAATTATCCAATTCAAATTGCGATGTGGAAATCGGCGCCAGCACTGGCTGCGGGCAACGCAATGATCTTCAAGCCATCAGAAGAAACACCATTAACGGCGCTTAAGCTCGCCGAAATTTATTCAGAAGCGGGCATGCCAGATGGCGTATTTAATGTCGTGCAAGGGGATTACCGAGTAGGACAGACGCTAACGGCGCATCCTGATATCGCAAAAGTGTCATTCACGGGTGAGTCAGGCACCGGTAAAGTCGTCATGAGTGACAGCGCTAAGACACTAAAACAAGTAACGATGGAGCTTGGTGGTAAGTCTCCACTGATTATTTTTGATGATGCGAAGTTAAACGATGCCGTTTCTGCGGCCATGGTGGCGAACTTCTACACCCAAGGTGAAGTTTGTACGCACGGTACACGCGTATTTGTCCATGAAGGTATTTATGATGACTTTATCGCACAACTTAAAGCCCGAACCGAGCTGTTAGTCGTCGGCGATCCGCTTGATGAGAACACGCAGATTGGCGCGCTAATCTCTAAAGATCATGAATCGAAAGTTTTAGGAGCGATTGAAGCCGCGAAAGCGAGTGGCGCGACGTTACTGACTGGCGGCTACAAAGTAACAGACAATGGCCTAGCTAATGGTAACTTTGTTGCTCCAACCGTATTTGTTGATTGCGATGATGACATGAGCCACGTTCAACAAGAAATCTTTGGCCCGGTAATGTCAGTTCTGAAATTCCGCGATGAGTCGGAAGTGATTGCGCGTGCAAATGGCACCGATTATGGCTTAGCGGCAGGTGTATTTACTCAAAACCTATCTCGTGCGCACCGTGTGATCCATCAAATTCAAGCGGGTATTTGTTGGGTGAACACATGGGGTGACTCACCTGCAGAAATGCCAGTTGGCGGCTACAAGCAATCAGGTGTTGGCCGTGAAAACGGAGTCGAAACCCTTAAACATTACACACAAACGAAGAGTGTTCTGGTTCAGCTAAGCGACTTCGAAAGCCCTTACAAATGATACTACTCATAGTAGATAACTGACCACTTTAGCTTGTTAAAATGCTCGATAACTACGTTGTCAATTTTGATTGTAGGTTAACTACTTATCAAAATTTCCGCCTTGTTCTCAAGCATTTTTCCTACGCTAATTTCGTTCACTTATCTAGGGTGATTAGTATTAACTCCTAGGAGAATAAAAATGCAACAACACTACGATTACATCATCGTCGGTGCGGGTTCGGCCGGCTGTGTGTTAGCGGATCGCTTAAGTGAAAGTGGTCAAAATTCGGTCCTATTACTCGAAGCGGGTGGGTCGGATAAAAGTATTTTTATCCAAATGCCAACAGCGCTTTCTTACCCGATGAACACTGAAAAATACGCGTGGCAGTTTGAGACGGTTGAAGAGCAAGGGTTGGATGGCCGTCAACTTCATTGCCCTCGCGGAAAAGTTCTGGGTGGTAGCTCATCCATCAACGGCATGGTTTACGTTCGCGGACACGCTTGTGACTTTGACCAGTGGGAAGAGGAAGGCGCGAAAGGCTGGAACTATCAGTCGTGTTTGCCTTATTTCCGTAAAGCAGAGTCTTGGATTGGTGGTGCTGATAAATATCGGGGCGATCACGGTCCAGTCGGCACATGTAACGGCAACGATATGAAGCTCAATCCACTGTACCAAGCTTTTATTGATGCAGGCAAAGAAGCGGGCTACCCAGAAACAAAAGATTACAACGGCTATCAGCAAGAGGGCTTTGGCCCAATGCATATGACGGTCGACAAAGGCGTACGCGCTTCGACCTCTAATGCATACTTAAGCCGTGCTAAAAAACGCAAAAACTTCACCCTAATGAAGAGGGTGACGGTTCATCGAGTTTTATTAGAAGAAACTGGTTCAGAAGGAAAGAAAGCGGTAGGCGTTGAATTTGAAAAGTCAGGTTCAATTCAGCAATGTTTTGCGAATAATGAAGTGATTTCGAGTGCGGGTTCGGTTGGCTCCGTTCAGCTGTTGCAGCTTTCAGGCATTGGCCCTAAGGCAGTATTAGAAAAAGCGGGCATTGAGGTGAAACACTCGTTGGAGGGGGTAGGTAAAAACCTGCAAGATCACTTAGAAGTGTACTTCCAATATCACTGTAAGCAACCTATCACGCTCAACAGCAAATTAGGTTTGGTGAGCAAGGGCTTGATTGGCACTGAGTGGATATTAACTCGCAAAGGCCTTGGTGCTACTAACCACTTTGAATCGTGTGCGTTTATCCGCTCTCGAGAAGGGCTAAAGTGGCCAAATATTCAATATCACTTCTTGCCAGCGGCAATGCGTTATGACGGGCAAGCTGCTTTTGATGGTCATGGTTTCCAAGTGCACGTTGGACCTAACAAGCCAGAAAGTCGCGGGTCGGTCGAGGTTGTCTCTGCGAATCCGAATGATAAGCCGAAGATTGAGTTTAACTACATTTCCACTGAACAAGATAAGCAGGATTGGCGTGATTGTATTCGCCTTACTCGCGAGATCCTCAATCAGCCAGCCATGGATGAGTTTCGTGGGGACGAGATCCAACCCGGTCTGAACATCACAACGGATGAACAGATTGATGAATGGGTGAAGCAAAACGTCGAGAGTGCTTACCATCCATCTTGTACCTGCAAAATGGGCGCAGATAATGACCCATTAGCCGTCTTAAATGAGCAATGCCAAGTACGCGGTATTCAAGGTTTGCGTGTGGTGGACTCTTCTATTTTCCCAACCATTCCGAACGGTAATTTAAATGCGCCAACGATTATGGTGGCAGAACGCGCCGCGGATATGATTTTGGATAACGCCCTAGAAACGTCGAACAACGTACCAGTTTGGATTGCACCGGACTGGCAAGAGATGCAACGAATGCATCCGCCAAAAAGAGATCTCGATTCGATCTCATAAAATGAAAAAGTCAGTAATCATTACAAGGAATTCAACATGTCTAAGATGACAAAAATCTTCTCAACAATTGCACTAAGTACTTTAGCAACAGGCGCTTACGCCAACCAATGTGAAACGGTTCGTTTCGCAGATGTAGGTTGGACTGACATCACAGCGACCACTGCCGTTACATCAGAGTTACTTAAAGGGTTGGGGTACAAAACGAAGACCGATCTTCTGTCTGTGCCTGTAACTTACTCCTCTATGGCTAATGGCGATATCGACATTTTCTTAGGTAACTGGATGCCAACGATGGAAGGTGATATCGCGAAATACCGTGATGCAGGTACTGTTGAAACCGTACGCGCGAACCTCGTTGGCGCAAAGTACACGCTAGCGGTTCCAAAATACGTTTATGACGCAGGCGTAACCAACTTCGCTGACCTAGTAAAACATGCCGACAAATTTAAAGACCGCATTTACGGCATTGAACCTGGAAACGATGGCAACCGCTTAATTCAGTCAATGATTGATAGTAACGCATTCGGCCTAAAAGATTTCAGCCTAGTTGAGTCCAGTGAAGCTGGCATGGTGTCTCAAGTATCACGTGCCGCACGCCGCAATCAATGGATTGTGTACCTAGGTTGGGCGCCGCACCCAATGAATAGTAACGTTGAAATGGAATATCTAGCGGGTGGTGATGACTTCTTCGGTCCTAACTACGGCGGCGCGAACGTCTACACAAACGTACGTAAAAATTACCTCGCTGAGTGTCCAAATGTAGGTCAGCTAGTGAAAAATCTAGAGTTTAACCTAGAAATGGAAAATGAACTGATGGAAGCGATTCTTAACCAGAAACAGAAGCCATCAAAAGCAGCGCAAGCATGGTTGAATGCAAACCAAGAGCAAATTGAAGCGTGGCTAGAGGGCGTGAAAACGGTGGATGGCCAAGATGCGCTAACAGCTATTACAAACTACTTAAAAACAAACGCTTAATAAGCAGTATTTGAGCTCGTTTTTTTAAAAGAAAGTGGGCAGTTTTGCCCGCTTCATTAACACAAAGGTTTTATTTTGAATTTTATTACGGACAACAAACTACCGTTGGGCCAATGGATGGAAACTGGCGTCGATTGGTTAACCATCAATGCATCGGGTTTTTTCGATGCAATCTCTATTACACTTGAAACGATCATTCTTTTCGTGGTGGACATTTTTAAATGGATGCCACCTGCAGCGCCAATCATTATGACGGCGGCAATTGCTTGGTTCTTACATCGCAGCATTCCTCTTGTCGTATTTATCGTGTTGGCCTTACTCGCAATTCTCAACCTTGGTTACTGGCAAGAAATGCTGGAAACCTTTGTCCTTGTGTTTGCAGCGACAACGATTTCCGTATTAATTGGCGTGCCGTTGGGCATTATGGCGGCGCACCGTCCTTGGTTATACACCTTGTTGCGGCCAATACTCGATTTAATGCAGACCGTCCCGACATTCGTTTACCTAATTCCAACCTTGGTTCTGTTTGGATTGGGTATTGTCCCTGGTCTAATCTCGACCATCATTTTCGCTATCGCTGCGCCAATTCGATTGACGTACCTCGGCATTATTAAAGTGCCGGAGGAGCTACTTGAAGCGGGTAAAGCATTTGGTGCCAGCCGCATGAAGCTACTGTTTAAGGTGGAGTTACCTGCGGCATTGCCAAGTATTATGGCTGGCGTTACGCAGTGCATTATGTTGTCTCTTTCTATGGTGGTCATTGCGGCGCTTGTTGGTGCTGATGGGCTTGGTAAGCCAGTCGTACGTGCACTGAATACGGTAAACATTTCACAAGGTTTTGAAGCTGGTTTAGCGATTGTACTCGTTGCCATCATTCTTGACCGCTTGTGTAAAGCACCAAACCAGAAGGAGGCATAATCATGGACGCTATTACTATTAAAAATCTTGATGTCGTTTTTGGTCAGCAACAAGCACAGGCGCTAGCACTACTAGATCAAGGGAAATCTCGACAAGAAATCATTGATGAAACTGGCCAAGTGGTTGGGGTTGATAATGTTTCGCTGAACGTGAAACAGGGTGAGATCTGTGTCTTGATGGGGCTTTCAGGCTCGGGTAAATCAAGTTTGCTGCGAACGGTTAACGGATTGAACGATATTTCTCGTGGCTCTCTGAAAATTAAAGATGGCGACGATATGGTTGAGCTCTCTAACTGTGACGAACAGAAACTGCGCCACCTTCGTACGCACCGCGTGTCCATGGTGTTTCAGAAGTTTGCATTGATGCCTTGGTTAACGGTGTTAGACAATGTAGCGTTTGGTCTAGAGATGCAAGGCATTGGTAAAGCAGAGCGTCGTAAAAAGGCGCGTGAACAGCTCGAAATGGTCGGTTTATCTGAGTGGGAAACCAAATTCCCGCACGAGCTTTCTGGTGGTATGCAGCAGCGTGTTGGCCTAGCGCGAGCGTTCGCGATGGACACTGATATCTTGTTAATGGATGAACCGTTTTCAGCACTTGATCCATTGATTCGTGCTCAGCTTCAAGATGAATTGATTCTGCTTCAGGAAAAGCTAAACAAAACCATTCTTTTTGTGAGTCACGACTTGGATGAAGCACTTAAAATCGGTAACAACATCGCCATTATGGAATCAGGAAAGCTGATTCAACATGGCAAGCCAGAACAGATCATTCTTGCTCCAGAAAACGATTATGTGGCGGACTTTGTTGCTCACACTAATCCATTAAATGTGCTGAAGGGACGTTCCTTAATGCGTGACGATTTGGTTCGCGAAGATACGCGTGTTCTGATTTGCCCTGATAAAGATATTTGGGTGATACAAGAGAGCAAGGGGTTAAGTTTAGCGGATAAAGATAAATCGTTGATTCAATGGAAGAGCGATTCTTCGAACCTTGACGAAGTTAATGAAAACTCTCTGGTTCAGGTTAGTCCAGAAATCAGTATGCGAGAAGCGATTGAACTTAAACAGCGTAGCAATCAGCCTCTGCTTATGGTTGAAGATAATAAGCTGGTTGGTGTGTTAAGCGACAATGAACTTTACGATGCATTGCTTGGTAATTTTAAGTCAGAGCAAGTTGCGTAAAGTTGACGCAGAACCAAGTAAAAAAGAGCCGCATTAATGTGCGGCTCTTTTTAGTTTAAACAATGATTTAAGTCGCTAAGCTAAGACAATGGTCGACTATAGAGTCGTAATTACGTCATCCATTGCAAGGCGCGCTTTTGGAAGACCATGATTGTAATCTTCCCCATCTTTATGGTAGCCAATCGCCAGCGCAACTTCACAAATATGGCCCTCGAGCTCTTCTTTAAACTCTTCTCCAATCAGAGCCGGATCGACACCTTCCATCGGTGTTGAATCAATGCCTAGTCGTGCCAATGTGTGTAGTAGGTTGCCTAGTGCCAAATAGACTTGTGCTTTTGTCCAGTTTCCGTTGAAGCCATTTTCGTCCGTATTTGCATCGGCAAAAGCGTAAGCACCCATAAAGTTGTTGTACATCTCCGCTGGCAAGTGGCCAGATGTTACTTCTGCATCCACACGTTTCGCAAATTTCTCTTTAGTAAATTTAGGATCGTAAGCAAACAGAATCGTATGTGATGCGGCTTTCGCGTGTGGTTGGTTAAACTGGTGCATATTTGCAAACGTATTGTGGAAACGTTGCTTCGCTTCATCACTTTCAATAACGATGAATTTCCATGGTTGTGAGTTGATAGAAGACGCCGACAAACGCAGTGCTTCTTTGATTATCGCCATGTCTTCTTGAGAAACGCGCTTGGTTTCATCATATTTTTTTGCAGTGTAACGGTTATTTAGATCGGTAATGATTTGATGGGACACGTTTATATCCTCTTTATGTGATGACAGATGAGGATGCACTAGCATCGACAACCATGCGTACCTCGAATATGGGTTCATGATAATGGATATTTTTTCATTGATAAGAGGGTGTTTATTTAAATCACTTTTTACTTTTTGTTGAAAATCGATGTGAGTTGATCGATTTGAAACTTAAAAGTCCTTATTTGGAAGCTTTTATTTGATATTAAATTAAACTCATATTGAGGCGTAGGGGAAAGCAACATGAACGTGATTGAAGTTTTTAATGATAGCTATGAACGTTGTGCTTCAGATCAGGAGTTTTTCGACTTGTTCTACAAAAATTTATGGTCGAAAAGCGCCAACTTTAGACAGAAGTTTGACGGTATAGACATGCACCAACAAGTGAGAATGCTTAGAGGGTCTATCGTATTTTTTATGATGGCAGATACCTCGACCGAAGCGCACAAAATGGTGGAAAAGTATGGGAAAAAGCATGCAAGTGCCGAAATTGGTATAGAGCCGCAGGATTTTGATGTTTGGCTTGAGAGTTCGTTAGAAACGGTTCGACAGTGTGATTCCGGGTACGATACCGATGTTGAAACCGCTTGGCGAACATGCTTTAAAACGGGCTTAGAAGTAATGAAACAAGAGTGTGATAAAGAAGATGGGCACATCCTTAAAGCGAGTTCCAAATAAGGAAGTAACGTGAGTGGTCGTTACTTCCTAGGGTCAGAACCTTACTTATCTTGTGTCTCTTTATTCTTTTTCACCGCTTCGGCGATATCACTGACAGCTTCGACAAGATTGATCGGCATTGGAAAAATAATAGTGGATGTTTTGTCTGTAGTGATTTCAGTGAGTGTCTGCATGTAACGTAATTGCAGTGCATTCGGTGCTTCGTTGAGCATTTGCGCTGCTTCTTTTAATTTATTTGAAGCCTCTAACTCACCAGTAGCGTGAATGATCTTCGCCCTACGGTTACGTTCTGCTTCTGCCTGACGGGCTAGGGCTCTGACCATGCTGTCATTTAAATCAACATGTTTGACTTCAACCGTAGCAATCTTGATTCCCCAGTCATCAGTCTGTTGATCGAGAATGGATTGTAAATCCTTATTGAGGCGTTCTCGCTCTGATAGCAATTCATCGAGTTCATGCTGACCCAATACCGAGCGCAGCGTGGTTTGTGCTAACTGACTGGTGGCATCGCTGTAGCTTTCAATATTGTTAATCGCCATTTGAGGATCGACTACGCGAAAATAAACGACCGCGTTGACGCGCACAGAAACGTTATCTTTGGTAATTAAATCTTGTGTCGGCACATCCAAAACGACAGTACGTAAATCAACCCTCACCATTTGCTGAATAAATGGGATAAGGATGATCAAACCAGGTCCTTTGACTTCTTGAAATCGACCAAGAAAGAACACAACCCCACGTTCGTATTCTCTCAAAACCTTGAACATTTGGGTCGCTAGTGCGAACAGCAGCACCACGATCACCGCAACGGTATAGAGCATCATAAAGCGCCTCCTATTTATTTTGGCGGTCATCAGGCATCACAGTTAAGGTCAGCCCTTTAACATTAACAATGGTGACGTGATCACCTTGTTTGAATTGTTGATGGTCTTTGGCTTTAGCTCGCCATAACGCACCGTTGAGTTGAACGCGTCCTTCGCCATCGATAAAGTCATCGCTTACCACGGCGACCTTCCCAGGGTAAGTCTCTAAACCCGTCGTTACACGCCGGCGACGAATTTTGAGCAGCAGGCCGACGGTCAGCACGATTAGAGCCACGGAAAATATGGCAATACCAAAAATCAAAGGAAGGGCGATCTGGAATCCTGGTAACTCACTGTCCATGAGAAATATCGAACCGAGTACAAAGGCGACAACGCCGCCTAAGCCCAAAATACCAAAGCTCGGGCTGAATGCTTCCGCTATCATTAGTGCAATACCGAGTAACAGCAGACCAAGACCTGCGTAGTTGACGGGCATCATTTGTAGTGCGTACATGGCAAGAAGCAGACAAATCCCACCTAGCACACCGGGTAAGCCAATTCCTGGGTTGTAAAATTCAAGAAGTAAACCGTAGATGCCGATGAGCATTAGAATGTAGGCAACGTTTGGATTGGTTATAACGGCTAGCATTTCTGCTCGCCAATCGGGTGTTCTTTCAATCCATACGGGATTTTCCAGTGACAATGTCACATCACGATTGTTAACTTTAACAGTTTGTCCATCAATGGCTTTGACTAAATCCTCTGGTGAGTTGGCTATATAATCAATAACGTTTAATTCCAATGCCTCTGTGGCGTCCAAACTCGCTGCTTCGCTCACTGCTTTCTCTGCCCACTCTGCATTTCGGCCATGAAGCTTTGCTAAGCCTTTAATATAGGCTCTAGCATCATTAATCACCTTTTTCTCCATTGCGGTTTTCGCGGGAACTTTCTCTGAACCTTCGTTGGTTCCTTCTGACGTTTCTTCCGCGTTTTGATCTTTGCCATCATCCGATGAAGGGGGCTGAGGGGCACCACCTAACGCGACGGGCGTTGCCGCGCCAAGGTTGGTGGCTTCAGCCATGGCGGCAACGTGGCTGGCGAGTAAAATGTATGTCCCTGCGCTAGCCGCTCTAGATCCTGACGGGCCAACCCAAGTCGCAATTGGAGTGGAGGAGGTGGTAATCGCGTGAATAATATCTCGCATTGCGCTATCTAAGCCGCCTGGTGTGTCCATCTCTAAGATCACTAAACTGACACCGTTTAGTTGAGCTTCTTCTATTTCACGAGATAAATAGTCGCTAGTAGCAGGCCCTATAGCGCCTTTGACAGGAACAATCCAAACAGTATTCGCCAGTGCTTGACTGGCCATCAAGAGTAAAGGTAAGAACCATATCCATAGTCGTTTCATGCAGTCCTCCTTGTGTGGTCACAGGGACTTTTTGAAATCCTAATTCAAGTATATCCAAATAACTTAGAGATGCTTGAGTATAGGTTCTAATGAATAAGCTGCCGAGGCTAATTAGGAGACTACTTTTTTATATATAAACGCTGTGTGAGATAGTAAACTAAAGCAAATTATTGGTAATTGTGATGTTTATGTTTATTGTTCAGCGTTTGATTAAGTTGGCCGTTATCTGTGCCGTTTTCTTTACTATTTTCGATCTGATCTCCTATGGAGAGGTGACTTGGTTTCAACGGTTTTTGGCTTTTCTACACTAAACTCAGATTTCAATACGTTAGCTACTCATAAGGCGATAGGTTTCTTCCTATTCGCCTTATTACTCCCTCTTCAACCAAAGCCTTAAACAAAGCAATACTTAACTCGTTTTTTCAACTTCCTGTCGGTGGAAAAAACGCCAAAATGCAACTAAATTCATATCAATGACAAGTTTAAGGTATGTAGTTGATGAGGCAATTCAGCGCAATCGCACTAGCTGTTGTAACACTCATTTTGAGCCAAACAACAACCGCAAGAAACGCGAAGATGTTAGGTGATATCTCCCTAGTTCAGCCCATACAGGGTGATCCTAATGTGGATATTAAGCTAGCGAGAATTGGCTGGCATCTCTTCCGCGATCCTCAATTATCGTCAAATGGTAATGTCAGCTGCGCGACATGCCACAATCTGCAAACCAATGGCGCTGAAAATACACCAGTCTCTACGGGGGTGAAAGGTGATGGAATTAGAAATTCTATAACAGTGTTTAATGCGGCGTTAAATTATCGTTTTTTATGGGATGGAACGGAAAACACCTTGATGGCTCAGATTGATGGTCCAATCCATAATCCAATGGAAATGGACTCAAACTGGCAAACAATAGAGCAATATGTAAAAGAGAGTGAACATTATCAAGCGCTATTTAGTCGTGACGATGAATTGCCGATTAACGTTCATAATATCAAGTCCGCTATTGTGGAGTTTGTTGAAGGGCTGCAGACGCCTGGCGCACCATTCGATGCTTACTTATTGGGTTACACGCATGTACTGAGTGAACAGCAAATCAGAGGTTGGAAAACATTTCAGACTTCAGGTTGTGTGCAGTGTCATCAGGGCAAAAATATCGGCGGAGCGATGATCCAAAGGTTCGCCTATTTCAAGGATAAGCCAGTAGTAGAGGACTCGGGCCGGCAACTCGTTACGATAGAAGATGAAGAGCGATTCTATTTTAGAGTAGCCAGTTTACGCAATGTCGCGCTAACGAGTCCTTATTTTCATAATGGGCAAGTCGATAAGTTATCCGACGCGATACAAATCATGGCTAAAACCCAGCTCGGTATAACGATGAACGATGAGAATGTCGCGGACATTGAAGCATTCTTGCAGTCGTTGACAGCACCTAGACCCATAATTTTAGAGGTGTTGGAAAATGAATAAATTCAAACTGATCAACTTTTGCTTTTTTATTGGGATACTGACGTGCTGCACACTGGCGTATATGTCGTATATGAATTCAAAAAACGCTCAAGAATTTCATGCAGGGCTAATGAATATCGGACATGAGTTGATTGAAGAGCGTGATGTTATCGTGAACCGATATGCCGTTGAAGATAGGAAAAACTATGAGTTAACAACATCTTTAGTAGAGATAGAAATCGCAGCACAGGCACTGTTGGAATCATCAAAGGCATCAGTTTGGTTTCCCGTGACACCCAATCGTATAAAAGTTAGGGATACGCTTGAACAGTTTAAGGAGCGAGTGCTTCAAACAACGTTGAAGCTTGATATGTTAATTGGTGTTCAGGTAGAAAATCGGTATGCATTACTCATGTTGTTCAATTTATATCAGCAAGAGGTTTCTACCGAGAGCGGTCAATCATTGGGTGGCAGTCGTTATTTTGAATTTCTCAACCAGTTGCTTCTAACACAAACTGAAGTTGAGAGTGAAAAAGAAGCGAACTTCCTTAAACGGCTTCAAACGAGTGATAAAAGAATTGAATTGCTGACGAATGAACTGCTTGATCACACTTATATTGAGTTTGTCGAAAGCTCAGAGCATCGGTTACTCAATATTGCTCAAAGTGAGGCGCGTTTTACGTGGTTGTTTGTATTTATCGCGGTGATGTTTCTAGTTAGCGCGTTTGTTTATCAGTCACATCACCGAATGCATAACTTAAAACAGTTGAATCTTGAAATTGAAGAGGCGAGAAACAAAGCCGAGCGAGCGGCAAAAGCGAAATCAAATTTTCTTGCTGCAATGAGTCACGAACTAAGAACGCCGATGAATGGCGTACTAGGGCTTTCTCAAATGATTGCAGAAGAGACCAAAGAGCCGACGACGAAAGAGCACATTAGGGTTATTCTTGACTCTGGCCAGCATCTGATGACTATCCTCAACGATATTTTGGATTTTTCTAAAGTTGAAGAAAACAAACTGGAATTTGAGCAAGCTAAGTTTAAGCTCGATCAAGTGCTTTCTCCGGTGTGTAGCGCAATAAAACCACTTGTTGATGAAAAAAATATCGAGTTAATCTTGGAAAACGAGGTTTCTGAATATACTGAATTTACTGGAGATTGTGCGCGTTTACGACAGATCTTGTTTAATCTCGCCGGTAACGCGGTGAAGTTTACCAATGAAGGGCATGTGCTGGTTAGAACTGAGTTAGATGAATCGAATCAGTTGTTGGTCATGCGCGTGAGCGACACCGGTATTGGTATTGCGCCAGACAAGCACGAGCATATTTTTAACTCGTTTGAGCAAGCAGACTCATCAACGACTCGAAGGTTCGGCGGAACAGGGCTTGGGTTAGCCATCGTCAAAAAACTAACCGATTTGATGGGTGGCCATATTACTCTGAAGAGTATAGAAGGCGTTGGAAGTCAATTTATCGTTGAGTTGCCGATTCCTTGGGTAGAATCTGCTCCGAAAAAGCAGCAAGAAGCACCGAAACCTCGCGCAAAATCACACCATTTAAAGATACTACTTGCTGATGATAACCGTGTGAATGCCATTGTGGCAAAAGGGTTTTGCGAAAAGCTTGGGCATGAAGTGGATGTTGCAGAAAATGGATTAATCGCGGTTAAAAAGGCGAAAGAGAACGAGTACGACCTGATCTTGATGGACAACCATATGCCCGAGATGAATGGCGTTGAGGCGACACGCGTTATCCGACAAGAGTTAGGTATCAAGACATTACTCTTTGCGTACACGGCAGACGTATTTCGTGAAGCTCACGATAGCTTTATCGAAGCAGGAGCAGACCATGTGCTTACGAAACCGCTACAGCATGAGAGCTTTTCAGACGCTCTCAAACAGTTTGCCGCCAGACTCGAACCGAAACAGAATCCGCCACTAACGAGTGACAGCAATGTGCTTCAATTGCAACGTAAGCCAATCGAGAACTTAAGGTTAACAGAGGAAGAACTCTCCCGTTCAGGCATGTTTACTTCTTTACGAGATGAGCCAGAAGCGCTCGACGAGTTGCTAAAAAGCATTATTGTCGATTTTGAGACTTCTGTTGATGAACTTATTGAATACTTTATGGCTGAAGACTTTGCTTCATTAGAGCTGACGTTGCACAAAACGAAAGGGATGGCACTGAACCTAAGTTTACCTATTTTGGCGAGCCAAACGGAGGCCCTGGAAACTCAACTTAAAGCCAACCAAAGTCCCGAGATTGAGCAGTTGCAGATGCTGATCAATCGGTTACAGGTCAACATCCATCAGTCTCATAGACTTTTGGATGATATCCAGAAGAACAATGCCGATCCTCAACAGATTTTATAGTCCCTGTGAGTGCGATGCTTTCCTTAACTCATTTTGTTGTGGTTTACTGTGGCAAGGACGGATAGTGTTGATTCGTCGTCGGAAAATCAGGGAGTTAGAATGAGTAAGCATTCCGCTTTAATCAAATGGCATCGTAAAGCTGGCGAAGAGTTTAGTGATAATAAGTATAGTAGGGCACACATTTGGCAATTTGATGGAGGGTTGCAAGTCCCAGCATCTCCATCTCCCCACGTAGTACCATTACCACTATCCGTAGAAGAAAACGTTGATCCAGAAGAAGCGTTTGTCGCGGCACTTTCTAGTTGTCATATGCTCGTTTTCCTGTCTATTGCAGCAAAGCGACGTTATGTTGTGGACAGTTACTTCGATGAAGCGGTAGGGGAGCTTGAAAAAGGCGAAAACGGAAAAGAGTGGGTATCAAAGGTAACGTTAAACCCTAAGATAACATTTTCGGGTGAAAAACAACCGACACCATCTCAATTAGAAAAACTGCACCACATGGCCCATGAGAATTGTTTTATCGCCAACTCCGTTAAAACAGAAGTGACAACGCTTATTGCGAATTAAGTGGAGCTCTTTATCAAAAAGCGCGGCCTATTGCGGAGTTATATTAAGCCAGCAGTCATCCTGCTGGCTCGTTCATCTAGACGACACCTTGCTCAATCATTGCATCAGCGACTTTTCTAAAGCCTGCAATGTTGGCGCCTAAAACTAAATTTCCAGGTTGGCCAAACTCTTTACTGGTTTCGTTTGCATTGATGAAAATATTTTTCATGATGGTTTGCAACTGACTATCCACTTGTTCAAACGTCCAGTTTTGCATGCTGGCGTTTTGCGCCATTTCAAGTTGACTGGTTGCAACGCCGCCTGCATTGGCTGCTTTTGCAGGCCCATAAGCTATGTCCGAGTCCACGATAATATTGGCAGCATCACGGGTGGTTGGCATGTTCGCCCCTTCACTAATCAAAATACATCCGTTTTCGATAAGAGCCAGTGCGTCGTCTGACGTTAATTCATTTTGAGTCGCACAAGGGAAGGCAGCATCAGCCTGATATCGCCAAACAGCATGTCCTTCATTAGGATAGTCGCCCTCTGGTGTGTATTCTGCTTCAGGGTAAGTTTCTAAATATTCTTCTAAGCTTGCTCTTTTCACTTCTTTCAGTTGTTTTAGGAGCTTAAGATCAATACCGTGCTCATGATAGATCGTACCTCGAGAGTCGCTGCATGTAACTGGCGTTGCTCCCATATGGTACAGTTTTTCAATGGCGTAGATAGCCACGTTTCCAGCACCAGAAACGAGACAAGTTTTCCCTTTCAATGAATCGTTGCGGTCGTTGAGCATGCATTCTGCAAAATAGACGGCGCCATATCCTGTCGCTTCTTTTCTGGCGAGTGAGCCACCCCAAAGCAGACTCTTGCCTGTAAGCACACCTTCGTAGCGGCCCGTCAATCGTTTGTATTGACCAAACATATAGCCAATTTCGCGCGCCCCGACACCGATATCGCCTGCGGGCACATCGGTGGTAGGACCGATGTGACGGTACAACTCGTTCATAAATGATTGGCAAAATCGCATGATCTCGCCGTCGGATTTTCCTTTAGGATCGAAGTTTGAACCGCCTTTGCCGCCACCGATAGGAAGGCCAGTCAGTGCGTTTTTAAAAATTTGCTCAAAGCCGAGAAATTTTATGATGCTCGCATTGACTGAGTGATGGAATCTCAATCCTCCTTTGTACGGCCCCAAAGCAGAGTTGAATTCAACTCGATAACCTTTGTTTACTTGTACATTTCCAGCATCATCAACCCAAGGAACTCGAAACATGATTTGACGTTCTGGCTCGACGATCCTCTGGATAATCGCTTGTTCCTTATATTTATTATTGCCTTCTATTACCGGCGCGAGAGAAGTTAATACTTCTTCTACCGCTTGGTAAAATTCTTTTTGCGCAGGGCTACTGTGTTGCAACGCAACAATAGTATCGTGTATGTATGACATAGATTTCTTCCTTGATGTGAATAAGCAATCAGTTTATATGAATGTATTTCCATTAAATAGTGATTTTGACCAAGATTCAATGGTTGTAGTGGTCTTTCCTGCGGATGAGAATGTGCAGCTTCTAACCCAGGCTGTGTTGGTTGAGATAGGTAGGGCTAGCTAAGTAAGCGGGTGGTTGAGTGATCAGTTTCACATATAACAAGCAGAAATCACTTTAGTCGATGTTGTTGTGCAGTTACGCAAATTGTTTATGTTAACGTCATGTTAAAGTTTGTGTGTGTGATAACTTGTGAAAAGACAACTATATGGATGAGCTTAAGGTTCTGAACTCGTTTATTCAGCAGAATGGTCTACCAGCGTTTGGCCACCTTGATGGAATTCCAACATCGTTACAGCTAGATAAATTTACCTACCTTGATGAGATGGATAAGCCAGTGTCTAAGTGGCGCCGTTACCGCGATTATAAGCAGTTTCAGTTCGTCAATTTGGTCACACCTGATTACGTCATTGGAGTAGCGATTGCTGATATACGGTATTTAGCATCCGGCTTTTTCTACCTGTTTGATATTAAAAAGAATAAGTTGATTGAGCAACAATGGTTGAAACCTTTTAATATAGGTTATCAAACTCAGCCTTCCAGTTGGTGCAGTCTTGCCCATCTTGCTAATAAAAGAGTTCAGTTTTCTATTAAGGATGGTATTTGGCACGTCCACTTTGTGACAGAGTCAGTCAATGCGGATCTCTATTTACGTCCAGAAAATATGAGTTTGCCATTAATGTTGTGTACGCCAACAGGTTATGCGGGTTGGACATATACTCAGAAGCACAATGCGTTAGCAGTAGACGGTAACTTGTTCATATTAGGAAAAGAGCAAGATCTTTCAGAGGTGGCTGCTGGTTACGATTTTTCCGCTGGGTACATGCGGCGAGAAACAAGTTGGCGCTGGGCGAGTATCAATTGCTTTGAGGATGACAGGCGTCTGGGGTTGAATTTGGCAGCTGGCGTTAATGAAACTGGCTATTGCGAAAATGTATTGTGGATTAATGGTCAGCGTCACTTTTTGCAACCTGTGCAGTTTCAGTTTTCACGAAGTGATGAAGGGCAAAAGTGGCATATTACGTCTGAAGATAAACGAGTTAACTTACAGTTCACGCCTTTGAATCGACGCTCAGAGAAGAAAAATTTTTGGCTTCTCAAAAGTAACTTTCGTCAGTACATCGGTTATTTCTCTGGCTATCTTATCGATGGAAATGGCATCAAACATCAGTTAGAAGAAGTTATGGGTCTTACTGAAGATCACTATGCAAAATGGTAGAAACATAATGGATTGGACGCAGTTGATGGACCGCCCAGAATTACTTCTGATGATTCTGGCTCCAGTTTTCTTTTTCTGCATGCTTGCCGAATATTGGTTCGGACAAAGAAGGGGACGCTTGCCTGAAAGCGCGACGTATTACTTCCCTGAAGTAGCGTGTAATTTTGTTCTTGCGGGCTTACACCAAGCGACAGACATACTCACGGGTTTACTGATTGCTCAGTTGTATTTGTGGTGGTTTGATTGGCGTTTGTTTGATATCGAAATGAGCGTCTCAGCTTTTCTTTTACTTGTTGTCCTGCAAGATTTTTTCTATTACTGGTTTCATCGGGCTAGCCATCGTATTCGTTGGATGTGGGCCGCGCACGTTGTTCATCACAGTTCGGAAAGAATGAACTTCAGTACCGCCTTTCGTCAAAGTTTAATGTATCCGCTAGCGGGGATGTGGATTTTTTGGTTGCCCTTGGTGATTATTGGTTTTGAGCCAAAATGGGTTGTCTTCGTTGTGTTGTTTAATCTGGGCTTACAGTTTTTTGTTCACACCCAATCAATTCGTTCGCTCGGGCCACTAGAGTGGGTATTTAACACGCCGTCTCATCATCGCGTTCATCATGGTGTGAACCGTCAGTACATCGACAAAAATTATGCGGGTGTATTAATTATTTGGGATCGAATGTTCGGAACGTTTGAACCAGAGGTGGAAACGGTTCGGTATGGGGTTTCTAAACCTGTAAACAGCTTTAATCCCATCCGCGTGACGTTTGCAGAATGGAAAGACATGTTTTATGACGTAACTCGACCAAACTTATCATGGAAACAACGCTGCCGCCGTTTTTTCGCTCCGCCATCGGATTTTTATGAGTAAATTGAGATAAAGAGATTGGAGCGGGCAGCGGGAATCGAACCCGCATCATCAGCTTGGAAGGCTGAGGTAATAGCCATTATACGATGCCCGCGCATCGATAGGACTCAGTTAATATGCCACACTGGACGAAAAAGAAAAGTCTTTTCTCATCAAATGTTTGTCAGTTGCCTAAAAAAGTAGCGGACTGATGTTAAAGTGTTCATTGTCTCTGGTTTTTTGTGGCACTCGCGATTCCGCTACTAAGCCTAGGGGCTTCCAATTAGGTCGTAAACACCGAATTCTTAGGTGTTTAGATGTTGATGATATTCAAGATTTTCTGTGTAAAGGTTAATCTCGTTTATTGAACAGTCACGTTTCATGGTCAAGACTAGATATTGAAATGATTACTTTTTACTGTTGATGCGTATGTATAACACAGGGTAATTCTGCTGAAACAGTCAGCTTAACCAAAGGAGATTTAACATGATGAGAGGTTTGATATTAGGGCTGGTGGTGATGCTGGTATCTGCTTGTACTACCGTTACAACTGATGTAGATAAACAAGCCGACTTTTCAGCTTACAGAACGTTTGACTTCGGTGCTCAGGCGGAAGCTCCTACCAGTATTGATGGTCGACGTATTGAGCAAGGGCTTGCTGAACAGCTTGAGGGTAAGGGTTTAATTAAGGTAAATAGTGGCGGTGACCTTTACGTACATCATGATATCGTAGAAGAATCCGAGCTTGTTTCTTCAGGATCGTCGGTGAGCTTTGGCTATGGCTGGAATAGCTTTGGTGTGATCACTTCAAGCCCAGAAAGATATAAAGAACGTAAGTATGGGAAGTTGGTGGTTGAACTGGTTGATGCAAAGGCTAATCAAGTCGTTTGGAAAGGCGTTTCAAGTCGTAAACTGTCTGAGTCAATGAGCTCTGAGAAAAGAGAATCTCTCATCCAAGAAGAAATCGCGAAGATGTTTGAAAGCTACCCTTACGGTGAAAAATAATTAGTATTCTTAACGATTAAGAATACTAATTGCCAATAGTTACGCACAGGGTTAAAAGAACTTATTATTTTGGTTTTGGTTACCTTTGTGCGTACGATTCTGATTGCTTTACTCGGACTACTTTTCTGCTTGTTGGCTCCGAGCATGAGCCTGGCGCACTCACACCCAAATTTTCTTTCCTTTCATAACCAGAATATTGCTGTTGACGCTAAGTCGAAGCACTTTTCAGAATATCCTATCTCTCCAATACAACAAGACTATCCGAGTTTAAACAGCCGGAATGTATTGAGGGTTAGCCATGCTAAGGAAATGAGCTCGAACGACGATGTAGAACCCGAATGGTTTGAAATGCTTGATGTAGCATGGTGGGCGCATCGTTCGGCAATTTACTCGATGAAGCGGCTAAAACGCATCGGCAATGAGGCTTTAGGTTGTTGTATTGAAAGTATTTTTACTCACTTTAAATACAGAATCGGCGTGAGAAAAGAATCGAATTTTATATACCGCTTTATACATGCTCGCTAACACATTCCATGTTTTTGCAACTTTTGGTTAATTATGCTTAGGAGCGGTTTATGTTTGATTCGATAATTCAGGTCTTGAGTGCCTTTTGGCATCAAGATTTCACGGCGTTAATGGCGCCAGGCAGTGCAGGTTTAGTTTATTTTGTTGTTGCTGTGATTATTTTTTTGGAAAGTGGTTTTATTCCTGCTGCACCTTTCCCATGCGACAGTGTCGTCGTATTATCCGGTACGCTGGCGGCGGTTGGCGTCCTTGACCCAATTATGATCATGTTGGTGATAGCTGTTAGTGCGGGATTGGGAAGTTGGGCGGCTTATTTACAAGGCAAGTGGCTAAATCGCTTACCTAAGGTCCAAGGTTGGGTGAGCGCGGTTCCTCAAAAGCGTTTGGAACAAGTCGACGTATTACTCAGTAAACATGGATTGGTTGCGCTTTTGTGCGCGCGGTTTATTCCGGTTGTTCGTTCCCTATTGCCATTAATGATGGGGTTGCGAGTGAAACGTATTAGTAAATTCCATTACTTTGCGTAGCTGAGTGCGATTTTATGGACGCTGATATTATGCGGTTTTGGTTCATTACTTCCTTTGCTACCGGAAAATATGAGCAAAGCAATCACAATGCTATTAATGGCGGCACCAATAATTACTCTTGTGATTGGAGTGCTTAGTTTCTTGTTTGTTAAAGCACGTCGAGCGTTCTGTAAACCCAAGGATGTGTCTGAGTTTTCTCAGTAAGTTTACTTGATTTGCACTTTTAAGCTTGTATGCAGATTAGACATCTAATCGACAGGTTTTTGTCAGTAAAAAGAAAGGCGCAATGTATGCGCCTTTCTTTTTGAGTGTCGTTAGGGTTTCGAATTTAATAGCCAATGCTATATAGGTATTCGCCAACTTCTTTGCACTGAGACTTGTAGATGTTCTCTACTTCAGACTCATTCTTATCTGCTGCTTTAAATTCAAGTTCGGCAGACGATAGCTGGTCAAAGCTGTAGTCTCTCTCAGACATTAAGTAGTGTCTGAACATCGCTCTGTGTTCCGGAACTGCAATACGTGCGTTAGAAACGTTGGCACACTCTAACAGAGTGTCGTTACTCATTTCTTCTGGCTTAGTTTCTGTGTTTGCTAAGGTTGAGCCCGCTGCAAATAGTAATGCTAGTGCGATGGTTGTAGCGATTCTTGTCATTATATGGACCTCAAATTGGTTCTAGTAACAATGAGCATATTGGTTCTTATCGTTACATTTTCGTGTTCTCTGTATGTCATAAAAAGTTAAACAACAGAGAAGACGTTGCGACCATGAGTAAAGACGTACATTAAGTTCGCTTCCTTTCTTCCTGAGAGGCGATAAAGAGAGCGTTGACTCATGAGTCCGCCATAACTGTCTAGAGGTAAGCGAGATGCTTGTTTTGCCAACTCCAGTAGTGGTGGAGAAGAGAAAGCAATAAGTAAAAAATAATCAGGAGTAAAATCTGATGATAAAACGCCATCAGTAGCTGATGTTCGGCGACAGGAGACAAGCCCGAACAACTCGCGCTTTATATGTAGGTAGTAACTTTCTGAACCCCAAGAGCTCAGAGAAGCTGAGGCATGAAAATCAGTGTGTGCTAGCTCAAAATCGTCTTGTTGAGAGAGTTTAAGTAAGCGCTCGGAAGTGTAATGTTTGGTGTGGTGCCACTCATGCGCATATGAAGCTGTGATGAGCCCTGAGAGCAGGGACAAAGAAAGCATCAATAATATACGGTGTAGATAACGCAAGAAGTAACCCTAAACATATAAAGCCACAGTTACCCACCATGATTAAGGAATCTTAGTGGCACTATGATAACGATGAAAGCCAGTGTCTGATCAACTCAGCGTATACTAACGAGATGGAAGGGGGATGAACAGAGTTTTCTGATCGCACTTAGGTATATCAGCGAATAACACAATAATTTTCACTTTCGAGTAAGCGAAAATGGAAAGAGAGTCGTTGCACAGGACGATTAAGCTAACAGGATTATTACTAGGGAAGAAATAGAATCTTCTTTTTCTTCCCCATATGTGTCGCATCGATATTATGCACTTGCGTAAATAACGCTGCCGCCTTTTATGGTGTCAATGATCTCGCGAGACAACTTCTCTGGCAAAGCAGGGCAACCCCAACTGCGTCCGAGGTATCCATTCTTCTTGATGAAGGAAGGGTTTGCGTAATCGGCACCGTGCACGACAATGTAACGCTCGCGAGCTTTGTCGTTTAATCCAGAGCTTAGCCCATCTAATCGAAGTGAATAGCCATTTGAGCCGTAGTAAGTGGTATCAGTCAAAAAAGTGCCCAATGATGTTTTTCGCGAGTTCACGACATTTGAAAACTGTGTCGCTGTTTTCTTTCCGCTGTTCACGCCGTGAGAAACATACGTATTGTAGATTAGCTTCTTTTTATCTAAATCAACCACATAAAAACGCTTTTCAGTTGATGGTTTACTATAGTCGATGATCGTTAGTACCGACTTCTTTCTATCGGGTGTCTTCTGATAAGCGATGTAAGCGTCACTGAACAACTTAAAGTCTACTATGCCATCTAGCTTGGCTTGTTTAAACACATGTTCAACTTGCTTTGGTCGTAAATGATCCCTGGGTTCGTTATCTGATTGTTTTGCAAAAGCAAAAGGTGAGACAGACAACAGCGCACATGTAAATAATATAATTAACTTTTTCATCTTGGCTAAATAAAACTCTATGGTGTTACAAATTTACCGATTGCTTCATGCATTCGTTAAAACAACATGCACATCAATATAATTCTATTCCCAATGTTTCTTATTGCACGCTTAGGTGCTTGATATTGGGTTGACGATAAGTTTTCGAGTTAAAAACTAACTAATTGAAACTTATAAAAAATATGAAGTTTAACGATGGTTTCTATAAACTTCGGCGTAAATAATATCTGATATATGTAATTAATAAAACTGTGTTTAAGGATATTTGTGAAGTTGCTAATTTATAAAAATGGCGTTTTATTTTTCGTACTTTAGAAACTCTTTTTATTTCAATGTGTTTTCTTTTTCTACGCTTTATCCAATACCTCAAAAGTTTGTGATTTAACTCGTAACAAATCGTAACGCCGAATCGTTATGTGTATAAGTGCATTTATAATGTATGAATAAACAACAGGGTGGCAAGAAAAGGCAGTAAAACAGCGGTGAATCGGTTGTTTTTAATTCACGATTGACAAAGCTAAGTCTAAGTCGTACAAAAATTGAACTTGTGAATGTATCGTTTAAGTGAGAGTGATGAGCTCGACAAAAGTGAAGTGATGCGTGCTATTGTTTATTTTCTAATTTATTCGATTACATAAGGAAGGGTACATAGTAAAAATTGAAAAAATAATTCTATCGTGTGGATTAAAATATATAAATAATAAAACTTCGAAATTAAAAGATAAGAACGCCAGATCTTAATTCATTAAATTTTTGAACATGAAATTAAACTCTATCTATTATGCTCGGTTTGGTTTGGTGTGAAAGCGCTCATCTCATTAAGAAAAGCGCTAGAATTTATTTAAGGACGGTTATGACAGCATTTAATGAAGTGTTTATTGTCACTCCCAATGTTAATGATTTTGCAATGTTGCAAGAGTCGCCATTGGAAATGTCTCTTCAAGTAACGGCAAGCAAACCTATCCAACTCTATGGAGAGTCTGTTAAAGCCAGTTGGAAAAGTATTGATATTGAATGGTTAGACGTTATGGGTGAAAAGCCATTGCCCAGGCCTGATATTGCAGCATGGGGATCTTTTACTCTTGCTGTATCCGCTTCTATTGCGGATAAGCTCGATGTGTTGAGCGAGAATGTCGAATTTTTACCATTAAATCTACAAGGAAAGCCTTGGCGAGCATTAAACATTGTCACTCAAATTGATGCCATTGATACCTCTGCTACCGAGTATAATCTTCGTCATGGTAAGCTAAGTCGTGTTAGACCGTTTAAGAAACTCGTTTTGAATAGAGAAGCCGTTAATGAATCTGATTTGTTCAGAGTAAAAGGTGCTGGGCTCAGAACGTTTTGCACGGACAAAAAAGGTGGCTTGTACGATAGCGTCAAAGCGCTGAATTTGACCGGTTTGGATTTCAAGGAAGTGCTGGTTTAAAAACGAATAAATAGTAATTTACTCAACTAAAGTCATAGATATAGGTATGGGGGAACAAAAGCTGAGCATCTATCAATGAAGCTCATATACAACTAAATACAGCCGCCACAGCTGTGACTGCTGTACTTCTCCCCTTAACTTATGTTCTTGAAACCCTAATTGAGCTGACCATGGACGCATCAAATCGACTGTCGTCATTTGCCGATTGCCACCACAAGCTCAATTGTTCTTTAGTCATTGGTTTGCCAAATAAATAGCCTTGCATATAGTCGCAGCGGTATGCCGATAACCATTCATGCATCATATTGTGTTCAATACCTTCTGCTGTAACCGTTTTATTTTGGGCATGGCATAGCTCAATAATAGGTTTGATCACATGTCCGTTGTTGGTGTTCATCAATGTAACGAGGAACTCTCGATCAAATTTGATTTTTTGAACCGGATACTGAACGAGCTGAGTTAACGATGTGTAACCAGAACCAAAGTCATCAATTGCAAGACGGTAGCCACGTTTTGATAGCTCATCAAGTAGGGCCGTGCCTTGTTGTTCTGCGGCAAAGGTTTCGGTTATTTCTATCTCAATACATTCTGGTTTAACACTGTGCAGTGTCGCTTGTTCATGGATGTAGTTTGCCATTTCTATTGAGTTTAGCTCTGCTGATGAAAGATTGACCGAAAGAACAATATCCTTACCGAAAATATTCCTTAATTGATGGTATTCCGCCGTTGCATTGGCGAAAACCCAGCGGTCAATTTTATCAAATAATCCGGCTTGCTCTGCAATTGGAATAAACTCCTTTGGGGGGATAGGGCCGATACCTTCGGCTTCCCAGCGCAACAAGACTTCTAACCCCTCAATTTCGTTGCTTCGATTGTTCATATAGGGTTGAAAAACAAGGTGGAATTCTTCCTCTACATTGCTTTTTCGGAGCGCACGTTCAAGCTGACTTCGTCTTTGAGACTCAATATTGAGAGCGGCTGAATAATAGGCGTATTGATTTTTCCCTGCCCGTTTTGCTTGATACATAGCCGCATCGGCACTGGAGAGTAACTTCGCGATGTCAGTACCGTCTTGAGGATATTGTGCAATACCTACGCTTGCCGTAACGGGAAATGAATTACTCCAAGATGAACTGAGATTACTAATTGGTTTTAGTAACTCTGATGCAAGCAAATCAGGCAAGCGTTTTACCTCTTGATTTGAGCTCAGCAAAATTGCAAATTCGTCACCAGATAACCTGGCGGCAAAGCAGGGGCTGTTGTAATCGTGCGAGAACTTTTGACAGGCATTCTTGATGTGTGATGAGAACACTTTTAATAAGTTATCTCCCAATTCATGCCCGTATTTATCATTCACGTATTTAAAGTTATCAAGATCGACGTAAACAACCCACAGAAACTGCGAAGGGGAGATAAGTTCACGAGTGGCAAGCTCATGAAAACGATGGCGATTGGCGAGTTGCGTCAGGTGATCCGTTTCAGCTAGGCGTTTTGTCTTTTTATAGATGACATTAAGTTCCTCATACATATCAAAAAAGCGTGCAGAGAGGCGTCCTATTTCATCGTTTGTTTCTAGCTTTTCAATATTGTCACGTTGATTAGATTCAAGTTCGTTCAGCTGCTTATCAAGGCGAGAAACAGGGCGCAACACATAGCGGTACAACACCAAAATGATTAATGTGATGGTGAAAAACGCCGCTACGCCAAAGGAGAAAGCAAGTTCTAGCCACACTTTATCGACTTTATTCCACATTAAATATTCGGCAGGAGAAAGCACGGCATAAAAGTGCGGCAGCAGCTCAATGGTTTGAGCGAGAGGAATATCAAGATAAATGGGTTTGTCGGCGAAAGTAATCACGCTGTGTGTGTCAAACTCGATGTCATGCTTAATCTCGTTAAAGGCTTCAAGTGATACGGAAACTACCACAAAAAACACATTTTTCGAGTCAAAGCTCAAAGGGTGAGTCCCCGTTCTTTTGTCGACGACCTCATATTGAAGAAGAATGCTTTGTCCACTGGAGTTATAAATAAAGCCAGTGTGACTGAAAGCCTCTCTGTCATTGAAACTTCGTGATATGTACTCTAATACCTTTGGGTCGACCACGCCCGATGATTCGTAATATTTGTTTTCTGTGTAGTAGAGAAGGTTTTGTTTGCCGTCGAGGATCGCCATGCTCGCATCGCCTTTGTAACCATGGCTTAATACTTCAGCGGTCTCGTCTAATCGATTAAACAAGACTCGCTCACGATAGGGGTTGTTATGATTAACCAAATAGTCTTGTAATACATCACTTTTACTGAGCGTATAGGCATAGCTATTAAGAAAAATATTCGCTTGTCGAAACTGCCCGGCCAGCTTTTCCATCTGCAACTGAATATAGCTGTCTTCCCGCTTGATGAGCGTCACTTTTTGAATGCTATAAATAATATAGCTAGATACTAACGCGCTTAATAAGATCACTGGCGCGACAAGCAAAATGACTCTATTGCTTAACTTCATTATGGTTCTTAGTTTCCGTTTGTGTCCCTACAAACGTCGCGTACCAGGTAAGGTACTGAACGGATGATGTGTTTTGGCAAATTGTAACCAGATTGTAAGGTGAGCGTTCTCCAAAATCAGGCAGCTATCTAAGAATTGTGATGACGTGAAAGGTTTCGAGCTTATTAACTAGAGGTTTTCTCAGTAGTTGGACGTCTCTTTTCCTTCCTCCCTGTATAAAAC
This sequence comes from Vibrio sp. 1249-1, assembly GCF_033340495.1. Lineage (NCBI taxonomy): Bacteria > Pseudomonadati > Pseudomonadota > Gammaproteobacteria > Vibrionales > Vibrionaceae > Vibrio > Vibrio sp. 1249-1. The sequence continues at coordinate 542,174 of NZ_JAWOWJ010000001.1, forward strand.
CTAACCGTAATGACAGGGAAATACCATCATCGAAACGTTTCGATGGTAAAGTGTGACTCAAGTGCACTTTTCCTATTCAATGACAATTGAATTACAGATCATTCTCACACCTTATCGATCTCACACTGGTCAAATTGCGATGACGAATTATTATTTCATCGAAACGTTTCGATGAGTTTTCTGTTAATAACGAAAACACTTTAAGACAGGCGCTCATGGTTGTATGAACGTGTAACCGAAAGGTCGATGAGATGAAAAAAAGTACCCTAATTAACTCAGATATTTCTTACTTGGTGGCGACGCTAGGCCACACCGACGAGATCACGATATGTGATGCTGGTCTACCAATCCCAGAGCATGTTCAGCGAATCGATTTGGCGCTAACGCATGGGGTACCAAGTTTTCTTGATACTGTTCGCGTAATTCTATCTGAGTCCCAAATCGAAGGGGTCATCATTGCGGAAGAGTTCTCTGATGCAAGCCCAGTTTTGCATGAAGCGTTGCTCAACGAACTGAGCAAAGAGAGTGAAGAGACGGGCAAATCTATTGAGGTGAGCTACGTGTCACATGAAGCGTTTAAAGCACGCACGGCCCAAAGTCGCGCTATCGTAAGAACCGGCGAATGCTCGCCATATGCGAACGTTATTTTCCAAGCGGGCGTGGTTTTTTAAGCCAGAGATATTGAGGACAGATTATGACTCAAGCCATTCTACAACTAAGCGAAATTGAGAAGGCGTTTCCGGGCGTAAAAGCACTCGACAAAGCAAGCCTGAATGTTTATCCAGGCCGTGTTATGGCGCTGATGGGTGAAAATGGAGCAGGCAAGTCAACGTTAATGAAGGTGTTGACAGGCATTTACCACATGGATGCGGGGAGCATTCAATATCAAGGTCAGCCGGCGGCCTTTAAAGGTCCACGCGATTCACAGGAAGCTGGTATTAGCATTATTCACCAAGAGCTGAACCTGATTCCTGAACTGACGATTGCCGAAAATATTTACTTGGGACGAGAGTTCACTGGCTCCTTAGGGCGTATCCAGTGGGGCAAAATGTATGACGAAGCTGACAAGCTTTTAAAACGTCTGAATGTAAAGCACTCATCAAAAACATTGCTTGGCGATTTAAGCCTTGGTGAACAACAAATGGTGGAAATTGCAAAGGCACTTTCGTTTGAGTCGAAAGTCATCATTATGGATGAGCCAACGGACGCATTGACCGATACCGAAACGGAATCACTATTTAAAGTGATTAATGAGCTTCGCGAGCAAGGATGCGGCATCGTATACATTTCGCATCGTCTTAAAGAAATCTTTGAAATCTGTGACGACATTACCGTGCTTCGTGATGGTAAGTTTATCGGTGAGTGCAAGGTGTCCGACACTGATGAAGATGGCCTAATTGAAATGATGGTTGGCCGAAAATTAGAAGAGCAATATCCACGTATTGATGTCCAACATGGCGAAACTTGTCTTGAAGTCATTGGTTTGACTGGGTCTGGCGTTCAGGATGTGAGCTTTACTCTCAAGCGTGGTGAGATTCTTGGAATTTCTGGCTTGATGGGCGCAGGCCGCACTGAACTCATGAAAGTCATTTACGGCGCATTACCTAGTGAGCATGGTGTTATCAATCTTGATAACAAAACTATTAACCCGGTTAGCCCGCAAGATGGCTTGGCAAATGGTATCGCTTACATCTCTGAAGATCGCAAAGGCGATGGTTTGGTTTTAGGTCTTTCGGTTAAGGAGAACATGTCACTTTGTTCGCTAAACCAGCTGACCAAAGGCTTCCAGATTCAACACAGCGACGAAGTGATTGCAGTGGAAGATTTTATTAAGTTATTCAACATTAAAACCCCAACGCGAGATCAAATCATCGGCAACTTATCTGGTGGTAACCAGCAAAAAGTTGCGATTGCGAAAGGGTTAATGACGAAACCTAAAGTTCTGATTCTGGATGAGCCAACACGTGGTGTTGATGTCGGAGCAAAAAAAGAGATTTATCAGCTCATCAACAAGTTTAAGGCCGAAGGCATGAGCATCATCTTGGTTTCTTCCGAGATGCCTGAAGTGCTCGGCATGAGCGACCGTATTTTAGTGATGCATGAAGGTCGTATCACTGGCGAATTTGATGCGAAAGACGCCGATCAAGAAAAATTACTCGCCTGTGCCGTAGGCAAAGAGATCAATGAGGAAGCAGCATGAGTACGAATACCATGAGCAAACCAACCGAAACTGGCAACAAGAAGTTGTTTACAAAAGAGTGGCTGATTGAGCAAAAATCACTGATAGCTTTGATCTTTCTGATCGTTGTTGTGTCATTTTTGAACCCGAACTTTTTTACGGTCGACAACATTCTCAACATTCTTCGTCAAACCTCCGTGAATGCCATTATCGCAGTGGGTATGACATTAGTTATTTTAACAGCAGGCATCGACTTAAGTGTTGGTTCGGTATTGGCATTGTGTGGTGCCTTTGCGGCAAGCATGATTGCGCTTGAGGTTCCGGTGCTGGTGGCGGTTCCAACTGCTTTAGTCGCAGGTGCAGCGTTAGGTGCGATCAGCGGTATCATTATTGCGAAGGGTAAGGTGCAGGCATTTATCGCTACGCTGGTTACCATGACGTTACTACGTGGTGTGACCATGGTGTACACCGAAGGTCGTCCAATCTCGACAGGCTTTACTGACACCGCGGATGCGTTCGCATGGTTTGGTACTGGCTACGCGCTAGGCATTCCAGTTCCTGTTTGGTTAATGGTGGTTGTGTTCGCTGCGGCTTGGTATTTACTTAACCACACGCGCTTTGGTCGCTATGTTTACGCACTAGGCGGCAATGAGTCTGCGACTCGCCTATCAGGTATCAATGTAGACCGAGTGAAGATTGGTGTCTACGCCATCTGCGGTATGTTAGCAGCGCTTGCAGGCATTATTGTAACGTCTCGTCTTTCTTCGGCGCAGCCAACAGCAGGTATGGGCTACGAGCTAGACGCTATCGCAGCGGTTGTTCTTGGTGGTACCAGCTTGATGGGCGGTAAAGGCCGTATCATGGGTACCTTGATTGGTGCGCTGATCATCGGTTTCTTGAACAATGCACTTAACCTACTTGATGTTTCTTCCTACTACCAAATGATTGCAAAAGCAGTGGTTATCTTGCTGGCGGTATTGGTAGACAACAAAAACAAGTAATTCATAACAATCTGTATATATAAAACAGTGAATACAAACCGAGTCAGGGGACGTGTACTGGCTCACCCTACACAAAGGACTAGAACGATGAAAAAACTTGCAACTCTTATCTCTGCTGCACTTCTTTCTTCAACCGTATCGGTAGCGGCGCAAGCTCAAGATACCATGGCGATTGTGGTTTCGACGCTAAACAACCCGTTCTTCGTAACGATGAAAGACGGTGCGGAAGCAAAAGCGAAAGAATTGGGGTACGACTTAATTGTACTGGACTCGCAAAATGACCCGAGTAAAGAACTGTCGAACATCGAGGATTTAAGTATTCGCGGCGTAAAAGCAATTCTTATCAACCCAACGGATTCTGATGCAGTGTCTAATGCAATTCGTATGGCGAACCGTTCTAAGATCCCTGTGTTGACATTAGACCGTGGTGCAAGCCGTGGTGAAGTTGTGAGTCACATCGCGTCGGACAACGTAATTGGTGGTGAAATGGCAGGCCACTACATCATGGAAAAAGTCGGCGAAAAAGCAAAAGTCATTCAACTTGAAGGTATTGCGGGCACATCGGCAGCGCGTGAGCGCGGTGAAGGCTTTATGAATGCCGTGAAGGGCAGCGATATGGATCTTCTTGCTAGCCAACCAGCTGACTTTGACCGCACAAAAGGTCTAAACGTAATGGAAAACCTGCTAGCGGCTAACCCGGATGTACAAGCGGTATTTGCACAGAATGATGAAATGGCGCTAGGTGCACTTCGCGCAGTTCAAGCTTCTGGCAAAGATGTCGTTATCGTTGGTTTTGATGGTACGGAAGACGGCATTGCAGCAGTTAATCGTGGCAAACTAGCGGCAACTATTGCTCAGCAACCAGACCTTATCGGTGCTTTAGGTGTTGAAACGGCTGACAAAGTTTTGAAAGGTGAAGAAGTAGAAGAGTACATCCCAGTACCACTAAAAGTAGTCACTAAGTAAGTTTCAAGTTCCAATAAATCATCCTAATTTTTGCTCTCTCCTCCGTTTATATCTGTCGTTTAGGAGGTGAGGGCAAATTTACCCAAAATACTGCAAAGTGTGGGGTATAGATGCCTTTGGCTTTTTATCGAGACTCCTTCGTCAGGAAGAGAAGTTAAAGTCATCTAATGTATTTTCCTAAACAGTTTTTAAAAAGGGTTCATTCAGAACCGAGGATAACCGTATGAATAAGTTAGTGGTGTTAGGTAGTGTAAACGCTGACCATGTTCTTCAAGTGCCTTCTTTCCCTCGCCCAGGCGAGACGCTGCATGGTCGCAACTATCAAGTTATCCCAGGTGGCAAAGGTGCCAACCAAGCCGTCGCGGCGGCGCGATTAAATGCAGACATCGGTTTTATCGCTTGTGTGGGCGACGACTCATTCGGCATTAACATTCGCGAAAACTTCAAAATGGACGGCATCGATATCACTGGTGTGAAGATGCAGCCAAATTGCCCGACAGGTATCGCGATGATTCAAGTGTCGGACAGTGGTGAGAACAGCATTTGCATTTCAGCTGAAGCAAACGCCAAACTGACAGCAGAAGCGATTGAGCCAGATTTAGAGCGTATTCGCCAAGCAGATTACTTGCTAATGCAATTGGAAACGCCGATGTGCGGCATTGAGAAAGCCGCGCGAATCGCGAAAGATGCCAAAACCAATGTCATTCTGAACCCAGCGCCAGCTCGCGAACTGTCAGATGAATTACTGTCTTACATTGACGTGATTACGCCAAATGAAACGGAAGCTGAAGTTCTGACAGGTATTACTGTAACAGACAACGAAAGCGCGCAAGAAGCGGCGAATGTGCTACATGGTAAAGGTATAGAAATTGTCATGATCACACTCGGTGCAAAAGGCGTTTGGTTAAGCCAAAACGGTCGAGGCGAAATCATCTCGGGTTTCCGCGTTGAAGCGACGGATACTACCGCTGCGGGCGATACATTTAATGGGGCATTCGTCACTGGTCTCCTAGAAGATTTACCTTTAGAATCAGCGATTAAGTTTGCACATGCGGCGGCTGCAATTTCTGTGACCCGCTTTGGCGCGCAAACGTCGATTCCAACCCGCGAAGAGGTGGACGCGTTTCTCGCTGAACAATAAGGCGCACAACGCCTCATTAAAATAGGAGTAGTAACATGGCGACGATGAAAGACATCGCAAAACTGGCAGGGGTTTCCACTTCAACAGTGAGCCATGTTATTAACAAGACGCGTTTTGTGAGCGAAGAGATCTCTGAACGCGTTAACAATGCCGCAAAAGAGCTTAACTACTACGCGCCCTCTGCGTTGGCGCGTAGCCTCAAAGTCAATCGTACCAAAACCATTGGTATGCTCGTGACAACCTCAACCAACCCATTCTTTGGCGAAGTCGTAAAAGGCGTAGAGCGTAGCTGTTACCAAAAAGGCTACAGCCTCATTTTATGTAACACCGAGGGTGATAACGAACGTATGCGTCAATCCATTAATACGCTATTGCAAAAGCGTGTCGATGGTTTGATCTTGATGTGCTCGTCGCTAGAAGGAGAGCGTATCGATGTATTTGAGCGTTACCCAGATATCCCAGTTGTGGTAATGGACTGGGGGCCGATGCTATTTACAAGCGATAAAATCCAAGACAACTCACTTCGTGGCGGTTACTTAGCGGCGAAATACTTAATTGATTGCGGCCATACCGAAATTGGGTGCATCACTGGCCCTTTGATTAAACACCAAGCGCAAATGCGATACGAAGGTTATAAGCGAGCAATGAACGAAGCTGGCTTGGAATTTAATGCCAATTGGATCATTGAATCGGACTTCGAGTGTGAGGGTGGGTATCAAGCGTTCAAAAAAATGGCTCAGCGTGGCGCATTACCTAGCTCGATTTTCGTCTCTAACGATATGATGGCGATGGGGGTGATTAACGCCGCAAATGAGCTCGATATTAAAGTGCCGGACGACCTGTCCATTATTGGTTACGATGACATCCATATCGCGAAATTTATGTCGCCATCGCTAACTACCATTCATCAGCCTAAGTACCGTTTGGGGCAGGCTGCCGTTGAGACTCTTGTCCGAAAGTTGGATGAAAAGTCAACAGAGGCACAGGTCGTACAATTAGAGCCGACTCTAGTGGAACGAAAAAGCGTCAAGAGGTTAAAGTCAAACCTCACTGAATGACGTGTGATGTTGAGCTAAAAAATTAAAAAAGTCGTTTCTCTTTATACGATAAAGCCTTACTATCGTCGTTGATTATAAATAAAACTATTAATTGTTGTCTGGCGGATTAGTCAAATGTTATCAAAAGGTTACGCTAAGTTATCTGTAAAACACCCTTGGTTTCACCGAGTTAATGTTATTACAGTTGTATTGATTTTTTTTGTGAGCTGCTATCAGCTACTGGTTAATGAAGCATTTGAGTACGCAATTGGCTTTATTATTACACTTTTGGCGTCAGCTTTATTTGCATCAGCTTCTGCATTCAAAAAACGCTATCTAGGCTTGGATTCATAGGCACGTCTATTTCCAACATCGTTCAATAGCATCATTTATTGTTTTCAAGTAAACATTGAACTGAATTATGATCGAGTGCATCAAGAGGAGGACAAATGTCCTCCTTTTTGTTGGGGATCACGCTCTAATATAAGCGTAATCCAAACAAAATAATAAAGGACATGTTATGGACCTCTTTGCCTTACTCGATATTAATAATACTCTCGTTAACATTCCGATCGGCGACGGCTACGCAATGAGTTGGATCGAAGCTTTCGGTACCGTTTTTGGACTGCTTTGCATTTGGTTTGCCAGCCAAGAAAAAACCATCAACTACTTATTCGGTTTGCTGAATGTCACGCTTTTTGCCGTTATCTTTTTTCAAATTCAGTTATACGGATTATTGCTTCTTCAATTGTTTTTCTTCTGTGCGAACATTTACGGCTGGTATGCGTGGACCCGTCCAAACGCACAAGGTGAAACGCTGGAGGTTCGCTGGTTAAATAAACAGAAACTTATTACTACTGCCTCTATTAGCGTTGCATGTATCGCATTATTAACGATCTATATCGACCCATTTTTCTTTGCGCTAGCAAACATTGCTGTTGATAGCTTGAATCTCTTTGGTGCTGGCTTGGCTGAACCGGTGCTTGAACCTGACGCGTTCCCGTTCTGGGATGCAACCATGACAGTACTTTCTGTTGTTGCACAAATTCTGATGACACGTAAATACGTCGAAAACTGGATTCTATGGGTTGTGATTAACATTATCAGTGTGGGTATCTACGCGACGCAAGGTGTTTACGCAATGTCTGTTCAGTACGCGATTCTTATGTTCATCGCTGCCAATGGCACGCGTGAGTGGGCTCGTAGCGCTAAGCGCAATGGCGATAAAACCTTAGCGCACGCTGCTGCGTAAGGAACGAAAAATGGCCAAACAACCTCATATCGGAGTGGATGAAACACAAATCGCTCCCCTCGTTATTGTATGCGGCGAGCCAGATCGAGCGAATCGTATCGCGGCATTATTTGATGATGCAGAAATGGTGTCGGAAAACCGCGAGTACCGTGTGTTTACCGGCAACTACAAAGGCAAGCCTGTTTCAGTATGTAGTACAGGTATAGGTGCGCCATCGATGATCATCGCAGTGGAAGAGCTAAAACAGTGCGGTGTGACTCATGTGGTACGCGTTGGATCTGCGGGGGCAATGCAATCAGGCATTCACCTTGGCGAGTTGATCATTGCCGAAGGCGCGGTAAGAGATGAGGGCGGCTCTAAAGCGTATGTCGATTCGTCTTATCCAGCCTACGCAAGCTTTTCACTGTTAAAGGAAGTTGAGCGTTACTTGTCGATGCAAAAAGTGCATTATCATTTTGGTGTGGTGCGTTCTCACGACAGTTTCTATACCGATGACGAAGATGCAATATGCCAACATTGGAACAAGAAAGGCATCTTAGGTGCCGATATGGAAACCTCTGCGCTGTTTACGGTCGGTCGACTACGAGGCCTTCATGTGGCTTCGATATTAAACAACGTGGTGCTGTATCAACAAGATGTGAAAGAAGGTGTTGGTCAGTACGTTGATGAAGCCAAAGTAATGATGCAAGGTGAGAAGAGTGCCGCGATTACGGCATTAGAAGCCTTGGTTGCTCAGCGTTAGCCAGTCTCTATCTCAGTAAGTCACATAAACAGAATAGATGTAAAGCGACAGGTCACTGTCGCTTTTTTATTTGGAATTACGGGGTACAATCCACCTTAAATAGTTGTCCGTAACTTTTTCTGAGAGAGCAGAAAATGAAAATCAGCCCTTATCCGACTGGTCGCTTCAAAACATACCTTGAAGAAAAGAGTGCCACCTTTCGCGATTTGATTTATCAATGCCAAATAAATTCGCGTTACTTTGATGCTGGGGAAGCAATTCTCCGCCAAGGTGAGCAACTTCAGTACTTGTATGTTGTGCCAGTAGGTCGAGTCTCGATGAACATATTGGCCGCAAATGGACGACGTTTTCAATTAGGGGAAGCTAACTGCGACTATCATATTTATGGTGAAATGGAGTTCTTCACTCAGACTCCTTGTCAATGGAATGTGATAGCAGATGAACATATGCAGGTTGATGTTATCTGTATCCAAAAACTAACCGAAGCACTGCAAAATCATCCCCAAATGATGGTGTTCTTCGCTTCAGCATTGGTTGAGGATTATCAAGACTCCATGGATATCTACACTAACCGTTTGTTGCATCCCATTACTTACAACATTGCCTATGATCTTCTCGTCCGTAATCAGACGGATAAGTTGCTTGGTGGTTTTGATAAAGTGAACCAAGAGGCTGAGCGGTTTGGTACCTCAGGCCGAGTCTATCGACGTGCAGTTAAGGACTTGATTGAAAAGGGATTGATTACAAAAACGGACAACGGTTTGGAGATTATTGATGAGCTGGCACTCAAAGCGTTTATTGAAGCGCATGAATGATACGCCCAGGTATTGGAACTGATGGGTTTTATAAGTCTTTGATATATCTAAGTCTTGAGTAAACGTAACTAATGTAAAGTACCTTAAATTTTGTTGAATGCATTAAAGAGTAGCGTTATATTGCGAACGCGTATGATAATAGATCTCATTAAGGCTTAACAAAATGAAAAAATTCGTTGGTGCGGCTATGCTGTCGTTATTTACTGTTTCTCCTTCTTTCGCTGCTAAAGTTGTGATTGACCACTACATGGGTCAAACAGAGCTAGAACAATCCCCAGAGCGTGTGGTTGTGATTGGCTTTGGCCCGCTAGATGCGTTGGACAACTTTGGTATCGATCCTGTTGCAGTATCTAACTCTTCTAATCTTCCTAGTTACCTTTCAAAATACAGCAAAGATAACTACACCTCTGCGGGTAGTTTGTTTGAACCTGATTTTGAAACCATCTACATGCAAAAACCGGATTTGATTTTGGTTGGTCCGCGAGCGTCTGCGAAATATGAAGAGCTGAGTGAAATTGCCCCTACAGTTGTTTTTGCGGCGAAAGAGAACCAAGGCTATTGGGAAGGCACGCAAGCGCAATGGCGCAATATTGGTAAGATCTTCAATATCGAAGAAAAAGTAGAGCAGAAAATTGAAGCGCTAGATGCTCAATTTAAAGCAATCCGTGACTACAACCAATCGAACAAAAATGATGCATTAACGATTTTGAGCATGGGTGACAACATCAGCGCGTTTGGTGCCCAGTCGCGATTTGGCGTCATTTATAACGACTTTGGCTTCTTGGAAACGGTTGAGCACGTGAAAACGGGCACTCACGGAGATGTCATTTCTTATGAGTTTATTCGTGAAGCTAACCCGAAAAATATTCTCGTGGTTGACCGAAATTCTCTGACAGGTACGCCGGATAACGATATTCGTAAATCCATGGATAACGACTTAGTCAAAGCGACTGCGGCATATAAAAATCATAAAATCACTTATTTAGATGTGGACGCGTGGTACTTGTCGATGTCTGGTGTGACAGCAACAGAAAAAATGGTCAGTGAGATAAAGCAAACCGTTGAACTGTAATCCAAGATAGCAGAGGTTAACTTTGAAGAAGTTATTGCTAACCCTTGTGGTTTTAAGCACGGTTTCGTTATTTGTTGGGGTGGCAAACATGACGCCCCAACAACTCTTTTCAGGTGATGAGAAAGCATTAGAACTTTTCTTTACCAGCCGTATACCACGTTTATTTGCCATATTGCTTGCTGGTGCTGGCTTGAGTATTGCGGGTCTTGTCATGCAGCAAATCAGCCAGAACCGATTTGCGGCACCTTCTACAACTGGTACGATCGAATGTGCCATGCTGGGCTATGTACTGAGCGTGGTTTTCTTTGGTAATGATAATCACCTTTGGCTCGTGTTCGGCATCTCGGTATTTGGGACGCTGGCGTTTGTTTTCTTTATTCAGCGCATTCAATTTAAGAGCGTGGTTTTTGTGCCACTTGTCGGGATTATTTTCGGCAATGTCATCCAATCCATGACTACGTTTATCGCTTACAAATATGATGCACTTCAAAGTCTGAATGCTTGGACAGTCGCAAACTTCGCCAACATCTTGCGTGGTGATTTTGAACTGCTGTACATCGCGGTACCAATGGTTATCCTCAGCTATCTTTTTGCCGCAAGGATCTCTGCCGTAGGTATCGGAAAAGATTTCGCGATTAACTTGGGTTTGAATTATCAGCAGGTTGTGACGATTGGCGTGCTATTGGTGTCCATCATGTCAGCAAGTGTCGTGATGATTGTTGGCCAGTTGCCATTCTTAGGGCTGATTGTACCGAATCTCGTGAGTCACTTTTATGGCGATAACCTCAAAAAGAACATTCCGCTTACGGCCATGTATGGGGCCATTTTAGTGTTGTGTTGCGATTTGGTGAGTCGTTTAATTATTTTCCCTCATGAAATGCCAATCTCTATCGTGATTAGCATATTGGGTGGCGTGGTATTCATCGCAATGTTGTTGCGAGGTAAGCAACATGCGTGATTCAACGAAAATCCTGCTGCTAAGTGGCATTGCGATTCTTTTCGCGTGTCTGTTTATTGGTATTGGGCTAACGGCTGACAACTACCAATATTTTTTGTCTCGTAGAGTTCCTAAAGTATTGGCGATAGTGCTAGCGGGTGTGGCCATTGCTCAGTCTTCACTTGTATTTCAAACCATTACGCACAACCGAATTTTAACGCCAAGTATCATGGGTTTTGATGCGCTGTATGTGTTAACCCAAATTTTGATCGTGTTGATTTTTGGTGGGTTGAGTACCTTAGTTCTTAACTTGTACGTCAATTTCGCGATTGCAGTAATTGTAATGGTGTCGTTTTCGCTACTGCTGTTTGGGTTTTACTTTTCAAAAGGCAGCAAGAACTTGATTACGTTGCTATTGGTCGGCTTGATCTTTGGTCAGCTATTTTCCAATGCGGCGTCATTCTTTTCTTTGCTGATGGACCCAAACACATATGCAATTGTTCAGTCGAAACTGTACGCCAGTTTCAATAATGTCAAAGTGAACTTGGTTTACTTTAGTGCTCCGGCTTTGATGTTTGCATGTAGGTTGTTGTTTAGGATGCATCGCACTTTAGATGTGTTTTGGCTCGACCAAGACAATGCGAAAAGTTTGGGTGTTGATGTACCTAAAGTGACGAGAAATGTGTTTATTATCTCGGCGGTTTTGATTGCTATTTCTACGGCTTTGGTAGGGCCAATCATGTTCTTTGGTTTACTAGTGACCAACTTAAGCCGAGAAATGTTCCGAAGTTACCAACATAAAACGCTATTGGTCGGATGTTCGTTTCTATCCATCAGTTCACTACTTGCTGGGCAATGGATAATCGAAAACGTGTTCAGTTTTGAGACGACGTTGAGTGTCGTAATTAACTTTATCGGCGGTGCGTATTTCTTATACCTGCTGCTGAAAAACAAAGTTGTATAAATATGATAGTAATAGACAAATTAACGAAGGCTTTCGGTTCAAACAAAGTCGTAGACGAGGCCAATACTCAGTTTGAAAAGGGCAAGGTAACATCGATTATCGGTCCAAATGGCGCGGGAAAGAGCACGCTGTTATCTATGGCCTCGCGCTTAACGGAGCGAGATGGCGGTAGTGTTATCATTGATTGCAAGGAAATCGCGGAATGGGACACAAAAGAGCTAGCGAAAAAACTGGCAGTACTTCGCCAAGCTAACTCGATTACAATGCGGTTTACCGTAAAAGAGTTAGTCTCTTTTGGTCGTTTCCCATACTCTAAAGGAAATCTGACTAAAGAAGATCATGAGGTCATAGAAAAAGCGATCGACTACTTAGATTTGCAAGATATTCAAGACAAATACTTGGATGAATTAAGTGGTGGTCAGCGACAGCTTGCATTTATTGCTATGGTGATTGCACAAGATACAGATTATGTCTTTCTTGATGAACCTCTTAATAACTTAGATATCAAACACTCTCTTCAGATCATGAAAGTTGTGCAGCAGTTAGCCCATGACATGAATAAAGCTATGGTGGTCGTGATTCATGATATTAATTTCGCGGCGTGTTACTCAGATGTCATATTGGCGCTTAAGAAAGGTAAAGTTGTGGCGAGTGGTGCGGTTGAAGAGGTTATTCAAGCGTCTACGCTAGAGGACATCTACGAAACGCCATTTAACATCATAGAGTTAAACGGTAAGCGTATGTGTACTTATCATTAAGCGAGCTAGTTCGTTTTTAACGAGATCAATAGATAGGCGGGCTTACTTGGTGAGCTCGTCTATGATTGGGCATCGGCTCTCTGCATCTCCAGGACAAGAAGAAACCCAACCTTCAAGTTGCGTTTTGATCTCCATGAGGTGTGCAATTTTTTCTTCAACCTCTCTCAGTTTGTCCATGGTTCTTGCTTTTACTTCACTACTTTTGCGGTTGGGGTTATGAGCAAGTTGTACGAACTCTTTGCATTCTTGCAACGAAAAGCCTGCGCTTTTTGCGCGTGATACCAAGTTAAGCTCTTGAATATGATTATCTGAATATTCGCGATAGCCAGAGTCGCTGCGCGCTGGTGGAGATATGATCCCTTTGTCTTCATATAATCGAATCGACTTAGATGAAAGCCCTGTGAGCTTCGCGACAGCACCAATATTCATGTTTAACCTCCATAACGTTTAAGGCGAGTATATACCGATGTTGTGGATAAGACACTCCTAAATAACAGTCAGTTACCTAGAGTCCCCTTACTCTTTAATCACTTCATGTGGTGGCACACCAAATGCCTTTTTGAAGGCATAAGTGAAGTTAGAAGGGTGGTGGTATCCGGCTTCATAGGCGGCTTCTGTTATCGTCACTAGGCCACGTTCCAAATGTTGCCTAGCAATCTCAAGACGTCGAAAACGAATGTAGCCGTTTATGGTCATATTAAGTGATTGTTTAAATCGGCGCTGCAGGTTTGAAACACTCATTGAGAATTGGCTCGCCAACTTTTCCAAGCGTAGTTCTTGATCAAGGTGAGTTTCAATATAGCTGACAATATCCTCAATTCGACCATCAATGTGTCGTTCAATACTGCTGTTTTTAGCACTGAAATTCTTAGGAATTTGCTTGGTGGCTTGATGTAATATTTGATAGATCAAGCTTTCGACCTCTAGCTTTTCTTGGAACTCTTGCGGTGTTTCTCTATTTGTTAACGTTTCGGCCAGCTCGCATAGCGTCTGGTTAGGCTCCAACAGTTGAAACGCCTGATGAGAGTTAAAAAAGGCTCGATGACTACAATTTTGCTCAAGGCGGGCCTCTAGCCATTGGGGCTTAACCAATATGTTGATCTTATTAATGAGGTTATCTTTGAGCAGTGAACGACGAAAATTTGCAGGTTTGAGTAAGTTCACCACTACACCCTTAGGGCCGTCGCTCGCGTCTAAATCAAATTGCAAATCGTCGTAGCCAAACGAGAGTCTACCTTCTAAAAGAATAGTGACCAGCAGTGAGGCGTGTGCAGTAGAAACAATATTCGAATCAATAAGTTCTAGACAACGCCCGCCATGAACAAAAATTTGATCATTGTACTGATATGATAGGAACTTACCTTCGGCCAGTTGAGTTTGACAAGGTTGGCCTTGCGTGACAATCCATTGTTTCTCTGTCGCCTCTAGTCTTTGGGTTAAAGCTATCTTGGCAATTTTAGTTCGTTTTGTTGTGACTTCCTGCATTTGACACTTCCTCATAACACTTGTGCGATTTCGCATAACCAAATCGCCTTTGTATTTATAAAACTCATGCTTATTATACCTGAGAATTATTATCATTAATATTTAGGAATGAAGTTATGGAAAGCCCTGCTTGTTCACCTATCAAGCTTTCAAGCCTTTGCCTTGCAGTGGGAATGGCGCTATCAACCCCTGTTTTAGCTCAAGATACTGAGTCACATTTTGAAGAGGTCGTTGTATGGGGAACGAAAGTTTCCAGCAACACTGAGTCGATGTTTGCGGACGACATGTCACTGAAGCAAGCGGATCATATGTCTGATTTACTGCGCGATATTCCCGGTGTAGATGTTGGTGGAACACACTCTGTGAATCAACGTATTACGATTCGTGGTTTGAGCGAAACCGATTTGGACATTCGTCTTGACGGTGCTTCTCAGCATGCGAGCATGTTCCATCATATTGGTAACTTGACGCTGAACCCTGACATTCTCAAATCTGCGGACATTCAGGTAGGTAATAACTCTGTGACTCAAAACGGGTTAGGCGGTTCGGTTTACTTTGAAACGAAAGACGCTCGTGACTTACTTCGTTACGATGAAAAGTTTGGTGCGCGTGTTTATGGCGGCTATGCATCTAACGACAACCAGCAAGGTTCGTTGACACTGTACGGACTTTTGTCCGAAAACATTGATGCGATGGTCTATGGCCATTACGTTACGCGTGATGATTTTGAAGATGGTGATGGCAATAAAACCTATGGTGCTGCAGGTGATGTTTACAACATTCTGGCTAAGCTGGGGTATGAACTAAATGACATCCATCGTTTTGAGCTCTCTTATGACATGTACCGAGACAGTGGAGATTACAGTCCGCGTCCTGATATGTCTGGTAGTGCAAATAATAGCCTGTCGAGCAAGTTACTTATCCCTACGGATTATGACCGCGATACCGTTACCTTGAGTTACGAGTTGCGAGGCGAACAACACCAAGGAAACGTCACTCTTTATAATACCGAGACAGAAATTAAACGTGACGAAACGGTGATGGCCCCTCGTTGGCCCTCGAACCGTTTATCAAAGAACACCGCCAAAAACCAAAACTTTGGTTTGAATGGCAAATTCCAGTCAGATGTTATGTTAGGTGAGTTTGATAATCGAGTCACTTATGGCTTCGACTACATGGATAAAACGTCTTCGAGTTACTACGGTAGTCGTAAGTTTATGGACGAATCGGCGATTTCAACCGCACTGTTTGTAGAAGATCAGTTCTTCTTCTCTGATGCCTTCTTTATTACCGCAGGTATGCGCTTTGATGATTACAAACGCAAAGCTGAGACAGGAACCAGTAATTATGATGATGTGACTTGGGCTCTAGCAGCAGAGTGGGCGGTGACTCAAGATTGGACGTTGTTTGCGAGTGCACGTTCTCTATTTAAAGGTCCAGAGCTAATGGAAACCTTTATTGCTTACCAAGACGTTGCATTTTTAGAGGATGGGCTAAAGCCAGAAACGGGATTGAACACGCAGGGTGGTGTTCGTTTTGATAAAACCTTTGATAAGCATTTCTTTGGGGCGAATATTACGGTATTCCAAACGGAAATTGATGATTACATTGCAGACCAGTATCAAAACGCGACTCAAACTTACCTGATTTACAACTTAGGTGATGTTGAGATTAAAGGCTTTGAAGCAAGTGCTTCTTATGGTTACGACAAGTTTAACAGCAAACTTTCTTACTCTAAGTCGGACACCAAAAACAAGAATACTGGTGGTCCTGTTGCTGGGGGCAATGGGCGTAGCATTGATATGGGTGATAGCATTGCTCTAACTTTGGATTACCAGTCAGACGCTTTAGAAACGATCTTCGGGTGGAACTCAATGTTTGTTCTAGAGGAAGACAACGTCTTTGATGGTCAGCCAAAGAAAGCAAGTTATGATGTACATAATCTATACGCTCAATGGGTGCCGTCTGATATTGATGGACTGTCGGTGACCTTTGGTATTGATAATGTATTTGACGAGTTGTACAGCTCTCACGCGTCTCGTTCTGGTACTGCACGTGGCTTCACGCTTGATGACTACGAGCCGGGTCGCAACTTCAAGCTCTCTGCAGCTTATCAATTCTAACAAGGTTCTTCATAGGACGTTTCAAAGTAACGAGTAAGTTCATGATTAAAGAAAGCACCCGAATAGATAGCGAACACGCTGACAAATACTTAGTGACGCTTTGTCGGCATTTTGGACGAAAAGTTCCTGCTACTTGGAATGAAAATAGCGGTTTGGTGACATTTCCGACGGGAAAAGCTGAGTTTAACCTTTGTGCATCTAGCTTAACTATAACCTGTGAGGCGGATTCAGAAGAGAAACTGAATACGGTTAAGGCGATCATTTCATCGCATGTGGACATGTTTTCTCGTCGAGAAACACTAGCACTTAGCTGGGTTCGTTAGCGCTCGTTTAAGGATGCTGTGATAGAAAGGGAATGTTAAAAGCAAAAGCCCGCAATCTTATGATTTGCGGGCTTTTATTGTTTGAATGCTATTGCGCTTTCTCAGGCTCTAGGCTTTTTTTTTCCTGCTGCATTTTTGCTAGGAAGTAGATGTTAACGCAAGCTATAAAACCGTTAGTTAGTACTACAGGCCAAGAATCAATCATTAGTCCGTAAGCAGTAAATAGCGCACAACCAATAAAGTTAAGGATACGAAGCTTAACAATATCTTTCATAGTTAGCGAAATAGCGACCATGATTGAAGCTGCATAACCTAAAATCTCAACCATATTCATGTCCATTTTTTGACCCTCTTAAAATCTGCCGAATTTTGTCGGTACCAATTCTTCTCATCTTGAGATTAATGAGGAAGCTCCATGCCTCGAATGGTCTTTTTTTGTTGTATGGACGCACTATATCAATGGAAAAACCGTGATAAAAGCCTCAAATCAAGGTTAAGAGAAGGTTAGCGATTACGCAAACGTTTAGGACTGGAATTACTGATAATTTTACTTATTGTGTTGATTGATAATAACGATGACATTAATAGCTCAAACACCATTGAAAGTAAGGGAATATTTACATATGATTGAAAATGATAATTATTTTCAAGTGCTGTGTTTATGTATTTTATTATTAGCTTGGTCGTGTTTTTTTTGCTGTATATCAGAACAAAACCGAACTCGTGGTGTGCGGGGATTCATATCGTAAGCCACTTTTGTATCGTTGCATTTTGTCCTGCAATTTATGTTGTTCAATATTTAATCGTTACGTTTTTTTCGTCACCGATATTGATTAAGATGTCATCACGCTCCGGTGTATACAACATTCTCATTGCTTTTCTTCCATTATTGATCGCAACCGGCAGTCTGGCGTTTAGCTGAATGATTTCATCTATCTTCTTTTCTTAAAACAACTACACTTAATCAGAATAAGGTATCAATTTCATATAATTATTCGATATCTACGCGTCAGCACATGTGTCACATTTCTGTGACTACGAGTAAGTTTTACTTATGTTGCTCGGTAGTAGGGTATTTATCGATTGTCTAATGATTCAATACTTAGTTTAATCGTATAAAGGTGTGCAGTATGCCGCACTAAATTAATAAGAAATTATCTAAAAAGGTTAATGGGAAACGTAAGCCATTAGCGGAGGTCAGATGAGTACGCACACGGTACCGCAGAGCGCGATTGTAAATGCTGTCAAAGGTGAAGTTTTGGTTTTGGGCCTGGATGGAAACGTTAAGGTCATAAAAGCGGGGGATGAGTTAAGACCTGGCGAGATTATTATCACAGAAAATAATGCCTCTCTCGACGTACAGATAAATAATGAGCTTTATCTGGTCGACGCAAATTGTGTTGCTTGTCTTCCTGTGCCTTCTTCTGAACCGTTAGAACCAGTATTGGTACAATCTCCAGTTAATGGCTTAGTGACTTTTGACCCAACGGCTATTGGAAGTGCTGACTTCGACGCCAACGATATTGCCGCTATCCAGCAAGCTATTTTAGACGGAGCTGACCCTACCGCTATCTTAGAAGCAACAGCTGCTGGCACAGGTGCTGAAGGCTCGGCTAATGCTGGCTACGTGACGGTTGAATATAATAACCCGGAAGTACTCGCGTCTACTTTTTTTGAAACGTCTGCGACTCGCAGCGGAGAAGATGATCGCGACGAAGATGACGGTTTGAATGTCACGATCTTTGCTGATGGTGGGCAGTCACTGCAATCTAACGTAACAGAAGGCTCAATTTCTCTATCTAGCTACCCGCAAACCATTTCTTCTAGTGTGCTGGTTGAAGCAGGGGATCTCGCACTTGATACTGCTTCATTTGTACCTGAAACGTCCTCATTAGAGTCTTTGTTAACCGAGTTAAATAGTGACATTACCTCTGGTGGTCAGCCAGTGGCGTTCGTTTACGACGAAGCGCAAAATGCCATTATCGGCACTCAAGGTGGTAACGAAGTGCTTCGTATCGAGATCGAAGCGACATCTTTAGGCCGTGATTTAGAGTTAGAGGTCGTTACCACGATTAGCCAGGGCGTTGACCATGTTGCGTCTGTTGCTGATGGCCAAGTATCGATCGTCGGTGATCAAATCAATATTGCTTTTGATATTACAGGTGCAGATATTGGTGGTAACAGCATTCAAGCGCCTATCGATTTTACGACAACCGTTATTGATGGCGATGATCCTGCGCCGCAGAACGTTACTTTTGAAAACGTTGAATCTTCTTCTGCACCAATTACTGGCACCTTTGTTGATATTGGTAGTGATCAATTGGCAACGGTCACGTTTAATCAAGAAGGACTTAGTCAGTTCGATGGCCTACTGAGTGATAATCAGGCGACAGAAGCGGTACTCTCTGAAGACGGCAGTACTATCACCTTGTCCATTGCGGGCTCGAATGAAACCGTCTTAACCATCAGTTTGAATACTGATGGTACCTACCAATTTGAGCAATTTAAGCCGTTAGAACAAACAAACGGTGAAGATACGATTGAGCTCTCTTTGCCAACCACAATCGTCGATTTCGACCAAGATACGGCAAGCAACACCTTTACGATGACCATCCTCGATGGCGATAACCCAGTGATTGAGAACGTGACAGGCTTGTCTTTAGATGAGGCGGGGGTTGACCAAGGTTCACAGGAAGGCGCGGCAGTAACAAGTGGTACTGGGTCGATCACGACAGCGGTCGGAAGTGACATCATTGATCACTATGAGTTGGAACCTACAGAGTTCAATGTTGGTGGAGAACTCCAATCTCAAGGGCAGGTTGTTCAACTAGAACTAGCGTCCGAGAGTAACGGCGTACGTACTTACGAAGGCTTCATCGAGCTGGATGGTGTGCGTATTACCGTATTTGATGTGGCGATTGATGCACCTGCATTGGGCGAATACCAATTCAACTTGTATGAACAACTTGACCATACGGGTGCTAACGATGACTCGCTCACTTTCTCACTGCCAGTTTACGCGGTAGATGCGGATGGTGACCGCTCCTCTATTACCGAAGGTTCGAACACACCAGAAGCTGCGCAAATTGTCATTCAAGTTCAAGATGACGTTCCTTCGATTGATGGCGTTGATGCGCTAGCCGTCGATGAAGACGATTTATCAAGCATTGGCTCCGATCAAAGCGACTCTGTGTTCGCGCAAGGTAGCTTCACGACGACTCAGGGCTCAGACCGTGTTGTAAGTTATCAATTAGAGAGCGGCACTGATCCACTCAATGGGTTGGAATCGCAGGGGCGATCTATCTCTCTGACGGAAACAACCAATTCAGATGGCAGCTTTACCTATTCTGCAACGGCAGAAGGGGACGCTATCTTCACCTTACAAGTGAACCCTGACGGTTCTTATTCATTTACCCTTGAAGGTCCAATCGATCATGCTGTGGGCAGCGATAGCTTAACTCTAGACTTCACTATTGTCGCAACGGACTTTGATGGTGACACCAGTTCACTTGTTCTACCGGTAACCATTGCCGATGATGTGCCAACCATTAATGACGTTGTCGCTCTTACCGTCGATGAAGATGACTTAAGTTTGGTAGGCTCTGACCAATCACAGTCAACGCTGGTCGAAGGTCAGTTTACGACAACTCAAGGTTCTGATGGCGTCGTACAGTATCAGTTGGATGTAAACGCTGATTCTTTAAATGGCCTGCAATCTCAAGGTCAAACCGTTTCCATTGCCGAAACGCAAAATGCAGATGGCAGTTACACCTACAGCGCAACGGCAAATGGCAGTGCAGTTTTCACATTAATTTTGAATACCGACGGCTCGTACAGTTTTGAGCTGCAAGGTCCAATTGACCATGCGGCAAATAGCAACAGCTTAACCCTTGATTTTAGCGTTATTGCTACAGACTTCGATGGTGACACAAGCCAAATCGTATTGCCTGTTACCATCGTGGATGATAAGCCAACTATTACCGATGTTGATGCGATTACTGTTGATGAAGATGATTTAGGCACGATTGGTTCGGACCAGACTGACCCGATTTCTATTGATGGTAGCTTCACCACCACACAAGGCTCTGACCGAGTGGTAAGTTATCAGCTTGATGCTTCTGCAACACCAGTTGACGGCCTTACATCACAAGGCGTGGCAGTTACGCTGACTGAAACCGCAAACGCTGATGGCAGCTTTACTTACGAGGCGACAGCGGGTAGTGAAGCGGTCTTTACGCTGACGGTGAATACTGATGGTAGCTATAACTTCACGCTTGAAGGTCCAATCGACCACGCGGTAGATAGCGATGAGCTGACACTCAACTTCCCAATCATCGCAACAGACTTTGATGGCGACACCACAAATGCCACTATCCCAGTGACAATCGTGGACGATAAGCCTGTTATTACCGACGTCGACACCATTACGGTTGATGAAGATGATCTAGCGTCAATTGGCTCAGACCAAAGCAATCCAATTTCTATTGATGGCAACTTTACTACCACACAAGGCTCTGACCGAGTGGTGAGCTACCAACTCGATGCTTCAGCAACACCAGTGGACGGTTTAACCTCGCAAGGTTTAGCGGTCACGCTAACAGAAACCGCAAATGGTGATGGTAGTTTCACTTATGAAGCGACTGCGGGTGGCAACCCAGTATTTACTCTGACAGTAGATACTGATGGCTCTTACAACTTCACGCTAGAAGGGCCAATTGATCACGCGGTGGATAGTGATGAGCTGACACTCAACTTCCCAATTATCGCAACCGACTTCGATGGCGACACCGTTACTGAAACCATTCCAGTCACGATTGTTGATGATGTACCGACCATCACAGCGGTGGATGCGTTGAGTGTCGATGAAGATGACCTTAGCGGCGTGGGCTCAGACCAAACTGACGCTGTGTTCGTTGAAGGCGCGTTTACCACTATTCAAGGCTCTGACCGAGTGGTGAGCTATCAACTGGATTCAACGGCTGATCCTGTTGCGGGGCTAACGTCTCAAGGTGAGGCGATTACCTTGGTGGAAACCGCCAACGGTGATGGCAGCTTTACTTATGTGGCGACCGCAGACGGCAATCCGGTATTCACGTTAAACGTAGCAACAGATGGCACTTACGATTTTACGCTGCAAGGCCCGATTGACCATGCAGCTAACAGTGACAGCCTGACGATTGATTTCCCAATTATTGCCACCGATTTTGATGGTGATACGACTTCGGCAACCATTCCAGTCACGATTACGGATGATGCACCAATCATCGATAATGTTTTGCCTCTGGCTGTAGACGAAGATGATTTATCAGGTATTGGCTCAGACCAAACTGACGCTGTGTTTGTTGAAGGCGCGTTCACCACTACCCAAGGTTCAGACCGTGTGGTGAGCTACCAACTTGATTCAACTTCTGATCCTGTTTCGGGGCTAACCTCCCAAGGTGAGCCAGTTACTCTGGTAGAGACTGCGAATGCTGATGGCAGCTTTACTTACGTGGCTACCGCGGATGGCAATCCGGTTTTCACCATGAACGTGAATGCTGATGGCACATACAATTTCCGTCTGGAAGGGCCGGTCGATCACGCGTTAAACAGCGATGAATTAGTACTGAACTTCCCAATCATTGCAACAGACTTTGACGGCGATACGACGACCGCGACCATTCCCGTCACGATTACTGATGACGTTCCAACTATCGACAACGTTGTTCCACTCACGGTGGACGAAGATGATCTCGCCTCAATTGGCTCAGACCAAAACGATGATGCGTTTATGTCGGGTTCTTTCACCACAACTGAAGGCTCAGACAGCGTTGTTAAATACCAGCTTGATGCAACAGCAGATCCAGTATCTGGGTTGACCTCTCATGGTGAGCCTGTCGTGCTTGCTGAAACTGCTAACGGCGACGGTAGTTTTACTTACACAGCCACGGCAGATGGCAATGCCGTATTTGAATTGATTGTGAAGCCAGATGGCAGCTACAACTTTACACTGCAAGGTCCACTAGACCATGCGGTGAATAGCGACAGTCTGCAAATCGACTTCCCGATTATCGCAACAGACTTTGATGGCGACACCTCATCGGAGACGTTACCTGTCACTATCGTTGATGATAAACCAACCATCACTGACGTAGACGCAATCCGTGTGGATGAAGATGACCTAGCGACGATTGGCTCTGACGGCTCAGATCCAATTTCAATCGATGGCAACTTCACTACAACGCAAGGTTCTGATGGGGTAGTAAGCTACCAATTAGATACTGCTGCAACGCCAGTTGATGGCCTAACATCGCAAGGTGTGGCAGTGACGCTGACGGAAACTGCAAACGGCGACGGTAGCTACACTTATGAAGCGACAGCAGGAACTGAAGCTGTATTTACGCTGACCGTGAATACGGATGGTTCATACAACTTCACGCTTCAGGGGCCAATTGACCATGCGACAGACAGTGATGAGCTGACACTGAACTTCCCAATCATCGCGACGGATTTTGATGGTGATACCACCACAGAAACGATCCCAGTCACCATCGTGGATGATAAGCCGACCATTACCGATGTCGATGCGATTACCGTTGATGAAGATGATTTAGGCACGATTGGCTCAGATCAAACTGACCCGATTTCAATCGATGGCAACTTCACCACCACACAAGGCTCGGACCGAGTGGTGAGCTATCAGCTTGATGCTTCTGCAACACCAGTTGACGGCCTTACATCACAAGGCGTGGCCGTCACGCTGACTGAAACCGCAAACGGTGATGGCAGCTTTACTTACGAGGCGACAGCGGGTACTGAAGCGATCTTTACGCTGACAGTGAATACTGATGGTAGCTATAACTTCACGCTTGAAGGTCCAATCGACCACGCGGTAGATAGTGACGAGCTGACACTGAACTTCCCAATCATCGCGACCGACTTTGATGGCGACACCACAAATGCCACTATCCCAGTGACGATCGTAGACGATAAGCCAGTTATTACTGACGTGGATTCCATTACGGTTGATGAAGATGATCTAGCGTCAATTGGCTCAGACCAAAGCAACCCGATTTCTATTGATGGTAACTTCACCACCACGCAAGGTTCAGACCGAGTGGTGAGCTACCAACTCGATGGCACATCAACACCAGTTGACGGTTTAACCTCGCAAGGTGTGGCTGTCACGCTAACAGAAACTGCAAATGGTGATGGCAGTTTTACCTACGAAGCAACAGCGGGCTCTGAAGCGGTCTTTACTCTGACAGTAGATACTGATGGCTCTTACAACTTCACGCTTGAAGGGCCGATTGATCACGCGGTGGATAGTGATGAGCTGACACTGAACTTCCCAATTATCGCAACCGACTTTGATGGCGACACCGTTACTGAAACCATTCCAGTTACGATTGTTGATGATGTACCGACCATCACAGCGGTGGATGCGTTAAGTGTTGATGAAGACGACCTTAGCGGTGTGGGCTCAGATCCAGGCGGCGATCTGTTCGTAGAAGGGGCGTTTACGACCACTCAAGGCTCTGACCGAGTGGTGAGCTATCAACTGGATTCAACCGCAGATCCTGTTGCGGGGCTGACCTCTCAAGGTGAGGCGATTACCTTGGTGGAAACCGCGAATGGCGACGGCAGCTTTACTTATGTTGCGACCGCTGACGGCAATCCTGTCTTCACGTTGAATGTAGCAACAGATGGTACGTACGACTTTACGCTGCAAGGCCCGATTGACCATGCAGCAAACAGCGACAGCCTGACGATTGATTTCCCTATTATTGCCACCGATTTTGATGGTGATACGACCACGGCAACCATTCCAGTTACAATTACGGATGATGCACCAATCATCGATAATGTTGTGCCTCTGGCTGTGGATGAAGATGATTTATCAGGCATTGGCTCAGACCAAACTGACGCTGTGTTTGTTGAAGGCGCGTTCACTACTACTCAAGGCTCAGACCGAGTGGTGAGTTACCAACTTGATTCAACTTCTGATCCTGTTTCGGGATTAACCTCCCAAGGTGAGCCTGTTACTTTGGTAGAGACTGCGAATGTCGATGGCAGCTTTACTTACGTGGCTACCGCGGATGGCAATCCTGTCTTCACCATGAACGTGAATGCAGACGGCACATACAACTTCCGTCTAGAAGGTCCGGTGGATCATGCGTTAAACAGCGACGAGTTAGTACTGAACTTCCCAATCATTGCAACAGACTTTGATGGCGATACGACGACCGCGACCATTCCAGTCACGATTACTGATGACGTTCCAACCATTAATAACGTTGTTCCACTGACAGTAGACGAAGATGATCTCGCTACAATTGGCTCAGACCAAAACGATGATGCGTTCATGTCGGGTTCTTTCAGCACAACTGAAGGCTCGGACAGCGTTGTTAAATACCAGCTTGATGCAACAGCAGATCCAGTAGCAGGGTTAACCTCTCATGGTGAGCCTGTCGTACTTGCTGAGACAACAAATGGTGATGGCAGCTTTACTTACACTGCCACAGCAGATGGCAATGCCGTATTTGAATTGGTGGTGAAGCCAGATGGCAGCTACACCTTTACCCTGCAGGGCCCACTAGACCATGCGGTGAATAGCGACAGTCTGCAAATCGACTTCCCGATTATCGCAACAGACTTTGATGGCGACACCTCATCGAAGACGTTACCTGTCACCATCGTTGATGATAAACCAACCATCACTGATGTAGACGCAATCCGTGTGGATGAAGATGACCTAGCGACGATTGGCTCTGATGGCTCAGATCCAATTTCAATCGATGGCAACTTCACTACAACGCAAGGCTCTGATGGGGTAGTGAGCTACCAATTAGATACTGCTGCAACACCAGTTGATGGTCTGACATCACAAGGTGTGGCCGTCACGCTGACGGAAACTGCAAACGGCGACGGTAGCTACACTTATGAAGCGACAGCAGGAACTGAAGCAGTATTTACGCTGACCGTTAATGCGGATGGTTCATACAACTTCACGCTGCAAGGTCCAATCGACCATGCGACGGGTAGTGATGAGCTGACACTGAACTTCCCAATCATCGCGACGGACTTTGATGGTGATACCACCACAGAAACGATCCCAGTCACCATCGTGGATGATAAGCCAACCATTACCGATGTCGATGCAATTACCGTTGACGAAGATGACTTAGGCACGATTGGTTCGGATCAGACTGGCCCGATTTCAATCGATGGCAACTTCACCACCACACAAGGCTCTGACCGAGTAGTGAGCTATCAGCTTGATGCTTCAGCAACACCAGTGGCTGGACTCACATCACAAGGCGTGGCAGTCACATTGGCTGAAACCGCAAATGGCGACGGCAGCTTTACCTATCAAGCAACAGCAGGCACCGAGTCGGTCTTTACACTGACAGTGAACACTGATGGCTCTTATAACTTCACGCTTGAAGGCCCAATCGATCATGCTGTTGATAGTGATGAGTTAACGCTCAACTTCCCAATCATCGCAACAGACTTTGATGGCGATACCTCTGCTGAGACAATTCCTGTCAAGATCGTTGATGACAAGCCGACACTTGGTGGAATCGAAGCAACAAGTGTGCAAACGGTTGATGAGGACGATATCCCAACAATCGGATCTGATGGTACACAGTCGAACAGCATTGCCGGTAACTTCATCGCGACTGATGGTTCTGATGGCATTGTCGAGTACAGCGTTTCTGACCTAACGACGCCAGTACAAGGCCTGACCTCTGGTGGTCAATCTCTGGTTATGGTTGAAGTATCAAACGCAGGTGGCGTTTCAGTTTACGAAGCTCGTATTGATGGCACGACGACACCAGTATTCCGTGTAACCCTCGATGCCTCTGATGACAGCTACACGTTCGATTTGCTCGCTCGTCTCGATCATCCAAATGCTGATGGCCAGAATGAACTGATCATAAATTTACCGATAAACGCGACTGACTTTGATGGAGACGTGTCGAACAACATCACCTTACCAATTACGGTTGTGGATGATGTTCCGACCATTGATGGTTTGCTAGCAGGCAGCGAACAAACCGTTGATGAAGATGACCTACCAGCAGGTACGGATGCTGCAAGTGCAGAAGATACTGTTATTTCAGGTACTTTTGATATCACCGAAGGTGCTGACCAAGTTGCTTCTATTCAGCTGAGTGACCTGACCACGCCAGTTGCGTCACTGACTTCAGATGGTGACGCTATCACCTTAGTTCTGTCTTCTAGCGCAAACGGCGTGAACGTATACCAAGGTGTCGCTGGCAATCCTGCTGAAGTGGTTTTCGAACTGACGTTGGATGCAACGAACAACACCTACGAGTTCGATTTACAGAAGCCGCTTGATCATCCAGATGGTAATCAGCAAAACGAGATTGTTATTAACCTCCCTGTGACGGCGACAGATAATGATGGTGATACTTCACCAGCCTTCACATTGCCAATTACCGTTGTGGACGATGTTCCAGTTGTTACCAATATTGAAAGTCTACGTGTCGACGAAGATGACTTACCTCTTGGTTCTGATGGCACTAAAGAGCCGTTAACGGTATCAGGTGAATTCGAAGTCACTAGCGCAGATGGTATTGATGCTTTCGAATTGGATCTGAGCTCAAATCCTATTCCGAACCTGAAATCGGGTGGAGAAGAGGTAACACTTTCTCAAGACGTTGGCGCTTCAACTGCTGACGCGCTTGTTTACGTGGGACAAACTCCGGGTGGAGTGACGGTCTTCACGTTGACACTTCATCAAGATGGTAAATACGACTTTGAGTTATCTGGTCAGTTAGATCACGCGGTTAACTCTGATGAGATTTTGTTGAATCTACCTGTGAAGATCACGGATGGCGACAACGATACCATCACTGCGACCTTGCCAGTTACGATCGTAGATGACAAACCAACCATTGATGCTATTAGCTCTGGTAGTACCTTGTCTGTGGATGAGGATGATATTCCAAGCCAAGGTTCGGACGACACGCCAGAATCCAATATCATTGGTGGCAACTTTGACGTTACTGATGGTGCCGACTCTATCGTTAGCTTCCAGTTGGATAGTTTAACATCGCCTGTTTCTGGCCTTACCTCAGGTGGTCAACCGCTTGAGTTGGTTGAGTTTTCAAATTCAAACGGTGTGATTGAGTACCGAGCTTATGTACAAGGTACGACGGACACCGTCTTTAAACTGACGCTAAATGGTTCAGCAGACAGTTATGAATTTGAACTGTTGGGTGCACTTGATCATCCTGCGGGTAACGATGAAAACTCGTTGGTCATTAACTTCCCAGTCAACGCGACTGATTTTGATGGCGATGTGTCCAATAACATCACCTTGCCGATCACCGTGGTGGACGATGTCCCAGCTATTGTGAAAGTGACAGACTCTAGCCAACAAACCGTTGATGAAGATGATCTTTCCGGTGGCTCTGACACGACAAGTAGTGATTCAACGGTATTGAACGGCGGATTTGAGGTCGTTGCTGGTGCAGACAAGATTGTCAGCTACCAAGTTTCAGACCTCGATGCAGTCGTGTCTGGTTTAACGTCGAACGGCAGCAGCATCGAGTTGAATCTAGTAAGCACGAATGGTGGAGTAACCAGTTACGAAGCGGTTATTACTGGCACATCAACTAAGATCTTCACGCTGTCTCTTGATGCGAATAATGACAGCTACCAATTTGAGCTGTTGGGACCAATCGACCATGACGCTGTTCAAGGTGAAAACAACCTTGTCATTGATATTCCAATTACAGTAACAGACTTTGATGGTGACACGTCATCATCACTGAATCTTCCAATTACCGTAGTTGATGACATTCCCGAAATTAAATCAGCAGATGCTTTGGCTGTTGATGAGGATGACCTTGCCAACGGCTCTCAGGCAACCAACAAAGACAGCCTAGAAGCAACGGGCAATTTCGATACGGTGGAAGGGGCAGATACCGTTGTCTCTTATCAGCTGGATCTTACTTCTAACCCGATACCAGGAGTAACTTCAGGTGGTTTTGCGGTGACTTTAGTTCAAACCGCGGTAAGCAACAACAACTTTACTTATCAAGGTCAAACACCTGATGGTAACTCAGTGTTCACACTAGTTTTGAACGCTGACGGCTCTTACAAGTTTACGCTTGAGGGTGCGCTAGATCACTCAACTCAAGGCGAAGATACACTCATACTTGATCTCCCAGTCTTTGCGACCGATGTCGATGGTGATACGGCAGGTATTAACTTACCAGTGACGATTACCGATGATGTTCCAACCTTGCACGATGCATCTATTTCGCGTGTTGAGGGGCAAGGCAGCCGCACGGTTCGTTTATTCCGAGACCCTGTAGAGGGGGATGATGACCTTGGTGCTGACGGCGCACAAGTGACTTCATTCTCGGCTGATGATTCAGGCATTTACTTTAAGCAAAATGGTGTTGATTCTGATTCTGTCGATTTGAACGGCAGCGACCAAGTCGTATTTGTTCACAAGGTTCTTGACGGAGTGGATACTGAAATCGGTCGTTTGGTTGTTCGAACCGATGGCAGTGTGTCATTCCGTCCGAATGACGACCTTGACCATACCGAAACCGACTCGATTGATTTCACCATCAACGTTGTTGCAACCGATGGTGATGGCGATATCGCAGATGCCGATGTGGATATCTCGATAAGAGACCGCAATGCGCAAATTGACACGTCTACCGTTACTGCGTTCGAAGACCAAGGGCGTGATGGTGTCGTTGTGGGCGTTGACTCTGCAAATACTCAGGACAACTTGTCGACGCTGGATGTTAGCCCTGCGAAAGTCGACTTGGTTATCAATTTACACGATATCGACCGTAACGAGAGCTTAGGTGACATCACTATTCGAGATGCTGATACTCACAACGGTACGTTCTACTACAGAGACGGCAGTGGCAACTACATTGAATTAACATCTGTGGGCAATACGGTTGTTCTCGACGCATCAAATGTTGAGCAGTCATTCAATGGTGAGCTTGTCTCGTTAGATAACTTGTACTTCGTACCAGATCGTCATACATCAACCGATGCTTCTGGTATCGATCCTCGTATCCGCGTGGAAATTCTTAACAATGGTACGCCAGATCATACGATTAATGGTCGTTTAGACATTGAAGTTGCTGCTGTCGCAGATATTGCAACGTGGACGGCAAGCAGCGAATTTAACTACTCGGTTGATGAAGATGGAAACAATGTCGCACTTAACATCACGGCTGAAACCCAAGACACTAGTAACCCAGAAGGCATTGTGTACGAGCTTGTCTTTACACAAGGAGAAGGTAACGCAGAGTTAGTCTATTCAGATGGTAGTGCGATACCAAAATCCGGTGGTGTTTATCTGGTGGATGCAAGCCGAATTGATGAAGTTCAAGTTGATCCGATAGATAACTTCTCGGGCGAAATCAGAATTGATGTCACCGCTATTACGACGGAAAACAACAATCCACTGCTTGGGAAAGATACCGCTCGCTCAGAAACCGAAACCATCATTATTGATGTAAACCCAGTTGCGGATAAAGGTAGTTTTACTGTAAACCGAATTAATGTGTTTGAGGATAATGCTCGAACTCAAAATACGGTAGACCCTGTCACTGATCACGATCCACTCCAATTAAGTGAAGTGATCACCATGAAACCATCAGCGGACTTAGATGGTTCTGAAGCGTTATTTGTGCGCATTTCTAACTTCTCAATTGATGGGGTTACTTTGGTGTGGCTGGACTCAGCAAACCCAAGTCAGATAGTAGAAGTGACCGATTCAGGCGGCAATGTACTTTATTACGAAGTGCCAGAGTCTGAATTAGCGAACGTCGAAGTTCTTCCTCCGTTGCACAGCAATGATGACTTTACTTTCAATGTCGAAGGCATTGTGAAAGACACAGCATCATTGTCTACCGGTACGACAGAAGATGTGTTGTCACTGGGCAGTAAGACCGTCATCGTTGGTGTAAAAGGTGTTGCTGACATACCAGACACGGTATTAATTGACGCGGGGAACGTTTGGAACCGATTCGTAGACGGAGATGTGGCCGGAATAGAGACGACTATTGAAGAGAATGGTGTTGTAAACCTCAACTTCTCGGTTGTATCTGGTGAAGTTGCCGATAGACCACAGGATGATTCAGAAGCCATTACTGTTATCCTGTCCAACATCCCCGACGGTGTTCGTGTCGTAGATTCAGACGGTTCAAGCGTTGACCTCACCTTTGTTGGCTATGATGGTAACGGTCAACCGATTTACGAAGCAAACATCACTGGGCTGAATTTTAATTCCGGTATTCAAATTATTCCAGAAGCCTCTTCAACCGAAAACATTGCGATTACAGGGACGATCATTGTTACCGAGAATGATGGTCATAGTCGTGTGATTGAAAGAGAGGTAAGGATCAAGGTCGAACCCGTTATTGATGCTCAAGATAACTACGTTGTTCGATCGGAGGGAGATGAAGATACGCGCTTTGACATCGATTGGAAACCGACGCTCGTACAAAGCCCTGATACCGATGAATTCTTTAGTGATGTAACCATCTCTGGATTTCCTCCAGGCAGCACGGTCTATGTAGATGGTGTGGCACAAACGCTTGTTTCTGGAACACTAACGCTTTCACCGCAAGCCGGTGAATCAGAGCAAGATTTTTCCGCTAAAATCTCTCAAAGTGGCTATGTTCAAGTCCAGTTGGAGCAGGATTCAAGTACTGACTTTGACTTGACCACGACCGTCACTGTGAAAGAGATTGACCATGAATATGTTGACGCTTCGAATCCCGGTGAAGGTATCGCTGAGAAAACCATCAATGGTACGGTGAATGTCCAAGTTAATCCAATCGTTGAGCCAGAGGATAAGACGGGGGCAATAGATGACCAAACCCGTCTGCTTGTCACTGAAAGTGGTGGTGGTGCTACCGATATCGTGAAGTCAGACGATCAAGGTAACATTGACTTTACGATCAACACTTCTATGGGGGGGGAATCTGGTGCTCATATCATTAAATATCAAGAGTTTGATGCGTCTTCAGATGAAGTGGTGACTCAACTTGTTGTTCAATTTCACAATGTGGACCCTGAGATCCTCAACCAATTGGTTATCGTCGGTGCACTAAATGAAGGCGGAGGTCGTTGGACAGTAACCAATGAAGATAACTTCTCAATTAAAGCGCCGTCTGGTCTTGATTTAACACCAAACGATGACAGCGACGATGGCGATAACGGTGGTCTCTCTCAAATTGGCTTAACCATTTACGCAGAAGTGAATGATTTGGGCGAAGATTTGGGCAACGAAAAAGATGCGACGGTCATGCGCCAAACGGATGTGACACTTGAATTTCCTACCGTTCTCACACCACAAATGAGTGTAGCGGCAGAGATTCAGGTGGCTGATGATGTCCAAATTCAAGCGTTGGAAGATAATTCTATCAACCTTGGTGCTCAGTTAACGTCGAAAGTTGATGCGATTAATGCAGATGGCGTGGAGGATGTCTTGACTATTATCGTCGATCCTTCAGCTCCTGGCATTCCTCCTGGTTTGGTGATCACGGGGACGGATATCGACTTTGTCAATGGCAAATACGTGTTCCAAGCCCATATCGATGCGAGTGGAAATATTACTGGCCTTGATGGTTTGACGATGCACTTGGCAGAAGATTACGCAGGTGATTTCGAATTACCAATTCGGTTCGTCACTAAAGACACTGAGTCCGGTGATGAAAAAGAAAATAATGTCCAGTTTCCAGTTCAGGTTTTACCGGTTGCAGACGTTCCGAGTTCAGCCGGGGATCAGCCGTTGGATAGCGATGTCACACCGAATGTAAAAGTAGATATCGTTGGTACTTTCGGCTTGGATGCAAACAAACAACCTGTAACTGATCTAAATAACGACGTTCCCACGGCGGATGGTGTTGGTTACGAAGATGGCTTAATCCAACTTAACTTGAGTGTTGATTTTGCCGATCAATTTAACAACACTCAAGGTGGTCGAGAAACACTAACGAACATCAAGTTAGAGCTTGATGACACAACATTAGGTGAGTTTGTTGATGCCAATGGTAACAGCTTAGGAACCAGTATTGAGTTTAATGAAGCTGAGATTTTAGCTGGTGCGCTTGACAATGTTCTGTTTAAGCCAAAAGAAAATTACCCCGTAGGTGGTGGCCAAAATACCGTCAAGATTAATATCGAGGGAGAAATTACTGATGAAGCTGTGTTTGATCAGTCTATCTTGAATAACTCTGGCGATAATATAGATGTAAGAACCTTCACTGACGATGTCACATTTGAAGTTACGCCAGTCGTTGATGACATTACCATTACAGGTGCCGATCCGACGCAGCCAATCACGGTGATTGGTGACGAAGATACTTTAATTTCGCTGAATCAATCGGGCTCTGGTGTTTCGATCAGCCTGAACGATAATGACGGTTCTGAGAGTTTCGTTTCACTCAAGTTAACGGGACTTCCTGATGACTTTATCGTTAAATCCAATTCCTCTGATTATGTTGTTAAGAATAACGGTGGGGGCGAATGGAGTATTCAACTAAAAGATCTCACTCAGACGTCCATTGACCTGAGTGACATCCAAATTAAACCGCCAAAACACTTTAGTGGCGAGGCTGAGATAGGTATTACGGTCTTCATTCAAGAGGAGTTGCTACAAGTACCAACGGAACGAAACAACAACTTTACGCTGATTGTTAATCCTATTGGTGATGATGTTGATGTGAATCCCGACACTTCGGCTGCAGGTAATGAGGGCGAAGACATTGTTATTAATGTAAATGCGTTAGTGGTTGATAACAAAGAGTCCATCGGAGATGGTGCAAACTACCAGGAAAATGATCCAGAGACGCTGAGAGTTGAGGTCTCAAATGTCCCTGGTGGGGCGAGCGTTTCATTACCTGATGGGACAGTATTTACTGACCAAGGCGGCGGCGTTTTTGTCTTAGAAATCAATGCTCAAGACTTGGATCAAGTGGTGTTTAATTCTGGTGATCGCAACGATAACTCATGGGATGGTTCGCTGCATTTCAAAGTGCAAGCCGTTGATACTGGGCTCGATGGCAGTCAAAGCTTGGGCTCCGCAGAGGAGTTTGATGTCACTGTTGATGTTGAAGCAGTGAACGATCGTCCAGAGTTCGTCAATACCGTGGATGTGGAAACACCAGAAGATACGCCAATGCTGCTTGATGGTTTCAGCATTACCGATATTGATGCCGTACTCGATGATCCGAATGCTGAATACGTACTCAATGTGAACGTCGACAGCGGTATCTTGGAGCTTAATCCAACGCTCATCGCTACTTACAACCTAACCGTGAGCGGTGATGGTACGGACTCCGTTGAACTGAAAGGCACAGTGGCCGACCTAAACAATGCCATTGCAGACGGTCTGATTGAGTTTAACCCAGAGCTGAACTTCTTTGGTGACGTTCAGGTGGACGTGACAGTCGATGACCAAGGTAATGAAGGTATCGTAATTGGTGGGGTAGATGACACCCTAAATACCAACAGCAGCAGCTTCAATATTGAAGTAACAGCGGTGAATGATACCCCAGAAACTACACCAGTGACGCTACCGGATATTGAAGAAGACAGTGGTGTGTTCTCCATCTCTGAAGCGGATCTTATTGCGAATGCGACAGACGTAGAGAACGATAATCTCACGGTTAGCAATGTTCAGTTAACGGATCCGAATTCGGGCAGCATTACTTTCAACAGTGGCACGGGAGAGTGGGAATTTACCCCAGCACCAGATTACAACGGTCCAGTTGAAATCACGTACACCATTACAGATGATGGCACGACAAATGGTGCATCCGATCCTAAATCGGTTAACGGCAGCGCATCGTTCAATGTAACGGAAGTCAATGATGCTCCAACGACGTCTGAAGTGGTACTTTCTGATATCGCAGAAGACAGTACGGCGGTTGAAATTACCCAAGCTGATTTGTTAGCGAATGCTTCTGACATTGAAAACGACACCTTGATGGTGAGTAATGTCCAGTTGGTTGACCCAAGCAGCGGCACATTGGATTTCGAAAACGTAACAGGTACATGGTCATTTACTCCTGCGCCTGGCTACAACGGCAAGGTCGATCTGACCTACGACATTACCGACAACGGTACAACGAACGGTGTTTCTGATCCTCAAACGGTGTCAGGAACGGCGACCTTCGAAGTCACTGAGGTGAACGATGCACCGGTAACATCAGAGGTAACGTTGAGTAGTACGGAAGAAGATGGTGGTTCGTTAACTATTACGGCTACTGAGTTGCTGAGCAACGCAAGTGATCCTGAGTCAGACAACTTGACCGTCGATAATGTTGCGTTAGTGGACCCAACTTCCGGCACGTTGACTCAAGTGAGTGCGACAGAGTGGACGTTTGAACCCGCAGCAGATTTCTTTGGTGACGTTAATTTCACTTATGAAATCACAGATGACGGAACCACTAACGGCGCTCCAGACCCAATTACAATCGCGGGCACAGCAGTGTTGAATGTTGAAGCTACCAATGACGCACCTGAAATCACTGCAGCGTCGGTAACGGATACGATCAATGAAGCTGATGGCCAGAAAGTAACGGGTATTAGTGTGAGTGACGTCGACTTTGCGGGCGCACAAGCAAATGAAAGCATGA
Organism: Vibrio sp. 1249-1; assembly: GCF_033340495.1. Lineage (NCBI taxonomy): Bacteria > Pseudomonadati > Pseudomonadota > Gammaproteobacteria > Vibrionales > Vibrionaceae > Vibrio > Vibrio sp. 1249-1. The sequence continues at coordinate 577,607 of NZ_JAWOWJ010000001.1, forward strand.
CCGTGACTCTTACAGTTACCGAGGGCGACCTTCGTGTCGAGCCGCCAGCAGGTAGTGGTGTGACTGTTGGGGCGGGGATGGCTGGTGAAATAACCCTAATGGGCACACCAGATAATATTAACTCCGTTCTTGGAGCAACAGACGCTTCTGAGGGTGTATTTGTGGATGCAGGAGATGTCAACGCAGCTTCAATCACTTTATCGGTGAAAGTCGAAGACAACGGCGTGTACTTCGAAAATGCATCGGGTACCGCATTGGAGGCGAATCAAGACTTCACTATCAATGTGACACCTGTAGCTGATGCACCTACATTGAGTATCAATCCTCAGTTTAATTACATTCGTCAAATTGCGGCTAGCCAAACCGCGAGCAGTCAAGGTTTAGCGATTGTCGGAATCATGGCGGCGCTTACTGATGTTGACGAGGTGCTGTCTTTGGAGCTAACGGGCGTACCAGCTAGTGCTGAGGTAACAAGTGGCGTTTCTCCATCAGGCATTAGCTTCGATGGTACCACTTGGACAGTACCAAGCGATGAAATTGATACGCTAGAAATTGTCGCAACAGATACTAACAGTGGTATTGATGTCGGTTCTTACGATATTTCGCTTACGGCGATATCAACGGAATCTAATGGCGATGAGGCGCAGTCTTCACCTGTCCAAATTAGTTTGGATGTGAGTAGTGATAGCGACGATATTGACCAGTCAACCGCAGTGGACGACAGCTATTTAGTCGGTGGAGACACAGGTATCAATTTGATTGGTGGCGACGGTGACGACGTTATTCTGGGTGGCGATGGCGATGACGTTCTTATCGGTGGCTTAGGCTCAGATATCTTAACGGGTGGAGACGGCAGCGATATCTTCAAGTGGACGGTAGATTCCGTTGATGAAGGGGCAGTGGATACCATTACTGACTTCACTGTTAACGAAGACAGTATCGATTTACGTGAAGTTATCTCTGATCTCAATAACTCAATGATCGACATGGATGATCTGCTTGGTCACATTTCGGCAGACTACGATGCATCGACGGAAAGTGTTTCTCTGAACATTACGACGGATGCAAATGTTCAACAGACTATTGTCGTGGAAAACTTAGGTACTTCAATCGACTTCAACGGTCTCAGCTCCAACGAGATTGTAGAGTCATTGCTCAACAACGGTGTTATTGATAACGGATAAACCTGTATGCAACATAAAAATGGGCGGCTCTGATAAGCCGCCCATTTTTTTCGGGAAAGCTTGATTTTAAACAGGAGATATTTGAATCGAAATAGAAAGAAAGAGCGAAGCAAAGGGGTTATCTTGTTACGACGTTATAGTGATAGTTGGAAATTAAAATAGCGATAATTTGACGTTAAATCGCCTAAACGTGGATGTCTAGCAAGCTGCCAATGATTTCATTGTTTTTCTCTATGACAGACGCGCCAACTCGGTTATAACCAGCGGCTTGTGCTAGGTTGATGAGAGATTCAACTTTTTGAGAGGGAAGGCTAGGTGTTGAGGCTGTTATTGCGACATCCGCAACCGCAGCTAAATCGATGTTGTGATCAGAAAGCTCTTCTTTTACCTTACTTACATTATTGTAAATGCCATGTGCAGCTTTCTCGGCCATTTGTTGTGACATCTGAACGATGTGGTGTCCAGATTGAATTCCTGATACAGGCATATCACTACTCCCAACATTATGATAGTGAGAGCATAGGTGGAGTTTATAAAACGTTCAAGTGTTTTATATCAATGACTTGATTAGGCAAACAGTTTGGCAAGCATTTCTCTTTCTTCACCAGATAGAACCGGTTTTTGCGCTTTATTTAGTTTCACGCTGATCTCACCTTGTAATGACTTTAACTGACTTGCCGTTAAATCACTGAGCTTTTGTTTAAGTTCATTAAATTGTTGTGCGTTCATCTCAATACCTTCGTCGTGATTCGGTTTATCCGTCGTTGCCCGAAATTCTTCATCCTTTGGATACAACATATTTATTCAACCAAAATAGATTAGAATTTGATCGATTGCTTTTTGTCCGAATATTGTCAAAGTGTGTTAAGTGATACGTCAGATTTTTCCTAAGAAGGTACATAATTACCCACTTTGGGGTAGATGGAAGCGTAAAAAGAAAAAGGGAAGCGATATAGCGCTTCCCTCTTACATATGGTTTGAATGTTACTAACTTACCCTGACGGCAAACTTACTAGCAAGTGAATGAAGCTCTGGGAGCATGCGATAGATAAGATGAAGTTGCTGCAATACCATGCGGGCAGAGCTGTCGTCTTCATCGCGCCATTCGTTTAAGCGTTGCTCGAGTCCAGCATCATCAATATTAGATAGGTCACACTCCTCACAATGCTGGTGAAGCTGTTTATGAAGTACATCCAGATGCTGATGAATACAACGGTGAGCATCTAAAACGAGTTTATGAATTGACTCATCTTCGATGCGAGTTCTGTGCGCGCCTAATGCAGAAATATAGTTCAACATTGCGTGATTTAACGTTAGGAAGCGAAAACTTTCATCAACAGCTGCGCGATATTTGCCAGGCTCCGCCAGCATCGTACTAATCGCAGAAGAGAGTGAGGCATCATTATTGTGGGCTTGGCGGCGAGCGATACGGTAACTCAAATTGTCTTTCTTGCCGATTCTATACTGACCAATGATCTGATCGAGATACTGCTTGTTTGCCTCTATCGCATCCGACATAACTTTGTGAAGCCTTCTCGACTGCCAGTCGGGCAAAATAACTAATACAGCTCCTACTGCAAGTACACACCCGATGAGGGTATCTGCTAGTCGAGGAAGGACAACTGCGTAACCTTCACCTAGTTGATTAAATAAGAAGAGGACGAGCAGTGTAATAAAACCAGTCGCGTACCCATAGTTGTTCATCCGGAAGGCGAAAAACATCACACCAGAGATAACGATAAATACTAACTGGCTTTCTTGAGAAGGGAAAAAAGTCAGCAATGGTACACCAATCAACAAACCAGCTAATGTACCTATTACTCTTGCCGTCAATTTTTGGCGAGTGGCACTGTAGTTCGGTTGGCATACGAATAAAGTGGTTAAGAGTATCCAGTAACCTCGGTCGATGTTGAATATTTGAATGATTCCATAGCCAATCGTTAAGGCAATTGACATACGTAATGCATGCCGAAACAGCATCGAATCTTTGTGTAAATTTGCTGATATACGCTGCCACATCGCTTTTAGCGTGTGTGGGTTGGTATCGGCGAGGGTATCTTCTTCGAGGCCTTCAACATCTGGGTTGTTAATGTTATTAAGCTGTTTTTCTACCGTCGCTAAGTTATTGAATAAATATGTTAACTGCATCAGAAGACGTTTCCAGTGCCCTTGCTTTTGTTCTTCTAGATAAGCAAGAGAGTTTTGTACTTCAGCTAATGCCAGAATAGATTGATCGGTATGGGAGTATTCATTTCCTAGCTGAATGGCTAGTGCAATATCACGACACGCTTGGGCTTGAGACTCCAAAAGATATTTAAAACGAAACAGCACATCAGAACGTTCAAATTCGGTCGCTAAATCCTGATAGCGATAATGGCTAGAACTGACTCGTTCGTGAATGTCTTGAGCGATGAAATAAATATTTAAAAATCGGTCACTAGGCCCATCAATGTGACCCCGTTTCGATCGGTTAAGTAATGTGGTTTTACAAGCGTTTAGTGCCGTAACCGTGGCAGCATTGCATTTTGCAGCTTCAATCCGTAGCGGTTGTGGCGTCAAGTTGGTCACAGGGTGAAAAAGCTTGGCTTTCGCATCAAGATAATTCGCCATTTGGAAGAACACATTGGCTAAGCTTTGTTGCACCGGTTGAAGAGGCCAAAATATCTGCCAAATCATGGACATGAAGTAATACCAGGCGGCACCAGTCAAAAGCAGTAGTGGCTGAAACCAAATGTTGGTGCTTTCATGTGCGCCAAGCATAGTATAAATAGCGATCAGCAACGAACCAAAAGCAATACTCGCGTACTTAGGACCTATCGCCCCAAGAATGATAAAACCAAAGGTTGAGATAAATAACCCTAATGCAAATGCCCAAGGGGTGTCGAACAAGATTTCAATTGAGAAAGCGGCGAGCGCAAAACAGAGAAAGGTCAGAATCAGCGCCTTGATGCGCCCAGTGAAACTATCATCACTCTCTGCCAAAGCAGCAGCAATAACGCCCAGTATTAGCGGCGTGATCAGCGTGTTTTGCTCGAAGTACCAAGTCGGGATAACTACACCCAGTAAGGTGATTAGGATAAGAACGCTGTAATTTATGGTCTTGTTTGCCCAATAGAGCCGAAATTTAGAAGTTGCTTGCACAATGCGCCTTATGTTTCCGATGAAGAACGGGGGAATACTACCAAACCCACTATAGCGCGTTTATGATTTACTTTAAGAAAAATTCGTGGTTGCTGATAAAATCAACAGGGATGTCATTGACTTATACTAAAGCAGCCACGCAATGTGTCTATAATTGTAAAGTCAGCTTCAAATAGAATGAGCTTTAGGTTACTAAATCGACAGTAATGTGAATTTTATTAAAGAATAAAAGAAGATGCTTACTTAGGTGCTCGCCATTGCTACAATTTGGCGCCTTAAAATGATATAAATCGACAACTTCTAAATTAAAAGGCGCACGTTTCATGCAGCTCACTGCCACTAGCAAAGCACAGTTTTTTATTCAAAATGAGTACCATCACGTCGAAATAAAAGAGAACAGTGTTTTATTAAGCTCGATAGGCAGTGAAGAACATATTCCTTTTACGATCTGGAATGGCAAAGTTAGCGTAAAGCGTGGGTTATTATGGAGCTCTTTACAGTTTTTTGCTCATGAACACGAAGGCAAACAACAAAGCTGGCTAGTCCAAGGTTTACCGTGGCCACAATGCCGAAAGTTCGCGCTTGAGGCCGTTCGTCAATATCAAGAGTGGCACAACACTCAGTGCCGAAAACTGGCTGAGTATCTACCTAAGTGGGAAGAAGAGCTTTACAAACTAAAGCACTTGCCTGCTTACTTATCGCATTCTCAAGTGGTCTCCTGGGTTGAAAGCCTTAACCAAGAGTTAAGCGAGATGAAAACCACCCTAGAAGAAGCCAAAATGCGAATGCCGAATCGTATGTCGCAAATAGAGCCTTGGCTCATTGATACCTCTGAGGCGCTTGGTGAGCGTAATCGCGATTGGCTAGAAGCAGAACGTCCAAATTGGGAAGTGCTGTTTAATCAAATTGAATCCTCTCCTTTGAATTTATCCCAGCAATATGCGGTATTACTCAACGACGACCACAACTTAGTTCTTGCTGGTGCCGGCTCGGGCAAAACCAGCGTTTTAACCGCACGAGTTGCCTATTTGTTGCAAAGCCATCAGGCTCAAGCAGAAGAGCTTCTCATGTTAGCGTTCGGTCGTGATGCGGCGACTGAAATGAAAGAACGCTTAGTAGATAAAGTGGGCATGGCGGCAGACGGTGTGCGCGTCAACACATTCCATCAGTTGGGCTTGTATATTCTTAAACAAGTCGAACAGCAACCTGTCGAAATTAGCCCTTTAGCGTTGGACGAAAATCAACGAACGGCATGGTGTGTAGACTGGTTGAAAAAACATTGGATGACACCCACCAACTTTAAACGTTGGCAAAAACATTTAGACAAATGGCCGATTGCGTACCTAAAAGGGGATGATGAGTTAGGAAGCCATTCAGAAAATCCAAAACTGATCGCTTGGCTAGATTCGCAGCTGTCTCATTTAGCGGCGGTAGGGTTGACCAAAAAGCAAGTACAAGAAAAGCTCGTAAACCACCAAGACTATACGCGTTTAAATAGTGAACTCGCCTTATGCTGGCCATGTTTTACAGCGTGGCAGAAAATGCTTAAAGAAAGCAACCAAGTGGATTTCCCAACCATGATCAGTCGTGCGACAGATTATGTGAATAAAGGGAAGTTTGTCTCGCCATGGCGCTTTATTATGGTCGATGAGTATCAAGATATCTCTCCAGATCGTCTGGCATTGATTGAAGCACTGTGTGAATCCACTCAGAAACAAGCAGGTGCCACGTTATTTGCTGTTGGCGACGATTGGCAAGCGATCTATCAGTTTGCAGGAGCGGATGTCGATCTTATCACTGGCTTTAAAGAACGCTTTGCTCACTCTACCGTTCATCACTTAGATACAACTTATCGTTTCAACAATCAGATTGGTGATGTAGCGAATACATTCGTGCAGCAAAACCCATCGCAGTTGCCGAAAACACTAAACAGCCACAAACAACGCAAGCAGAAGAGCGTACATACCGCGCCGAGCAATCAAGTGGAAAAGATCTTGGATCACTTGAATCAACAAGCCAAGCAAACCAAGTCAGTTTTATTGCTAGGACGTAACCATTATCATAAGCCCGATTTGTTCGACGATTGGTTGCGACGTTTCCCTAATCTCGATATTCGCTTTATGACTTGCCATGCGAGTAAAGGACGCGAAGCTGACTTTGTGATTATTCTTTCTGTGGATGAGGGGCAATTCCCCGCTAAGAAGAAGCAAATTCACATTGATGGTGCGTTGACGGAGTCCAAAGACAAATTCCCTTACGCAGAAGAGCGCAGGCTATTTTACGTGGCGATTACACGTGCGAAAGAGAAGGTTTGGATCACGCATACTGGCGCGGGATCTGCATTCGTTCAAGAGCTCGTTAATGGTGACTATCCCATCGTGACTTCCCGTTAAATGCAACGTTTAGAATGTTAAAAACAGCAAGGGCGATACTTGGTATCGCCCTTGCTTTATTCGGTTGGCATCAAAGCTTACATGCGCTCAGCAAGATAGGCTTCGTAATCCGGTACTTCGATGTCTACTTCTTGCTCAAGAAGAGGGGAGTTAAACAGGAACTTAGCGGTGGCTCGGTTCGTTGCTACAGGAATATTCCAAACACTAGCAATACGAAGAAGCGCTTTAACATCTGGGTCGTGAGGTACGGCATTCAGTGGATCCCAAAAGAAAACGAGAACGTCGATTTTGCCTTCTGAAATGAGAGCGCCTAGTTGTTGATCACCGCCCATCGGACCACTGATCATGCTCTTGATCGCAAGTCCAGTTTCTTTACTCAGCATGTGTCCTGTCGTGCCAGTTGCGTAAAGGAAGTGACTCTGTAGCTTTTCTTTGTTTTCTTTTACCCAGCGAAGTAGCTCAGGTTTGCAGTTGTCGTGAGCGACCAAAGCCACATGTTTATGGGTTGGCATGGTACGAATGGTTTTTTGCATCAAGATGTTTCCGTTTGTATGATTTTAAAATTGTTGTGACTCAATAGAACACGTTTTTGGTCTTTCAATCAACAGCCTTAACACGGAATGTCGGCCTATATTCTGACGGAGATAACGATTCTTCGATCGTGTCGTCATGAAGCGTCTTCGGAGTCAGTGGTTTGATGGTTGGTGAGGCATGTTTGTCATACGTTTTACCTCTTAAGTAATGCGTTGCTTGCATCACGGAAAGCCGACCTTGCTGCACCATTTTATCTGTTGGTGCGAAGAGCACTTTGTTACGTAACAGGCCTCGATATACACCATGACTTAAGTACACAGAAACTAAACCGATCTCCTCAGCTTTGCCGGCACTGCGCAGCTCACTGATGGCCGCTTCAATCGCCACTGCACTGCCAACAATGTAATCTATATTTCCCATATCGATCACACGTTGAACTAGGTTACGTTGTAACTCCTTGTCGTTGTCTGCCCAAAATGAGTCAACAATGTTGATATCACTTCCTTGTATCGCTTCATAAAATCCGGCAGTAACGGGTTTCGTACCACCACGAGTTCGCGGCCCCAAAAGTAAGGCAATGTTGGTTTTTCCTGACCCCTTTGGATGGCGAGCTGCCAAATATTGACCCGCTTCGTATCCCATCCAATGCCAGTCAACACCGACAGTCCCTTTTAGCAACTCACTTTGTTCTTCATCCAAGTCGAGTTGGTTCACAGTAGCAAAAACGGGAGTATTCCCCACCCAATTTTTAAGTGAATGCTCGTAAGCCTGTGGGTCCACGGTCCCAAGGATAACCGCATCTGCTCCCCATTGGTTACACAGTGCGAGTTGTTGTTCTTGACGGGTTTTGTTTGGGTAGCCGCCCGCTTCAAGGACTCGTAGCTCGACACCTTCTCTTTTCGCTTCGGACACCATTCCATAGTTTACTGACAACCAGTATGAATCCTTTAGGTGAGGGTATATTGCACATATTTTCTCTGCGGCAACCGCTGGCAAAGAAGCAACGAGGGTTAAAGTGGCTGCAGAATGTTTGAAAAATGTGCGAAATGCGTGTTGATTTTTAACCATGAAATGAAGTTCGTTGGCATAGATTAAGTAAACACTGCAAAATATAACGTAATATGTCGCTGAACACGAACATTAAGGTCATGAAAATATGCTGCTAGCAACTGCAAGCATCGGTCGTAAACTTTTGTTGTCTTTCATTGCGATGGCAATACTGGTCATGTTATCGGCACTTATTGGTGTGTCTGGATTTTCTTTGGTTGCCAAAACCGAAAGAAATGTCGTGGATTCTGCGATTCCCGCCATGATTGAGGCGAGGCAAGTCTCTGAGTTGAGTACTCGTATTATTTCGTCTGTACAAATGTTGTCGAACGCAAGAAACGAGCAGGAAAGAAAGGAGTCAGGGCGAGTGCTGTTCGAACAGCTCGAGTCTTTACTCACTCACATCAAGGAGCTCGGGAGTGAGTCGTTCGATTCTCAATTGTTAGAAGCTTTAGAGAATAACGTCCAGAACGTTATCGACAATTTGGCAGAACTCGGTGTTTCGGTTGAAAAAAAGCTGTGGCTTGCAAAAGAGATAGATACTCGTGTTGAAGAAATGCGTCTGCTCAGTGAAGAGCTAGAACAACTAACTCGTACGCAAGTTCAGAATACAAGCACCATTGCTGTTGCTAACGTCACGCATATTTATGACTTATTAGAATCGAATAAAAAATCGCAAGTTTATCAGGCGCTAGATGCACTGGTGGAGGTCGATCTTGATCTGACTGAGCGATTGCATGAACTGCACTTGTTGGCCTTTAAAATGTTGAATCAGATTGAAGAGGCTCGGACATTAACGAATATTGAGCGAATTCAACAGGTTCAAAGTGATTTCGATAGCAACCTCAAAATCATGCAACGCCGTGTACTCGCTGTGGAAGATCCTACGCGCTCTAAGCAAATGAGCCAACTGCTCATAGAGCTTGGTAAGCGTCAGGTCGTATTTTCTATACTGATGCAGCAATACGAGAATAACGAACAGTCACAACAACTGATGCAAAAGACATTAGAGTTGTTCTCAGAGCTTAATGGCACGGTCAACAAATTGGTTGATGATTCAAACAAAACCACTACCGTCGCTGTAGACCAATTGACCAGCACACTGAAATTCGCTCAGTGGTCTTTAACCGTTATTTCAATTGTTGGTTTGATTGTATTGGTGCTGATTTTATGGCGTGTGGTGTACCTTTCTGTTGTGAAGCGGTTAGCTGAATATTCCGCTGCGTTGCTGTCTGTGGCGCAGGGTAACTTAGCGGTTGAGTTGGAAGTGAAAGGCAAAGATGAGTTGGCGCATATGGGGCAGGCCATCATCACGGCTCGTAATACCGCGCAAGCACTAAAAGTGGTAGCAGAGGGTGAAGCTCAAGCCAAGCGAGAGCTTGAGGAGCATAAAGAGCATTTAGAAGAGCTCGTTGAGCAGCGCACTTCGCAGTTAAAACAAGCAAACCGCCGTTTGAATGAAGAGGTTTTGAATCACGCTAAAGCTCGCAAGCAAGCAGAGCAAGCGAGCCGAGCAAAATCGGCATTCTTGGCGACGATGAGCCATGAGATAAGAACGCCAATGAACGGAGTGTTGGGGACAGCACGCTTGTTGATTGACTCAGGCCTCAACCCAATTCAAAAGCGTTATGCGGAAATCATTAATCGTAGTGGTAAAACGTTGCTCGCGATCCTTAATGATGTACTGGATTACTCCAAGATTGAAGCGGGGCATTTAGAAATTCGTCACATGGGCTTTGATTTACACCAAATGGTGGAGGACACTTTCCAGTTAATGAACAGTCGAGCACAAGAGAAGAAGCTGCTGTTCTCCTACCATATTGAAAGTGATGTTAGTCGCTACTGGAAAGGGGATGTCACCAGAATCAGTCAGGTGCTGAACAATCTTGTTGGTAACGCGATTAAGTTCACTGACGAAGGAGAAATTGATATCTACGTTAGCCTGAACCCTGAGGACGAGTCGCAAGTCCTGTTTGAAGTATCAGACACTGGAATAGGAATTGCCAAAAAATACCAGAGAACGTTGTTTGATGCCTTCACGCAAGCTGAAGGTGGGATGAGCCAAACTGGAGGTACGGGGCTTGGACTTGCCATCAGTAAGCGAATCATTGAAGCGATGGGCGGTGTTTTAGAAGTCGATTCCGAAGAGGGAAATGGTAGCCGATTCTGGTTCTCTATTCCGTTAGAGGAAAGCGAACCTGTTGAAACAGGAACCGTGGCAACCGCACGTTGCAAAGTGAAAGCAAAGGTCTTGCTGGTAGAAGATAATGAAGTCAACCGAGTGGTCGCGGAAGGTTTTCTAGAAAGCATGGGGCATCAAGTCGTGATGGCGGAAAACGGCTCACAAGCAGAGCAACTGATCAGCACACAGGATTTTGATATCGCTTTAGTCGACATCAACCTCCCTGATTGTGATGGAACTGAGTTGATCCAACGCTTAAAGCGGATTGAGTGTGATAAGCCGGCCAATAAAGCGCTTGCCGTCACGCCAATGATTGCAGTGTCTGCGCACGTTTTTGCGGAAGAAGTTGAGCGCTATCTAGCCGCTGGTTTTGACGGGTACTTGCCTAAGCCATTGGCAAAAGAGGCACTCGCGGCATTGATTCAGGATGCGCTAGACGGAAAGCCGTTGTTGTTGCCACAAAATGCCGACTGTACCCCGTTTGATCAAATTTCGCCTCAAGAACAAGAGCTACAATCAAAGGTCGTTCAAGCGCCCCAAAAAAAGGAACCCGATGTGGTTATCATTAATCCGAGCGTGATTGAGTCCGATATGAAAATCTTGGGCAGAGATAAGATGTTGCACATTATTAATCTGTTTAGATCCACCAGCACTGATGTATTAAGCAAACTGCAAGCGTCTGCTGAGGACAATGATAGTAAAGAAGTAAAGAACCTTGCCCATAAATTAAAGGGCAGCGCGGGAAGTTTAGGACTAACTGCATTAATGAACGCTTGCCAAGCAATTGAAGCCGCGGCTCAACCTTTAGATACCTATAATGCGACTAAAGATGATTTAGTTTCTCAAGTGTCTGCATCAATTCAAGCTCTGGATGAGTTAATGGCGAAGTAATCCATCGAGCATTGAAAATAAAAAAACCTCCGGCTTTCCGGAGGTTTTTTCTATTCGGTCATGTCATCTTCCCACTCGAATCGAGTGTCTAGGGCATAAGGGTCATCATCAAAAGGATGTTCCACTTTGCCACGCAAGTATTCGAGTTGATGCTCAAGCATATTGACCGTTTCGTAGTCTCCCTCAGAACAAGCAACGTAAATCTGTTGTTCAAGAGCGGCAATGTTATCTCGGATACCCATGAGAACCCCCTTAAATCATCATCGATTCTCAAAACGATTATAGTCAAGTAATCCAAATTCGATCGGTTGTTTTGTACGGTACCAATTGTGTAAACGATCGCTAAATGACCAGAATTTTTCTGAGCTTCTACGAATCGCAAAATTATCCAATAACTTAACGTAATCGGACTCGTTTTGGATGGCACTAAATTGATCGACAAAATCTTTTACTTGGTTTTCGTTGATCGAGAAAAATGCCGCAGGGTAGCTTCCCACAACGCCGCGTACAATGGTCATATCATCGTTAGCAAAGTCACGGTTACTTTCTTCATCAAACAAGCTAGAGATGTTTGTGTGTGCATTGTTGTGAAGTAAGGTGAACAGTTCATCTTCCCCTGATTGACTTCTCACCATAAGCATAGTGATTTGCGGAACGGTTTTTAGGCCTTCACCACGAACGTGGTCAATACGTTTTAGTTGCTTTTCACTACTCGCAGAAAGAGCCGTGTCTTGAATTTCGTAGCGAGGCAGAAGCACATCTGAAACATGTTCGCTCAACAACTCCACCAACTCCGTTTTTGGATCGTCACTCTTATACTGAACGCTGGTTGGTTGGTTAAACGGCTTCACATTTCGTTGTAAAAAGTCACTCAACTGCGGGCTTTGATCTTTATACCAGCTAGATTGAAGTTCATGGCGCATATCGGCGGGTAACAACGAGATAAAGTTACTTTCGCCTTCTAGACGCAAGAAGTCCATAAACATTCGTGTCATGAGCTGATGGCCGAAGTTACCGTAAACGTCAAACCCAGCAACAAGCAAATAGTGGATACGCTCTAGTAGCGCGTAGTCAAGAATCCACACTGTTTTAGGCTGCTCACCAACTAACCCTTGAACAACAGAAGCACTATCAAAATGGCGGAATATCGTTAATGCCGCATTATGGTTGGTGCCATTACCATCCCAAATTACATCGGTGGATAGGTTTTCACCTTCTTTAAACCAGTTATTAGTGAACTCAGATTTAGCCTCTAGGTAGCGAGCTTGTTGACGCGCGTACTTGACCCAGTTGGTAACAGGTAGCGTGTTACTTTCTTGCTCTGCCGGTAGTTTTAGATTATCAGCCTGAGATCGGTAAAACTCATTTACTTCTGGGATGTCTGCTTTATCTGGATCAAGGAAAAACACCCAAAAGCGATCATTGATAACATTCAATGCCAGTTGGCCACGACAAACTGGGCCTTTGATGTATGCCATTATTGTATTTTGTGCATTATCTAGCATGAACTTAAAGCGCGACTTCACTGGAAGGTCGATGAATGATGTCATCGGGTTTGCAGCAACTTCTGGTTCATAACTCGGTAGCTGACTAACCATGTAATCAGCATCAATAAACCAAGTTTTCCAGTTCTCTATGCGTTGCTTGTTTAACGCGAATGGCATGTGAGTTTTATCTACGATGGTCCCTTGCTCTGGAATAATTCGATAAAACACACGTTCAACCCCTGGATCATCGTACGGGCGACGCGTTGAAATACGTTTGACGGGCTGTCCTGGTGGTGTAGCAGAGCGGACGAGCGTGAAGAATCGGGGATCTTCATCGAGTTCCGAAAAGTAGAGATGAGATAAAAACAAATGCTCATATATATACCTAGCCATCAGCTGATTTTTCAAATCAGAGTGGTTAAGTAATGCTTCGTACTTATCTATTTGCGCTTGCTCTTTCTCACTAACAGGTCGGTGAACGTTCATTATTGCGCCGTTTTCCAACCAAGTCATGAGTGTGTGGTATTCACTGTTTGATAGGTTTGGCATACCAAAAGGCATTCCCCAGGTCGGGTTATCCTTTTCGTATTGCTCGTATTCTTCAATCGTTGGACAGGTTTGCTCTCGGTCTATCGAAAAGTCAAAGCCTTCTAACTGGACTTGGTCAGGCAATGGGTGGCGCTCTTTTTGTTGTAGCAAACGTGCGATAAGGCCTGCATCAATGTTGGCTGCCATGCTTTGATCACGTTCGTTGAGAACCGGATGAAAACCCGCATCGCGCCACTCTTGGGTTGTTTCTGCATCTTCGAATAAGCGTGTTGGTGCTGCGGCTGTGAGTCTTGTTCCTTCATATACCAGTGCTTTACTCGCACCACGGTCAATGCCCTCAACAGAAGAGAGCTTAAGTTGACATGGTGCATCGTAGCACGCGTGGCAGACGACACAGCGGTTATCCATAATGGGTTTAACTTCGCTTTGGAAGAAGTTTGCTTGAGGGGTTTCCACGTCAACTGTGCGTTCACGCACGAGCTGTGGACCAAACAGTTGGTCATAGTTAAGACCAGCATAGGTTGCACAGCCGGCAAACAAAGTAGCAATGCAAAGTGTAAAAATTAAGCGCAAATTCATTGAGTTATTTTACGTGATTCGAATTTGCATTAATTAAAGCAAAATAAGCGGTCAATTACCAAAAGTTGGGCCAATTAGCGTTAATTTTTCTGTTGATTGTCTGAGCGCTTGAAAATGTAACCCTGGCGGTGGACTGTCTGAATTCTGTCTGTTGGAACGCCTTCGTGAACTAGACGCTTTCTCATTCTGCTCATGTGCATATCGAGTGCTCGATCATGTTCAGTAAATTCACGTTTTAGTACTGTTTCGTAAAGAAAATGCTTACTAAGTACTTGATCTTGATGGTGAGTGAGAGTTTGCAGCAGCTTAAATTGAATGCTTGTTAACTGAACAGATTTCTTGTTTGGCAAGTAATTGAGTACCACAGAGTGAGTGCGCTTATCTAGTAATAGCTCCTCATCATTATGGTGAACGCCGTTGTGTTGGCATTGGTAAGTTTTTCCATTTGAAACCTTGGAGTCAAGCACGCGGGCACCTTAATTATTAATGGTAGTAAAACGTATTATCATTAATATTTATATAAAAGCAATCAGGTACTTTATGGGCACTGTGATATGCGTAGACAATCTTAATATTTGAGATTAACAGTAGTGATGAATGGTGCGATGGCGCTCTGAACTAAAGTGCTATTGGAGTGCGTATTAGCTACAAATAACGGTGTAATGTTAGGCGAAGATAGAAAGAATTCTCATTTAGTAAATTCGCTTATCCGCTATTTGTGAACTATACATTCTGTTGCAGGAAGCACTTTTCTAATACACACAGAGGTTTATATGACAGCGAAATATGGCGTTAAACGCCGATTAGCGATTCTTGCCGCCGCTTTAATCGGTGCGACAAGTAGCAGTATCGCAGCAGAGAAACCAAATATTCTCGTCATTTGGGGTGATGATATTGGCCAGTCCAATCTCAGTGCTTACACGTTTGGCTTGATGGGGTACAAAACACCAAATATAGACAGTATCGCCAAAGAAGGCATGATGTTCACTGACTATTACGGTGAGCAATCTTGTACAGCGGGCCGTTCTACTTTCATTACGGGCCAAACCGTTCTTAGAACAGGTTTGAGTAAAGTGGGGCTTCCAGGTGCTGATCTTGGCTTGAAGGAAGAGGACGCAACCATTGCCGAAATGCTGAAGCCGATGGGCTATATGACAGGGCAATTTGGTAAAAACCACTTAGGTGATAAAGATGAGCACCTTCCTACTAATCACGGCTTCGATGAATTTTTTGGCAACCTTTATCACTTGAACGCCGAGGAGGAGCCAGAAAACGTCGATTATCCTAAAGATCCTGAGTTTCGTAAAAAGTTCGGTCCGCGCGGTGTTATCCGTTCGTACGCTGATGGCAAAATTGAAGATACAGGACCTCTAACTCGCAAGCGCATGGAAACCGTGGATGAAGAGACGTTAGATGCGGCACTCGACTTTATGGATCGTGCAGTCAAGGCTGAAAAACCTTTCTTTGTCTGGTGGAACGCAACTCGTATGCACTTCCGTACTCATGTGAAAGAAGAGAACTCTGGAAAAACAGGCATCAGCGAGTATGCAGATGGTATGGTCGAGCATGATAATCATGTAGGTCAGCTGCTGAAAAAAGTGGATGATTTGGGTATTAAAGACAACACAATCGTCTTTTACTCCACCGATAATGGCCCACACATGAACTCGTGGCCAGATGCAGGCACAACGCCATTCCGTGGAGAGAAAAATACCAACTGGGAAGGTGCGTACCGGGTTCCTGCGATGGTACGTTGGCCGGGTAAAATTAAAGCTGGCTCTGTTTCGAATGATATCATGCATCACATGGACTGGATGCCAACGTTCGTTGCTGCCGCGGGTGATGACAATATCAAAGAGAAATTGCTCAAAGGTTATAGTGCGAATGGTAAGAAATTCAAAGTTCACCTAGACGGCTATAACTTCCTACCATATTTGACTGGTAAAGAGGATAAGGCCCCACGTGAAGAAATTTTTTACTTCTCAGATGATGGAGACTTAACTGCACTTCGTTATAACAAATGGAAGCTGGTCTTTATGGAGCAACGAGCAAAAGGCACGTTGCGTATTTGGGCTGAACCATTCACCACACTTCGTGTTCCTAAGATCTTCAACTTGCGTATGGATCCTTACGAAGTGGCTGATATCACTTCTAACACTTACTATGATTGGATGCTAGACCGTGCTTACATGCTTGTTCCTGCGCAAGCTTACGTTGGCAGATTCCTTGAAACGTTTAAAGAGTTCCCACCAAGGCAAAAAGCAGCAAGCTTCTCGCTCGATCAAGTGATGGAGAAACTAAAAGAGAACCCAAATAAGTAAGAAAAGCTAAGTGAAGTTCCACATCTAGAAAGAGGCTCATTAACGTGAGCCTCTTTTTTTATCTGTAAAATTCTATCTATTCAGGTTTGTAGAAAGCTTGATGACGAAAACGCCTAACGCTTCAATTGACAAGATTTATAAACAAATTGGTTCGTAGTGGGCTGCCGTTAAGTTGGCTTTGATTTTTTCACGTAGAGCGATGTGGGCTGGGTTGTTTACCTCTCGCTTATGGTAAACGAACTTGTAAGGGATAGAGCGTATCGAAATGGAGCAGGGCAAAATTTGAAGTTTGAGCGCTTTGCTCCACTTGTTTGCAAAAGATTGAGACACGATCCCTAAACTGTCTCTTTGGGCGACATACAGCGCCATGCCCGCTAGCGAAGAGGTGATCAAGTCGACTTTTCTTTCTTGAATTGTTTCCTTTGCTAGTTGCTCGAACCCCGACATGTTGTTCCATTTTCCTGAAAATAAACAGTGAGTTTCCTCATAAAATTGCTCTTTTGTGAGCGTGCCGTGTACACGGGGATGGTTCTCACTACAGATAACCACGGCTTCTTCCTCATAGGCATCTTCAATAATAAACGCTGCATCTTTCGTGATCACCGTATCGATTACTAGATCGACTTTTTGTTGTCTTAACAGCTCAAATAATAGGAATTTTTCGGGTGGTGATTCATAAAAAATAGTGTTCTTTATCGGGTCCATAATGTGCAACAAAATTTCCGAACAACACACTTCAAAATGATTTTTATCAGATATCGCATTGTCAATAATATTAACCGCTTGCTGGAATTGCGGCAGTAATTGATAAGCGGTGGAGGTTAGTGCGATACCTCGCCCTTTTTTAACGAATAATTGCTTATCGACGACTTGCTCTAAACGCTTTATTGCAGCGCTCACAGCAGGTTGTGTAAGCCCTAATTGTTCCGCGGCTTTTGTATAAGATTGAAACTCCGCAACAACAAGAAAAGTTTGGATCAAATTCAAGTCCATAACGTCACTCATAAATTTAATTTATAGGTTAACTAATTTTGACTGCATTTATCGCCTGAAATTAGTGCTTTATCTTATATCAACAATGGTATTGAAAAGCGAATACCATTTTTACGCACTAGCGAACTCTTGGAGATAATATGAAAAATGCGACCAAAACGAGCAGTAAAAAACTCGTACTTAACGCATGTACGTTAGCTTTGGGCGCTGCATCTGCAGTTGCACATGCAGCGGACAAACCCAACATTCTTGTCATCTTTGGTGATGATGTTGGTTACTGGAACCTTAGTACCTACAACCAAGGCATGATGGCGTACAACACGCCAAACATCGATAGCATTGCTAAAGAAGGTGCGAAGTTCACTAACTTCTACGCGCAGCAAAGCTCGACAGCAGGCCGTTCTGCATTCATCACTGGTCAAATGCCAAAACGTACAGGTCTATCAAAAGTGGGCTTACCAGGCGCTCCGGAAGGTATCTCGGAAAAAGATCCGACGATTGCAACCGTGCTTAAACAAATGGGTTACGCAACCGGACAATTTGGTAAGAACCATTTAGGTGACCGAGACGAGCATCTTCCTACCAACCACGGTTTTGATGAATTCTTCGGCAACCTATACCACTTGAACGCAGAAGAAGAGCCAGAGAACGTGGATTACCCTAAAGATCCGGAGTTCAAGAAGAAATTTGGCCCTCGTGGCGTTATCCATTCTTACGCTGATGGCAAAATCGAAGATACCGGTCCACTAACGCGTAAGCGTATGGAAAATGTTGATGGTGAGTTTCTTGATGCCGCTGAGAGCTTCATAGAAAAACAAGTAAAAGCGGACAAGCCGTTCTTTACTTGGTTTAACACCACTCGCATGCACAACTTCACACATGTTCCTGAAGAATACCAAGGTAAAACAGGTGCCGGTTTCTACGCGGATGGTGTTAAGCAGCACGATGACCAAATCGGTCAGCTACTTAACAAGATCAAAGAGTTAGGTGTGGATGACAATACAATCATTGTTTACACCACTGACAACGGCCCTATGGTGGATTTGTGGCCGGATGCAGGGATGACACCGTTCCGCTCAGAGAAAAACACTGGCTGGGAAGGGAGTTTCCGTGTGCCAATGTTGATTAAATGGCCTGGAAAAATTGAGGCAGGTAAAACATTCAACGGCATGATGTCATTAGAGGACTTTTTCCCGACACTAGTTGCTGCGGCAGGTGATACCAAAGTTAAAGACGAACTGCTAAAAGGCAAAAAAGTTGGCGATATGGACTACAAAGTTCACCTAGACGGTTACAACCAACTGCCATATTTAACGGGTAAGTCAGACAAATCCGCACGAAATGAGTTCGTTTACTGGAGCGACGACGGCGATCTTGTGGCATTGCGCCAAGGAAAGTACAAGTTCCACTTTATGATTCAAGAGAATGAAACGGGTATGGATGTATGGCGTAAGCCGTTCACTAAACTTCGTGTGCCACTGATCTTTGACTTGAGCATTGATCCATTTGAACGAGGCGATCAAGGCATGGGTTATTCTCGTTGGATGTACGAGCGTTCATTCTTAATGATGCCAGCAATGGATACAGTGAAAGAGGTGATGGGTACATTCAAAGAATTCCCGCCTCGTATGGAAGCAGGTTCGTTCGTACCTAAGTCTTCTAAGTAAATTAAGATTATATAGCGCTTTTTGGAGCGCTATATACCCAAATAGCTTCACTTTTGCTGTACAGCGCTCAGGAGGTTATTTGGGTATATGTAATAGTGAGAAACGTATGAGTAAGATTTCCCCTCGCCATTCTACTACTATGCCTATTGTTCCTCTTAAAACGGCGTCTAAAGCGCCGGTTCTGGGCGCGTATGACCGTCGATTCCATGTGATGGCAAAGCCAGGCGGAGCAAAGTGCAACATCGATTGTCAGTACTGCTTTTATCTGCATAAAGAAAATCTACTGCACCAAGAAAAGCAGCCAAAAATGGACGACGCAACACTGGAAGCGTTCGTGAAAAGCTATATCGAAAGTCAGGATGGCGAAGAAATTGTATTCTCATGGCAGGGCGGGGAGCCGACGCTGCTTGGGTTGGACTATTTCCGCAATGTCGTAGCTTTGCAAAAGAAACATCAGCCGAAAGGCGTTCGCATTGAAAACGATCTTCAGACCAACGGCATTTTGCTAAACGATGAGTGGTGTGCGTTTTTAAAAGAGCACAACTTCCTAGTTGGCTTGTCGATTGATGGACCACGAGAGCTGCACGACAAATATCGCAAAACCCGCAGCGGTAAGCCAACGTTTGATCTCGTGATGAAAGCGGTAGATAAGCTCAAAGCGCATGGCGTGAAATTCAACGCGTTGGTCACGGTGAATCGTCACAATGCGAAATACCCGCTCGAAGTATATCGATTTTTAACCCAAGAATTGGGTGTGACTTATATTCAGTTTGCGCCGGTGGTAGAAGCCAACAACTTCCAAACAACCGCGCCGCAGTTTTGGAACGAACAGATGATCCCAACCAAAGGCAGTGATCTGGCTAAACCGGGGCATCCAATGTCGATTGTAACGGATTGGTCAGTCGATCCTGAAGACTGGGGACGCTTTTTAATGGCGACCTTTGAAGAGTGGGTGAATAACGATCTTGGCCGTGTGCTGGTTAATCTGTTTGAAACCGCGGTGGCGCAAGTAATGGGGAAACCGTCTCAGCTTTGCGTGACGGCGGAGTTTTGTGGCAAAGGGTTGGCGATTGAGCACAATGGCGACGTGTTCAGTTGCGACCACTATGTGTATCCAGAATACAAACTCGCCAACATTCATGAACACTCACTGAATGAAATGGCCTTCTCTACAAGACAATATACTTTTGGCATGGCAAAACGCGATTCATTGCCGACGTATTGTAAGCAATGCCCTTACTTGCCTTATTGTTGGGGTGAGTGCCCAAAAAACCGTTTGATCAAAACGCCGAATGGTGAGAGTGGTCTAAACTATTTGTGTTCGGGAATCAAAATGTTCTTTGATTATGCGTTACCGATGTTGGTTGGTCTTGCACAACTTCTCCAATCTCAAGAACCGCAAAGATAACATAGTGAATATAACCTTAAGTTATTTCATTTGTTCTTATACTTAACTATCGAAAAGACGGCTTAAACCATTGAAAAGGTATCCTATGAACCACGCACAACAAGCGATAAAAGAACTCATCGAACAAACAGAAAAAAGCGTCATTGGACAAAGCCATGTGGTTCGAGCTTTAGTCATCGGGTTATTAACAAATGGGCATATTCTGCTAGAAGGTTTACCGGGAACGGCAAAAACACGTTCCGTAAAATCGTTGGCGAACTTGTTAAACACCAGTTTTGGTCGAATCCAGTTTACGCCGGATCTTTTACCATCTGACGTGACGGGTACTGAGGTTTATCAAGAGCTGGATGGTAAGCCGCAACTCCACTTTCAACCTGGGCCCATTTTTAACAGCATTGTACTTGCTGATGAGGTCAACCGTGCACCTGCCAAAGTACAAGCGGCACTGCTTGAAGCCATGGCCGAAGGCACAATCACAGTAGGCGATAAAACTCACGTATTGCCAGACTTATTTATGGTGCTTGCAACGCAAAACCCAGTAGAGCAAGAGGGCACGTACCCACTGCCAGAAGCGCAAATGGACCGCTTTATCATGAAGGTTACCGTCGATTATCCAGAAGATGACGCAGAACGTGACATCATTCGTTTGGTGCGCAGTGAAGAATTGGGTGCGGAAACCAGCAGCGAAATTATTACGCCAAAACACATCGAGCCAGACGTGGTGCTAGAAGCGCGTCGTCAGTTACCAAACATCGTGGTATCAGACCTAGTGGAAAACTACATCGTTGCGTTAGTGATGGCGACTCGTAAGCCAGAGCGTTATGCCGATTCAAACTTAGCAAAATGGATTGAGATTGGCTCTAGTCCTCGTGCTTCTATCGCACTCGACAAATGCGCTCGTGCGTATGCGTGGATGCAAGGACGTGACCACGTTACTCCTGACGATGTGCGTGCCATGGTTCCGTCTGTATTGGGCCACCGTTTTTCTTTGACCTACGATGCACTGGCAGATGGGGTCGATCATCAACGAGTCGTACAAGAGCTGCTAGACTGTGTAGAAATTGGGTAAGTGGGAGGCATTATGGCTAAGCCAACTCTTGCGCCAAAATCACAGGGGATGGATCCCCGTTTGTACTGCGATTATGCTCGTTTAGTACGTCTGCAAGCACAAGCAGAATCATTCAGTTTACTTCCTCATCTAAAAGCGGGTAGCGTACTCTCTGGCCGACACAATTCGTTGTTTCGCGGTCGTGGATTGAACTTCGAAGAGCTGCGCCATTACCAATTGGGTGACGATATTCGTAACCTTGATTGGAAAGTTACGATGCGTACAGGTAAGCCGCACGTGCGCAGCTATACAGAAGAAAAAGATCGCAACGTAATCGTGTGTGTCGACCAGAGAAGCACAATGTTTTTTGCTTCGACGCAAGTAATGAAATCAGTTGTCGCGGCAGAGATCGCAGCGATGTGTGGGTGGCGAGTATTAAAAGATGGCGACCGAGTCGGTTTTGTCATCGCATCCCCGCAGGCGTTGTTTCACAGCAAGGCACAGCGTTCGCAAAACGATCTTCTGGCGCAACTTAAACGTCTCGCTAAAGCCAATCAATCGCTCAATGTGGACTCCTGCAATTCCGAAAAAGTAACGTTCAGTAAATGGATTGAGCTTATTAAACGCATGAAGCTCAAGCAATCCACTTTGATTTTTATCAGCGACTGGAGCGACTGCGAGGAGCACCACCTTGATCACCTTAAACAGCTACAACAGCACAACGATGTTCTTGCAGTGATGGTCAGTGACCCATTAGAACAAGCGCTACCAGACGATTTGGCAAAATCGAAATGGGTGGTTGGTGACGGGCAGTATCAACTCAATTTAGACAGCAAAGCAAAGGTAGAAGCTGCGAGCGCAAAGCTTGAGGCTCGAACTAGCTTACAGCGTCAATCACTCTCTCAACTTATGGCGATGAAACACCTTCCGCACATCGAACTCGATACGACAGGTGAGCACATTAAACAATTCCAAAAACTGGTAGGAGGGCGTTAAATGAGTGATCTTCCTACACCTCCAAGTACCTACATACTCAGAGAGCTGCATGATGTGGCCGTACCATCTAGCGTGAGTTGGTACCCGCAAACTATTGGCTGGAAAATTTTAGCGGCGGTTGCGTTCATTGCATTGGTATATTTCGCATATCGCTTGGCTCGGCAATGGTGGCATAATCGTTACCGAAAAGAAGCTCTACTGGCGATTTCGCAAATCAACCCGAGCGACAAAGACATGCCAAAAGTATTGTTCTCTGTGCTTAAAATAGTGCTGATTCATATTGATAGTCGCAACGCGAAATTGTTTGATACCGCCTTTCTGCGCAAGCTCGATGCGCTGTATCCGCAAACCAGAGACTCTCAAGCAAACTCGCAAATGGTTTTTAACGATGAGCTTTCAAAGTGCTGGCTACAAAGTATTGTTGACCCAAGCGTTACGCTAACCAACGAAGAGCGAGTAACGCTTATTGCTCGTGCGAAAAACTGGGTGAGTGAGCACCGTTGTGATGCTCAAAAAAGCGCGGCAAATAAATCACCACGATTGAAACGCAAAGCACATCAGGGAGGTCAACATGAATGATCTTCTTGCATCGATAACTGGTTTGTCTGGTTTTGAATTTGCTCACCCAATGTGGTTTCTGGTTTTGCCCTTGCCGTTGGTGGTGTACTACTTGGTGCCTGCATATCGCACTAAGCAAATGGCGATCAAAGTGCCGTTTTTTAGTCAGCTGGTGGAAGCGATTGGCGAGACGCCATCAGAAGGTGCAAGCCAGTTGATCCCGAGTTGGTGGCAACGAGCAACGTTAATTCTCTCATGGCTTTTGGTGGTGTGTGCGATGGCAAAACCCACCGTATTAGGCGAGCCTCAAGTTCGCGAGAGTTTAGGGCGCGATGTGATGGTGGTGGTGGATCTTTCGGGCTCCATGGCCGAGCCAGATTTCACCTCACGTACAGGCGAAAAAATTTCTCGTCTTGATGCGGCAAAAGAAGTGCTGTCGGAGTTTGTTCAGTCTCGTAAAGGTGACCGATTAGGCTTGGTGCTTTTTGGTGATGCTGCTTTCGTGCAAACGCCATTTACCGCAGACCAAAAAGTGTGGCTCGAACTGCTTAACCAAACCGATGTGGCAATGGCAGGGCAGAGTACCCATCTTGGTGATGCGATTGGCTTAGCGATTAAAGTTTTTGAGCAAAGCGATAAGTCGCGTGGTGCTTTAGAACAAGATCAAAACCGTGAAAAAGTCGCGATTGTATTAACCGATGGTAACGACACGGGCAGTTTTGTTGAACCGATTGATGCGGCGAAAGTTGCGAAAGCCAAAGGCGTGAGAGTGCACGTGATTGCGATGGGTGATCCGGAAACGATAGGTGAAACCGCGTTGGATATGGACACAATTCATCGCATTGCGAAAGAATCCGGCGGTGAAGCGTTTGAAGCACTCAACCGTGATGAACTATCGGCTGCCTACGACGAAATTGGCAAACTGGAACCTCAACTTTACGAAAGCACTACATACCGCCCAAAACAAAGCCTTCATCATTATTTGATGGCGTTAGTGGTCATCATGCATTTGCTCGCGTTCAGCGTCGCAACACTCAAAAGAAGGGCTGTTACACGATCATCATTAGGAGAGAGCGATGTTTGATTCTCTTAGTTGGACGCAATTCTTTACGCAGTTTCATTTTATTCGACCACTGTGGTTACTGGCTTTGGTCCCCATGTTTTTCTTGGTGTGGTTACGCTGGCGAGAAGAAAGCAAGCCAAGCTGGAAGGATATTCTGCCCGAACATTTACGCAATGCTTTGACGATAGGTGAGCGAGGCTGGCGTAAGCAACTGCCGCTTAAGCTCTTGATGCTGATTGTGTTCATCGCCATTGTGATTTGTGCAGGCCCAACGTGGCAACGTGAATCTTCCCCCTTTGGCGAAGATAAAGCCTCTATGCTTGTGGTGCTTGATAACAGCGACTCGATGCTGCAAAAAGATCTCCCACCAAGCCGCCTTGAGCGTTCCAAACAGAAAATACGCGATTTGCTAGCCGCGCGAAAAGGCGGAAAAACGGGTTTAGTCGTGTTCGCGGGCAGTGCTCATGTCGCGATGCCTATAACTCAAGACAGCAAAGTATTTGACCCGTTTTTGGCGGCCATTACGCCAGAAATTATGCCCGTGCAAGGTAAGCTTGCCGAAAAAGCATTGCCGTTAATTGACCAACAATTGCAAGGTCAACCAGGCTCCACTGTTCTGTTGGTGAGTGACGGCGTGAACCCGGCCACGATTGAGCAATACCAAGCGTATTTCTCGGGCAAACCTTATCAACTGTTAATTCTTGCGGCAGGGAATGCTGACATTGTGAGTAACAACCCAATGGATTTGGATTCTCTACAAAAACTGGCTAGTCAGACTAACGGTCGATTGGTGGAAGTGACCGTCGATAATAGTGATATCGAGCAACTGAATCGATACGTTGAGCGCAATATGCAGCTTAATGGCGAATCTTCAATGCCTTGGAAAGACATGGGATATCAGCTTCTGTTCCCAATCGCGCTGATCATGATGCTGTGGTTTAGAAAAGGGTGGTTAGTGCAGTGGTGCGTGATTGTAATGGTGAGCGGCACGTTATTGATGCCAACCAGTGCGTTGGCGGAGAACATTTCTGTTAAAGCCGAGCAGCCACAAGTTGTGCAAAAAGTGACGGCTTTCGACAAGGTAGCGCAATGGTGGTGGGATTTGTGGCTAACGCCAGACCAACAAGGACAGCGTTTGTTTAACAAACAAGCGTATTTAGAAGCCGCGAAACACTTTGTCAATCCATTACGCAAAGGCACGGCGTACTACTACGCTAGCGAGTTTGAACTCGCCCACAGTGCGTTTTTGGAAATGCAAAACGACCCGTCCGAAGAGGTTCGAGATTACGGTCTTTATAATGCGGCGAGTGCATTGGCGCGTCAGCGTGAATATTTGGCTGCACGTGACTTGTTAAAATCCCTAGCCAACAAGCCAACGTTGAGCGAGAGGCTAAGACCGGATGTTGAGCATAACTTGAAAGTGATTGGTGGTATTGTAGAGGACATCAACCGGATGAGTGAGAGTCAGGCAGGAACAGAGCAAGAAGCATCAACCGAGCTAGGCGATAACCCTCAAACCGCAGAAGGGGCGGATGAAAAAACGTCAGCGGAGTTGATGATTAAAGAGACGTTAAATGCAGACGACATCATAGGTAGCCAAGAATTAGCCGACAAATGGTTAAAGCGAGTCGAAGCGGATCCTAAATACTTCTTAAATGCGAAGTTTCAGATTCAATTGCGTTCAATAGAAACCGGAGAATCAACCTCTACTGCGAGCGAAAATACAGAGGAGGCGGTGCAATGATGAAAAGCCACCGTTTTACGCCCTTTGCTTTACCCTTGTGGGTAGTTATCTGTTTCGGTTTCCTCCTGAGCAGTAGTGTGTTAGCTCAAGATATTCGTGACGTTCAACGAGAGCATGGTGTAGAGTTACAAGCGTGGGTTGGTCAACAACCAACGGCTGGAGAGAAGCGTAAAACACCAAGCTTTAGCGTCAATGAGCAAGTTATTTTAACCATCGAAGTGGCAACGCCGCGTTGGTTTACGGGGGGTACGAGAATTGGCAATATTGAAATGCCCAATGTTATCGCCAAACAGCGTAATCAACTAGCAACCAACTTTACTGAGCAAAAAGAGGGGCAAACTTGGTCGCGTCAACGCTGGGAAGTGACTTTGTATCCTCAAGCTTCTGGTGATTTTGTGATTCCACCTGTCGCAGTGGGCGTTCAGGTGTCTGCGCCGGACGGCGAGAAGGTGTCAGGCACACTTTACACGCAGCCGATTAAGTTCAAAACCGCCTTGCCATCGGGCCTGCTGAGTGGTGAGACACCTTGGTTTTCTGCAACAGATGTAGAGGTAAAGCAAGAGTGGGATACCTCCACTGAGTCACTCAAAGTTGGGGATGCAATCACGCGTAAAATCACCATTTCGGCTCAAGATTCACTATCTGTATTGCTACCAGACTTGTTGAAAGGAGAATCAACAACCCGTTATCAAGCGTATCCTCAACCCCACCGTTTGACAGATACGCAAACACGTGGTGATTACCAGTCAACACGCACAGAAGAGAGCGTGTACGTGATTCAACAAGGTGGTGAATTAACCCTGCCTGATTATGAGTTTCGTTGGTGGAACAGTAAGACTCAGCAAGTGGAAACGGTGATGTTAGAGGGCAAAACATTTGCTGCGAAGCACACGTTGAAATCCTTCATCAAAACGTACTTTGCATGGATTGTATCCACGCTTGTATTTCTGGGTTTTGTGATTATTTCATTGGTAGCCATTAAACGTTACTACCGCAACAGACCGACACCAGCATGGCTGACGTTCCACCGTTTGTTAAAGGCTAAACGTTGGTCTGAAGCAAGGACCATATTGTACAAACAATTGCGTTTAAATACGGCCGAGCTAGAAATGACCAAAGCCGATACGAGTGAATCGTGGCAAAAAAGTGCGTCGCGAATGCAAAATGGTGAAAATAGCGCTCATTTACTGAAGTCGATGTGGCGCAAAGTCCAGACCAAACAAAAACGCTTTAAATTCCGTATTCCGCGAGCGTTACCAGAACTGGACAAAGTCATTGGAAGAGATGGCAATGAATAAAACGGGGCGCTAATATAGCGCCTCGTTTTTATTAGAGAATAGAGTTCAAATGAGCCAAGAGTTTATGCGCCGCGCATTGGAAGTGTCCAAAAATGCGCTTCCTGAATGTCAACCCAACCCGCCGGTTGGCTGTGTGTTAGTGAAAGACAATCAAATCGTTTCTGAAGGTCATACTCAAGCGATTGGTGGCAATCACGCGGAAGTGGAAGCGCTGAATGCGTATCAAGGCTCGTTAGAATCGGTGACGGCATACGTTACGCTGGAACCGTGTTCGTTTGTTGGTCGCACGCCAGCTTGCGCGGTGACATTAGTCAAATCCGGCATAAGCAAAGTCGTCGTAGCCATATTGGACCCCGACCCACGCAACAGTGGTCGAGGTATCGAGATTCTAAAACAAGCAGGTATAGAGGTAGAAACTGGTTTATGCGGCGAGGAAGTCAGCGAGTTTCTTACCCCTTACCTAGGCAAAGCCTAAGTCAAGCTTTACGTTGCACTATGGTGCCAGTTTATGTGGTGAATGAAGTGCGTCAAAATTGAGTTAAAACTCATTAAAACAAGCGATACCGCCCATTTATTGCACTTGGCTACGTGAAGGATCATGCTGTTAGATTAAAATAGAGAAAGTGACTTTTGAAAAATTTAATAGCATGAAACCGACCGACCTTAATCTTATTCCCATTTTCACTGCCATCTATGAAGAGCGTAACTTGTCTCGGGCGGCGGCGCGTTTAAACATCACCCAGCCTGCGGTGAGTAAAGCGCTAGCAAGGCTACGTGATATCTACGATGATCCATTGTTTCATCGTTGCGTTAAAGGTGTCGAGCCTACCTCGTTTGCGATGGATATTTATCCTGCTCTTCTAGCTTCAGTACAAAATTTCACTTCGACATTATCGGCCTCTAGTGAGTTTGACCCTAAAGTGTCGAATAGAGTGTTTTCTATTGCCTGTGTGTCCGTTGCAAGTTTTGAGTTGCTACCTCAAGTCATGAAACAAATCCGTGTGTCGGCGCCAAATGTTGCATTAGAAGTACATCCGCTTTTTACGGAAGATTTTGAAAGTGATCTGCGGTTACAACGATACGATTTGATCATTGATATCACACCAAGAGCAAGAACGGTGCTAAAACTGGAAACTGTACTTACGGAGCGTTTGGTGGTGGTATGTAGCGAAACGCATCCACGCCTGAATGACGAGATTACGGCTGAACAATTTTTTGAAGAAGAACACGTAGTGGTTTCGCAGTGGCAGAGTCGTAAGAGCTTGTTAAACGCCGATGACATTGTCGACTTGGATAAGAGAAAGATTAAGTATCGAGCCTCAGGCGTATTAGAAATGCTCCCAATTATTTGTGGTAGTGAATACATTGGTTTAATGCCAGAGTCGATGATCAACTTGTTCAATAACACCTATCATGTTAAATCTTTATCAATGCCATTTGATGAACAAATGTATGAGCTTTGTACAATCTGGCATCCTAGTCGCACAAACGACAGCGCCCATCAGTGGTTGCGTTCACAGATTAAGCAAGCAGGAAAAGTCATCAACCAATAGGAAGTGCAATGAAAAAGACAATACGTGCCATCCTTAACGGAAAAAAAGCTGGGAATCCAGAGTTAAGAGATGCAATCATGAAAATGAGAGACAAAGGCATCGACGTGCAGGTGCGTGTGACGTGGGAATCTCAAGACATGCCGCGGCTAGTGAAAGAAGCGGTTGATGAAGGCATTGAACGTATTGTTGTCGCTGGTGGCGATGGGACCGTCAATGAGGCGGCTTCTGCGGTTATTCAAATTGACGAAGAAAAACGCCCTGAGTTAGCCATTATTCCCCTTGGTACCGCCAATGACTTTGCTACCGCTATTCAAGTACCTAATTCCATTAAGGCGTCTTTATCTCTTGCTGTTGAGGGGCAGTCCGCTTTGGTCGATTGCGTCAAAGCGAACGATCGCTGCTTTATTAACGTGGCAACAGCAGGGTTTGGCGCAGAAGTTACAGCAGAAACGCCTGTTGAACTCAAAAACTTTCTTGGCGGCGGAGCTTACACGCTAACTGGTGTTGTAAAAGCACTTGGCTTTAAACCATATGACGGAACAATAACGATTGAAGGTGGTGCGTATCAGGGAGAAATGTTGCTCGGTGCGTTTTGTAATGGGCGCCTTGCTGGAGGTGGGCAAGAGTTAGCTCCAAAAGCGATGATTAATGATGGGCTGATGGATCTAACATTGGTGCGCCCATTTTTACCTCATGAGCTGCCTAAAGTAATCGACGAGATCAATAACCCGAGTGAGAAAGGAGAGTTTGTGAAGTACACAAGAGCAAGCTGGTTGGAGATAGACTTCCCGAATCCATTACCTCTTAATTTAGATGGAGAACCTTATCGTTCGAGAACCATTAGATTTGATGTTCAGCCTAAGAGTATACGATTAGTCGTACCGCAAGATTGTCCTTGCTTGACTAGCTAAACGAGCGTTTTCCATGATTATTGCGTAACACAGCCACTAAAATGTGGCTGTGTTATTTGTGTTGAGGTATCAGTCAGCTTCTTAACGTTTTTGAATTGTCTCAACGTCTATCTGCGTAGTTGTCCAATCTGCGTCAACCTCTCCTCGAATCATTACGGTATCTTTTGGTGTCACTTCTTGACCCATCCAATCTTCGTTGTCGATCTCTACTTCGATCTCACCAGTGTTGTCTTTGAACAAGTAAGTCTCGTTACCAAATGATTGAACAATATGCCCGGTTAGCACTACAGCGCTGTCGTCGGTTGCGTTGCGCGCCTCTTTCACCGTATTGATTGCACTGACTTCTGGACCATTAAACGCGGCGAAAGCCGAGCTTGAAAGTAGGGCAAGCATGGATGTTAACAATACTCTTTTCATTGTCATCTCCTTATATTAGAAGTAATAAGCTGTGCCTACGTTAAAGGATGCAGTGTTTGCGTAGCTGCCTAGTTGGTATTTAGCGTTTGCGCCAATGGTGAGCTTTGGCAACACTTGGTATTCCGCGCCCACAGAGAACATTGCGCCTAACTCGTTGCTTTTCTTCGAGCTATGGAAAAGCGTGTTGCTTATTTCCACATCGTCATTCGCGACAAGCTCATATTCTTGATGTTGAGCAACCTTGGCGTCGTATTGCGTGTAAGTTAAACCCGCTTTGAATTTTGTTGTCCATTTATCACTTAATGCATAGCTAAACACTGGTGCTAGCGAGACTTGTTTGGCTGTGATAGAGGAATCCCAATCCATTTCATGATGGTAATCTTTGCCATCAATTGTCTTGATACCAAGGTTCTTAGAACGGCCGTCATCAAGGTCAAACTGGCTGTAACCTAGCTCAATTGCCCAATTGTCATTAAACGAGTAACCGATAAATCCTGAGAAAATACCATCCTCAAGTTCTGGGTTAAGTGTTACATTTTCAGATGAAAAGTGAGGTTCCAAGTCATGGTCAGTGGTGCCTAGTCCATATTCCAGACCTACATAAGGAGCCGCAGATACCGAAACTGAGCAGGTAACGAGTAACGCAAGAATGGTTTTGTTCATTTTTATTTGCCTCTTCAAATCAACTTAATGAGTAGAAGCGCATTGTGTGTGATGAAGCGTGAAGTGATCGTGAAGAAACAAAAATATTTCAGAAAAAGAGCAAGGTGCGGTAAAAAAGAAATTGTTTTAATGAATATGCGCCAAGCTCTTTATATAAAGAGAGTTAACTTGCGGCGACGTAACACACCGCAAATGGCACATTAAGGCGAGTAAACTCTTTAATCCAACGCCATTGGTTGTCTTGGAGTTTATCGCCCGGCCCTTTTACTTCAATCCATTCGAACTCGTTTCCTTTAAAAGCAATCAGATCAGGCATCCCATTGCGGTAAAGCTTTAGGTCACTCAATTGTATTTTAAATAGCGCCATCAACATGTTAGTTGGGATTGTATCGAGTGCTGTTTCGAGTAGTTCTTTACTTATTAAGCTCCAATGCACAAATGGATTGCTGATACCAAACTTCTCATCGTACTTTGTCAATAACGTATGAGTGTTACCCGTTTCCAATTCGTCAAACGCCGCATCTATCAAAGCTTGGCGCTTGGTAACAAAATCAGAATGGTACAAATCCAGAGGACGATGTTGATAGGCATTGATGAATGCGCCTTCGATGGGAGCGAAAATCGCATCCCAAAAAGTGAGACCAAGTAATGCATTAAGCAGTGCATTTTCGGTGTAAAATACTGTCCAGCCTAAGGACTCAAAATACGCTTTGCTGGCGAGTTCGACTCTCTGTTGAGATAAATCCAGTTCAAGGCGGTATTCCGTACAGGTTGGCTTCGTCACTCTTGGCACTTTCTCGCCTTGTTTTCGTTTTAACCGTTGCTCAAGTTTTTGTGCAACTTCGAGCTCAGACACATCGATCGGTGAGTTAAGCATATCTGTGACAATGTCACAAAATAAATCATCATGGTTTAATTTGTCATAGATACGTGCGCGTCGTTCTCGGCTCGGTGTGAGTTGAGTTTGGCCAAATAGAGATAGGGCGGTCTCTAGATCATTAAGCCGTTCGTAATCACGTGCTATGTCATTCAACATGTGCTCGCGTTTACGATCTACGTAACGGTGTTTAACCGGCTGAGGCATTGCCTCAATTAATAAGTCGAGATTGGCTTTGTCTTTTCGGTCAAATTGCCAGTACAGGTTGGCCAACTGGCTCAGTTCAATTAAGCGGTCTATTTGCTCACGTGAATCAAAGAAACGGCGCACTTTACTCAATTGATATTGCTCGAACTGATGCAAACCTAAGTCATCAAGCACAAACTGACTTAAGTCTTGATGGGTGTTGGCAAAAAACAGAGTGAGTAACACGTCGATCATATGAGCAGAATTGAGTTTGACGATCGTAAACTCAAGCCGCTCTATACGATCAAATTCCGTATTACTCAAATGTTCGACAAGGGCGTCTTTCTTGAGTGATTTCGGCAGTTCGGGATAAAGCGTGGAGATTTCTGGTTTGGTCAGTAAATTAGCCGCTAACTCTTGATGAGAAAGGGGTGGGGAAAGGGCTACAAACTCATGCTGACTCAATTCTGCCAGTGCTTCATTGATAGAAGGTATTTCTTGATAACTCAGCTTATCACTTCGAAACCAACATCCCTTTCGGCTGTATAAACGCACCAAAAGGCACTGGGCGTGTTTGCTCAAAGAATCAAACGAGCAAAGCCATGCGTGTTCTTCCTTGGCCAGTAAATCGCTGTACCAAGTTATTGCGTGATGAGTCAGCTTGAAGAAGTTCTCTAGATAGTAGTCTGGTGCAAGTTCGATAGGGCTTTCCATAAACGACCGATAACAAAAAAGGCTTAACCCATAGGTTAAGCCTTTTCGCTATCAAATCAATTCGCAATTATGCGTTTTTTAGCTGTGCTACTTTCGCTTCAGACAATGGCTTAGTGATGAACGCTAGTACGATACATACTGCCATCATTGCTGAAGAAATTGTGTAAGCCAAGGTGTAGCCGTCGCCATTTGTCATCGAGAAACCAACAACCGCTGCGCCGATTGCACCACCGATACCCCATGCTGTGTAAAGCACGCCGTAGTTAGTGCCGTAGTTTTTCAGACCGTAGAACTCAGCCGTTAGAGTAGGGAATACCGCTAGAAGTGTGCCGTAACCTACCGCTGCGATTGCTGTACCGATGATCAGTGTAAACTCAGAGTCGAACGTCGC
This sequence comes from Vibrio sp. 1249-1, assembly GCF_033340495.1. NCBI lineage: Bacteria > Pseudomonadati > Pseudomonadota > Gammaproteobacteria > Vibrionales > Vibrionaceae > Vibrio > Vibrio sp. 1249-1. The sequence continues at coordinate 610,402 of NZ_JAWOWJ010000001.1, forward strand.
GAACAGCACCATGTTTACGCCTTGTAGAACGAACGCGAGTAGAAGCGTACGAACACCGCCGATTTTATCTGCAAGCATACCCGCGGCAACACGACCGCCAGAGTTAAATACAGCAAGAATAGACGCTAGGTAAACCGCGTTTGGCAAGTTTGCTTGAACGCTTGCGATTGTCGTGATGTTACCAATGATCATTAGACCAACAGAAGCTGCAAACGCGTACATGATCCATAGAGAGTAGAACTGTGGTGTTTTCAACATTGCTTTCCAAGTTAAGTCATCTGACTTTTTCACCGCTTTAGGTGCTTGGCCTTCTTTTACTTTAGGCTCCGCAGGTGTGTAGTCTGCTGGTGGGTTGTTGATGGTTGCTGCAAGAGGAACCGCAATCGCTAGGATACCAACACCAAGAACCATAAAGCTAGTTTGAATGCCCATGCTGTCTATTAGCGCAGAAGTTACTGGCGCAAGGTAAATAGCCGCTAGACCAAAACCTGCCGCAATAATGCCGTTAACCATACCTTTCTTCGAAGCGTGGAACCACTTCATCGCAGAAGGTGATAGGCATGCGTAACCAAAACCGATACCTGCACCTGTGATCACACCGAAGGTAATGTTCAGCATGAGTGGAGTGTCAACAAAGCCAGACGCGATCATGCCCAGACCTGTAAGAACAGTACCTAGGATAAGGATCATTCGAGGGCCCATGCGGTCTTGAAGAATACCTGCAATAAGAAGACAGATAGAGAAAGTGATGGTTGCAGTTGCGTAAGGTGCAGAAGCTTCTGCAGCACTCCAGCCTGATTCAGTTACCAGTGCCTTGTTGAATACACTCCAAGCATACAGGATGCCAAGACAAAGGTTGATACAGAACCCTGCTAACAGGATGCGCATAGCTTTATCAATCTTGCTCATTTTTATTCTCAGTTTTTCCTCTTATTGGCAATGCCGCAAAGAAGGTTGGTTTAAAGATGTTTTTTCTCAAAATTAGTTTGCGTTTTTCAACGTTTAACGCAATGAGCGCGGATTATAACCAATAAATATGTGATTGGAATCTCTTTTTACGGTTACTGATAAAATAATTTGCAACATTAAAAGTGGATGTGAATTCATGGTTTTGTATGTAGTAAGAACGTTGTAAAAAAGTGATGTTTTTTGTTCGCTAATAACGAATGATGAGTCAAGAGAGAGAGGTTTTACGCTGTTGAGTGCACAGTTCACATTTCAAATAAAAAATTTCTAAATGTTTCCATGTTAACCATCTGTAACAAAAAATGGCGAATTTATCATCTGACTGTCGTAAGTATCAGATGCAAAGGGTTTCCTAATTTTTAATTGTTAACCTTTTGTAATAATTGAAGCTGATTAGCTTTTATGTACATTAAGTGAGCAAAAAAGTAACTTGTAATTGCTGATTTTAGGCGCAGAATATAGTGAAAAATGAGTTTTCATTTATGAAGGGATGCTTTTTAGATTTGTTGTGAGGTGACTTATGAAACTGTTCCTATTACTCATGGCTTCGGTATCCGCTGGTATCGCATCAGCAGACCACATCCATTCATTTATGTTGGGCTTATCTATTGCTTCTTTAGCGGTAGGTAGCTGTTATTTCTTCGCATTTCGCAGCTCGCGCTTTCCACAGCTTGCTTTATTCCTACTCATTTGCGGTATGCTTTCTAAGTTGACGATAACCGTAGTCGGTGTGATGTGGGGAATGTCCGCGGAATTAATCACGTCTCCAATCGTATTCGCACTTTCATATTTATTCTTTTCGCTTGCCGTTACCTACTTATGGTTTAGCTACAGAGAGAGCATCACTAAGATTCCTGACCGATTTAAGTCAGCGTAAATCAACACATTAGAATAAAAAAAACGCCAGCACATTTGCTGGCGTTTTTAATTAAACGTAATTTTGTTCGGATATTGCTTTTAGTTTGATCGTGGCAATACCGTTAGGCACTCATTGGAACAAGCACCATAGTACCAATAATCACCGTGATAAGGCCTGCTAGAACTGGAACGGATGTGCGTTTTACAACCTCAAACGGGCTGATGTTTGCCATACCTGATGTCGCAACGATTACGCCAGATACTGGTGAGATAGTACGGCCTAGGTTTGATGCTTGAAGCATCGGGATAATTAGGAAAGCAGGGTTTAGTCCCATTTTCGCAGCCAAAGATGGTGCTAACTCCACGAACGCATAAAAAGGCGCGTTACCCGAACCCGTTGCAATTGCTGCTGCAACTGTCAATGCAGTTAGAATAAGCATTAAAGCAACGCCGCCTGCACCAGCATTATCTGCTAGATGAAGTAGGTTATCGATAGCACCGATAGACATCAGACCTTGTGCAAAAACCCCTGCGGCAACCAAAAGCATCACAACGCCTTTGAACGCGTCAGCCATGCCTGCGTAACAAGAATCTAAATCTTCTAGTGATTTCTTACCATCGAACTTATTTACAACATAATGGATCAGAGCTCCAAGGAAAATCGAACCAACCACAATAGTGTAGATGTCTAGACTAAGTCCTGGAATGGTACGACCGTTGAATAGGAAAACGCCGATGATAGGTAGAAATGGAAGAGCTGCATAAAACGCTGGCGCGTCAGCTTTGATCTCTGATACATCAATTTTTTCCATTGGTGTATTTTCTTTCTTATCTAAGTATTTGTTCCAGAAGAACGCTGCCGCTGCCATGACGATGATTGCGCAAATAGAAACAGGCAACACAGTTTGTACCGCAAACACATCAAGCTCTAAACCAGACTTTTCTGCTGCGATAACAACATCACCAGAAGTCGGAGAAAGGATGATTGCCGCTGGAGAGGCACACACTGCAACGGCTGCTGGACGAGAAATGCCCATCGCGACCATCATTGGGAATAATGTCGCCATTAATAGTACGCCAAGGCCTGTTGCAGAACTTACCGCAAGAGACATTAAACACGCCACAATGTAAGCCGCTACCAAAAGGACGTAAGGAGACTTGATGACAGAAAGCGGTTTAGAGAACTGTTTCACTACCACGTTGTTCGCGCCGATATGAGTCATGTATGACGCAAAACCACAAAGCAGCATGATTTGCATACCAAGACCGCCACCGCGGTATTGAAGCATGTATTTCACGTATTCAAGCGCATCTGTCACCATGTTACCAGTTGAGGTGATTTTTGACGGCAGCACGTCGTGCCCCAAAACGCCAGTCATAAGAAGTAAAGCAATACCAGCGGTCAGTAACACGCCCGCAGCTTTATAGCCTTTGACAATAAAGTAACCCACCGCAATGGTAACCACTAAGCCAATTAAGAGCTCTAACATAGGGATCTCCGAATGTTATGTAAAAAAGAAAGAAACTGTTTCAGTTTATGACAAGGAATTTACAGAATTCTTAGCTGTGGCACGAGACAAATATGGGGCTTGCATGATCTGAGACAAATAATAATTTAATAAATAATTTCGTTAGATTGTATTGTTGGAATTTGGTTTTCTAAGTGTTACGTGCTGGTTTGAAGCTATTTATAGGAAGGAAAATATGACTAGGAAAGTGAATGAATAAAGAGTGAATTGATTCACAATAGGAAAAAGACTTTACTCAGTAAGCAATTATTGGAAAACACTCTTCACAACAAAAAAGCTTCGCCGAAGCGAAGCTAAGTAATCGTAAGAATGAGGATAAACTATGCGTATCGACGAACCATAAGGTTCCAACTACGTTGCTGCCGTTCGAACTCTGCTTTAATTTGCTGGTACTTCATTTTCGTTACAGAACATTCGTATTTTTTTACCACACTGGCAGTTTTGGCACCGAGTACTTCTTTGCGCATCTCGTAGTATTCCTGCATGTGATGAACTAAAGTATCAAACTCGTGCTGTAGCTGATCGAGGATTGTTTGCGTGTTCGGTTTCGATTCTAGCTTTTCTCTTGCTTTCTTCAAAAGTTGACTCGCACGGGCTTTTTCAATTCTAAATGTAGGCGTTGTGCGCAACTTAGATGTGAGTCCTAGCCAAGAACATGACTTTATCAACCACTTCGTTGGGTCGTAATGCCACCAATACACGCCATTGCGATAGTCATTCTCGAAAATATGATGGAAATTATGGTAACCCTCTCCAAATGTGAAAAAGGCGAGTACACCATTATCGCGAGCAGTGTTTTTGTCTGTGAAAGTTTGCTTACCCCAAATATGTGCGAGGGAGTTAATGAAAAAAGTTGTATGGTGACTCATAAAGAGTCGAGCTGCACCAACGACCAATAACATCCCCCAGATATCACCGTAGATCAGTCCTAGTATGACTGGGAAACCAATATTAGTCAGTAGGGCAAGTGGAACATAATACTTATGCTGCCACATGACGATTTTGTCGCGCTTTAGGTCACGGCAGTTTGTATATTCGTTTTCCTTTGATTTATTGTAATCACGTAACATCCACCCAATGTGAGAATACCAAAAACCCCGCTTGGCTGAGTACGGATCTTTATCGTTATTGTCGACATGTTTGTGATGCACACGATGATCAGAAGACCAATGTAATGCACTATTTTGCAAAGAAAATGCTCCTCCAATCGCAAAAATGGCGCGCAAAATAGGATGAGCTTCGTATGTTTTGTGGCTCCAGAGACGATGATAGCCTGCTGTAATAGAAAGGTTAGTAAAACTAAATGCAATCACTCCCCAAATTAGATGTTCCCAACCCAGTCCAAAATGATATGCATACCAAGGCATTACAATAAAAGTCAGAACAAAACTGGCAGAAAATATTAATGTATTCAACCAGATAACAGGTGGTTTGTTTTGAGTCACAGGTGTATCCCTAACTTTGAGCTAACAACTGTTCGCCAGAATATCAGCGTACACATGTAAGTCAAATTAAAGTTAGACAAATGTGACTATTCCTTTGGGTGTAGATTAAGGAACTTGATGGGATATTTTGCTTTTAATTGAATAATGAGTAGTATTAAAAAATGAGCTCTGGCTTAAGGTGTATAAAATCTGCCAAGAAACAAGTGTTATAAAGGTGGAATATACCGAGACTCTATAAAGAAGCAAAAATGTAAGAAAATAGGAATACGTAATGGATTTACGATTAGCGGAATATAAGGACTACGAGCGCATTGCACATCTTCATGCGGATAGCTGGAAGCGTCATTACCGTGGCATTCTTAGTGATAACTATCTTGAGAAAGAAGCGATTGACGACAAACTACTGATTTGGCAAACCCGTTTGACCAACCCACCATTCAATCAGCACATTGTCTTGGCGGAGGAGGGAGGTTTGCTACTTGGCTTTGTTTGTGTGTTCGGCAACCATGATTTCGAGCGTGGAACCTTTATTGACGCATTGCATGTTGATGACAGTTACCGTGGTCGTGGGATTGGTAAGCAGCTATTACTTGCTGTCGCAGAATGGCAACAGCAGTACTTTAAAGACACAGGTCTTTATTTAGAAGTTGTGTCGCAAAACATTTCTGCGATTGAATTCTATCGCCACATTGGTGGACAAGAGGATCAAGAGCGAACTTGGCGCGCACCTGATGGCAAAGAGGTGTTAGAAAAAGTATTCCGTTGGAAGAACGCCCAGTCATTAGTTAGTGGGATTGAGGAAAACGTGATTTACTCCTAACCTAGCGTTCTAAAACATTAGATAAGAGCAGTCTCAACACTGCTCTTTTTTGTTTATGCACCCTAACGTTATGTTTTATTAAAAGCTTTCTAGAAGTTAACCCCCATGGCTTTTAGTTCGAGCTCACATTGCTGAGCATTTTCAAACTGAATAGCAGCCATGCCAACTGCTCGGGCACCTTCAACATTGTAAGGCATGTCATCAATAAATACTGTCTCTTCGGGGTTAAGCTGATAATTTGAAAGTAGAGTTTGGTAGATCTCCGCTTGTGGTTTTAGTAATTGAACTTCAGAAGAGATGATTGCTCCATCAAACAGTGGCCAAAACTCATAGGTAGTACGAAGATGTTCCACAATTTCGTTGATGTTGTCTGTGAGCGCATATACGCCATATCTGGCACTTTTTACTCGTTTTAACAGCTCTATACTGCCGTAAAGTAGTATTTGAGTGTGTTTTACATAATAAAAGAAGCGGTCCATTTCTTCCGTCGTTACTTGGTGTTCACGTTGATAACGCTGTTTTGCTTCCCTTTCGGAGATCGTCCCTTTATTTAAATCTTTCCAGATTTGTGATGAAAATAGCATCTGAGCCATTTTCTCTGATTCTACGGAACCACCAAATGTTAAGCGAACGATTTCTACTGGAGACCAGCGTACCAACACATTACCTACATCAAAAATGACATTTTTTATCTGGACAGAATTCATAACACACCCCAAGCCAATTGTTCTTCACCACGCTATATGCGGTGAGTGCTGTTTTTGAATCGTTGGAAAGTCGTGCCAAAGGCGCGACTTAAGTTTCTTACACAAAATGAGATTAACATCCAATTGGATACAGAGCGATTATCGCAAAATTGCACTAAACTATATGCAACTTTGTTTATTTGGTTGTAAATCAAGTGTAGCTGTCTTAAAAGATTGAAACTAAAGATAAGTATTGCGAGCTGTTTACGTCATTTCGCGCTGCTTATAAATGATGATTAATATATAATTAGTTAATAATAAAACGATAAAAGTGAATCAAAATCACACTATTGTGCGTCAGGCGGAGTAAGCAAAACAGATTATATGGACTCGATACGTAAGGTTTATCAATATGCAGAACCAAACCTAACTCTCGTTGGCTGGATGGGGTTTCTTGGCTTTCCGCTGTACTACTTTGTCTGGGAGTTTGCCTTTCCACAGGCTTATGAAAATTTATCTCTTAGATTGTTTTGCTCGTTATTGTTTTTCGGCATCATTTTTAGAAACCGCTTATCATCGACTTGGAGAGATTATGTTCCTATTTACTACCAAGTGACGATAACGCTGTGCTTACCGTTTTTCTTTTTTTATATGTTACTGATGAATGACTGGTCCAATGTATGGGTTATGTCGTTTATGTCTGCAATTTTCTTACACATTTTACTGGTTCATGTTACTAGGGTCATGTTTGCTCAAACCTTTGCTGGGATAGGTTTAGCAACATTCTTCGCTTGGGTTGCAAAAGGGTTCCATCTTGACTTGACCATGGATTGGACTCATGTGCCAATCTTTCTGTTTATTTATGTCTTCGGTAATTTGTTCTATTTTCGTAACCAAGTTGAACATGAAGCGAAAGTCTCGCTGGCAAAATCATTCGGGGCAGGGATCGCACATGAAATGCGTAACCCGTTGAGTGGGCTTTGCACTTCAATAGATGTTATCCAGTCGATCTTGCCCAACATGAAAGAGGCAGGAAAAGAGCAGTACGTCATGAGTGTAGAGGATGTCACCTTATTACGTGAAGTGAGTCAGGATGCAATGAACATTATCCAATCGGGTAATGAAACCATCGATTTATTGCTAACTTCGATTGATGAAAATCGAGTTTCTCGTTCTAGCTTCAAAAAATATTCAGTTCACTCGGTCGTTGAACAGGCAATTGAAAGCTTCAGTTATAAACGTGCCACTGATCGGTTTGCCATATCGCTGGATGCGAGAAGTGAGTTTGAGTTTCTAGGTAGTGATACATTACTTAAATACGTTATGTATAACCTCTTCAAGAATGCCTTCCATCACCGTAAATCTGAAGATTTTCACATACATGTATCCATGATAAGTTCAGAACGCTTTAATCAAATTGTTGTAACCGATAATGGTGCTGGCATTGCTCCTGATGTTCTACGCAATATCTTTCAAGACTTTTACACCACTGGCAAATCAGGAAGTTATGGTTTGGGTCTACCGTTTTGTAAAAAAGTCATGCGTTCATTTGGGGGGAACATTGAGTGTCAATCTCAGTTAGGGGAGTGGTCTCAATTTACGTTAACTTTCCCACTAACGACATCTGATACCGTTACTGAAATCAAAAACGATCTGACTAAACTCAAAACCATTCTAACGGTGACTAGCCAAGATATCTTGGTGTCTAAAGTAACAGATATTAGCCGTTTTATGGGCTTTGACTCGACGATTTTAGATGCCAACCAAGTACTCAAAAAGAAAGAGTACGAGTTCGAATTCGATCTGATTTTTATCGATCTTGAGAGCTTAGATCCAAGAGCAAACCAATTGGATAGATTAGAATCTCTCTTGTCTTTCACTGAAGCACGCATAGTTTATCTTTTTGAGCATCATCCGACTCAGAGAGCACGTAAGGCTGCATATGAACCTATTTGGATCGAAACGCAAGCCTGGTTATTGAATACTAAACCAACTATTGAGCGTCTCTTATATGATTCAAGCTATGTACCGACACCAACGGCCTCGGTGACGTTAGATAATTCAAATAAGCGCACAATTATGGTCGTGGATGATAATGAATCTTTGCGTAAATTCACGGCAATGTTACTTGAAAAGCAAGGCTTTGAAGTGATTCAGAAAGAAGACGGGCAGCAGGCTCTGGATACACTAGAGCAAGAAGATGTTGATCTCATTCTGATGGATATCGAAATGCCAATTATGGATGGTGTAGAAGCGTCTAGGCGAATTCGAAGCTCGGATAAAAACTATGCGTCGGTACCTATTATTGCACATACAGGGGATAGTTCACCTGTCACGTTGGACAAAATTGGGTCTTCGGGTATGTCTGACTTCATCGTAAAACCGGCGGATAAAAATCGTTTGTTCGATAAAATCGCAAACTGGATCTAATCATTCGCGACTTGTTTTCTTGAGGCGAGTTGCTCACAACGAATAACACGAATAAAGAGCTCAGCAAAACTGTTGAGCTCTTTAGTTTTATCTACACACTAACTTACACAAACTCTAAGTCAGGGTGTGCAAATGCTTGTTGGCAGACAGTGAGTACATGATCAACTTCAGCAGCTGTCATGTCTGCATTGACTGAAAAACGGATGATGTTTTTGTTCCTTCCAGTTGCAGGGCGGCAAAACACTGCGCCGTAAACATTTCGCTCTTCGAGAAAGTCGCGGACTCGCTCAGTGTTTCTCTCGTTACCACATTCTAATGCGATAATTTGTGATTCACTGCGAATAGTAAATCCAATGCGTTTTAAACCAACGGCTAAAGACTTGGCTCTTTCAAACAGAATATCTCGCTTATCATCTGATTTTCTTATGACTTCCAGTGTTTTCTCTAGCCGAATGATCTCTTGCGGTAATACGGTAGAACTAAATATTGCAGGGTACGCCACAAATGGAAGCGTCTTCGCCAGTTTTTCTGGGCCTAAAATCGCGCCAGCACGATAAGCAAATGTCTTGGCAAGACTAACGGTAATAAAATCTACCTTATGAGTTAAGCCAAGACCCTGCAGTATCCCCGCACCTTGTGGACCGTGTGTACCTAAAGAGTGTGATTCATCTACAACCAGGCCGCAGTCAAACTCCTGTGCTATTTCGTAGATATCACGTAGAGGAGCGATGGTCCCGATAGTGCTGTAAACCGAATCCACAACAATGATCCCTGAACCGTGACGTGAAATCTGTTTTCTTAGGTGACTGGTGTTGTTATGCATGAACGGATGAATTTGTGCTCCGGCAATACGTGCGCCTTCCCACAAAGACATATGTGCAAAGAAATCAATGTACACAGGTATGTTCGGTGCACAAATAGTCTGCAATAAACCGACATTCGCAGCCCAACCAGATTGAGAAAGTAGACAACTAGGCATACCAACGAAACTGGCTAGTTGCGTTTCAAATACAGGTTTCGATTCATCGTCTTGTAAGAAAATCGCGGACATCACGACGTTGTCATCGTGCTGGGAAATCGCATCACGATGCGCGTTTTGAATCTCCTTATTATGAGACAGTGCAAGGTAATCATTGCTTTGCAGGACAACGGCATTACACGGTGGGCGTTTACCAAGAACAAGGTGTTTTTTGTTCTCATTCGGTTCGATTAGATCTTGAATATAAAAATCTAGGCGTTCCTCGATAAAGGAGGGAAGTGGTTTGCTTTGTATAGTTTCACTCATAATAAATCTCTTCTTCATATGGAAAAACGCCAGCGCTGACACTTATTCATATTGCGGATTTTGGGGAGAGTGTCACTAACCAGGTTGCATAAGTTTGCAGACCCTTGCAAACTCGACATTTGAGGGTTGGATGGTGGCTGTAACTCTATAGGGGCCCGGGGTCTAAACTAGTTTGTGCTTAAAGTTTATACGGCGATTTTGCGGTGTTTTTTCGTGCTTCATATCTGGGATTTTGGATGAGGAATATAAAGTTTGAAAAGTGAAAAAAATGGGCGCATTAGATAACAAAAAAGGCGCGAAAATCGCGCCTTGAAACATGAGTAGATAAGAGACAAGCTTATCGCTTATTACGTAAATAGCGCTTACGACGCTCTTCTTTACGCTTCGCTTTCTCTTCTTCTTTACGGGCGGTTTCAATCTCGACTTCAATCAGCTCTTGAGTGATCATTTCTGGGCGTTCTAATGTAATTTGGCCCAAAGTGCCTTGACGAAGTTCGTGCAATAAGATCTCTGATACTTTGTGCAAGTCAACACGTCCACCTGCACGTAGTGCACCGCGGCGACGACCAATTTCTTCCATGATCTCGATATCTGATTCTGGAAGCTCTTCAATTTGATAACGCTCTTTAAGTTTGTCTGCATAATGAGCTGCTAGGTATTCAATGGTATAGAATGCGACTTCGTCATATTCCATCGCTGTATCTTTTACCGCGCCAGTAGCCGCAAGGCGGAAGCCACTGTGTGGATTTTCCACTTTTGGCCATAAAATCCCTGGAGTATCAGATAATACGATGCCATTTTGCAGGTTGATACGTTGTTGACGACGTGTAACCGCGGGTTGGTTACCTGTTACAGCGATTGTTCGACCTGCGAGGGTGTTAATGATCGTCGACTTTCCAACGTTTGGGATGCCCATGATCATGGTGCGAATGTTTTTACCAATTTCTTCTCGGTGTGGGGCAAGTTTGCGGCAAAGCTCCATGATTCGATGCACTTCTTGTGGTTCAGAAGTCGTGATCGCCATTGCTTTTACATGTTGCTCTTGCTCCAAGTGCTCAATCCACAGTTGAGTTAATTCTGGATCGGCCAAATCACGTTTGTTCAAAACTTTAACGACAGGTTTGTCACCACGGATTTGAGAAATCAAAGGGTTTTCACTACTGAAAGGAATACGAGCATCCAGTACTTCGATGATCACATCCACTTGAGGGATTGCTTCTTCGATCTCTTTACGTGCTTTGTGCATGTGGCCAGGAAACCACTGGATTGAGTTATTAACCATTTGAATTTAATACCTTAATTTTTCTAATGCTCCAGCGGTTGTAAAAGTAGCAATGTGAGTCTTGAGTAATACAATACTAGAACGCATTTTCTAAAACTGTGTTTACTTCAAGCTGCTCGAAACCGCGGAGTTGAGCTTTCTTTCATGTTAATACGCCAGTTTATCATGGAATGATGATGAATCATTCAAGATGAAAGTAAAAAGCTATGGCGTGCAAACCTAAAAGCACACATCCCTTATGTATACCGACTCGCAGTGAATATCCGTCTGGGTGAGAGACCGAACGCAAACGCTGTGTAGTCAAAGGTGGATTGTGTTGTCAGATTGTTCTGACGAATTTTGGTTTTTTACTTTTATATCAGAGTGTTATTTTTATTTCACTATTGAGCTAAGTTTGACTTTTATCTGACAAAAACTAGTCTGAGCTTCCATTCAGAGGAAGCAGTCATGCTCAGTATTCTTAGAAGTATTACGGTATCGTCCGTCGCCTTAATTTTTTTAGCGAGTTCTTTTTGCTCAACTGCCAAACAGAGTCCTAAACCGAAGGTCATCGTTGGTGTTATTGCGCAAGACGAAGCTAAAGACTCGTTTGACGGTAGCGTTGGTCCTTCGTACGGAATTAGTCTTGAGTATTTGTCTAACATTACTAAAGCTTTGGATTATGAGTTAGAACTTCGGACTTACAAGCATATTCCGTCTTTACTTGCGGATGTCGAAAGCAAGAAGATTGATGGTGCGGTTGGATTTAGTAAAACAGCAGCAAGAGAAAAGCGTTTCTTGTTTTCGATGCCTTTCTTTTCGAGCACTATCGCTGTTTGGTATCGGAATGCCACTTACCGAGATAGTGATGCGCGTGATCTTAAATGGGTGTGTGTTGAGGGCAGTGTGTATTGTGACAACCTCACTGAACGTGGTATCGATAAGATACATTATGTTAAAACACGTTTAGAGGCGTTTAATGAAGTTAAGCGAGGTAAAGCGAACGCGCTGATTTACACTTATGTTGGTATTACCCAATATTTGGATTTGAATGACATTGTAAAAGGGGTTGTCGATATTCCCAGTTGGTTGAAAAACGAAGAGGTGAGTTTTATCGCTTCGTTGGACAAACAGAGTCTGATCGATGACATCAACAAAATCCTTCAGTGGGAGCAAAATGGAAAAAACATTCGCTCCGTCGCCTCGAAAAATCCTTACCATATCAGTGATAAGTTATTGGTAGATTACCGACGTAATCATCAAAACAAACTAGTGATAACTTACAGCAGCAGTGACGAAGCTTATCCGTTTCTCTACCGAGATTCGCAAACGGGCGAGTTAGATGGCTTCTTTCCAGATTTTGTCGACTTATTGCAGTCTCGTACTGGCTTGAGCTTTAAGTATGTGAAGCCGACGTCGAGCCTTTCAAATGGATTAACGGCATTTGATGCCGATATAGTCCCCATCTCTTATGTGGGTGAGCTACCTAAGTCAGATTGGTTGTTCACTAAACCATTCATGCACAGTAATTACGTGGCTATCCAAGCGGAGCAGAGCAAGCGCGATAAATCTGCACTGAAAGAAGCGGGTATTCTGCTCACTTTGAAAAAGCAAGGGTTAGTTCATTTGGGCACTTGGCAGCAAGGCCAAGTTGATCATTATGATGATTTGAAAAAGCTGCTTACCGATTTGAAATCGGGCGTTTTGGATGTGGCTTACATTCCTGACGACATCGTTCACAACATGATTGCACAAGATCAAGTCGATGGCTTGGTGATCAATGCGGAGGACGTTTTGACGTTCTCTAATGCATTTGCGGTTGCAAACCACAATACACAACTTCAACACATGTTGAACAGCATCATCGAAACCATTGATTCTAACGAGATCGAAAAACTGCTGCGTTCTCACCGAAGCTTCAAACTGACTTATGGCTATGACGCGGAGCAGATCGCTACATTTGTTGTTGCTGGTTCATTCATATTCTGTCTCATGTTAATTGCGGCGTATTTCATCTTATCTCACATGCGACTTAAAGTGAGGTTAGCCGAATTTAATGCTGACAATGAGGAAGCGGAAAAGCAATGGCTGATGGACATCATCAAAGAGATCAATAGCTTGGTTTTTATCCATAGTGAAAATAACCATATGGAGATGAGCAATTGTGCCAACTACAACAGTAAACAGTGCCAACAATGTAAGTTGAAAAGTGATTCTGCGCACGCTCCTCTGGTGAATAATTTTGATGAACTAACCACTGTTATCGCTGGAAAGCGTATTTCAGAAGAGGTTGCCTCGTCGGGCTGTGAACTTGATATTAAACATGTATATCGAGAACGCAAAGTCATCGCTTCTCCTAGCGGTAAGAACAAGTTTGTACTGACTGTTATTCAAGATATTACCCAGCAAAAAGAACGTGAGCAGGCGTTAATCGATGCGCAAAAAGAAGCGCAAACCGCGGTACGTGCGCGCGAAAACTTTTTGGCAACCATGAGTCACGAATTAAGAACGCCATTGTCGGCAGCACACGGCATCCTCGATTTGCTAAATCGCCAAGTGACGGCAGATTCAAATCGCGAGTTAATTGCCCAAGCCATACGCTCGCTCAATCATTTGAATACGCTAGTAGACGAAGTACTGGATTATTCAAAGTTAGAGGCAGGGCACTTAACCGTCGCCCCAGTTAAGACCGACTTGCTTAAAACCTTGTGCGATGTGTTTCGAAGCTTTGAACCACGAGCGCTTGCGAAAGGTTTGGATTACAAAGTGACAATCAAACCATTTTCGAATGCTTTCATTGAAATCGACGCGCTGCGATTGGTGCAAATTACCACCAATCTACTCTCCAATGCGGTGAAATTCACTGCCGAAGGAGAAGTTGGAATCAGTGTCATTCTTCATGAAAAGCAGCTTATTTTGAAAGTGGCGGATTCAGGTATCGGCATGACGGATGACCAACTCGAAGGCATCCTCAATCCTTTTGTTCAAGCGGATGACACTATTACGCGTAAATATGGCGGTACTGGATTGGGGCTAAGCATTGTTGACCGATTGATCGACTGCATGGGCGGCGTGCTCTGCTTCGATTCACAATTTGGCTTGGGCACGACGATTACTGTCAGACTGCCAATTGAGCATTGCGACTCTGAGCCAGACGTTTGTTTGAACTGGACGTATAGCGAGAGCTTACCACTTAATATTCGCCAGTGGTGTAACGCGTGGAAAATGCGTCCAGCGACGTTAAAAACAATGGTGGCGAACCTTCACCCTATACACGACAGCGATGCCAGTTTTAATGGCCTAATGCTGCGTGACGAACAAAGGGTACTTGGCAGTCTTACGCTAAGAGAGATTCAATATCCAGATACATTGTTCAATTTGCTCAGCCAAACGCAGCAAGAAACCAAGCTTAGTGACGTAAATCAAGAAGTGGTTTCTTGGGTTCTCGGCACGGTACTGGTCGCAGAAGATAATCCCATTAACCAAAGTGTGATAGCAATGCAGCTTCATGAACTTGGAATCGAACCTGTCATTGTGAATAACGGCCGCGAAGCATGGGAATACATCAACCAAGATGAAAACGTTGTGTTGCTGCTGACCGATTTTCATATGCCAGAAATGGATGGCTATGAGCTTGTTAGGCACGTGAAAAACTCCGAATTTAAAGCAATTCCAATCATCGGTATGACAGCAGAAGATGCTCGTCTTGCCATTGAGCGCACACAGGATATCGGGATTGATGATGTGCTCTACAAGCCCTATGACCTTAATCAATTAAAAACCGTTTTGATTCCATTTATTGGCGAAAAAGAGAGGGGTAGGCTGCCCGGCTGGATTAAACGGTTCAAAGCACAGGACGCAAAAGAGATTGCGCGCGTGTTTAGTCAATCAATGTCTACAGATATAAAAAACTTAAACGCCGCATCGACTGAGCGAGACAAAAAACGGGTCATTCATGGCATCAAAGGAGCGGTTGGGGCGATAGGGGTAAGCATGCTGGCTGAGCTTTGTATTGAGGCAGAACGAGTTACTGCTGCGGAGTTTGACAGGCGAACAGCGGAGCTAATTTTACGAATCGAGCAGGAGATCGAAAACATAAACTATTGGGTAGAGACAAATGAATACACAACTTAATGTGATGGTGATTGATGACCATCCGCTACAAACCACAATACTTTCGCAAATATTGGATCGCTATTGCGCGCAAGTCATCCCTTTTAACTGTGTGGATGCTGCTATTCAGAGTGTGCAGGAACAACATTTTGACGTAATTTTTTGTGATATCCAAATGCCCGGAAAAGACGGTATCGATATGATGGAAATGCTCGATGAAGTCCAGTACCAGGGGCAAGTTGTACTGGTCAGTGCAATGGAATTGACCATTATTTCTGCGGTAAGAGCCATGTGCGAGGGATTTAGTTTTGAAGTATTGGGGAAGCTGCCTAAGCCATACGATGAAAATGAAGTCGTTGATTTGTTGTGTAAAATAAAAGATGAAAAAGCGAAACAAGTCAGCTTTGCTCAACCTATTGAAGTAGAAGATCAAGAATTCCTGTTTGCTCTGGCTGAAGGGCGAGTGAAAAATTATTACCAGCCTTTAGTCGATGTGCAAAGTGGGGAAGTGCTTGGGTATGAAGCGCTCGCGCGTTGGAATCATCCTATTTATGGTGTGTTACCCCCTCATTATTTTTTGCCAATTGTAGAGCGTTGCCGCCTTTCAGGAGAGTTGTTTCAAGCTGTATTGAGTAATGTTATCTATGACATGAAACACCGCGGATTGACGCAAAACGTATCCATCAATGTAGACCATGAAAATTTAGAAGATACGGCGTTCTCTCATTACTTTTTACAGCAATGTTTAGAGAGCGAGATTGACCCATCACAAATCACCATTGAAATTACAGAGCGAGATACATTTCAGACTAGCGCGTCCCTGTACAAGAATTTACTCAAGTTGAGGATGAACGGTGTCACTGTCTCAATAGATGATTTTGGCACGGGTTCATCAACGTTTGAAAAACTGGCTCAACTGCCATTCAACGAGTTAAAAATCGATCGTTCGTTTGTACAAGGTGTCGAATGCGACATCAAAAAACGCAACATCGTTGTTGCTATTTGCGCGTTAGCGAAAAGTTTGAATATACGACTGGTCGCGGAAGGTATTGAAGACGAAGTCACACTGCAAGCGATACGTGAGTATGGGATTGATCTTTGCCAAGGCTTCTACATTGATAAACCCATGCCACTAGAAGCCATAACCATACTAAATGAAAGATATGAATAAATTGAATTACTTGATCTTTGACGATCATCCTCTCGTTTGTGTTGCAATCAAGTCGTTGTTGGAAGAGTTAGGGAAAACAAATGGGGTATTTACTGCAACATCAGCGAAGATGGCATTACAAATATTGAAAAAGGAAGAAATTCAACTGTTGATCTTAGATGTGAACTTGGCAGATTGCGATGGGTTTGATTTCTACAAACGTATCAAATCCCATGGTTATGAAGGCAAAGTCATTTTCTTCTCCGCTGAAACTAGCCAAATGTACAGCCAAATGGCTTTTCGTTCTGGCGCTGATGGCTATGTGTGTAAATCGGAAAATCACGACATTCTTAAAGACGCGATAGAAGCGGTAGAGAAGGGGTATACCTTCTTCAAATTTAAGCAAGTTGTTAACAGCGTTCGAGAAATGCCACAACTTTCAAGCAGAGAAAGTGCAGTAATGAAGTATTTACTACAAGGAAAGTCCAATAGAGAAATCGCTTCAGTGCTATCAATAAGTGACAAAACAGTCAGCACATACAAACGCCGTCTATTGGATAAATTTAACGTAAAGAACATTGTTGAGCTAACAAGAGTGGCGGGGGCGTAAGACCGCATCATGACACTTAAAAGTATCGCGTTGTCTCTTTTCATCGCAACATTACTATTCGTCACTTCTGTCACAATGATTGGTGCGGTGTTAATTTCTTATGAAGTAAAGCAGTTCAACACTTACGCGAATAATTTAGCCAAAATAAAACAAAAAGTAATTCTCATGGGGCTATTGACGGAAGCGCAGCTCGAGCAATACAAAGGCATGAGCGTGAGTGAAGTAGAAGCGCAAACAGAGCTGAGCTTTCAAGATGCGATTTACTCCCTGTCACCTTATGAAAAACTCAATTACGTTGAAGCTGTTGCACGGAAATCGCTTCATCAGGCTGAAGCGTATTTATCAAATGCGTTCAATCGACAAAATGCCGTTATGTATTTTCGTTCTTATACTGGAAACAAACTCATCTTAGAGAGACCGATTGAAGCGCTAGAGGGAGTGAAAGCCACATTTGATGTTGATTGGTGTAAAAGTAACTATTCTTGTGTGTTAGCCGCGTGGAAAGAGCAACTAACGGACCGGGTATTGTTTTCCCTACCATTTAAAACGACATACTCCGATGACATGGCGATAAGCATCATGAGTCCGGTTTACTTTCAAGGTGAGTTAGTGGGAGAGTTCTCGGAACAATTATACCTCTCGCCGCTTTATAATGATGGGAAAGCGGTGGATGTTCAAATAGCGAATGGGAACAAACAAATGGTGATTTATTTCGCTGGCTACCCCTTTCCATCATTCGCGTACACCCAATCATATGTCGCAGACAACAACAATCTTATCGTTTACATGTACCCATTCAGTAAAATTGTATTGGATTACGTGTTCTTGTTTATCATCTTCTTTTTCGTAACCTTAGCGTATTACAACAAAGCTTATGAATCTAAAGAGAGCAAACTTCGCCTCGCGAAAGCACTGACGAACGTGACGAAAGATGATTTAACGGGATTGTTTAACCGCAGAGTTTTTCAAGATAGCGAGTTCAAACGTCGTTTGGAAACCGCGCCATATTCCGTCATTGCAATAGATGGCGATAGGATCAAGCGAATCAATGACCATTACGGCCACCATGTAGGGGACGAAGTTATTGGGGTTATTGCTGGTGCTATGTCTAAAGTGTTTCGAAATAGTGATTATCTAGTTCGAACTGGTGGTGATGAGTTTGTTGCGATTCTGCCAGGTTGCAGTATCAGCCAATCTTCAATATTGGCGAAGAAGCTTCGTAGTGTCGTTAAAGATAACCGACTAAAGACCTTGGATATCGAGGTTAGTGTGAGTACTGGTATCGCGGCGAATGAGTTACACGAAACGCTTCAGGACGTTATTGTACGTGCAGATGAAGATCTCTATGAGATGAAAAAACACAGACAAAAGTCCCATTAAGCAGGTCTAGTATTGACTAAATGTTAAGTTACGGAACATAACCATGACATAACTGTTTGATTAATTTGACCAAACAGAATGAGTGGTCTTTTATATTAGAGCAGTCAACAAATAGTGATTGCTCTATTTATTCTCGACCTTACATCTGGTGTCGCGCGTGAACAAAGATCTCGACTTAAACTTACTTAAAATACTTGTCTTACTGGATAAGCACCGTCAGCTCAAGCCCGTTGCGAAAGCGATGGGGAAGAGCGAAGCGTCAATTAGCAAATACCTTGCCCGATTGCGACTCCAGCTAAACGATGAATTGTTTATTCGGCATCCTCACCACATGGAACCGACGGACTATTTAAAACGTCAATTACCTAAAATTTCCGATGCACTCGAGAAGCTTGAAACTTGTCTAATTAGAGATGAGTTTGAACCGGAAAATTACGAAAAAGACATCACCATTTGTTTACCGCAAACCGCTCAATACTCATTTGGGCATTTACTTGCAATGGATTTAATGGCGCTGTTTCCCAAGGCGCACATTTCGATAGCAACGATTACAGAGTATACGATAGAAGAGATAATCCTAGGCAAAGTGGATGCGCAATTACATTACTTCAACGAGGATGTTCCGAAATCTGTTTATCAGAAGTTCATCGGCTATGCGCCTGCTGTGGTAGTTGTCCCTGAAGAGCTGGGAATTACCACTCTGGAAGAAGCGGCCAAACTTCCCTTTATCATGTTAGAGATTATCGGTTGGAAAGAGAAAGAGCAGCTCGTTAAGCGTGCAATGGAAAGCCACGGTATGGTCATCAACCGTATTGCGGCTCTAGACAACGTAAGCAGCGTATTGAAGCTAATTAAGCAAAAAAGCGCCGCAACCGTGCTACTTGAATATCAGGCGCCAATTGATGGATATAAATTTATAAGAGTGCCAGAGCATTTTTACCCAGATGACTGGCCAAAAGTGGTTGTACAGGTGAAGCAAAGCTTAAGACATGATGCAATGCACCAGTTGTTAATCGGTGCTATTGCAAAATACATGAGCGCTTAGCGGCAAAACTCAATGTTTTCTAACTGAGGAATAGTATGCAGAAGTTCAATCAACGTGTCCGCATGGTACTTTTTCAGAATACGCGTTTTGTAGGTGCTGATTGTTTTAGCGCTGAGTGAAAGTTGTTCAGAAATCTTCTTATTTGAGTAGCCTTGTACAAGATAATGGAACACCATGGCTTCGCGATTTGAAAGTGTTACGTTACCCGACGATGGTGTGTGAGTCGACTTAAACATTGAGTAACCGCGTGAAACACTCACAATTGCGTCAATAATGGTCTCTCTTGTTTCATGTTTGCTTAAGAAGCCATTTGCGCCCATTTCGTACGCTGCTTTAGAAAGACTCGAGTAGTCACGTGAAGAAACAAATAACAGTCGGCCACGATATCCTGTCGCTAAAATGTTTTTGGCTAAACGCATACCATCGCGGTCGCCAAGCACTACGTCTAAAATAATCAAATCAATCTTTTGGCCTCGAACAAGATCCATCACTTCCGCACTGTCAGTGGTTTGAATCACTTCAGCTGTGTTGACTACAGATTCAACTAGAGAAGCAAGAGCTTCGCTATACAATGGTTGAGCGTCGATAATAAGAACATTATTCAAAGTTAACCTCACCTAATACATCAACTAGTGTGCTGTCAGGCAACAGCGCAATTGGATGAATAGGATTGTAGGAAAAACCTTGCTAAGAGGAAGGAAAATGACTCTTTCCAAAAGTGAAAATCAGTGTCTTGATTATGGGAATAACGAGCTCAGGTATTGAAGCACCTAGTGATAGGATAATTGCTTAAAACTTACGCTGACAGAAAACTAACAAACTGAAAGTATTCTTTCAGTGTTCTATGCCTTCAGATTTTCTTGTGATGTTTCTAGCGCTTCGATTTAAACCCGTGTGTTAGCAAGCGCAGTTTTATACCAAGCCACTTGAAGAGAGCTTGTTCTACACCAGGCATGAGCACGCTAGCCAACTTTGCACTGATATCTGTTGGATAGGTTTGGCTATTGACGCTGAACATCACTTCAAATTATTTCTAAACTTTTCATTGACTCGGCCGCTAAAAGTGGAGGTGTTAATTCGCACTTTGGCCACTCATAATTTCGTGTTCAAAAATGAGACAATTTTACATGGTTTGGTATGGAAATGTGCGTTAGCCGTCCTTTTGATGGTTTACAAATTTTGTTGTAACGACTAAAAAGGACTTTTGGATTTTTAGCCAGAGAATGGCTTCTCATGGCGTTTGCATCAAACTTTTTCTGATGCGTATTTTTGGTTGGATAATTGGCTTTATGAGTAACGTAACCAGCACCATTTTGACAGAAAGTGGTACCAATGAGCTTGAAATCATCGAGTTTCATTTAGAAAAAACATTGCCAGATGGCAGCACAAAAACTTGTTATTACGGCATTAACGTTGCGAAAGTACGAGAAGTGATTCGCGTGCCAGAAACAACCGATTATCCAAACGCACAACCTCATATGATTGGTGTGTTCTCATCCAGAGATGTACTGACGCCTTTAGTGGATTTAGCTGGTTGGTTAGGTGTACCAACACGACAAGATCTGGAGCGCAAGTTTGTAATCGTTACGGATTTCAACAAAATGACCAACGGCTTCTTAATTGACAGCATTTCGCGTATTCATCGCATCTCTTGGAATGATGTGGAATCACCAAGTCAGTTTTTGGAAGCGGGCGAACAAGATTGTGTAGTAGCCGTTGTCCGTAAAGAAGGCAACCTGATCATGATTCTCGACTTTGAAAAAATCATCGCAGACATCAACCCAGAATTGAGTATGGAAAAATACGATGTGAAAGGGGACAAGTCGGTGGATCTCAACCAGAGAATGGTCGGTAAGCGTAATGCTAAAACGATCATGGTGGTGGATGACTCAGCATTTATTCGCTCTTTGATCCAAGATACATTAGCTTCTTCAGGCTACAATGTGATCACATGTAAAGACGGTGGTGAGGCGCATGAGAAGTTGATGAGCTTGATCGAGGTTGCGAAAGAAGAAAACTTGCCAGTTAAAGAGCTATTAGATGCGGTGGTTACGGACGTAGAAATGCCTCGAATGGATGGTATGCACTTAGTGAAGAGACTACGAGATACCGAAGCGTTTCATGAAATGCCGATCATTATGTTCTCGTCATTGATGAGTGAGGATAACCGAGCGAAAGCACTATCTCTTGGCGCAAATGATACGATTACCAAGCCAGAGATTGGCCGCATGGTGAATATGATGGATAAATACGTGTTTAACTTTGCGTAAAAAACCGATCAGATGAAACAAATAAGGCTGCCGATTGGCAGCCTTATTTTTATTGAGGGCAGGGAAGAATATCTAAGGTGTAACTCTCGTTTGGAGTCTGCGGTGGCCCATATAAAATTCCGCATTGAGTTAGGCTACTATTTTTTTCGTCGGCTGCAGCAATGACCATTTCGCGAGTTGTTGAACCAGCCGGGTGATGAAATGTTTTCCAATCCGAGTCTTCTTCGTTCAGTCCTTGCACGAGTAACTTCATCGATTCGCTATCAGAATCAGGGTATCCATATAAAAAAACACAGCGCTTTGAACCACCAATATTACAGCCGTCAAATGGTAAATCTGCCATTAAAGCACTGTCTACGAAGTTTGAAACGTAAGGCTTGCTTTCCAATCCCGCAATCGCCATTTTCCCATAACCTACGCCTAATGCTGACGCAATAGCGCCTTTCATTCCTTCCAAACGAGCTTCACGTGCATCACTTTGAAGGTTTAAAAAGCGTGGCGCGGCAGTGACAGCAAGAATACCGAGCACGACAATAACTACGACTAACTCTATTAGAGTAAATCCCGTTTGTTTTTTCATATTATTTTCACAGCAAGTTAAAGGTAGAAAAACACTGACCGTACACTTGTTTATTGTGTAAATAAGTACGGTAATGATAAATCGATCAGTAGTATAAGGAGGTGAGTTGTAAAGTGCTATACCGACGCCGCACTAATTGACTGAATCCATTAAATGCTACGGAGAATTCACGGGTCTAATTCTGCTAGATTTTAAGAGGTCATTAATTCCGCTGAAGAAATGCTGCGTGAACAGGCGAGCATGAATCCTCTTCGATGTAAGCAAACATGTACATCAGTGGAATGAAATACAAAATGCAAATGAGGGCGAACCGCACAAATGGATTGTCTTTTTATTCACTTTGATGAATGCTACGCGGAATTCATATCGCAGTGTGCCTGAGGTATTCGGCATGCGAATGTGCTTTGGTTTTGTGTTTATTTTTCAAATATAAGAATAATCTAAATGGAATTCGATTCGATAAACTTCCTTGCAATAGGTTTGATATTTCTTGGCTCTTATGTCCAGACCGCAATCGGTTTTGGCTTGGCTATTGTTGCCGCACCTTTACTGATTCTTTGGGCGCCAGAATATGTTCCTGCGCCAATCTGTTTAGTCGCGTTATTTATTTCGTTGATGAATGCGATGAAGCACCGCAGTAGTGTTGAAATCGGCGGCTTAAAGATGGCGTTGATTGGGCGAGTGCCGGGATCAATTGCTGGTGGCTTGCTACTCTTTTTTGTATCTACACAAACTCTCACGCTTTGGATTGGTTTGTTGGTGCTGTTTGCAGTCGTGGTGAGTGTTTTACCGTTTCGGGTTGAGCCTACGCCTTCGCGTATGACATGTGCTGGTTTCTTTTCTGGGTTGTTTGGTACCAGTTCTGCGATTGGAGGCCCTCCGATGGCGTTATTGTTGCAGCATCAAGAAGCGAATCAGTTACGCGGCAACTTATCGGCTTTTTTTGTTTTCAGTTCGATTATTTCACTAATAGTACAAATCCCAGTGGGCTTCTTCACATTGCATCATTTGGTCATTACTATTCCTCTATTACCTGCTGCGGCGCTTGGTTACTGGCTAGCAATGAAAACTACCCAGTCGTTACCAAAAGAAAAGATTCGGTTTGGGGCACTTATGTTGTGTTTTGTGAGTGGCTTTACCGCCGTCGTACAAGCGTTGAGCCAATAATGCCATCTGCATCATAAAGTCACTGCGGGATTGCATTCCTTTTTATGTATGGCGGACTTGTTTACTTACGCCAAATTTGGTCGTTTAGATGGGCGATAGTTTTATGAATAACACTCGTTATGGCACTTTTATGGCAGCATTCTCCTTTGTGATCTGGGGATTGCTACCAATTTATTATCGTTATTTACCAAATGCTTCTATGGATGAGTTGCTAGCATGGCGAATCATTGGGTCTGTACCTGTCGGGTTTCTAATTGTACTTGGGATAACCCGTCGAGGGCTGAATTGGAAAGAAATCTGGCTTGATAAAAAATCCTTGTGGTACACGTTTGTGGCGAGCAGTTTGATGTGTATTTCTTGGAGTGCGTTCACTTGGGCTTTGACCCATCATCGGGTCATCGATGCCAGCTTAGGCTTCTTTATTGGGCCATTAGTATCTGTTGCGCTGGGCGTATTTATTCTTGGGGATAAGCTCTCAAAAGGCAAACTTATTGCAATCGTGCTGGCAACAATTGGTGTTATGTACCAAGTGATTCACTATGGTCAGCTGCCCGTTATCGCACTAACGATGGGGTTGTTCTTTGCTTTGTATGGGCTGTACAAGAAGAAGATAAATTATGACTGGAGTACAACCTTGTTTGTTGAGGCGTTGTTACTGACTCCAGTTGCACTCGCCTATTTGCTCTATAAACAATGGGCAACTGGCGAACTGGCTTCGGGCACAGATACCACAACATTGCTTTTGTATTTTGGCAGTGCACCTATCACACTTTTACCACTCGTATTTTATTCTATCGCAATACGTATAACTAATTTATCAACCGTCGGTCTAATGCAATACATCGAGCCAAGCTTGCAGTTTGTGTTGGCAGTTATGTTTTTTGGCGAGTTGTTTGACGAAGTGAAAGCGGTGACCTTTGCATTTATTTGGGTAGGGCTGTTGTTCACAATTTTTGAAAGTATTATCAAAGGGCATCGGCGCAAAAAGCTGGTCAAACACCCCTTATAGTGGTTTCAATATTCTCACATATTAGCTTCTTTATTCTTATGCCCTCCATTCGAGGGCATTTTTAATGTCATGAAGCATTGGCTTTCGTTTTTTGCCCGAATAGAAATCATAACTTGAGATTATTTGACGCATTATCATAATGATACCGCTATAGTTATAGCCAAGTGACACGCTTATATTAGTGAAAACCAGATCAAGAAGGACGACATATGATCACAGCTCTGTATGCCAACATTCTCGCAATACTCATTATTTGGTTGGCTGTTCAAGTAATTAAGCAACGTCGCTTAAATCAAATTGCTTATGCCGATGGTGGGGTAGAGGCTCTACAAATTGCTCGTAGTGCCCAGAGCAATGCGACAGAATATATCCCCATCACCCTAATTTTAATGGCACTTTTAGAATTCAATAGTGCTTACCCAACATGGATACATCTCACCGGTATTATTTTTGTAATTGGTCGAGTTATTCATGCTAAAGGCATATTGAGAAAAGACTTGAAAAAGCGCATTAGAGGGATGCAGGTGACATTTCTGGTGATACTTTCATTGGTTGTGTTAAATATGATTTACCTGCCATACGATAAGTTATGGTAAGTCTGCGACGTTACATTCCACCACCTTGGGTACTCGTTCTGATTGGATTAGTACTGAATATTGGCGCGATCATCGTTACTAGCTTAGTCCTTGATAAGTTGGGTAAACAGCACTCGCAGCTCGCAGAGCAAACAGCAGAAAACTTGTATTCCATCCAACTCGCATGGAACAGTGTGGAAACCCTAGAAAGGAAAAGAGAAGCTTTACTGCTGCATGTGCACATAAGTCATAGCGTAGCGATACCTTTAGAGCTAGAAGAGGTATTAGCAGGGCATTTATCTTCTTGGGTTCATAACGAGTCGGATGAAATAAAAATTGATCAACTTCCTCAACTAATGTCAAAGATAAATCAGGCACAAGCTTCGTATAGAGACCGCATCGATAATTACTACATTGAGAATGTAGGGCTCAATGAGGTAATGGCAAAGCAGGATGAAAAGATCGCTTGGTACAAGAATATCGGACTCTTCTTGCAAGTATTCGGACTTGCGTTAATCCTTGCACGCGACTTAGCTAGGAAGCAATAAAAGCAAGAGCTAAAGATCAGGTTTATTGCGAAATGCCAATGGTAGTTTGCAAATTGCAATTTATTCTGTGAGCAAACAGTAGCTATTGGTTAAGTTTTAATGAAAGTGATTAAATAACAACCTGTTTTTGTGCGCTGAAAAGTTGGCACGCCTCATGCTTTAGTATGAGTGACCCTTTCTAAGCCGAGGGTCACCTAGCCAACTGACGTTGTTAGTGAACCATCTTGTTCACAAATATATACAGCCAATCACGACTCCTTGTGGTTGGCTTTTTTTTATGCAATCTAGAACTGTGCTTTAATCCAGATCATGCGATGGTCAGAAGATACATCTTTACCATCACCATACTTACCGATACGTGCATCGTTAAATAGTTTACGCCCTTCTTCATAAGACGCTGACCAGTACACACCAGAGTCTATTACATTCAAATTTGCTGAAGGCAAGGCATAGTCTACCCCTAAGCCAAACGTTGAAGTGATGCGATTCGGATATGGGTGAGTTGAGCTGCGGTCAACAGCGTGTTCGGCTGCACCAAAGCTTGTTGGGTAAAGCTCACCATTCATCACGGTTTGATTAACCAATGGATCGTTGTGCAGCTCTTGCATTACAGAGCTAATACCGTCACCAGACACTGGATCAAGGTTTTGATCACCCATCATTACGAATTTAGCGCCGTTCGTTAAGCCACCTGTTTTACCCGCATCGTCGTAAAAATAGTCTTTGCCTTGAATGTAATGATGCCAAAACTCCACTTCTGCTGCGTTTTGCGCTTTGTTTTTACCGGTGTCGAATACTGGTGGAGTAGGATGAGACATCAACAAGTGTACAACTTCTTCGCCGTTGCGAGTTGGAATGATGATTGGTGCGTCAACGTGGTTTTTCGAAGATAGACGCACTTGATCCCATTCTTCCGCTGAGTACCATTCATCACCACACTTCATGCCGTCTGGAATCTTTTGCGAACCATCGCAGATAGTAATGGTTGGAATTTTCGCACCTTCCATATCTTTCCATTTAAATGCTTGGAATGTACGTGTGTTTGCTGTGTCAATTTTATACTTAGACATAAGGGCAAATGCATATTGACCATGGTACATGCCAAAGCCCCATGCATCACCTGGCATTTGACCTGCGGTTCCGTTGTTGTCGAGATCAAACTCACTCAACAACCCTGTATTAGTTGAGTAAGATTCAGCATAAGGGTATTCAATAGGCTCAAGGTTTGCTTCACCGCCCGCGCCATTGATGCTTTGCGCGACAGACAAGTAGTTCTTCTGGAATCCTTCAATGGCTGCTTTGTTTTCGCCTGTTCCCTCGTTGTTGTATTCCGCCATCATAAGAACATCAGGACGATTCTTTTGAATGATTGCTGCAACGTTACGAATTTGAATGACTTTTTCCGCAGTGGTTTTGTCTTCGGCTGCGATTGAACCGTCTAAATAAGAGGTGACCAACGCAGTTTGCTGCGTTGGTTCAATTTGCATTTCATCTACCAAAGTTTCGAAGGTAGCGCGGTCAAAAGAGAGGTTGTAAGTCGCTATTTTTACTTCTTTAGGCTGAACATTGACGTATTCAGTATCGTCATTACATCCAGATAGTAGAGCGGCGCCAACAAGGATAGCGATAGAGGTTTTGATTGCTTTCATGGGTACGTCATACCTTATAATTAATTCGGCTGAATATTAAAGTCATCAGTCATTGTTTTAAGCGATATTAGTCACACAAACGTTTTCATATTTACATGTTCAATTAGTTTTTGTGTGATTTGTGCAATAAATGCAACACTTTCAACACCAGAAGGTTATATGTAAATTGTTAAAAAACGGTGTCGTTATTGATGCGAAATAGAGAGTCCGCCACCGTTAAAAAGAAAAGCGTAGAATTTAAGCGTACATGAGATGTTTGAGTTGTATGTTTATCGCCGTGTTTTATTTTTTATGTTTAAATTTCTGTATATAATAAGCAGTCAATCAGAAGTGAGGACGACCTCACCGCTCTATCTTTTCTCGGGGACGACCCCATCTCGTTGGGAAATGTGACATGGCTTGGGGAATTCTCTTCATTGCGGGCTTGTGTGAAATCGCATGGGCTGTCGGTCTTAAATATTCACAAGGGTTTACCAAATTCGGTGCTTCGGCATTCACTATTGTCTTTATGTTATTGAGCTTTTGGTTGCTTGGCATTGCGTTAAGAACTTTGCCTTTAGGCATTGCTTATGGCGTATGGGTAGGGATTGGCGCAATAGGCACGGCAGTCGTGAGTATTTATCTGTTCAATGAGCCAGCAACACTTATCAAAGCCTTAAGCTTGCTAATGATTGTCGCTGGTATCGCAGGGTTAAAAATATCAGCTTAACGTTAGGCTAAACACAAAACAGCCAGAGTCACTCTGGCTGTTTTTCTAAATATCGTGTTTACGGTTCTGGGTAGGTATATCAAGCGTTGCGCTTAATAAAAGGTAACCGTAAGTGATGACCAAACGCATTAATTAATGCGCCTGTAACAATCAGACCGCCACCGACGTACGTCCAAATGATCGGAACCTCGCCAAAGAAAATGATGCCCAACAACACAGAAAATACGATCTGGATATACGAATAAGCGGAGGCTTTACCCGCTTGTTGAGTTTGCATCGCTTTGGTTAACCCCAATTGTCCAATTTGGGTAAAGACACCAACTAGAACCAACATGAAAGTCAGATATAGATCGGGCATTACAAAATCGTCGCCAATCAGTAAGAGTGAAGCGGGGAGAGCAACCAACGGGAAATAGAAAATGATCACTGAGCTGTCTTCTGTCTGACTCAGTTTTCTGACAATGACGTAGGCAATTGAGCTACCAAATGCGCCTAAGATCGCAATCATGACGCTAAACATTGGTAAAGCGCTATCTGAGCCTTGCCCAGTTTCTGGGCTTACCATGATATAGATGCCGAGTAAGCACAACGCAATACAAAGGAAAGTTGACGGCTGGATGCGCTCTTTCAAGAAAAATACGGCGAGTAGTGCAGTAAATACCGGATGAATATATTGGAATATCGTCGCTTCTGCCAAAGGTAAGGTGGTCACTGAATAATATACACACATCAGAGCCATCGTACCCACAGCACCGCGTGCAAATAGTAATGGCTTATTATTGCCCCATACAGAAATTCGTTTTCGCTTTACATCGAAATAACTAATGATAAGTGAAACGAGCGCTCTTGCTGCAACGATTTCAAAAACGGGGATACCGTAGTTGCCGACGTGCTTTACTGTAGCCGACATCAGAGCAAAGCCGAACGCGGAAAGCACCATAAAGCGCACACCGATGGGAATCATAGTGTTGAATGAATTGGACATTTTACTGCTCATTTGTTGCGACAGATCTCACTTTAGCATACTTAGTTAGCGATTAAATCCTCTCAACTCAAACACTTCTGTCGACAAGATGAATAAACAGTAAAATACGTAGCAATTAATCTGCCTCTCTCAGCGTAACAATAAAAACTCGATATTTAAGGAGCTTACATGATCCCGATAAAAGCAACGCATGTTTCAGGCGTTGTCATTTCAAAAATTGATGGCATAGAAAAAATGCTGTTACTCAAACGCGTAAAAGGTGGCTATTGGTGCCATGTTGCAGGTGGTATCGAAGCGGGTGAAGCCGGGTGGCAAACCATTTTAAGAGAGTTAAAAGAAGAGACACTAATTGACCAAGTTGAGTTACATACAGCAGACTTTCTAGAGCAGTTCTACGAAGCAAAAAATAACCGTATCATGGTTATCCCATGTTTTGTGCTATTTTGTCCGCCTAACCAATCAGTTGTTCTTAACGAAGAGCATACAGAGTATCGCTGGTGTACGCTTGAAGAAGCTAAGCAGCTGGCTCCGTTTGCCAATCAGCATCACCTCTATGAACATGTATGGAAGCATTATGTAGATGTGGCATCACTAACGCCATTTACGCTGATCGATCAAAAGGGCTAAATGAACGGCAACGGCTTTGATTAGTTTTTATAGAGAGGTTTGTTCTCATAAAATGAAGCGTTAGGATTTGCGCTGAGCGTTCACAATAAAAAGGAATAACATCTATGGATGAAGTTACATGCCAAGAGACGTATCAAGGAAATCACTTACAGAAGCGTTTTTCCGTCTCGCAAAGGGTCTCAATTGAGCCCCTCAACACGAAACACGCGTCCGCTTTACTAGAGGTTGTGAACACTCACCGAGAGAGCCTTGAGGGCTATCTACCTTGGACGGATTCTGTCACGAATCATCGAGAGGCCGTGAACTACATTTCCCAGCGAGTGAACAGTAACGCGCTTGATTCCCACTGGTGTGCAATTTATTTTGATGAGCAGCTTACGGGTGTTATTGGCATTAAAGGTGTGGATTCACATACACGTGTTACTGAAATTGGCTACTGGCTTGCTAACAATGGGCGAGGCCATCGTGTGATTGATCAAGTACTCGCAGTATTGATCCCTTTCTTGAAGAAGAAAGGGCACGCACAATTCATTCAGTTCCATTGTATGGAAGATAACATCGCTAGCATCAATATTGCTGAGCGTGCAGGCGCCACATTAAAAGAATACGTTGATCATGAGTTCGATATGCTTGACCGCTCTCAACGACTAGGCATTTATGAACTACGTTTGACGTAGTATCCACCCTAGAGATATTTTAATCAGAGTTCGAACTCTAACTTCACGAGCGCTACAATAGTAACATTGTTGCGCTCGTGTTAACTTGGGGCGTCATTGGTAGAAACTAGGCTAGGAGAAGCATCATGAACGCAATCACAGAGGTTGAAGTAGATAACTTGTTACAGCAAAGCCTCGAACGCTTAAAAGCGGCATATGCAGCCGAGCCTTATCCTAGTTTAGATGAACGTAAACAGCGCCTCGTTTTGTTAAAAAAATCGCTGCTTGAGAACAAACAAGCGCTGGTTGAAGCGTTAAGTGACGATTTTGGCTATCGCTCAGAATTTGATACCGCTATGACCGACGTTTTGCCAACGGTCTCGCATATTAATTATACCCTCAAACGACTAAAAAAATGGTGCAAACCCAGCAAGCGCGAATCCGGCTTATTGCTCGCACCTTCTAAAGTCACCGTTCAGTATCAACCGTTAGGTGTCGTCGGGATCATTTCACCGTGGAACTTTCCTGTGATTTTGAGCCTTGCGCCTTTAGTGACAGCATTGGCTGCTGGCAACCGCGTGATGATGAAGCTCAGCGAATTTACGCCAAAAACCAATAAAGTCATCGTCGATATTTGCCGTGGGTTGTCTGAGTATGTCGAAGTTTTTGAGGGTGAAGCAGACGTCGCACAAGCATTCAGCCAACTGCCATTCGATCACCTTTTGTTCACGGGTTCTACGAGTGTTGGTCGCGCAGTGGCAAAAGCGGCAGCGGAAAACCTTACCCCGGTGACGTTAGAGTTGGGTGGAAAGTCCCCGGTGATCATTGCAAAAGATGCAGACATGAAGAAAGCCGTTGATGCTATCTTGTTTGGTAAATGCATTAATGCAGGCCAGATTTGTGTCGCGCCTGACTACGCATTTGTACCGCAAGAACGTGTCGAAGAGTTCATTTCGCTATTCTTAAAACGTTTTGAAAAGCTCTATTTAAAATCCAACAAGAATCAAAAGCTGACCCATATTGTCAACCAACGACAATATGATCGTTTGACTGCGCTACTTGAGGATGCAAAAGCGCAAGGTGCTAACCTTCACACTGTTGAGGCGTCGCCCCAAGAGGAACGACTTCTGTATCCTCATTTGGTCACGGATGTGTCGCCGAATATGCGAATCATGCAAGAGGAGATCTTCGGGCCATTTCTACCTGTTAAGCCCTACAATGCCGTTGATGAAGCGATTGACTACATTAATCAGCACCAAAGACCACTTGCGCTGTATGTTATGTCGGACGACAAATCGACTATCAAACATATTGTACGCAACACCCACAGTGGTGGCGTCGGCGTTAATGATACGGTTTTACATGTTGGCGCTGAAGATGCGCCTTTTGGTGGCGTTGGTGAATCGGGTATTGGGCATTATCACGGAGAGGAAGGATTCAGAACTTTTAGTCATGCGAAAACCATTCTTCACACACCGAAATGGTTGCCAAGAACGAGCGTATTAATGCGCCGTAGGGCTATGGCGATAAAAGCGATCCAAAAGATCTTTGTTCGATAATAATTATGATTTGATTGATAAAAAACCGCCCGAATAGGCGGTTTTTTGTTTCTATATGCTCTGAAACGCTGGGCACCAAAGTCCGAGAAACTTCCATCGCGTGCTACCAACAAAACAAAGAAAGGCTCTTGTTGATAGAGCCTTGTTCAGGAAGTGTCGAGAGATCTTGGCAAGTTTAATGCAGAACTTCACTGCTGAATCTTAGATATCTACAGTCGTTCATCAGTTCTTTAAACGCCTTTCGGTCCAGCTTAATCAGAGTTTCATGATCGCCAGCTTCAAGGTAGACATGTTCCAAGTTTGCTAGTCTTTCATCGCAAACTGTCGACATGTGGTAAGGACTACCAATCGGTGGAATAGCGCCGTGTTCACAATCGGTGAAGAGTCGGTAAACCATACGCTCTTTCACCAAGTGGAAGGTGGCGTTAAACTCGTCGTTTAATCTCGACAAACTGATTTTGTTGTTGGCAGGTAAGACCGCCATCATATGACGCCCTTCATGATCCTCAAGAATCACACCTTTTGCGATATTCATTAAAGGCACACCTGCTGCAACACCACTTTGTAGCGAGCTATGACTGTGGCTGTGATTCACGGTTTGAAAGTGAATGTTATGCTCAGTCAAATATTCATCTAATCGGGTTGCAATCGTCATATAGCCTCCACGTGTATGAGACCCATAAAAAGTATAGGTTAGTCGGGCGACAATCGCGCATTTTACTCGGCTACACTGACGCTCTTTACGCTCCTGTTCTACGCTTATTGCAAGCCAGCGAGAAAGCATGGTTAACAATAATAAATAGGGGGCAACATGAGCAAGCCAATCATCGCTGATAACAAGCCGATCAAAGTAGAGTTGAAAGCTGGGCAAGAATATTACTTCTGCCGATGTGGGCGTTCTAAAAATCAACCTTACTGCGATGGGTCTCATTCGGGAACCGGCTTAAAGCCAATGAGCTTTAGTGCGGAAAAAGACGAAGATGCCTATCTCTGCCAATGTAAGCATACCGCCAATGCTCCTTTTTGTGATGGTACACACAAGCGATTTACCGCAGAGCAAGTCGGTAAAGAGGGACCGGAACAAAAGCGAGAGAAAAGAGACAAACCAACGGCGTCTGCTACTCAAGAAGAACCAACCCTCGAGTTTATCCACCAATTAGCGAGAGAAGGACTCTCTAAACTCGGTCATCATGGTCCGATGGCTGCAATGGGGGTTCCTAGGCATTTGCTACCACATTGGGATGCTATACAAATCATGGTGGCGCAAATGGCGACACAACCGTTGTTGGAAGACGTTCCTGTGTCTACCGAGTTGATTGTGGGACCAAACGCGCGTAAGCCGCTCAGACTCGCCATTCCTTTGTTGGTGTCGGACATGAGTTTTGGCGCACTTTCTGAAGAGGCGAAAATTGCACTAGCAAAAGGTGCAGAGTTGGCAGGGACTGGGATTTGCTCTGGTGAGGGTGGCATGTTACTGGAAGAACAAGCCGCTAATTCACGGTATTTCTATGAGCTTGCTAGTGCTCAATTTGGCTACGACGAATCTAAGCTTCTTAATGTTCAGGCGTTTCACTTTAAAGGTGGGCAAGGAGCAAAAACGGGCACGGGTGGTCATCTGCCTGCAAATAAAAATGTAGGTAAGATCTCTCAGGTGAGAGGCATCCCCGAGGGACAACCAGCGATATCACCACCAACGTTCAAAGATCTTCACACTACTCACGATTTCAGAAAGTTTGCTGACAGAGTTCGTGGCATCACAGGCGGTATTCCAATTGGATTTAAACTCAGTGCCAACCATATTGAGCAAGACATTCAGTTTGCGCTTGATGCTGGGACTGATTACATCATCTTAGATGGTCGCGGTGGTGGCACGGGTGCGGCGCCAACTATGCTCCGTGATCATATTAGTGTGCCCACCATCCCTGCATTAGCTCGTGCACGTAAGTACTTAGATGAAAAAGGCGTAAGTGACTGTGTCACATTAATCATCACCGGTGGGTTGCGAGTTCCTACGGATTTTGTCAAAGCGTTGGCACTTGGAGCAGACGGAGTAGCGATAGCAAACAGTGCGATGCAATCGATCGGTTGTGTCGCGGCTCGCATCTGCAACACCAATAATTGCCCAGCAGGCATTGCGACACAAAATGCCGATTTGAGGCAGCGTCTCGACGTTGAAAAGTCATCCCAGCAACTGAAAAATTTCTTCGAATCCTCGGTCGAGCTCATGAAAGTCATGGCGAGGGCGTGTGGTCATCACGCTCTGAATGAATTTAGTCATCATGATTTAGCGACCTGGGATCACAACATGGCGAGGCTGTCTGGGATTAAGTATTCAGGTATGGACTTAAACTGATCTCTATCCATATTTTCTGCATATAGGTAAATGTTTGATAACAATTATTTATTCGCTGAAATGTTTGAAATTTTGACTTGGCGTTAACTAAAAAAACAGTGTATGAACTACGCTGTTTGAGGTGGATATTCGATTTATTGAATAACAAAGAGTGGTTACCACAACCACGACACGAAGGAGCATTATATGAGCAAAGCAAACGGCGGTTCGGTAGGTAAATGTCCAGTTATGCATGGTGGGCAAACATCTACAGATAAGTCGGTGATGGATTGGTGGCCGAATGCCTTGAACTTAGACATCCTGCATCAACACGACTCCAAAACCAACCCATTTGGTCAGGACTTTAATTACAAAGAAGAACTGAAAAAGCTAGATGTCGAAGCACTTAAAAAAGATTTAAAAGATTTAATGACTGATAGCCAAGACTGGTGGCCTGCCGACTGGGGACACTACGGTGGTTTAATGATCCGAATGGCATGGCATGCAGCGGGCAGTTATCGTATTGCGGATGGCCGTGGCGGTGCTGCTACAGGCAACCAACGCTTTGCTCCTCTCAACTCTTGGCCAGATAACGCCAACCTCGATAAGGCTCGACGCCTTTTATGGCCAATCAAGAAAAAATATGGCAACAAACTAAGTTGGGCAGACCTGATTGTCCTTGCCGGTAACATGGCGTACGAATCCATGGGTTTTAAGACCTTTGGCTTTGCGTTTGGACGAGAGGACATTTGGCACCCAGAAAAAGACACTTACTGGGGCTCTGAGCAAGAATGGTTAGCCACAAGTGACGCTGATAACAGCCGCTACTCTGGTGAGCGAGATTTAGAAAACCCGCTTGCTGCGGTAATGATGGGTCTTATCTATGTGAACCCTGAAGGGGTAGACGGTAACCCAGATCCTCTCAAAACAGCACATGACATGCGAGTGACCTTTGCGCGAATGGCAATGAACGATGAAGAAACCGTCGCGCTCACAGCTGGTGGTCACACGGTGGGTAAGTGTCATG
The DNA here is from genome assembly GCF_033340495.1 of Vibrio sp. 1249-1. Taxonomy (NCBI): domain Bacteria; kingdom Pseudomonadati; phylum Pseudomonadota; class Gammaproteobacteria; order Vibrionales; family Vibrionaceae; genus Vibrio; species Vibrio sp. 1249-1. Next base: position 645,673 of record NZ_JAWOWJ010000001.1, read on the forward strand.
GTAATGGTGATGCCGCAAACCTTGGCCCAGAGCCCGAAGCAGCAGACGTTCATGAGCAAGGTCTTGGCTGGATTAATCACAAAACACGTGGTATTGGCCGTGACGCGGTAACGAGTGGTATTGAAGGTGCTTGGACAACACACCCTACACAATGGGATTACGGATACTTCCACCTACTATTTAAGTATGACTGGGAACTGAAAAAGAGCCCAGCCGGCGCATGGCAATGGGAGCCAATCGACATTGAAGAACAAGACAAGCCTGTCGATGTTGAAGACGGTTCTAAGCGCTACAATCCAATCATGACCGACGCCGATATGGCGCTCAAAATGGACCCTGAATATCGCAAGATTGCAGAAAAGTTCCAAAATGACCCAGCGTACTTTGATGACGTTTTTGCTCGTGCCTGGTTTAAGTTGACACACCGCGATCTAGGACCAAAATCATGTTATTTCGGCCCTGATGTGCCAAGCGAAGATCTTATTTGGCAAGACCCAACGCCTGCAGGTAAGACAGACTACGATGTCGATTTAGTGAAAACAAAAATCGAAGCAAGTGGCCTATCCATTAGTGAGCTAGTAAGCACGGCTTGGGATAGTGCGCGTACTTACCGTGGCTCTGACCGCCGAGGCGGCGCAAATGGTGCGAGAATTCGCTTGGCTCCGCAAAAAGATTGGCAAGGGAACGAACCTGAACGTCTAAGACGTATTCTTGCGGTGCTAGAAAAAATAGCAGCAGAAGAGGGCTGTAGTGTTGCAGACGCTATCGTGCTTGCTGGGAACGTAGGTATTGAACTGGCTGCGCGTGCCGCAGGTCATGATGTTTCCGTACCATTCGCGCCAGGCCGAGGTGATGCCACCCAAGAGATGACGGATGTGGAATCGTTCGAAGTACTTGAGCCTGTTGCTGACGGTTTCCGAAATTGGTTGAAGAAAGACTACGCGGTTAAGCCAGAAGAGCTTTTATTAGATCGTGCTCAGCTTATGGGGCTTACGGCGCCAGAAATGACGGTACTTATCGGTGGTATGCGCGTTCTAGGCAGTAACTACGGCGGTGGAAAAGAGGGCGTATTTACTGACCGAGTCGGCACTTTGTCGAATGATTTCTTCGTGAACCTTACTGACATGGCATATACGTGGAAACCAGTGAGTGCTAATCAATATGAAATCCGTGATCGTAAAACCGACGCTGTGAAGTGGACGGCTACTCGAGTGGATCTTGTCTTTGGTTCAAACTCGATCCTGCGTTCGTATGCGGAAGTGTATGCGCAAGATGATAATCAGGAAAAATTCATCCATGACTTCATCGCCGCATGGACGAAAGTCATGAACGCGGATCGTTTTGACTTGCAATAAGTGAAACGATGCCCGTCGGTAGATGGGTTGATGAATAAGTAAGAGAGGCGGGCGAAAAGCTCGCCTTTTTCTTTACCTATCTTTTTACTTTGATTGTTACTTTGATTGAAAGTTAAGCTCATTTGAACCATAATAACTGGACCATATGAACCATAGGAGCTTGATATGGCAACTGCAGCATTAAAAAGCTTCAAACCGAAACAACCTCATAAAGCCAATTTCTGGTTTATGTTGGGTATTGAAGACGCTGAAACAGGTCGCACTGATGCGGTTCACAAAGGCTTTGAGCCAAAGGTGTATCGCAATATTGTTGAGCGTGTGAAGCTTTCTCAGAGTGAGTTTCAAAACGTCACATTGATACCTGTTAGCACGATCAAGCGTCGTCTAAAAAACGATGAACGCTTCAATACGCAAGAAAGTGATGCAATCTATCGATTAGCGATGTTATTGAAACTCGCGACAGAACTGTTTGACGACGAAGAGCGCGCGTTAAAATGGATGAGAGAGAATGTGTATGGCTTAGGTGGAAAACGTCCACTTGATATGGTCTCGACCACGGTGGATTTTGAAATCGTAAAAGATTTGATCGGCCGTTTAGAGCACGGGGTATTCTCGTAATATGAAGCTCTATCGTCTCACACAAAAGAAATTTGCTGACACGCCATTCAGCCCCGTTGGCGCAAAGTTATTTGGAGGGCGATGGAACTCAAAAGGAACCGAAGCCCTCTACTTCTCTGAATCGGAATCCCTTTGCTCGTTGGAAGTGTTTGTTCACGTAAACAACGATCCTGCTATCACCAAACTTTACGATTTATATCGTATTGAAATGCCAGAATACCTCATCGCCACCTTAGATGAAGAAGATCTCCCTGTGACGTGGCGAGCAATACCGGCGAGCGAGTCTACGCAGTACATTGGTGATCAGTTTCTCAATGATCCTCATCCAGAGTTTGCCGCGCTGCAAGTGCCTTCAACGATTTCACCTCGTGATAAAAACTACGTGGTGAATCCAAATCATCCCAAAATGAAAGAGATCATCAAGAAAGCCGAAAAGCTCGATTTCGCGTTTGATCCGCGCATTTTCAAATAGACGCCTAGCTTTGTCTTGCTTTAAAGCATTCAGCGCTTACCTGAGATAAACGCTGAAGCATAAAAGTTTATTTCCTTGGTTATTGTCGGTCGTAAGTGAACTGTTGCGCTTCATTTGTAGTGTTGAGGTAATGCCCAAGCACCAACTCAGCACCTTTGTAAGATAAATGGCTGTCATCCGTATACATCGCATTGTTTGCTCCAACTCTCATTCGACATACGCCATTTCTGCAAATGGCATCGGTCAAGTCGACAAACTCAACGTGCTCAAATTGCTCAAAGTAGTTAACTAACTTCGCCACGTTTTGAGGGTGATGTTGTTTGGGAGAAAAGTCGCAGGCAGACTCTTCTGTCTCGCCAAACAAACGCGCTTTCCAAAGGCATTCTCCTACCGCAAACGGTGCAGAAGGGGTTGGACCGAAAACGACCACTTCCTTTCCTTTCAGTTCATTCAATAATTTGGTTAATGATGCTTCATAATCGGCTTGTGAAAGCTCTTTATTGAAATTAGAAGAGATAACAACGCGACGAATGGAAGGGGTACTTAGAATTGTATCGACAGCCTCATTGAAGAACTGTCGGCAAGAAATTGAGCCAGCAGCTTCTAGGATGTCGACATAACCGACCGCACAGGAATCTTGAGTAAGTTGCACCACGCCAGTTGGTGTTACTTCGGATAGACGCTTCACGTAAACCATGCTGTGACTATTGCCTAACACAGCGATGGCGGGCTGCGGCGCAGACGAGCACACATCGTTAACGTTGGTGTTGCCGTTGCAATCTAAACCATAACCGTTGTTAACGCGCATAGCCTCGAAAAATGCGCTTCTTTCTGGAAAACCACCGTTTTGATGACCGATAACGCCGAGCGTTAGCAAGGGCAACGTCAACAACACAATAACCGCGGACACAGTGCGCATGCTCATGGCTTTTCGGCTACGGAACGGCTTTTCAATAAAGCGCCAAGTGAAGTAAGAAAGTACAAAAAGAGTGACAACGTAAAGTGGGATATTGATGTCTTGTGTTGTGTCCAACACGTAGCGGTAAAAGACAAATAATGGAATGTGCCACAAGTATAAGCTGTAGCTGATTAAGCCGACGAACACGACCCACTTTAGGCTCAGTAATCTACCGCAGACATTGTCTTTAGAGGCAAACAAAATCACCAACGCGCTACCGATGACCGGCACCAGCAGCGTAATGCCCGCGCCATCTTGCGATTTTTCAAACAAAAGCGAGGAAGCCAATATCAAAACGATGCCAATGGTTGCTAGAGTATCGTTAGATTGAACTTGGACTTTTCTCATCACTAATGCGAGTAATGAACCGGTTGCCAGCTCCCAAGCGCGAGAGAAGATCATGTAAAAAGCGAAATCAGGATCGTTGCTCGCGTAGACAATAGTCATCAAACTCAGCACAAATACCGTGATAAAAAAAGTCAGGTAAAACGCGTTTTTGCCACGAGCGAGTAGCATGAGTAGCAAAGGAATGACAATGTAGTATTGTTCTTCAACGCCCAAGCTCCATGTGTGGAACAGCGGGTTGGCTTGATCTTCTAAACCGAAGTAATTGTGGCCTTTCAAATACAGAAGAATGTTGGATGAAGAGAGAATGGAAGACACTGCAAATTGACCAACGTCTTTGTGTGCTTGCGGCAAAAATAGCCACCAAGACATCAAATAGCTGACGGCGATCACCACCAGTAAGAGGGGGAGTATGCGACGAATGCGTCGCTCATAAAAATCACCAAGGCTGAACTTCTGGTTTTCTAAGTCGTTAATCACGATGGCAGTGATCAAATAGCCGCTGATCACAAAGAACACGTCGACGCCAATAAAGCCACCAGCGAATTGCTCAACTCCTGCATGAAACAAAATCACCAACGTGACAGCAATCGCCCTTAATCCGTCTACTTCTGCTCTGTAAGTCATATCGTGTTGCTCCAACATTCCGTTTAATGAAGTAGAGCAAAATATGAACCAGAAATAATGTTTATTTAAATCAGTGCCTTAAAGTGATTGTCAAAATGAAAATGCTAGGTGGGTTAACGAATTCCCAAATTGAATTTCAATATGGAAACCCCATAAAGAATGATCTTAAGAAGCGCTAAATCAAAGAACGTAAAGCGCGAGGCACTTAGACTTCATTGAAAATGATTACGCTAAAGAAACGATGACAGAGAATACGATTCAGGAAAAAATTGCCAGCTTTACTTGTATCGAAGAGGCTTTGGATTACTTCGACATCGAGTTTGATAGCCGATTTATCGAAAACAACCGAACCGAGTTGGTTAAGAGGTTTAACGGCTACTTAATCCTCACTAAACCGGATGATTGGTTTTCAGGTCGTCGTGCTTTAAAGAATGCTTACTGTAAAGTACAACGCCGTTTGCTCAGTAAAACGACGCGCTCTGCGTGCCGAGGTTGTACATCTTGTCAAAGACGTTAATTCTGGTGGCTTGCCTAAAAAGAACCCTGCATCTTGGCGTCACAGGGGGAAGAGCAAGGTTCTTTTGGGTTAGCTATTGGTTTGTCGCGAGTTGCGAATCAGCTTTACGTAGATGAATTAACCCGCGTGATACGCAGGGTAGTCCACTAAGCCTTTTTCACCGCCGCCGAACAATGTGGCAGGGTCATGTTCTGCCAGTGGATAGCCATGTTTGATGCGGCTTGGTAAGTCTGGGTTTGCAACAAACGGACGGCCAAAGCCAATCATGTCAGCTAAACCACTTTCGATCGCGTGTTGCGCCTTTTCAGCGTTGTAACGACCGGCATAAATCAGTGTACCTTTGTACGCCTCACGAACTGCGGTTTTAAAGTTGTGCGGAGTGTCTGGCGCGTCGTCCCAATCTACTTCTGCAATGTGAATGTAAACCACATTGAGTTTATCAAGCAGCGCTGCAGCGGCGGTGTAGGTTTCGACTGGCGTACTATCAACGGTGCCATTTAACGAAGTGAATGGTGCAAGACGAACACCAACACGCTCAGCGCCAATAGCTTGCGTAATCGCTTCTATCACTTCACCAAGAAAACGCAGACGGTTTTCAATAGAGCCACCGTATTCATCGGTGCGGTTATTCGCTTCAGAATCGATAAACTGGTTAACCAAGTAGCCATTCGCTGCATGAAGCTCGATACCATCGAATCCGGCTTCTATCGCGTTTAGGGCGGCTTGGCGGTACTCTTCAATAACGTTCTTGATGTCTTGTTTGGTCATTTCACGTGGCTCAACCACGTCGACAAAACCCGGTTCGTCTGTGCCGTTATCGACAAATACTTTCACGTTTTCTGCTTTTAGCGCAGAAGAAGAAATAGGTTGCTCACCGCCAATGTTATCAGGGTGAGTCACGCGACCAACGTGCCACAATTGCGCGAAGATAGTGCCGCCATTCTCGTGCACCGCATTAGTTACCCTTTTCCAGCCAGCAATTTGCTCTGGGCTGTAAATGCCTGGTGTCCATGCATAGCCTTGACCCATTGGCGAAATTTGTGTGCCTTCAGCAACGATTAGGCCCGCTTCAGCACGTTGAGCATAGTAGGTCGCCATCATATCGTTAGCGATATTACCTGGTTGAGAAGCACGAGAGCGCGTCATCGGAGGCATAACGATACGGTTTTTTAATGAGAGAGAGCCAAGTTGAATGGGTTGAAATAATGCGTCTGTCATAGGAAACCTCGTTATTTTTGAGTTTGGATGAGTTCGATTTGGTAACCATCGGGATCTTTAATGAACGCGATGTGAGTTTCTCCGCCTTTCATTGGACCTGGCTCGCGAGTAACGTTGCCACCAAGCGCTTTAATTTTTTCGCAAGCGGCGTAAATATCTTCAGACCCCAGTGCCATGTGTCCGAATGCGTTACCCAAGTCGTAACTGTCGGTATCCCAGTTATAAGTTAGCTCGATGGTCGCGCTATCTGGTTGATCAGTGTTACCAACAAACACCAGTGAGTAACGGTATTCTTGGTTTTCAAAACGATCCAAAACACTCATTCCCAGAACTTTTGTATAAAATTCGATAGATTTGTCTAGGTTAGCTACACGGATCATCGTGTGGAGAAACTTCATAAGTCGCCTTTTCATAACGTTGCGTAATCACTATGCAAACCATATCGCCACTCTAAATAAACTGGAAATTATCGTTAATTATTAAAATGATTATTTAGTGTTATGAAAAGCGAGGTTGCTGGCCCTGCAACATGCAAACAAAGATTACTCGCCGTTTCTTTTTAATTGTTGGCATATGCTAATTACTCTTTTGAGAAACCGAGTAACTATCATGTCCACAAACAGCTATTGTCATTACACTCACGAATCTCATCATCAATGTACGGTTTGTTCTTCAATTAATGTGAATCCGAACTCTTTGGCCGTGAACTACCAATACCTAGCCGATGGTTCTGTTGTCGGAGAGTTTCACGTTTTACCGCGTCATCAAGGTTACACAGACCTGTTGCATGGTGGTATTGCCAGTTCGCTTCTCGATGGTGCAATGACGCATTGTTTGTTATCTAGAGACATTCAAGCCCTTACGGCGCAGTTGGATGTGCGCTACCATGCACCTATTCAGTTAGATGATCGAGTCACGATTACTGCACACTGTGAAGGTGAACGACGCGGTATATATCAACTGGTGGCTCAATTGCGGGTCAATAGCGAAGTTAGAGTGACGGCTAAAGGGAAGTTTATTCGTCCTAAAAAGGCATAAATAAAAACGTGTTCTACGGAGAGGCAATGAAGAAATTTGATGAGCTGTATGCAATTGCGACGAGAAAATCTCAATATGACCAAACCAACACTTGGTTTAAAGGCGTAGAGACTTATCTGGAGGCCATTGGCAAAGAAGTTGATGAAGTCCGCGAAGAGATTCGTGAGGATCGCCTTTGTCATTTGGAAGACGAGTTAGGCGATGTGTTGTGGAACTACCTTAACGTATTAAAAGCGCTGGAAAGAGAAAAGGGTATAGATCCTGAGAAAGTACTCGAAAGAGCCTGCAACAAATACGATCAGCGTGTATCTGCGATTGAGTCGGGACGCAGTTGGGATGAGATAAAACAGCAGCAGAAACAAGCCTTGAACGCAGAGCATGAAGCCGCGCAGTTAGAAGATGTAAAGAGCCAATAACTGCGCTTGGTATTGAAAGGGTTGGTTAATAGGGAATACCTAGTCAGCCCTTGGAGCTGTTGACCAACAGTAGGTCACAAGGTGGTTGGTCAAGTAACGTGTCTACAGTGCTGCCAGACCAAAATTGAGATGACATGCTTCGTTTACATGCCCCCATAATCAAAATCGCTGCTTGTGATTGCTTAACTGCTTTTGGTAACGCCGTTTCAGGGTTTCCTTCCGGTAATAGTAATGGAACTCGCGTTAACTTTTGCGCACTAATAAAATCTGTAATGCCTGCTTTTTGATTGCTTAATATCTCTGCACGATAGCGAGAGAGGTATGGTGCGACGTATCGGCAGTAAACGAGCGTCATTTTCCCGCTTAAGGTTTGTTCTAATTTTGAGCCTCGCGAGACGATGGCTTTATCTACTATCGACTTTTCATCCCCTCGATGAAGTGGGTCGATTGCACAAAGCATGTTGGCGTGAGAAGGCCATGACCGCTCACTCAGTAGCAACAAGTCGCAATCTTGTTGTGCTAGTTCTGTGAGCATCGTTTGAATCTCGTGTTTGTTAAAGTGTCCCACGAGCAGTAAGTCAGTGTGGTCAACAAGCCGTTTCGCAACTTGCTCAACCCAATGGCTCCCTTTGAAATGCTCGTAAGAGAGCTTTGGTGTTTCAAGCTCTTCTTCTTCACAAAGTTCGACAATTAATGCGTTGAACTTTAAGGTCCAAGCTTCAAACTCAGCTTGTCTTTTTTCTATATGGTCAGAGTTGAAACTGAGAAAATGAGCGAATGCGTGATCTTCACTTCGGCGATGGTCTTCCACTAAAACTACAATAGGCTGAGCCAGCGCTGTCGAAAATTGAATCACTTTACGAAGCACCTTACGACTTGGTAAGGCGGCCTGCTGAGTCAGAAAAAATACAGGTGCCATTGATTACTCCATTATCAAACAAGGCGAATGAGCCTGACACACATTCAAGTCTATACCATGAACTGATGCAGAGGCGTTTTGTTTCTGCGAGCGAAATATAAATTCCGCAATTAAGTCAACTATCGCCTAGAATTTTAACATCAAGAATTCATGCCTTCGGATAGCACATATCGTCAATGCGGCGAATGTGGTAGTGAAAGCTATAGGTAAAAGTAATGATAGATTCCAACCAATTGCAAATTAACCGCAAAGTGCCACATTTGCTTGCTGAGATCATTAAAGCGATAGAATCGACCGAAGACTTGAGCTTTTTGAAAGACTATCAAGAAGCACAGATTGCGAACATTTTGGAATCGGTCAACATTGCTTACCGTAAACGTGTCATAGAAGCAGTGCCGCCTGAGAAGTATTGGACGGTATTAAATTTGCTCCGATACGACACCGCCAAGCACATTCATCAATCACTCAATAAAGACTTACAACATGAACGCTTGGCGTACATAACGGATTCAGAACTGATCATCTTTGCGGACTTTCTACCGACCGAATTTGTAGATGAATACCTTATTGATCAAAGTGAAGAGTCTGTCGCGCATATCCAACAAGCATTGTCGTATGCAGACAACAAAGTTGGACGTTATGCCGAGCCTCACTTTCTGGTCGCAAACCCTAAAAACAGCGTAGGAGGCATCAAAACCGAGCTGCTAAAACGTGGGCAAAGTCCAGTGCGGTTGATTATTGTGCGTGATGCGAGTGGTGTGATTGGTACGATAGAGCCGCATACCCTATTGCTGCACGAAAATCATATCAAACTTACCGACTTGACCGTAGTTACGCCAATTCTAGAAGATATTCAAACGATTCAAAGCGTCAGCAAACAAGTCTCGATTGATGGTGGAGCACATTGGTTTCCTATCATGGCTGGTGGCAAAATTATGGGCGTCTTGTCGATGGCGACCATTGCGATTACGTTGCGCGAACTCAGCCTACAAGCTGTAGTGGCAGAAAACGTACGAAGCGAAGAAGATTTGTTCACACCATTAAGCGTGGCGACAAGGCTAAGAGCACTTTGGTTGGTGATTAACTTGCTGACCGCTTTCGTAGCCTCCGCCATCATTGGGCTTTTTGATAATGTGGTCGAGCAAGTCGTTGCGCTTGCGATCTTAATGCCCGTTGTGGCGAGTATGGGCGGCATCGCGGGTAGCCAAACCTTAGCGGTGGCCATTCGAGGTATCGCACTAAACCACTTGCACCAAAGTAACTTGAAGCTATTGGTGAATAAGGAATTAAAAATCGCCACCATTAATGGTTTAATTATGGGATTGGTGATCGCGGGTGTCGTTTACATGGTGTTTGACTCTTTGCCATTGGCGCTTATTATTTGCTGTGCCATTTTCCTCAATAGTTTGGCGGCCGCGGCATCGGGTACGTTGATACCATTCACGTTGAAAAAGTTTAACATTGACCCCGCCGTGGCTGGCTCGGTAGTATTGACGACCGTTACCGATGTCGTTGGTTTCTTTGCGTTCTTAGGCTTAGGTGCCATTTTCTTGATATAAATATCCAATTGACGCGTTAACTAGCAGAACCAATCGCACCATTTCCCAACCCAGTATTTTGGGCGAGCTTGCTTCACTCAGCATTCCTCCGTTTTCCATAACCGATGAACACGTCGTTTCGGTTCTTACTTTGTATATCTCTTCACTGCCCAGTTCTATTCCCCCAAATTTCCCACTACCGATCTCGCTTAACGCTGGCGTGCCAAATGCCAATTTCAAACGCCAGATGATGCCAATTTTCTTGGCTGTACACGCATTACTTCACTCAAACAAAAAAATAAGGAAACAATTTTGAATAAACTCATCGTATTCACTGGTGGTCCCGGTGCAGGAAAAACCTCGGTTATCGAACAACTAAAAACACAAGGCTTTATCTGCGCGCCAGAAACCGGCCGTCAAATAATACAAACGCAGGTTGCCAATCACGGTTCAGCATTACCTTGGAATGACAAACAAGCTTTTCGAGACGAAATGATGAAGGCAGAAGTGAGCAATTACCGAGCTTTCAATGTCCACCAAGGGAATGTGTTTTTTGATCGCAGTATTGTGGACGTATATGGCTACAGTAAGTTGGAACAACTTCCAATCTCGCATGAGCTCATCACGCATTGCCAGATGCTTCGTTATCATTCTCAAGTGTTCATTTTTCCACCGTGGACGTCGATATTCAGCAACGACGAAGAGCGAAAGCAAGATTTTTCTGAAGCGGTCGCCACGTATCAACAGATGGTCGATGCATACCACAAGTTTGGTTATCAATTGATCGAAGTGCCCAAAATATCAGTCGAAGACAGAGTAGCGTTTATTCTCGGCTCAGTTATCGAACAAGGCTGAAAGATGATTGATGCAAACAAATGCGTAAGGCGATTGTGAGCACGACAACAATATGCGTAAGGCGATTGTGAGCACGACAACAATATGCGTAAAGGGAGTTATTTATACTGGATAAAATTCAATAACTTAATTGAGTGTTATGTCTTTTAAATATCTTACCTTATTGCTCGCAACGACGAGCATGAGCAGCTTTGCTGATGTAGACCTGCCTTCGGGGGATGATTGGTTAAACCATGTGACGAATGGCCTAGCCCCATATTGGATGATGGAAAGCGCGCATGGGCAACCTGCGGGGAATTTTCCGACATTTCGTTGTGATAACGGTGTCATTCTCGACCCACAAAAGCCGTGTGAAGAATTAAACAAAGGGTGGATTAGCCCGCACTTCGATCGCGAATACACCCGCATGAAATCGCGCCAAACTTACGCTTATGGCGTGCTTTTTCATCTTACGGGTGACAAGCAAGCATTAGAGCTGGCAAAGAAAGGGGCTTATTACCTGATTGATCACCTACAAGATGAGAAAAACGGCGGCTTTGTGAGCTTTACGCGTAGTGGAAAACCGGGGATGAAGTGGCAACAACGAACTTCTCAAGACCAAGCTTACGCTTTGGTGGGGTTGGCGATGTACTACTACTTAACGCAAGACCCAAAGGTCGAACAAGCGCTTATCGACCAGCAAGCGTTTATATTTAAACAATACCGACGAAGCGATGATCGCGGTCTGGCGTGGGTTTTGAAAGATGGTGATGGGGAAAGTGAGAAGCAGCAAGAGTTAGTCGCTCAACTTGACCAAATTAATGGCTACCTGTTGTTAATGACGCCACTTTTACCACCGCCAGCGCAAGCCAAGTGGAAGCAAGATCTGCAATGGCTGACGCAAGTGATGCTAGATAACTACTATTCCGTCAAAGAGCAGCGCTTTTATGGCGCGATACACCACAAAGCGGTAATGATGCCAGATGCGAAACACAATGATTTTGGACACACCATCAAAGCGTATTGGATGACGTATCTCACTGGTCAGTTGTTGGAAAATTCCAATTGGACAGAGTTTGGTTTCAAAGGAATGAAACACACGCTTAAGCAAGCGCAATACCAGCAAAACTTTGAGCAAGTCAAAGCGCTTTTCTCACCAGAATGGCAGAGTAAATGGACGCAAGAGAGCATTCCTGCTTGGCAATCAAGACCATACAAGCACTATAGCTCGTCTTGGGAATGGGCAGAGCTCGATCAAGCGGCAATGACAGTTTCCCTTGTTGATGGTTCGATGAAAGAAACGCTTCAATACACGTTACCCACTTTTATGGATGCATGGGTGGATCATCAATATGGAGGCGTCGGTCTAAGCCCTAAATCAACCAAAGCGTTCCATTGGGGAAATGGTTACCACCAGTTTGAACATGCGTTGGTCGGGTATTTGTACGCGCAACAAATGGCAAAACAGCCTGCCAAGCTTTACTACGCGCGACCAGCAGAGAATAAAATGCCACTTAATCCATATTACTTTAGCGCAGACGTAAAATCGTTGTCGTCACAAAGTGATGGAGTCACCAGCGCGACATTCACCAATATTCGACCTTAGGTTGGTCGATGGTGATGTGTTGGTTAAAGTCCACGTAAAAGCCAATAAAATCCTCCGACAGCAAGTGCGACTATTAGCTATCTAGGTCTGTCACTAGATAAGCTTCAAGCAATAATGGTGTAGGTAATGCCCACGGGGCGCTTACAAAAAGCCGTCAGAATCACTGGTTTTGACGGCTTTTTATTCTATGACAGGTAGAGGATTCAATTTTCAGCGCGATAGGTCCATGAAAACTTAAGTGAGATTCCAATCACGTCGCATGATCTCACTAGTGTCATTGGAAATAAATGAATTGTTTCTGATACATAGAACGTATTAACATGGTTGCACTGGGCCCATATGAGTAAACTTATTGAATATACAATTTGAGAGAGAGGGTTTAGTTATTAAAAATAACAGTTAGTTGGAATCTAGGTTAAATGAAAATAAAACTATTTAAAAAGCTACAAGTTGTATTTCTTGTGGTGTTGTTTCTCTAGGTTGTCCAAGCGGAAGCATGATCTAAAACGCTTATTTTATTCAAATAAATGGAAAGAAATGAAAGTGGAATTAAAAAATAACTATTCAGAATCAGAAATAAACCAGCCACCATCGGTACTTCTTGTTACGTCTCTGTTGTGTCTGGCGTCCGTTTGTTGGGCTGCATTGCTGTTGGCCATTGAATATATTGTTGGGATAGAAATGAGTGGTACAGGCTTTCTTAGCACGTTAATCCCAGCCATGAGTGTTGGTTATTACTTCGGCTACAAGACTGGAGATGTAATGCCATCAAAAACAAGATGGTATGCTGTTTTACTGTGGACTTTAGCAAGTTTGGTAGTGTTCTCTCTTATCTTAATGTCGTTAGATATTTCTCCGTTTTATTTATTATCTGAGCTCGGTGGGGTAAGTATTTTTATTGCTATCATAATGCTAATAACGATTGGCATCGCCTACTTAATTTTAAAAAGTGGTGAGAAAATGGCGATTAGAGTATTACTCAAAGCCAAGGAAAGTCAGTAGATAAAATACAACAAACGATTCAATTAGGATCATGACAAGACGTCAGCCATAATGTGCTGGCGTTTTAGTTTCCTGTTTGTAGGATTTTTATCTAAAAGGCAAACCCATTTATTGTGTTGTAGTTTGAGTTAATGGTTTATGCCTTGTGCGCAAGATAGCTTAGCAGGTTTATGTATCGAGAAACGTGTGTATAATTCGCCACGAATTACGATTTATAGATATGAAAGGTAAGTATGGCAGTCCTCGAAATTCTCTCCATTCCAGACCCAAGGCTTAAAGTAAAAGCAGAAAAAGTCACTGATGTATCGACAGTACAAACGCTGATAGACGATATGCTAGAAACACTTTACGCAACGGGCAATGGTATCGGTTTAGCTTCAACCCAAGTAGGCAGAAAAGAGGCGGTTGTTGTCATCGATATCTCTGACGAACGCAATGATCCTTTAATCTTGGTTAACCCAGAAGTGGTGAGCGGAGAAAACAAAGCACTTGGTCAAGAAGGGTGCCTATCTGTTCCTGAGTACTACGCAGATGTAGAGCGTTACACGTCAGTTGTTGTTTCTGCACTAGACCGTGATGGCAACCCGATTACAATCGAGAGCGATGAGTTCTTGGCGATTGTGATGCAGCACGAAATTGATCACCTATCTGGTAACTTGTTCATTGATTACCTTTCACCGCTGAAGCAAAAAATGGCGATGAAAAAAGTGAAGAAGTACGTAAAATCGCAAGCTAAGTAATATGAAAGGAAGTAACTCACAACCGCGAGTTACTTCCTTGTAAATCAAGAATAGGACGGTAGGGAGAGCGGTTTATCTCTGCTTTTGGGGGACATAACGCTTTACGACCTTCATAAGCCTTTGAAATGAAGAACAGTCCATATGTGACTCATGAGGGCAGGTGGCAACATGGTTTAGGCTGTCTCGCACCGCTTTCAAACGTTTTATTTGCTCATCAATCTCAAGTGCCTTTTTCGTTAGTAAGTCACGATCGATATATGGCTTTGAAACTTCTGATTGATTCAACATTTCTGCCATTTCGTTAAGCGATATTCCAGCGATACGCCCCAAACTAATTAAATTGAGTGTATTGAGTACCTCTGGTGAATATTGGCGTCTCAATCCATTCCTTCCTATCGAGCGAATTAACCCCAGCTGTTCGTAGTACCTGAGCGTTGAAGTCGGCAATCCTGATTTTCTAACCACTTCTGCAATATCCATATTATTCCCCATTGACTTCAAGTTGGCTTTAAGTTGTAGCATGCAACTAAGACCTTAACAAATCAAAAACTTGAGGAGAGAAAAATGCTGCTTTTAATGGGATTGCAAGCGGTGCTAATAGGGATTGGTGCCACTTTGATAATGGATTTATGGGCATGGTTACAAAGGAGAGTGTTTGGTATTCCTTCATTAAACTATGCGTTGGTTGCGCGCTGGGTTTTGTACATGCCCCAAGGAAAGCTTATGCATGCGCCAATTATGGCGTCAGAGGCGATGCCGGGAGAAAAGTCACTGGGCTGGTTTTTGCATTATGCCATCGGCGTTACTTTCGCTTTGGCTCACGTTACTGTTTTTGGTCATCATTGGTTGGTAGAGCCCAGTCTAATGCCCAGCTTAATTACAGGCGTGGTAACGTTGATCTTCCCATTTTTGGTCATTCAACCTTGTCTAGGATTTGGTTTTGCTGCGAGTAAAACCCCAACACCTTGGAAAGCCCGTTTTCTTAGCACATTGGCGCATTTGGGTTATGGTTTGGGTTTATTCATAGCCGGGTTTGCAATCAAAGTTACGAGCCAGTATTTTGCATAGATAAAATGAGCATCATGCAAACGAGTGGTTTTTATCTATGATGCTCAACTCTTGGTTGTTTTTTGCGCTTTGCTCATAGTTGACCGATATGTCTAAAGTCTGTTGCATTTATCCAAGACGTAAAGTCGGCGGACATTTAACATTGCCTTAACGTCAGAATGGCAAGCGGTTTACCAAGAAAAACTAAAATTATCTGGTTTGACATAAAGAATATTAAGGGTTTCAGATGGCTTCAAAAGTGGCAGGGATATCAATACTGAGTTTATTGGCAGCGCCAGTTGCGATGGGAGAAACAGCCAGTGCTTATGATTTATGTTTGCTAGACAAAATAAAGCAAAGCAAAGGTGAAGAAACCATAAAGAGCATTCGCGCGCAGTGTGAGCTTGACACAGTAACCAGCACAGTGCCCGCAGATCCAGAAATTGAAGAGCCTGAAGAACTTCAGGAAAGTTTGGTCGACAAGCGTTTGGAATCAGAACGAGAAAACGCGTTCGAACCGTTTAGCCTAGTCGCGCATCGCGTTAACTATATTCTTCCGTTTACATACAGTGATCGTGTAAATAAACGCGCGTATGCCGACACCAAATACGGCGATGAACTGCGTAAGGAAGAGGCGGAGTTCCAAATCAGTTTTAAAGTACCAATGAACTATGATGACTTGTTGTTTGATGGCGATGGTCTGTTTTTTGGAATGACTCTTAAATCATTTTGGCAGGTATACACGGGTGCAGCATCTCGTCCATTCCGTGAAACCAATTATCGTCCAGAGCTTTTTTACTACACCCCAACAGACTGGAAACCACTTGATGGTTCGACTTGGTTAGGTTTTGGTATTGAACATGAGTCTAACGGTCAGAGACAGGAGCTATCGCGCAGTTGGAACCGTGTCTATGCCAACTTAACCTTTGCAAAAGACAATTTTGCGGTTTCTATCCAGCCTTGGTGGCGTATACCTGAAGATGAAAAGACATCGCCTAATGATCCCAAAGGTGATGATAACCCGGATATCGAAGACTATATGGGACACTTTGAGCTATCGAGTGCTTACAAGTGGAATGGTTACGAGTTTACCTTTTTAGGTCGCCAGAACTTTCAAACACATAAGGGTTTTGCAGAACTGGGTGTGTCATTTCCGATTTGGGGCAAAGTTCAGGGGTACGCACAATACTCAGCGGGTTATGGTAAGAGCTTGATCGACTATGATCATAATCAGCAGCGGATTGGTGTTGGTATTGCAATCAACGGTGTTTTGTAGTTTTTCGTAGATGGATAGAAATTAACACTGGCAATTGAAATTTCAATATTTAGAATGCGAGGCTGAAATTGATTTCTAACCTAGAGTGATTTTATGCTTCGTGATTACACCTTCGATTGTCTTGTAACTATGCCTCGCCATGAGCTGGAAGAGTTTAGTGCTCGTATGATCAGTAAAATGGTGCCAGAAGACGTGATGAATGAGCTGTTCACTTTTGATCAAGAAGAAGTGGATAGTGAAGACCGCATGTTGTCTGCACGTCTTGATGCAATGCTACGCATGACAGCAATCGCACTGAGTGAAATTCAACAAGCGTTTGATGACTCAGACAACGCAAAGCAAAATAGCGAGCGAATGACGCGATTGGTGCTTTGGCATTTCTACGCGATCTCATTCCGTTTGGAAGAGGCCATCACGCTAGAAACACACTGTGCGCTAGTGGAAAAACTAATCGAAAATGCACCTTCGGATGTTTTTGCGTGGGTAAAAACATTGACGGAGCTGCTGCACACTTACGCTGAAATCAACGCGAAAGAGAATCCTCAAGACTAAACACCTGTCGTTTATCGTTCAGTAAATTAGAAACAAGGCGAGCCATTTGGATCGCCTTGTTTTTTCGCGTCAGATAAACCTTCGGGTTTGAAATACCAAACAAGCCTAGACTCAGATTTGTTCGTTCACTAGCGAACGGCGTGATTCCTTCTTACACTAAATCAAGGTGTTTGTTGCTAAACAAGCAAATGCATGACTAAGTCGTGTATTATTTTCCACTTAAATGCGGATAATTTATGTCGAAGAACCTTCTGGTTTTTAAATTGGAACCGACTATTGAGCGTGTACGCTTTCCAGCTGAGCTTCATCTATCTAAAGGAAGTGAACGATGGATCCGTTAACGCAAGGTTTATTGGGTGCAGCTTTGCCACTGGCGGTGAGCAACAAGCGAAACCTTGCAGTTGTTGGCGTGTTGGGCGTGGTCTCTGGGATGGCTCCGGATTTAGATGTGCTAATCCGTTCTTCAACTGATCCTTTGCTGTATTTGGAATACCATCGCCAATTTACTCACTCGCTCTTGTTTATCCCGTTTGGTAGTTTCATTTGTGCTTTGGTGTTGTATCCATTGTTCGCAAAAAAGCGAGGACTAAGCTTCCGGCAGAGTTGGTTTTACTGCGCGCTTGGTTATAGTACCCATGCGTTATTAGACGCATGCACCAGTTATGGAACACAGCTTCTATGGCCGATAAGCAACACGCGTTATGCTTGGAACACTATTTCGGTAATCGACCCCGCGTTCACACTCCCTATTTTAATATTGCTTTTGTTTGCTGCACTGAAGCGAAGCCCAAACTATGCCCGCATTGCATTTTTATGGTGTCTGGCTTACCTAAGCCTTGGAATGATCCAACGAGATAGAGCAGAAGCAGCTGGTTGGGAAATCGTCAAAGAGCGACAACACAACGCTATACAATTAAAAGCCAAACCAAGCTTTAGCAATCTTTTGGTTTGGAAACTAATTTATGAAACGGAAGAGAGCTACTATGTAGATGCCGTAAGGGTGGGGCGTTCAATAAAAATTTACCCTGGCGAATCAACTCCAAAGTTAAATATAAAAGAGCAATTTCCGTGGCTAAACCCGCAATCGCAACAAGCAAGAGACATCGAACGTTTCCGTTGGTTTTCAAACGGTTTTGTAGCGACGGATCCGAATAATGAAATGCGAATTGTTGATATGCGTTATTCCATCGTACCAAACCAAATTAATGCGTTATGGGGCATCAATCTATCCCCAAAAGCCAGCGCAGACGCGCACGTTGAATACACTGCTCATCGAGGAAGTACTGCAGAAGATCGCCAAGTTTTTTTCAACATGCTTACGGATTTTGAGTGATGGTTTTACTTTGGATGTCGATGCGGTTTCGTAATAACTATTACGCAGACTGAAAGTCCTTTACTAGGGTTGGCTTGCTAGCGAAGAAAATCTTGCCAAACAGGGACTTGTACTTCCAGCCAAGAGACAAAAGCCGTTTAGCTAAGTTCTTGTTTTCAATGATTGCAACCTCAACACCTTGGTAGTGGTAAGGATTGCTTTTGATGTAGTCGATAAATGCAGTAAGCACGCCTTGCCCGCGAACGGAGGGTGCAAAGTTGACTGCTACAATAGAAAAGCGTTGGCTACCTGCTGGGCAACGGACTAAACAGTGCCCAAGAGGATGAGTAATAGTCTCAGAAAATTCAGGAAAAGGGCGAGACTCAAGCTCTTGAGAAAGCGCATCGTATCGCTGACATAGATAAGAAAATAGTTGTTTCGCTTCGCTGTTCATATCGGTGCCGCTTTTGTGTTGCTTGGTTTGAAGGCATTGATGTCTCAAACATTGTAACCATAGATAGCAACACAAAACGCGGTAAACTTTTTCAGTAATGATTTCCTATTTTTGAAACCTTAATTGTTACAAATGAAGTTGATTGGGTTTTATATGGTAGTTGTGAACGAGTGTTTCTAGTTGAAGGGAGAATACGCTGGTTACTGGATTCTTACTGGAATTCCTTTGTTAAAAGGCGAGCTGCTTGGTTTAATGCCGCTCGTTTAACTGCGAGTGGCATCTTTTGTATTTCGTCACCTTGTACAGCGACGATGGGACATGATGTGGGATCTTCTATCCTAGCTCTTCATGGTCTAAATTATCTCATTAACCACTCAGAGCTAGATTCTTAGTCTCGCCAAGGCTCGCTGGACTGACACAAAAACATCGTTAAACTCCTGTTATTAAATTATTTGGTCCGCCTTTGCTTACTTTTGAACGCTTAACTAGGCGTTACTCCAAGTGCTTAAATTGCAATGCCACAAGTCGCTGATACAACTCACAGCTTTGCATTAATGATTGGTGGTTACCAACATCGACTAACTCGCCATTGTCGAGCACCGCAATTTTATCCGCATGTTGGATAGTCGAAAGACGATGAGCAATAATCAGCGTTGTGCGTCCTTTCATTAGAGCTTCAAGTGCTTGCTGAACGTGATGTTCACTTTCACTATCAAGGGCGCTGGTAGCTTCGTCTAGCAGTAAGATTTTTGGATCTTTTAGAATCGCGCGAGCAATCGCAATGCGCTGCTTTTGTCCGCCTGATAGCCTAACGCCGCGCTCCCCTAAAAAGCTGTGATAGCCTTCGGGAAGCTTCTCAATAAACTCATGGGCATGGGCTTTTTTCGCGGCTTCGATAACTTGTTCATCCGTCGCTTCAGGATTACCGTAGCGAATATTATGGAAAACATCATGGCTAAACAGCGCTGGTTGTTGTGGTACGAGCGCCATTTGACGTCGAAGCTCGTTTGGATCGAACTGTCGAATATCTTCACCACCAAACAACACTTGCCCTTTTTGCGGATCATAAAAGCGTTGCAGCAGTTCGAATAGTGTTGTTTTACCTGCACCAGAAGGGCCGACCAACGCCAACACTTTTCCTTGATCAGCGGTTAGATTTAACTCTTTGATAGCTGGTTGATTTGGGCGAGAAGGGTAGTTGAAACTCACTGAATTAAAGTTAACCTCAGCAGGCATGTCGGCACGGACAGGCAAATGGTTGCTTGGCGCTTTAATATCACTGGCTACTTGAAGGATCTCAATCAGCCGTTCGGTAGCACCTGCGGCTCTTTGCAATTCACCCATGACTTCGGAAATGGTTGCAGTCGATGAGGCAACCATAATGGCATAAAACACAAATGCGGCTAGGTCACCCGCAGACATTTTTCCGTGAATCACATCGCTGCCGCCTACCCAAAGCATGCCTGCAATCGCGCTGAACACAATCACAATAACGCCTGATATCAGGATCGCTCGCTGCTTTACTCTCTGTCTACCTACTTCATAAGCTTTTTCCACCTCGACAGCGAAAGCCGCTCGTTCATGCGACTCTGAGCTAAAACTTTGCACGGTTTTAATATGCTCTATCGCTTCTCCAGCGTAGCTTCCGACATCGGCCATTGAGTCCTGACTTTGGCGAGAGAGCGCACGCACGCGTCGTCCATAAAACAAAATCGGAACCAGAACCAAAGGCACAGAAGCAAGCACAATCAGCGTGAGCTTAACGTTAGTGGCAAACAACATTATGATGGCCCCAAAGCACATCAAAGCGCTACGCATCGCCATCGAGAACGATGAACCAATAATGCTTTGCAGCAATGTGGTATCGGTAGTCAAGCGCGACATAATGTCGCCACTACTGTTGGTCTCAAAATAGCTCGGATGCAGCGTAATCACATGGTTAAACACCGCAAGGCGAATATCCGCACTAACGCGCTCACCTACGGAAGAGACAAGGTAAAAGCGAAAGAAAGTCCCAATGGCAATACACAATGTGACACCGACAATAAACTGAATCGCATTGGTAAGCTCTTGCAATGATTGCTGAGCAAAGCCTTGGTCGATAAGTATGCGTACTCCATAGCCAACGGATAACGTCAAACTTGCTGTCGCAACAAGGGCAACCAAGGCCGCCGCAACCCGCCATTTATACGGTGCAATAAAGGTGTTGAGTTTAAGAAGAATGCTGAGATTTTTGTTATTTTTTCTGCTCATGAGTGACTCACAAAGCGTTTTAGGTACCTGGCATAGTAAGCCAGTTTGGTTGGTGAGACCAGCGAACTACCGCTTTCGGATTAGGAAGTTCACTGGGATAACCAATATCGCATGTATATCGAAAATCACTTAAACGTCGAAGAGACTAGAACCAGCTTTTAGTTCGGAGGGGGTTACGCACGGCTTTTGGCGAGTAGCAGGTCGACTTTTCCTTTGGCTGTTTTACTAACTGTTTGCATCAACTGAAAACTTGGTTTTTCGACGCCTGAGTTTTCTATCCCTTCGACCATTAAGAGCCAAAGCTTGGCTGTCATTTGCGCATCGGCTAGTGCACGGTGGAAAACACCGTCGTTGTCGATATTTTTATAGCGAACAAGTTCACCTAGCTTATGTGATGGGGCTTCTTGAATGAGCCGTCTTGCTACCAGTAAGGAGCAAGCAAACTCACCCGAATAACCACAGTTGATTCGTTCAAGCTCTGCATCTAAAAATCGTTTATCGAAGGACGCGTTGTGAGCGATAAGGTTCTCGCCAGCAATGAACTCACTAAATGACGCCATTACCTCTTCGCAGCTTGGTGCCGATCGCAACATATTGTTGGTAATGCCGGTGTAGTTCTCAATAAAAGAACTCACTCTGAAACCGGGATTCATGAGTTGCTGAAAACTATCGACAACCTCGCCATTGACTAACTTTACTGCACCAATTTCTATTGCGCGATCACCTAAAGTAGGAGAGAGACCTGTGGTTTCAAAGTCGAGTACGACCACAGAGTTTGCTTGAGGCATAAAATTTTCCAGCTGAGTAATGTTGCGCAAGAGTATTATCGAAAGCGACAGAAAAAGAAAGGCGAACACAATGGTGAATATCTGTCTATCTTTACTCCACAAAGTCAGTGTTCGTCGTCCACTGTTTATGGACAGGTACGTTCTGGCTTACCCATCGCGGCTTGTGCGGTAGCCTTATATTTCAAATGTTTTTCGGCTTTTCGATTCATTTCAATTAAGCATTAACTTTCGATACAACATACTGATTATAAATTGATTTTATAAATCAACTTCGGCATCATTCACGGCTTGATTTTGAGGATGAATATCATCATAGCAAAAAATTAGAACAACTTATAATGCGAGGCTAGGGAACGATGGAAACAATAAAAAATCACTATTTAGATATACCTGAAGAAAGAAAATTGCGTATTTTTCGTGAGGAAGATGAAGATTTTTACAACTTCTGGGAAGAAATGCTTGATGAAAAACAATCTTTTTATCAGCAACCTCTCAAAAGAATGAAAGGCGACGCTTGGTATTCGCTTGATTCATTCTTCACTGCTTCAAAATACGGACAACATCAGGCCTCGCCAGCTTATATAAAAAGAGCACTTGAGTTACTGAATAACGTGTACTTGCTGGCCAATCATTCAGACAAAGTGGTTGAATTCTCCGTTGGGCACCGACACTTTTCGGAAGTAGGTAACCGTTCTGTTGCAGAAGGAACAATGGATGCATGGTTGGATGAAATCTGTTTAGCGATGGCTGCGAGAGATTGGCGCTGCGTAGAGCTGATGACCATCATGGATGAGTCGTTAGTGCGTTTAAAAGATCCATTCGATGTTGCGCTAGTCGAGTTCGTTAACGGTGTATTTAGCAATTCATCAGCGTTACCAGAGTTATTGCAAACTGTGATGGAGAAATCCTCCCCGCAATACTTAGAATCAACCAGAGTGCCATATGTACACTCTTTGTTTATTCCATTTGTGAATGTGTTTGTTGCCATTATCGATGGCGATGAGGCGCATTATCAAGAAGCACTGAGAGATGCGTTAGAGGCGCATTACCAGTTCTACATGAATGAAGATGTTCGTTATTCGCCAAAAGGGAATGTTTCTTTGAAACTGATTGGTCTTGCTGCATTGGCATACGATAAGTATGGCTGGACAATTCCAGAAACCGCATATTTGCCAAAGTGGCTCGTTTACGGTGAGCATGATCTCTGTTCTAAATAAATCATTAATGGAACACCTTATGTAGTGTCTGCGGCAATGCCGTTCGATGAAAGGTTGGCGCAGCTGCGGGCTCTGTTTGAGCGAACAAAACAAATCTACAAGATCATTGATGAGTTCCCATCTTTGGCGGTAAGACCAACCCAGCCTCA
Organism: Vibrio sp. 1249-1; assembly: GCF_033340495.1. NCBI lineage: Bacteria > Pseudomonadati > Pseudomonadota > Gammaproteobacteria > Vibrionales > Vibrionaceae > Vibrio > Vibrio sp. 1249-1. The sequence continues at coordinate 668,924 of NZ_JAWOWJ010000001.1, forward strand.
AGCAAATATGTTGCACCTTATCCTGCCATTTAGCTGCGAAGAGTTGAAAGAACTCCAACACACGTTTGCCACGGAAAAGGGCATTTGGTTTGGTAACCCGCAAGTCACGGCACATCCAAATCAATCGATTGTTGAATGGTATATTGGTGACTACCTGCTCAATCTTGGTGATGACGAATTAAGGTCGTTTTTCAATCAGTTACTCGGTAAGAAGGCATAAACTTATCAATATGCGAGCTTACTAACACGCCATACGCGACACTTCATGTATTCTTAATTGAAGCGAAGAAGAGGATTTATCAATGTCAAAAAGCTCCAAACTTCACAATGAAGACAAACTGGTTAAGAAGGCACTAGAGATTGGTGGGAAGATGGCGAAGCTACAAGGCTTTGACCTTCCTCAGTCACCACAACCTCTAAGAGTAAAAGCGATTTACCTATTCTTGGTTGATGCCAAACAGATCACCCCATTACCGGAAAGCAAGCTAGACGGCGCAAGCATCAAACACCGACTGGCAGTCTGGATACACAGTGCATTGCCAGACAACGACCCTCTAAAGTAGAAAACCTCATAAGTCATATAGGTCATTAATTAACAAGGCGAGCCAAATGGTTCGCCTTGTTTGATCTTGGCGAGTGCACCGAGGTCTTCTAATGTTTCGTTATCATTGATTTACAAAACAGCATCAAAAGGGCTAAAGATAAAGCCAGAGAAGCGCTACAATGCTCGCGTTGCAAGAGTGCAACCAAGAATACTCATTTACAGAAGCCTTGAAGTAACCATACATGTCTAAAGATTTCGAATTCACTACAGAATACACACTCGACAAGCCATTTTTTGCTGAGTGTTATGATCAAACTAGCCAGCCAGTTAAGTTCCCGCAAGCGTATTTGAAAGGGATCCTCTTTCTAATTTTTGGTGTGGTTTTATTGGAGTTTGAACTGCTACCTAACGGTTACGTCGGTTGGTTCTTTATCGTATTGAGTGTGATTGAAGCGTGCAGCGTTTACTTCAAAAGAACTTGGTGGCTGTGGCGTCAAACCATCAGCTCAAGCCGCGGCAGTAAAGTGGTGTTTGAAGTGAATGCAGATGGCGTGCGCTACAAAAGCGGTAAAGTTGACCGCAGCCTCGCTTGGAATGAAATCGACCAACTCGAACAAACTGATTTGGGCTTTATCCTTCACCTTGGTAAACAACGCCAATACATCAGCAAATCTTGCTTAAACGAAGAAGTGATCGCGTTTATGGTAGAGCAGCACGCGGCATCAAAAGCGAGCTAACCAGCTCATATCAAGCTGGAATGAGCGTTCTAAAAAGTAGGTGATATATGATCGAACATTGTAGCAAGTATATCGTCGATTCTGAATCAATTGGGTTTGATGTAGAAAGCTAATAAGGCTTAGAGGTTTCTCTTTCGGACATACTGCTTCGGTGTCATGCGCGCAATCTGCTTACACTCTCTAGTCATGTGTGCTTGATCGGAAAAGCCTTGCTCCAGCGCCAATTCCGATAAAGTAAGATCGGGTTGCGCTCGGAGTTGCTCTAAAGTGTGCTTCACTCGTTTAATGCGTTGGTAATGTTTAGGAGTAATCCCCAACCATTTCTGAAAATTGCGCTCTCTCTGGCGCTGACTGATGGTCCCTGTAGGTTGTTCAATAATGTGGCCGACATACTGCGGTTCATATTCCTCAATCAGTGTTTGAACCCAGCGATATAACGTAGAAATCCTTGCATATGGCGAACGAGCTGTTTGCAGAGACTCAAATGTTGCTAGTGCAGAAGAAGCCAAAGGGTGGTCGTCTTGAATCCGCAATAGCTGTTCTAGACGTTTACCAAATAGTTGATAACCAACAGCAGGATGAAAGCGTACGCCAGTCATCACCGCGCCTGGCGGTAGGCAGACCTGATGTGCCAGAATGCTTATAGGCAGTAGGACAACCCCCGGCGTCTGCCACTCACCATCTATTTGTACTTCATTCTGTAAAATGAATACCACACCTGTACCAGCATCACTGAGTAATTGTTTACGTACGGTTTGCGTCGTATCAGGTTTGACGGATGCTGACCAAATGGCTTGAACATAGCCAGCTAAAGCCTTTTGAGGTTTTAAAATATCAAATTCTAAGTTCAAATGAATCATCCTATTTAACCTCAACTTAAATGAGAAAGTGATACACATGTACTTTTCATCCTATTAAGTTGAGGTATAAGCAGTGGCTTACAAGTAAGAACCGTCAAATAGAATTATCGAGGTTTATAGACTCCAACCTTTGGCTTAAATGCCTTAACTATTCGGTTCCAACTATTGATCGCGTTGATCGCAATTGTTAGGTTGACCATAGCTTCTTCTCCAAAGGTATTCAAGGTCAGCTGATAGCTATCATCATCTACTGGTAGGCCAGCAGTTAGTAATTCAGCCCAACCTAGTGCAACGTGTTCTGCATCGCTGTAGAATGGCATATCTTTCCATGCACTAAGCCCCCATATGCGTTCCGGCTTTTCACCTAACTTAAGCGCATCTTTACTATGCATGTCGATACAAAATGCACATTGATTGATTTGCGATATGCGTAACTTAACCAGTTCCCATATGATCATGTTCATAGTTTCTGATTGGCTAAATTGTTCATGGAAGTAAGCTTCCTGAGCGTATAGGATTTCTATTGCTTTTGGCGCTACTTCAATATAGTTGAGTCGTTTTTTCATGGCCATTCTCCTCTGTTTTTTACATAGTAAAAAACGCTCTTAGCAAAAGATTGAAGATTTTCGACATGCACTCAATAAAGTTAGATAAAAGAGTGAACGACGAAAGCGAAAAGTGTACCTATTGGAAACCAAGAAAACTTATGCCAATTAACAAAGTATTGCTCTAAATAATGGACTTAAGGTTGGCGTCTATTTTTACTCCACCACCTTCCGTAAACGAGCAAAAGGTGCTGAGTTACCTATATACACACCAGCCGCAACGATAAAGACGCCTAAAACATTTTCCCATTGAGCCTGCTCACCAGAAATGAACGAAATCAGTAGAGTGAATACCGGCATAATATTAAATAATGGAGACATCTTATCTGGACCAAGAACGATAGCGCCTTTCATCCAAAAGTAATAAGCAATCAAAGTTCCAAACAGGCTCATGTAAGCTATTAATGCTAGGTCTTTAAATGTTATGGCATTTAAGCTACGGCTAAAGTCGCCGTGGTACATCGCTATAGCGACCATTTGAATGGCACCAATACTTAACACCCAACGTAACTGCTGAGTTACTGGGATATGAGATGTTAAACGCTTCGCTAGAATTGTGTATAAACACCCACTAATTAAAGCAAATAACATGTATAGATAACCAATATTACTATTGCTGCTAATAGAATGAATATTTCCCCCTGTAATGACGATTACCACTCCACAAAAACTGATTAGTGCACCTAAAATAGTTTTAACCGAAATGGAAGTCTTGAGAATAACGCCCGACAACAAGATAGTGACAAGTGGTAGGTTTGCCTGAACAACCGCTGCGTTAACTGGGGTAGTAAATCTCATTGCAGAGAAAATAGAGAAGTTTTGGATAGTTACACCCACGGTTGCTATAACAAACAACGACAACATACTTTTTCGTGTGAGTTTGGCTCCATATGGAGAGCGTTTAGTACCTCTTATCAGTAAGAGTATTAAAGCTGCAACGGAAAATCGTAACGTCGCTGAATCCAAAGGAGAGACATCGCTATTAATAGCCTTTATTACGTTAAAGTTACTAGACCAAAAAAAGATAGCGACAACAACACCGCACCAAATTGATAAATGCTTAGACATAGATCTTCCTGATAAAAATTAACTTGACGCGATAATGCTATATATTTCATATTTGATTTTTAATAGCCAAATTTAAGAGGGTTAATCCCAAATATGGAACGTCACTCTTTGGATGACCTTTTGTTATTCGTTTCTGTTGCTCGCTATCAAAGCCTAACACAAGGATCTGAGCGTCTTAATGTCCCGTTAGCCACGCTAAGCCGGAAGTTAAAAAGGCTGGAAACAAACTTAAATTGCAGACTATTTAACCGCAGTGCACACCACTTTGCGTTAACAACTGATGGCGAAAAATATTATCAACTCTGTGAGCCGTTACTTCTTAGCTTAAATAATGTGACATCGAGAATTGCGACTGAGCGTCAGTCTTTAAGCGGAACGATCAAAATATCAGCGCCAATTAACATGACACAGATGTGGTTAAAGCGGTGCGTTTATGAATTTGCAGAGCAACATCCGAAGATATGTATCGATTTAGATGTACAGAATGAAAAAATCAATCTTGTATCTAACCGTGTCGATGTTAGTTTTCGTCTTGGTGATCTTATTGAACAAGACTGGATTGCTCAGAAATTATGGTCGATTCCATTTGCGCTTTGTGCATCACGAAGCTATTTAGAACAACACCAACCGATTACCCATCCAGAACAACTTGTTCATCATCGCCTAATTACGGTAAACAACGACAGCCAATGGAAATTAGTTAATCAAATCACCAATGAAACATTTGATCGTCCGCTAAAGTTTCAATTCACTTCAAATGATGTACTACTAGTTAGAGACGCCGTCATCCATGGTTTAGGAATTGCTTGGATTCCAACCTATTACTTTCATGAGCTAAATCATGATCAACATAACCTGCTGCCTTTGTTGCCAGAATGGCAATGCTCGGGTAAAGAAGTATTCATTATGTATCGAGACCGCGATAAAAGGCCTGCAAGAGTTGATGCATTTATTGAACATGTCTTAAATTGGAAAAATCGCATTCAAATGTTTGCTTGAAAGAGGTTTATCACATTGTGCTGTGCCGGTAACCTCAAGTGAAGCTTCATGACTCTGCTTCAATTGAGTTCATTTATTTAACCTCTAAAAGAATCATGAATACATAGGCAGTTAATAGGATTCGAGTTTACAAGTGATTCGGTCAGCTAAAACTCAAGCTAAGTAGAAAGTATTTGCAGTTGTATTTGCCTCTGAAAATCGTTTAGAGCTTTCTCATCCGCGAAGTTCTATAAGAAATTATTAAGGATATATTTGTGTGCGATTTCGTGAAAAAAATTATTGTAGGTTTACTTTTCAGTGCTTCGTCTTTTGCTTCCTTAAGTCAATATGTTCCAGCAATGAATGATAAGAACGGTTATGTAGAACCATTTCAGATGTTTGATAATGTCTATTATGTAGGAGACAAGTGGGTCTCATCATATGCCATTGCTACAGAAGACGGACTTGTTATCATTGATACGCTTGACTTCCCTTACTCTGAGTGGATACCTATCAACCTAGAGAAGCTAGGGCTAAAAGATAAGCCAATAACGCACATATTGGTAACTCATGGGCATTCTGACCACGTTGGGGGCGCCCAGTTACTTCAAGAGAAGTATGGTTCCAAAGTCGTGATGACCAAAAGCGCTCATGAACTATCTATACAGCAATCAAACAAAAGCGAAGGTGAGAACAAGTTCCTTCCTCCAAATTTAGACATAGAGATAAAAAGCGATAGCTCTATGGTTATTGGTGGACATGAGTTTAAGTTCTATCTCACACCTGGCCACACGGAAGGTGATTATTCCTTAGACTTCGCTGTTGAAGATAATGGCGAACAATATCGTGCTTTTATCGTTGGTGGGCATAGCGTAAGTAGCAATGATCCAGAAGTTATTGGCCAGTTCCTGACTAGCATGGAGAAAATTAGAAAAATTTCACTACAGGCACCTATTGTGAACGTTAACCTTTCGAACCATCCACATAAAAATTTCCTTTTTGAAAATAGGAAGAAGCTCGGCACAAGCGGTAACCCGTTTATCAGTGAGGCAAACTTCTTCATGTTCCTTAAGCAACAAGAAGATTTAGCTAAGGGAAAACTAGAAGAACTATAATACCATGGTATACGAGCAGCCTTCGTTATTAGGTTAGAGGTTTACTCTTGAGTTATAGCTAAGGCTTTAATAAGTTGCTCAATCAAGATTCGACACTGGTGGCAGCTATATTGTTTGTCGGTTCTAGTGACAAAGGCGCCGCGCGTAAACATTCGTATTGTGTGCCTTAAACATTTGCAAGGCGTTACGTGCTTTCTGGAAAAGTCTCAAAATAGCGTACAATTAGCGTTTTGACACAGCGGAAATCATCATGGCCAAAACTGTTCAGCAGCAAATCGGAAACATTGCTCTAGTCGTTGAAAATTACGACGATGCTATCGAATTCTATACTCAAAAACTTCAATTCACTCTGGTTGAAGATACCAACCTAGGTTGTGGTAAACGCTGGGTTCAAGTTTCTCCTCCAAACTCCAATGGTACAAACCTACTTTTAGCTCAAGCGAGTACACCGGAGCAAACGCATGCAGTAGGAAATCAAACAGGTGGTCGTGTTTTCCTGTTTCTGCAAACTAATGATTTTTGGCGTGACTACGAGTTGATGAAGAAAAATGGTATTGTATTTAATGAAGAGCCTCGTGTGGAAGAATACGGGACAGTGGTGGTGTTCCAAGATCTCTATGGTAATAAGTGGGACTTACTGCAACTGAACTGAGAAACTACACAGCACCTGCATAACATAGTGTTCATGAGGAGTTTCCAACAAGCTTTTAAGGCTCTGAGATATTAGTGCTAATTCAAAGGTTCTCAGAAGTCACTGTATTTCTAAATCACTTTTGTGCAAACAATAACTAGCCATCATTCCTTCTCGATGTATCAACAAATGTTAGGGCGGCACACCAAAAACAAAGGCGAACCAATCGGTTCGCCTTTGTTTATTTAGATTCTACAAAAATTAATCTTCGTAGTTATCGATGCTTGGGCATGAACAGATTAGGTTACGGTCACCGTATACGTTATCTACGCGATTTACCGTTGGCCAGTACTTCCAAGATTTGGTCGCTTTAGACGGGAAGCAGCCAATCTCGCGAGAGTAAGGGCGGTCCCAATCTTCAGCTGAAAGATCAACTTGTGTGTGTGGCGCGTTAACAAGTGGGTTGTTATCCAGTGGCCATTCACCGTTTTTCACTTTCTCCATTTCTTCGCGGATAGCGATCATCGCATCACAGAAGCGGTCTAGCTCTTCTAGATCTTCCGATTCCGTTGGCTCAACCATTAGCGTGCCCGCTACAGGGAACGACATAGTTGGTGCGTGGAAACCGTAGTCCATTAGACGCTTCGCGATGTCTTCTTCGCTGATACCTGTTTCTTCTTTCAGCGGACGAATGTCGATAATACATTCGTGCGCTACGCGGCCATTTTTGCCACGGTAAAGAACAGGGTAGTGTTGGCGAAGTGTTTCCATCACGTAGTTTGCGTTCAGAATTGCTACTTTTGTAGCATCTGTTAGGCCAGCTTCACCCATCATTGCGATGTAAGCCCAAGAGATAGGCAGGATAGAAGCGCTACCCATATCTGCTGCTGATACTGCGAAATCTGCGCCTTCTACACCGTCTTCAATATGCCCTGGTAAGAAAGGAGCTAGGTGAGATTTCACACCGATAGGACCCATACCCGGACCGCCACCACCGTGCGGGATGCAGAAGGTTTTGTGTAGGTTTAGGTGAGAAACGTCTGAACCGATGAAGCCTGGTGATGTTAGACCAACCTGCGCGTTCATGTTAGCGCCGTCTAGGTAAACCTGACCACCAGCGGCATGAACCATTTCACACACTTCTTTCACTTTCTCTTCGTAAACGCCGTGCGTAGAAGGGTAAGTGATCATAATGCTTGATAGGTTGTCTTTGTGTTTCTCGATTTTCGCTGCTAGGTCGTCGATGTCGATGTTGCCTTCTTCATCACACTTAACCACAACCACTTTCATTGACACCATAGATGCTGTTGCAGGGTTAGTACCGTGCGCAGAGCTTGGGATCAAACATACGTTGCGGTGACCTTCGCCACGGCTTTCGTGGTAGCGTTGAATCGCGATAAGACCTGCGTACTCACCCGATGCACCAGAGTTTGGTTGTAGTGAGAATGCGTCATAGCCAGTGATTTCACATAGCTTTTCTTTAAGATCTTTTGCGAGTGCTGCGTAACCAGCTGCTTGTTCTGCTGGTGCGAACGGGTGGATCGAACCAAACTCAGGCCAAGTTACTGGAATCATCTCCGCTGCTGCGTTCAGCTTCATCGTACAGCTGCCCAGTGGGATCATGCCGTGCGTGAGTGAGAAGTCTTTGTTCTCTAGCTGTTTTAGGTAACGCATCATCTGTGTTTCGCTGTGGTGCGTGTTAAACACAGGGTGTGTTAGATATTCTGTTGTGCGGCGCAATGCTTCTGGAATGGCTGCAAACTCGTTGCCTGCGATTTCAGTTGATAGTGCTGCGACTTCTTCTTTCACACCGAATACTGCGAATAGGGCTTCTACATCTGCCACGGTTGTGGTTTCGTCGAAGCTCACACCTAGCTGAGTACCCAACTTACGTAGGTTGATGTCTGCGGCTAGTGCTTTCGCGTATAGGTCTTCAGTTTGTGCACCTGTGTTGATAGTGATGGTGTCGAAGAAGCTGTTGTGAGCAAGCTCGAAGCCGCCTTTAGTTAGGCCAGCGGCTAGGATGGCTGTCATGTGGTGCGTACGACGAGCAATCGTGCGTAGACCTTCTGCGCCGTGGTAAACCGCGTAGAAAGACGCCATGTTCGCTAGCAGTGCTTGAGCAGTACAGATGTTTGATGTCGCTTTTTCACGACGGATGTGCTGTTCACGCGTTTGCATTGCCATACGCAGTGCTTGGTTACCATTGGTATCGATAGAAACACCGATAACACGACCAGGCATTGTACGCTTGTGCTTATCACGCGTTGCCATGAAAGCAGCGTGTGGACCGCCGTAACCCATCGGCACGCCAAAACGTTGTGCTGAACCGATTGCTACGTCTGCGCCCATTTCACCTGCAGGTTTAAGTAGGGTAGAAGCAAGAAGGTCCGTTGCTACAGTCACTAGTGTTTTGTTTGCTTGCGCTTTAGCGATGATGTCCGTTAGGTCACGAACTTCACCTGTTGTACTTGGGTATTGAACTAGTGCGCCGAACACGTCTTGCTCTGGTAGTGATTCTAAAGAACCAACCAAGACTTCAAAGCCGATGAATTTCGCACGAGTTTTTACCACTTCGATGGTTTGTGGGTGAACGTCGTCAGCAACGAAGAATACGTTGCTCTTGCTTTTACCCGCACGCTTACAAAGTGTCATCGCTTCTGCGGCTGCCGTTGCTTCATCAAGCAATGACGCGTTCGCGATTTCCATACCAGTAAGATCCATCACCATTTGTTGGTAGTTTAGAAGTGCTTCTAAACGACCTTGTGAGATCTCTGGTTGGTAAGGGGTGTAAGCAGTGTACCAGCCCGGGTTTTCCATCACGTTGCGTAGAATTACGTTCGGCGTGAAGGTGTTGTAGTAACCTTGACCAATGAATGTACGTTTAACTTGGTTCTGATCGGCGAACTTACGCATTGCTGCCAGCATGTCTGCTTCGCTTTTCGCTTCTGCCAAGCTCATTGGTTGCTCTAGGCGAATTTGTGCTGGTACGGTTTCGTCGATAAGCGAATCTAGGCTAACTGCGTTGATCGCTTCCAACATTTTCTGTTGGTCAGATTTGTTTGGTCCATTGTGGCGAGCAACGAACTCGTTTTGTGTGCTGAGGCTTTGAAGTAATTCAGTCATTGTCCTTTACCTACTCCTTGGTTCGGGTAACGGATTTGCGTTACTGATAAATTAAATTATACGTCCGAACCTAGAAAAAAAGCTGTTCTCTAAACAGGCTAGGGAACAGCTTTCGTCACATCCTAATTACTCTTCTTCGATAGAGTTTAGGTATTCGTCTGCGTCTTTCAGGTTATCTAGTTCAGATACATCAGACATCTTCACTTTTACGATCCAGCCACCTTCGTACGGCTCTTCGTTAATTAGCTCTGGGCTGTCTTCTAGTTCTTCATTGATTTCTACGATTTCACCAGTGATTGGTGCGTAGATGTCTGACGCTGCTTTTACAGATTCAACGAGAGAGAAGCTTTCACCTGCTTCAACTTCGTCTTCTACGTCTGGTAGGTCAACGAATACCACGTCACCTAGCATTTCTTGTGCATGCTCAGAAATACCAATTGTTACTGTGCCGTCACCGTTGTCACGTACCCACTCGTGGCTATCTGCAAACTTCAGTGTTTTGTCCATTGCTTAATCTCCGAATAACTTGTCAGGAATTATTATGATTTCAAAAAAATCGTTTACTGGTATAGAGGAAAGCGACTGCAAAGTTCTTTTACTTCTTTGCGAACGCGTTTTTCAACTTCTGCGTCACCTTCAGGGTTGTTCACTAAACCGTCCAGTACGTCACCAATCCAATTACCGATGAGTTTGAATTCTTCAGCGCCAAAGCCGCGGCTTGTACCCGCAGGCGTTCCTAAACGGATGCCCGATGTAATCATAGGCTTCTCTGTATCGAATGGGATGCCATTTTTGTTACATGTGATCCCAGCACGCTCTAGAGCTTCTTCTGCTTTATTGCCTTTCAACCCTTTCGGACGAAGGTCAACCAGCATTAGGTGCGTGTCTGTGCCACCAGTTACGATGTCGCAACCGCGAGTTTGCAATACTTCCGCTAGGACTTTTGCGTTATTGATCACCGAATCAATATAAGTTTTAAATTCAGGGCCAAGCGCCTCACCAAATGCGACCGCTTTGGCTGCGATAACGTGCATCAGTGGGCCGCCTTGTAGGCCAGGGAATACGGCTGAGTTGATTTTCTTAATGATGTCTTCGTGGTTAGTAAGAATCATACCGCCGCGAGGGCCACGCAATGTTTTGTGTGTTGTAGTCGTAACAACGTGTGCGTGTGGCAGTGGGCTAGGGTGTGCGCCTGTTGCGATAAGACCAGCGATGTGCGCCATGTCGACCATAAGAATTGCATTTACTTCGTCTGCGATTTCACGGAATTTTGCAAAGTCGATAGTACGTGGAATGGCGCTACCACCTGCGATGATCATTTTAGGTTCGTGCTCAAGTGCTAGCTCACGAACATCTTCGTAGTTGATTTCCAGTGTTTCGCGATCAACACCGTATTGAACTGCGTTAAACCATTTACCAGAAAGTGCAGGGCGTGCACCGTGCGTCAGGTGACCACCTGCGTCTAAAGACATACCAAGAATGGTGTCACCAGGTTGAAGCAGTGCCAGTTTTACTGCGCCGTTTGCTTGCGCGCCTGAGTGTGGTTGAACGTTTGCGTATTCACAATTAAAAAGTTTTTTTGCGCGTTCGATAGCAATGGCTTCCACTGTATCTACGTGCTCACAACCACCATAGTAACGGCGACCTGGGTAACCTTCAGCGTATTTGTTTGTTAGGCATGTGCCTTGAGCTTGCATTACCGCTTTAGAAACAATGTTCTCAGAAGCGATAAGTTCGATTTGTTCGTTTTGGCGAGCGGATTCCGCTTGAATTCCAGCAAAGACAGCATCATCTGTCGCAGAGAGGTTGGTAGAGAAAAAGTTTTCCAAGCTGTGGTTAGGGTAACTCTTATTCATGGTAGTTGACCTTCCAAATCTGAAAATGAACCCGCAATAGATGAGTTATGATTTGCGGTTGTGGTTCATTTGTCCTCAAAAACAGCTGAACTGCGTAGCAGAACAGAGTGAACATCCGGCCCTAAATTTGGGCAAAAACTCCGTTGGATTGCGTGTTTCCTTTACCAATCTCTTACGGAAATATGCATCTCTACATCTAACAAGTTGGTAACATAGCGCCTGTGACGGGAACAATCAACCAAAAATTTCCTATAGGAAACAAGATTTCAAAATTTGTTAACAAGAGCACGCTTTAATTCACTTGGTGGACTTCTATCCACTATGTGCTTCATGCACAATGCGAGTAAGACAAAAAATATGGATATCTATAGAGGGATTTATGGCAGAAAGTATTTACGATGAATACCCATCGATGACGTTGGCAAAAGAGCAACATGACCAAAATATCGAGCCGTTAAAACTGGGCCAGCGTATTAAGGATATCCGCTCGAAACTCGGTATCACATTAGAAGAGGCCAGTCAGCGAACCGGGCTTGCTCGATCTACACTGAGCAAAATAGAAAATGAGCAGATCTCCCCGACGTTTCAAGCGATGCAAAAATTGGCACTTGGCTTACAAATTGACATGCCACAACTCTTTGAGCCACCTAGAAAAAAGGTAGCGACAGGGCGCAGGGATGTTACCAAGAAGAATGAAGGTAAACCACACCCAACACAAACCTATGAACACGAACTGCTCGCGACACAACTTTCCAACAAGAAAATGATGCCGTTTAAGAGCCAAATTCGAGCTCGTAGTTTTGATGAATATAAAGACTGGGTTCGTCATGATGGCGAAGAATTTCTGCTTATCTTATCTGGTGAGGTCATGTTCTATTCTGAGTTTTACGAACCTGTTGTTTTAAGCGAGGGAGACAGCGTTTATTACGATGCAAATATGGGACATATGTTGACCAGTGTTAGCGAAGAAGATGCGCTCATTTTGTGGGTGACAGCCAAATAGTGATAAATACTTGTAAATTTCCTATAGTGAAAGCAAACGATTGCTGTTGGTGGTCGTTATGATGAAAAGGCGCTTTTTTGATGAGAACTTGCTCATTAAAGCGCTTTTTTTGTACGATTTGTTGTGATTAAAATGTTAAGAGTCACACTTTTGCAAGTCGATCTACGTCTTGTTCGTGCAAAATAGAATGAGCCATGTTTATTATTGGAAACACATCGAATGCCGATAGCATTCTCGGGTCTATCTAAATGGAGACGAAAATGACTCAAGAACTACTGAAAACACCACTACACGCACTTCACGTTGAAGTTGGTGCCAAAATGGTCCCGTTCGCGGGTTACGATATGCCTGTTCAGTATCCTCTAGGCGTAAAGAAGGAACACTTACATACTCGTGATGCGGCAGGTCTGTTTGACGTTTCTCACATGGGACAGCTTCGCCTAATTGGTGACGGTGCAGCTGCGTTCCTAGAAACATTAGTTCCAGTGGATATTGTGGATCTTGAGTCTGGTAAACAGCGTTACGCTTTTTTCACTAATGAAGAGGGCGGCATCATGGACGACTTGATGGTGGCTAACCTAGGCGATCATCTGTTTGTGGTTGTGAACGCAGCATGTAAAGCGCAAGATATCGCACACCTACAAGCGCATTTACCATCTGGTGTTGAGCTAGAAATTATCGAAGACCGAGCTCTACTTGCAATCCAAGGCCCTAAAGCGGCGGCTGTATTGGCGCGTTTTGCACCAGAAGTTTCTGAAATGCTGTTCATGGATATTCGTAAAGTCGATATTTTAGGCGCCGAGTGCATTGTTTCTCGTAGTGGTTATACAGGCGAAGACGGTTACGAAATCTCGGTTCCTGCTGACAAAGCGGAAGAGCTAGCACGTAAACTGACTGCGGAAGATGAAGTTGAATGGATTGGCCTTGGTGCTCGTGATTCACTTCGTCTTGAGTGTGGCCTTTGTCTATACGGTCATGACCTAGACACAACAACAACACCTGTTGAAGCGAGCTTGCTATGGGGTATCCAAAAAGTTCGTCGTATTGGTGGTGAACGTGAAGGTGGTTTCCCTGGCGCAGACATTATTCTTAAGCAGATTGAGACTAAAGATGTGGCGCGTAAGCGTGTGGGTCTAGTAGGTCAAACCAAAGCGCCAGTGCGTGAAGGGGTTGAACTGTTTGATGCTGACGGCGTTAAAATTGGCGTTGTAACCAGCGGTACGGCGGGCCCGAATGCAGGTAAGCCAGTCTCAATGGGGTATGTTCGTGCGGATTTGGCGGCGATTGGTACTGAAGTGTTCGCTGAAGTGCGTGGCAAAATGCTACCAATGACAGTTGAAAAAATGCCGTTCGTACCACAACGCTACTACCGTGGTTAAAACGAATTGAAACAAAAATGCCGAGCTTTGTAGCTCGGCATTTTTATGTCTTCTTTTCGCTTGTTTGCTTTTAGTTTACTGCTTCATCAATAGTACAGCACATATCAATAACGATATCTTCAAGCTTTTCCGGATGAATCATCTCTTCTTTTGGGATCCCAAATTGAGAGGCCATAATGGTATTAAACAATTCCCAATGCTTGATCAGCAGTTTTTCGCGATTATCTGCAATATCCGGCCATGTTTCTTGCATCATTGGCGCGAGACTGACAGCACCATGTGCGAAGATCAACATTTGCCACTTTGATTCCCACTGATCAAATTGTGCATTAGGGTTTTCGCTGTTGTACTGCTCGAAAATTCCGGTAAATATTGCAGCGAACTCATCTTTTGACTTTAAGAAATACTGCAGTAGAGCACCGTCATCGCCTTGTCGAATGGCATCGGCGATCATCTGTACTGGATGAGGATTGACGAGAGCAAATGCTAGCATGCGAACCATAAACAGATAAATTTTTCTATTCGAAGGTGTGTTCTCCGGCATTTCATTGATGAGTTCAGCCATATAGCACTGCATGAACTCGTCCATTGCATCGCTAACCGCTTGCCAGATTTTCTCTTTGCTGCCGAAGTGGTGACGGATCAAACTATGTGAAACACCAGCCTTTTCACTGATATTGCGCAGCGAGACACGCTCGTAACCAAGTTCACAAAACATATCTGCTGCCACTTTAAGGATCAGACACTTAGTTTGTTCTGCTGCTTCAGCACTTCTACGCCCCTGCTTTCTTTCATTCATAGTTCGAATTTTCCCGAATATTAATCACGCGCTTACTTTTACCAGAAACCGAACGCTTTGACTAATTAATTTGCTATCCACCTGGAAAATATGTTGATCAATTTCAAATTCTGCTTATACTGCACGGCTGTGTAATATATAAAACCTACGGAGAAAGCGGGTGCGAAAACAACATTTAAAGCGCACTTTAGTTGGCGCAGTGGTGACATTAAGTCTTTCTGGGATGCTAACTGGGTGTAATAAAGCCATTTCTGAGCCGTCTGAACCTTTAATCAAACCTGTAAAATTACTGGCGGTGAAAGACCTAGAACTTGAAGACTCGCACGCCTTTTTAGCGCGTATTGATGCAACACATCGCGCGCAGCTTTCTTTTCAGGTTGGTGGAGAGGTTGATGAATTACGTGTACGCATGGGTCAAAAAGTCCAAAAAGGTGAAGTGCTCGCAACGTTAGACCCTAAAGATCTTCAGCTTGCGTTAGATGCCGCTCAAGCGCAGTACGCGTTAGCGAAAACACAATGGGACCGCGCGAAAAACCTTTACGGAAAAAAACTCATTAGTACTGATGAGTACGATCAGAAAGAAACTCAATATAAAGCGGCATTGGCGAACTACGAACAAGCTAAAACCGATTTGAGCTATACCAAAATTCACGCACCGTTTGATGGCATTGTGTCATATACCTATGTCAACCCGTTTCAAGTAGTAGCAGAGAAGCAGGAGATCTTGAATCTCATTGATAACACGACGTTGGATGTGTCGTTCACCTTGCCAGTAAGTTATGCGGAATCTGTATCACTTGAGTCACTGCAAAACTCCGATATGTGGGTGACGATGGATAGCGAGCCAGGAAAACGTATCCCTGGGCAATTTAAAGAAATTTCGACGCAGCCAAACATCGATACCAATAGTTATGAGGCGATCGTGACCATCACTCGACCAGAAGATCGCAATTTGCTGACAGGTATGACTGGGCAGGTACACATTGCTAAACAACATGTATCGGACGCGATGACGTTACCTCAGTCTGCTTGGGTCAACAAAAATGGGACGCAAGGTGAAGTTTGGGTAATGGACAGAAGCACGCAGCAGGTCAATAAAGTCACTGTGTCACTTGACGCAGCAGGTGGTGTGAAAGCCGGGCTTGATAACAATGATTACGTTGTTATTGCTGGTGTTGAGAGACTGGTTGAAGGACAAGTGGTGAAAGCTTGGGTTCGTGAGGGAGGCATTTAATGAAACATTCTCTACTTACGATCTCTGCGATTGCACTTGCAGTTTTAACAGGGTGCAAAAATGAAAACCAAGCTATCGTCGAGCAGCCACTTTTTGTGTCGACTATCTCGGTGGATGCACCAGTACAAAGGCAACATCGCGCGTTCAAAGGCATAGTAGTGCCTGCAGAGCAAACGCCAATGGCATTTCGCCGCGCTGGGGAAGTTCAGCACGTATTGGTTAAAGCGGGTGACGTTGTGAAGCAGGGGCAAATGCTCGCAAAGCTAGATGATAGCAAAGAGAAGCAAGCCGTGAATGACGCAGAAGCACAATACACACTCGCAATTCGTCAGCTTAAACGCGGTGAAGACTTGCATGCACGTCAAATGATTTCAAAAGCGGAACTTGATGAGCTAACCGCCAATAAAGAGCTAGCTGAGGCTACTTTCTATAACGCGACCAATCAATTGAATTACACCCGTTTATTCGCCCCGTTCGCCGGTAAAGTATCCGATGTTTTCAAAGAACGTTTTGAGCGTGTGGCAATTGGTGAACCCGTGTTAAACCTATACCAAAACGATTTGGTTTACGTGCGTATTGAGCTTTCCGACAATGTTTTAGCGATGGTAGACCCAAACTCAGACAGCATGAGCTACAAGCCTAGAGCAACCTTCTCCGGCATCGATGGCAGATTTGCTTTGGACTATTTAGAGCACACAAGTGAACCCAACGCTGAAACTCAAACCTACGAAATGTACTTGACGATGCCACAGCCAAAAACAGAGATATTGCCGGGAACCAGCGTAAGCGTTTTGGTCGATATGGTGAAGGCGGGCATTACCTCTATCGATGGTTACAGTGTTCCTGTCACGGCGCTTCAAGCAGGCAGTGAAGGGAATGAGTTCTTTGTGTGGAAAAAAGAAGGTGACATTGTCACACGAGTGCCTGTCATGATTTCTCAAGTGAATGGCAATGGAGCCATTGTGTCGTCAGGTGTTAGCCAGGGCGATATTCTGATTAATTCAAATCTGCGTAAATTACGCGAAGGTAAACATGTGGATGTTGTGGAGAATAACCAATAATGAACATTGCTGAGTATTCAATAAAAAACAAAGTCATCAGCTGGTTGTTCATTATTATCCTTGCTGTTGGTGGTTTAACGTCATTTTTGGAGCTTGGACGATTAGAAGACCCGGCATTTACGATCAAAGATGCCATGATCATCTCAACATACCCTGGCGCGACGTCAAAAGAAGTTGAAGAAGAGCTGACGTATCCTCTAGAAAAAGAGATTCGAAAACTCCCTTATATCGACAAAATTACCTCTACGTCTTCTAATGGTATGTCTCAAATAACGGTGAGCATGGAAATGGACTATGGTCCTGATGAACTGCCGCAAATTTGGGATGAAATGCGCCGTAAAATTAATGATTTACGACCATCATTGCCTCAAGGTGTTCAGTCTTTACAGATCATTGATGATTTCGGTGACGTTTATGGCGTGATGTTAATGCTCACTGGTGACGATTACGACTATGTAGAGCTGAAACGTTATGCGGATTACCTGACCCGTGAAATCGAGCTTGTTGATGGTGTTGGTAAGGTAGACATCACGGGCGATCAGCAAGAAATGCTATTCGTTGAGATCTCACTTGATCGCCTTGCTGCACTGAACTTAGACATGAATGTGGTTTCGAGCTTGTTGAACCAGCAAAACAATGTGGTTTCAGCAGGTGAAGTGATGGTCAATGGCGAAAGCCTTGTTATTCGCCCAAGCGGCACTTTAAACACTGTAGAAGCACTAGAAAATCTGATCATTCATGGCCGTGACACAGGAAATCTAATTCGTCTAAAAGACGTAGCAACGATTTCTCGCGGTATTCAAGAGAAGCCAAGCAACGTCGTACTCTTTAACGGTCAAAAAGCGATTAATATCGGTATCTCGTTTGCATCGGGTGTGAACGTGGTTGAGGTTGGTGAACGTTTGGATGCGGAGCTCGCGAGCCTTGAGTCTATCAAGCCTGCTGGCATCGATATGAACTACTTTTACAACCAAGCCAATGAGGTGGATGAATCTGTTAAAGCGTTTGTAATTAGTCTAGCGGAGGCAGTGGCGATCGTAATCATTGTGTTGCTGTTTACTATGGGTTTACGCAGTGGTGTCATCATTGGAGTTGTGTTGTTATTGACGGTATTTGGTACCTTCATTTTGATGAATTACAACAACATCGAACTGCATCGTATTTCTCTTGGCGCGTTAATTATTGCCTTAGGTATGCTGGTTGATAACGCGATTGTTGTCGTGGAAGGCATATTGGTTGGCCTAAAGAAAGGGCGTACCAAAGTTCAAGCGGCTGTCGATATTGTAAAGCAAACACAATGGCCTTTGCTGGGCGCAACTGTTATTGCAATTACGGCTTTTGCACCTATCGGTTTGTCGCAAGATGCGACAGGTGAGTTCATGGGCTCTCTATTCTGGGTGCTGTGTTTCTCCCTATTTTTAAGCTGGATTACCGCTATTACACTGACGCCTTTCCTTGCCGATCTTTTGTTGAAAGAGGAAAACAAAGAGCAGGGTACTAGCGAAGATGATCCTTATAAAGGCTGGTTGTTTGTCGTATTTGGGGCATCGCTGAAATTTGCATTACGATTCCGCTGGCTTACCGTTGCTGGCATGGTGGCGCTGTTAGTGGGTGCTGTCGTGGCATTTGGTAATGTAAAACAGCAGTTCTTCCCACCATCGAATACGCCGATGTTCTACGTGGATATGTGGATGCCAGAGGGTACTGACATCCGTGAAACGATCAAAAAAGCTGAAGAGGTCGAAAGCTACATTCGTCAGCAAGATGATATTGACTTTGTTTCTGCTTCGATTGGGCAGGGTCTACAGCGTTTTGCTTTAACCTATCAACCAGAAAAAAGTTACGAAGCGTACGCTCAGTTCCAAGTTCGCGCGACTGACCGTGAGAAAATGTTTGGTTTGCTGCATAAGTTAGATGCGAATCTGGCGAAAACATTTGATGCGCCTACGTTCCAGTTTAAATTGATGGAATTTGGTCCATCACCAGCGTCTAAGATCGAAGCGCGTATTACTGGCCCTGATCCACAAGTTTTACGTGACTTGGCGGTGCAAGTTGAAGACATCCTTCATACCGACCCTGGTGCCCGAAACATTCGTCACGATTGGCGAGAGCGCACCAAGGAACTTGTACCCGTTTTCAACGAGTCTAAAGCTCGTCGCTTAGGTATTTCGAAAGAAGATCTTTCAAGCACACTGCAAATGGCGTTTGGTGGTAGCACCTTAGGTTACTTGCGTGATGGTACACATACGTTGCCAATTATGACACGTCTTCCTGAAGAAGAACGCGTAGATTTTGAATCACTACAAAACGTGACCATTTGGAGTCCTTCGTTGCAAACGTATATTCCGGTTGATCAAGTGATTGATGGCGTTCAACTGGATTGGAGTGAGCCGCTAATTCAGCGTCGTGACCGTAAGCGTACGTTAACCGTTCTCGCGGACCATGATGTGTTGAGTGACGACACGGCAGCAAGCTTATTTGCTCGTGTACAGCCTAAAGTGATGGCATTGCATGTTCCAGAAGGATACGAAATCACATGGGGTGGTGAGTACGAATCATCCAAAGATGCACAAGAAGGCCTATTCGGTTCATTGCCGATGGGTTACTTGTTGATGTTCATCATTACTATTTTATTGTTTAACTCAATCAAAAAGCCGTTGGTAATTTGGTTCACCGTTCCGTTAGCGATCATTGGCGTTGCTTTTGGTTTGCTTACCACGAACATGCCGTTCAGTTTTACAGCATTCCTTGGTTTGTTAAGCCTAAGTGGCATGATTTTGAAAAACGGTATTGTGTTGCTTGACCAAATTAACCTTGAGTTGGAGTCAGGTAAAGATCCTTACCTCGCGATTGTTGATAGTGCGATAAGCCGCGTTCGTCCGGTAAGTATGGCTGCGCTAACAACTATCTTGGGGATGATTCCACTGGTCTTCGACGCCTTCTTTGGCTCGATGGCAATAACGATTATGGCAGGTCTTGGTTTTGCTACTGTACTGACACTGATAGTGGTGCCAGTGATGTTTGCAATTCTGTTTAGGGTAAAACCGACCACTGCATAGGGACTCCTGGCTATTTGCCAGCTTCCTGCCTAGCCCTGAAGGTTTTCTTCGGGGCTTTTTTGATCTTACTAATATATACCAAACCATTCATTTGCTTGATTTTAATGATTTTCTTACGATTACAATGCAAATCATGCGTATACTCATGTAACGACACATCAAAGATTGAGATTACATGAATAAGCGCATATTAAACGGACTCTTCTTCATTGGTTCTTTCACCTTGGTTGGCTGCACCGCGACGGATAGCATGCCGACAGAAACCAAACAACCTGCCCCTAAAGTCAACAGTGTTAGTGCTGAAGTCATTTCCAGTTGGATTGATAGTAAGGTTTTAGCCCCTGAAGGGCTGTCGCTCGAGCAAGACAATCTACGTTATCTATCGGGTAGCGCCGACCTAAACAGCGACGGCAAGGCAGAACACATAGTGTTGCTTCAAGATCGCTATTTCTGTGGTAGTGGTGGCTGCTCTGCATATATGTTTGATAATGAGGGAAACGTTATTAATCGAATGTCGGTAACTCGCACGCCTATTGTACTAGCCGACAGTTACAGTAA
The DNA here is from genome assembly GCF_033340495.1 of Vibrio sp. 1249-1. Lineage (NCBI taxonomy): Bacteria > Pseudomonadati > Pseudomonadota > Gammaproteobacteria > Vibrionales > Vibrionaceae > Vibrio > Vibrio sp. 1249-1. The sequence continues at coordinate 689,537 of NZ_JAWOWJ010000001.1, forward strand.
TGGTTGGCAGGACTTTATCGTTTGGAGTAATGGCTCCTATCGACTCATGAGTTACAACGGTGAGTCTTATCCAAGTAACCCGTCACTAGAGCCAAAGGTGGATCGAGACGCTAACCAGCAGGCGGCAATCGCAAATGTAATGGCGACAGAGCTTTATCAGCAAGACGGCTATGACATTCTGCCCGCAGAATCAAAAACCTTGTGGACGCCAGCTAACGTTTACCACTTTACCTTCAAGCACTACGGTGACCCGCATAGCGCTTATCAAGCAACGGTGGATATGAGCAGTGGGGAAGTAGACATTGTAGCCGTTCCGGCTGCGGAATAAAAAACACCTCCCTTAACCGGAATTAAAGGGAGGTGCTAAATGCCAAATTCGAGGGTGGCATTGTTAACCGGAGTCGCTCTAATTAAGCTGCGACTTCTTGTTTCGCTTCTGCTTTGCTTTTTAAGAATGCGTAAGTAAAGCCAGTTACCGCTGTACCCGCTGCAATAGCCACTAAATACATTAATACTGGTGAAATTGCGTTAGGAATTAGCAGCACGAATAGACCGCCGTGTGGTGCCATTAATTTCGCACCGAATAGCATCGATAGGGCACCAGTAAGCGCGCCACCTGCCATACAAGATGGAATCACGCGCATTGGATCTTTCGCAGCAAATGGAATTGCGCCTTCAGAGATGAAACACAGGCCCAAGACAAATGATGCTTTACCTGCCTCACGTTCATTTTGTTCAAATTTGTTCTTCGCAATGAAGGTCGCTAAACCCATACCTAGCGCAGGAACCATACCTGCGGCCATGATTGCCGCCATTGGTGCGTAAGTTTGTGAAGCCAGAAGGCCAACACCAAATGCGTAAGCGGCTTTGTTTACCGGGCCTCCTAGGTCGAAACACATCATTGCGCCAAGGATAATACCCAGTAGTACTGCACTGTCAGAGCCCATGTTGTTTAGGAAGTCAGTCAGGCCGTTCATGATGCCTGAAACTGGGCCGCCTACGATGTAGATCATGACAAGGCCAGTGAACAATGTTGCTACAAATGGAATGATCAGAATTGGTTTAAGCGCTTCCATCGATTGTGGGAGTTTTACTTTGTCCGCAAGGAGCTTCGCTGCATAACCGGCAATGAAGCCAGCTGCGATACCACCTAGGAAACCAGCACCCGTTGAACTTGCTAGCATACCGCCAACAAGACCAGGAGCCAGACCCGGACGGTCAGCAATTGAGAACGCGATGTAACCAGCAAGTACAGGAATCATCAATGCGAATGCAGAGCCACCACCAATGTTCATCAAGGCTGCTGCTAGTGTGCCTTCTTCTTTAAATGCTTCAATACCGAACACGAAAGATAGAGCGATGATCAAACCACCTGCAACGACGACAGGAAGCATGTGCGAAACACCCGTCATTAGGTGTTTGTAAGCGCCTTTTTTCTCTTCGGTGGAAGATGAAGAGTTAGCTGAACCAGAATGTTGATACACCGTGGCTTGCTCGAATGCTTTGTCCATCTCTTCGGCTGTTTTCTTCAGAGCTGGACCTGTTTTCGTGCGGTACATCTTTTTGCCGTTAAAGCGATCAAGTGGCACTTCAATATCCGCAGCAATGATCACCAGATCGGCGTCTGCAATTTCTTGCTCAGTCAGTTGGTTTTTAGCGCCAACTGAACCACGAGTTTCCACCTTGATTTGATGGCCACGACGCTTGCCTTCTTCTTCTAAAGCTTCTGCCGCCATAAAGGTATGCGCAACGCCAGTAGGGCATGCCGTGATTGCAACAATCTTCTTTGATGCTGATGTTGTATCTGTAGTGATAGGGGCTGCAAGTGTGGTTGCTTTTTCAAGTAAAGTGGCGTTTTCAACCGCTTGCTGGAGAAACGCAGTTGCGTCTTTTGCTACTTCGCTAATTTCCGCTTGGTAAACCTTTTTTCCTACAAAACGAGAAGTGTCGACGCTAGTATTTGCCGCAATGACAATGACTTCTGCTTGTTCAACGTCAGCTTCCGTCAATAGTGTTGGTTCAACCACACTTGATTGACATTCTATTTTGGCATTCCAGTTTAATTTTGCGGCGGCTTGTTCTAGTAATCCTGCCGCAAGGATGCTATTTGCTACACCGCTCGGACAGGCAGTAATAATGGCAATATTCATACGATAACCTTCTGTTCCTTAGTTTTGTTCTAAGTTTGTAATAGGGTAAAGCGCGCTAACTTCAGTTTGTCGCTTGATATTTTCCAGTTCTTCCTGACTGGTTAGCCCTACGCCAACTTGACTAACTGCCAAAGCAGAAAGTGCCGTAGCGAAGCGCAATAAATCGTTTTTAGGCATCAGTTGCATGTGGCCCCAACACAAGCCAGCGACCAGCGTATCGCCTGCGCCAACGGTGCTCACGACATGCATTCGAGGCGGTTTTGCACTAAGCCATTCGCCTTGGTTGAGCCACATAACACCGTCAGGTCCCATAGAAACCACGATGTTTTCTATGCCTTTGTCGCTCAGTGTTTGCGCTGCAGCTTGGCACTGTTCAGGTGTTGCTAGATGTTCGCCAACAAAATCACCAAGTTCTTCATCGTTAGGTTTAATTAACCATGGGTGAGCATCAATACCTGACTTCAATGCGGCTTTGCTACTGTCGAACAACACCTTTTTGCCTTGTTGATGCAGTGCTTCTATCCATGCAGCGCATTGCTCTGCAGTAACACCGCCCGGTAGGCTGCCTGCCAATACAAAGTAATCGTGTGTTTCAGCAAGGCGGAATAGGGTTTCTTCAAAGCGCGCGATTTCTTCTGCCGTAACTTGAACACCAGGGAAGTTAATGTCACTAACGTTTCCATTAGCCTCAACGAGCTTGACGTTGATACGAGTTGCACCTTGTACTTCTACAAACTCATTCTTAACGCCGATGTCATTGAAAAGCTGATGGAATAGCTCAGGGTTATCTTTACCAAGAAAGCCGGTAACCGTGACATCTGCGCCTAAATCGCTCAACACTTTTGCTACGTTGACACCTTTACCTGCAGCGTGGAGATTGCTTTGCTGTACTAAGCTCACGGAACCAACGTTTAGTTCATTTACTGAACCTGTTAAATCCAATGCCGGGTTGAGCGTAATAGTGACAACCTTATTTGTTTTGTTTGTCATATCGGATCCTTAACCTTCACCAAGGCCAGAAGCGATTGCATTTCCGATAGACTCCAAGGCTTGCGGCGCATCAGGGCCTTCTGCTGTAAATTGAAGTTGGTGACCGTGCTTAACGCCCAGCGCGATAACTTTCATTAGGCTCTTCGCGTTTACTGCTTTTCCATCTCCGTCTAGGTTGGCAACACGTATAGTGGATTCAAACTTTTTCGCTTCTGCGACTAACATTGCCCCCGGACGAGCATGTAGGCCGTGAGAGTTTTTGATTTTAAATACAGCGGTATTGCCTTCTTCTGAAGATGCGGCTGTGACTTCTTCACCTTTGAACAAAGCAAGAATCTGTTCTACTGATGCATCTAAAAGCTTGCCGTGTTCATTGTTAAACACAATATTAGAAAGCGTTTTTAGGATAGGTTGGTGAGCATTGTTACATGCTGCGAACGCGAAAAGTGCACGCACTTTTTGACCTTCATATTCGCAGTCGTTTGCCGTCGAGACAAATGACACACCTGTGCGAGTGACATGTTTGTCACTGCCAATTAACCACAGGCCATTACCTAAGTGAGTTGGTTGTTTGGTAACGAGATCGGCAACGAGTTCGTTATCAGCACATCCCGTATTTTTCAACAGACCACCTGCAACAGCACTCATCTGTAGCATGTCGCTCGCAGGGAACATCAGTTGAATTAAAGAAGCGTCAAAGTCTGCTTCAAGCTGAACATCACCGTGCAGTAGGGCGATGATTTCGTCTTCATTTTTTGCATTACGCAGACGCTCTTCTACGCCATCTGCGCCTAGCACTTTGGTGAGCTGTTTAAGAATGCCAAGGTGTTCATCAGATTTAGCTGCGATACCGATAGCGACGAACACAGTATTGCCATCACCCCAGTCGACACCTTGTGGGAAGTGATGCACAGCAACACCCGTTGTTTTCACCATTGCACGAGTGTCGGTTGTACCGTGCGGGATGGCGATACCGTTCCCCAAAAACGTAGAGTTTTGGTTTTCACGGTTTAGCATGCCTTCAACGTAACCGCGTTCAACTAGGCCTTTATCAGTCAGGCTATGAGCAATACTCTTTATTGCTTCAAACTTATCTGTCGCTGATTGCGAGAGGGTAATGTCGTTCTTATTTAGCTTAAGCATGGTGCTTCTCCAGCCTTAAGGTATCAATTTAAAAATGTACTCTGTGTGAGAAGTTGAACGCCGCTTCTTCTGAGCGCTTATCACTCCTCAAACCTTTTATATTTCAAGCTAAATCGATTCAGCTTGTTGGTAAATTTTTTAAAAGACTCAGAAAAACTGTTTTAAAAACTGACGTTAACAAACGAGCCTTTGCCGCTGTCCTATAGCCTAGCTCACAAATTGGTTTGTTGCGTGTTCGGGTGATTTACGTCAATTTTTAAGTTTTGCTGAATCCTTTCAGCTTTTATACTGAATCGGTTCAGCTTATAATTCAACTTATCGAAAGATCGTTGATGTATTAATATGATCGCGCGCACAGAATAAGGTTTAGAATATGACACTGGATGAAATAGCCAAATTAGCGGGTGTTTCTAAGACAACTGCAAGCTATGTGATTAACGGAAAAGCGCAGAAATACCGCATCAGCGAGAAGACTCAGAAAAAGGTGATGGCCGTTGTAGAAGAGTACAATTATAAGCCAGATCATGCGGCGTCTTCCTTGCGGGCAGGTAATTCACGCTCATTTGGGCTTATCATCCCAGACTTAGAGAACACCAGTTATGCGCGTCTTGCAAAGCTGATAGAGCAAAACTCTCGGAAAGCGGGGTACCAAATTTTGATTGGCTGCTCTGATGATGATCCTGATACAGAGCAAAAGGTGGCGGAAGCATTAGTCAGTCGTCGTATTGATGCGTTGTTTGTGGCAAGTGGTATGCCCACTGCAAACGAGTATTACCTTAAGTTGCAAAATTCTGGTACGCCAGTTATCGCGCTAGACCGTCCAATGGATGATGAGCACTTTTGTTGTGTCATCAGCGAAGATTTTGATGCCGCACTTGAACTCACTCAGTCAGTACTGTCAGAGGATATTAAGTCCATTGGCTTAATCGGTGCATTGCAAGATCTTCAAGTCTCAAAAGAGCGTGAGCTCGGTTTTCTATCTGCTTCTCAACAAGGTGGTAAAACGGCAACAGTGGGTTATGGACAACACTTCTCCCGGGAAGAAGGCAAGAAAGTCTTAGAGAGATGGTTAATAGAGAACGCATTGCCAGATGCCATTGTCACAACGTCATACACACTGTTAGAAGGTGTGTTGGATGTAATGCTAGAAAAACCAGAACTGATGGGAAAGGTGCGTTTAGCAACATTTGGTGATAATCGACTGCTGGACTTCTTGCCTGTGAAAATCAACTCTTTGCCTCAACAGTTTGAGTTGATCGCGGACAGCGCAATGGAGTTAGCACTCAACGCTTCCGCCAAGCGTTACAAGCCTGGCGTAGAACTTATCCCGCGTAAAATTGTGAAACGTCACTAAGTAACTAAATAGGTTGCTCAAAGCTTTACTTCAGCAGTCAGCGCCACAAATGCGTGGTCGCTGGCGTTTTTATCTCTGTCATAAATCGGGTTGATCAGATGTTGGTTAGACACCTGATAGTCAACAACCTCGGCAACCGATATATCTGATAAGGTATCAAACTCTTGTGAGAGCAAGATATAGTCGAGTACATTCCCAGTGGAAAAATGATAGTGCGTGGCTGGGCGTTCATCCTTCAGGGTGTCACTTTGCAACAACCAACCATCTTTGAGTTGTAATTCAGTGACGCTGTCACCAGTATTGGATACCAATGCGCTGTTAACGCTGATAGGAGTGATAGGTTGATTCATATCGCCCATTAACACTGTCGGCATTGGTTCTTTTCGATACCTCTTTTGCATCGCGTCTCTTAACATCGCTGCTTCCCAGCCTCTTTGCTGGGTGGATAACCAGCGCCCAATAATCGTGCTAGACGTTTCTGGTTGTTCTGAGTCGGCCGGGCGTTGAGATTTCAGGTGCGTTACGTAAACGGCGATATGACCAAGTACAGGATGTATTACTTGGGCATAGATAGGTTTGCGACTGAACTCTGGAACAACACTTACTCCAAAAGGCTCAAGCGTTGCTAAGTCAAACTCTACCGCTTGTACTTTTTCTATTGGAAACCGAGATGCGATTGCCACAACAGGGCTTGAGTAAATGTACTCATCTTCAACATGTGGGGTGTCAACGGTCGCAAAGTAGGGGTAGCCGATGGTTGAAAAAAATGCCTGGGTCTTCTCGATACTGAACACTTCTTGTAAGCCAATCACGTCGCCTTCCAGTTTTTCAACTTGACGTTGCGTCCACGAAAGTTTGTCTCGCCATTGCTCTAACGAGTATATGTTCTCGAAATCATAGTAGGCGTTAGGCGGTGCGACAAAATTAAACAAGTTCGCAGTGACAAAGGTAATTCTACTTGGTTGAGACAAAGTATTCGCTCTTTTCAACAATAACTTAGAGAGTATATACCTTCAGGTTGCGTAATTGCAGCTTCGTTTGAGCTACGCATCGAGATACAAGCTAACGAGCGACAAGTTAAATGGGTTAAGAGGTGCTCAAACGCCAAGGCGAATCGGTGATTGAACATCGGCAGAGGTTTCTATTTTTAAGCATTGCGTTTAAACTTCAGGGCATCAAATAGTAAGAGTAAGTAACATGACCCAAGATTACGACCACGAAGAGTATTTAGAAGGCGAAGAGATTGAGATCGAAGCGATTGGCATCGATGTTGATGCGCATCCAATCGAACTGTACAAGCTTTTTAAAATCGCAAACTTGGTCAGCGGTGGCGGCGAAGCAAAACATATCATTGAGGAAGGCTACGTCGCGGTGAATGGTGAACTAGAAACACGTAAGCGCCGCAAGATGTATGATGGTGACTTTTTTGAGTTTAACCAGGAATATTATGTTGTGGTTTGCGATGCGCCAGTAACCGAACCTGAAACGGCAGAGCAAAAAGCAGAAAAGAAAGCGAAAAAAGAAGCACAGTCTTCTCGTAAAGATAAGTCTCGTCAAAGTAAGTCACCCAAAGCCTCTGGGCCTAAATCAACAGGCCGTAAAGCGGCACATAAAGAGCGTAAAGCGCAGAAAGAAGCGTTGTCTCAGTCTGCTAAGAAAGGCAAAAAAGAAGACAAACCGCAAGCCACTCGTGATCCGAAGAGCGGACGTAATTCTATTGATTTTTTCTAGGGAAATGAACGCTTAACTAAATAAGTGACATCTGAGTAAAACTAAAAAGCGCCGAGCATATTATATCGGCGCTTTTTTGGTTTCACTGTGCTGTAAGTGGGCAGTGTTAATGCACTGTCGTCTCGATGTTTAGGCTATCTGTCCAGTGATGAATGGCACAAGGCTTTCCTAAGTAAAAGCCTTGGTAATAATCCAAATTAAGTTGATACATAGCTTGTAGTTGCACGTCTTCTTCAACCCCTTCTATAATGACTTTTGCTCCCATATGATCCGCTAGATCAACGGCGCTATGTATGGAAAAGGTTTCTCCGGCGCAGTAGTCTAGCAAATAGGAACGATCGATTTTGATGATGTCAGGGCAGAGCTGCTGAACACGTGCGATATCAGAATGTTGGGCGCCAAAATCATCGATAGCAAAGATAAAACCATTCGCTTTCATTAACTGTACGGCTTTGATTAATAAATCCGTATCTCCGCATGACTCTTCGACTACTTCAAAAACTACGTCTGATGGGCTCATACCAAGTTCGGAAAGGCGTTTGTAAAGCAGGCCGTTATCTTTAAAGCCCATGTCTTTGGTTAGTGTGAGTAGCGTTTGAGGCATGACGTTAAGAAACAGTTTGATCGGCGTCCCTGCGAAATAGCGTGCAAAATTTCGAATGTGCATTGCTCTAGATAAAAACTCTACACATAAGCGAAAGTAGGGATCAAGACCACTATTGGCCAGAAATACATCAGGACGAATTAGGGAACCATCAATGCCACGAATACGCAGTAAGGCTTCCATACCAATAATACGTTGGCGTCTATCAAAAATTGGCTGATAAACACTGTGAAAAGTGAATTGATTGAGAACTACGTAATATTCACCAAGATTATCTTGTTTTATGTATCGCTCGTAGTCGGATTGATTCTTTAACTCCATGAAAAACGCCGAAAATTTAGCATCTTGCCAATGTAACAGGGTGCAATTCTGATTTGAAGAATCAAATGTGCCTAATTACATATGTGGTTGAGTTAATTTGAAATGGCTTCCGATTTTGCTTCAATATGGCGAAAAATAAGTGACAGACCAAAACAGATTAAGAAGTAAGCAAGGCCGACAATCAGCCAAATTTCAAATATATACCCTGATGAATTTGCCATCTCTGTCCCAACAAATGTCATTTCTTGTATCGAAATCAGTGAAACAATAGAGGTGTCTTTCACCAAAGCGATGGTTTGACCGGCAAGTGCAGGTGTTATTGATTTAAGCACCTGTGGCGCGATAACAAATCGGTATTTCACCCACCGAGACAAGCCCAATGAGTCAGCCGCTTCCCACTGACCTTGGTCGATACTTTGTAAACCACCGCGCACAACTTCTGCAATGTAGGCAGAAGAGAGTAAGCCGACACATAACACGCCAGAGGCAAGGTTTTCCCAAAGGTTCGAAGGCCCAAACAGAAAGCGCTGTAGCGCATTTGGTTCGCCGTTGTAGTTTCGTAGAAGATCTTCCAAACCGAGTAACGGGATCAATTGGTTAGATATGAAAAAGTAGAAAATAAAAACAAACACCAACGGAGGGATGTTTCTCACTAACTGGATAAACGCATTGGCAGGTGTGCGCAACCATACGGAACGAGAGAAGCGTGCTAAGCCTAACAAAGTGCCAAACACTAATGCGAAGCTGATGCCCCAAATACTGAGCCTTAACGTCGAAATCAAACCTTGGAAGAAGTAGGGCAAACCACCATCTGCTCTAGGCGTGAAAAGTAATTCAAGCGCCTCTTTCCACTGCCACAAATAATGCACACCAATAGTGGACCGATGGTACAGCCAAACACCACCGATACCGCACATAACAAGTAGTACCCAGTCTAGTGTGTTTAATTGCGGTAAAAGGTAGCCTGTGCTGGATTTCGCGGGTGCAGTGCGAGTGGTAGTGTGTTCGCCCAAAAATTTAACTCCGATAGATGATGGAAAAGTAAAATGGATGATTGGAGAGTATAGGCTCGCGGCGTCCACGAGCCATTTAGATTACTGGCCTTGCGCGACTTGATCTTGCCAATCTAATGTCGAGAACCAGTATTCATAACGTTGTTTTAACCATCCATCTTGGGTTCTTGCTTCAATCCATTTATTGAAAAAGGCCTTTTTATCTTCTTCCCCCAAGCGAACTGCAAAGGCTTCGTTACCTTGTGATAGTCGCTCAGAGAATGGAAGGAATAGTTTGTCGCTGTGTTTCACTGTCTCATGTTCTGGTTTTGGGCTAGAAGCAATGACCGCGTGTGCGTTACCATTCAGCACCTCTTGGAACGCTTGTGCGTCGTCATCGAATTGCAGGATCTTCGCTTTCGGGAAGGTTTCTCTGGCTACTTGAACGGTGAATGCGCCGCGACGAGCCGCAATTTTTACGCGTCGTGAATCAAAATCCGAAAATTCGCTAAAACCAGAGGCGAGTTCTTTGTTTGCTGCTACTTGAACGCCTGAGTGCGAGTAGGCCTCAGTAAACAACACGCTTTTGGAACGCTCAGGCGTAACCGACATGCCACCGATGATCACGTCGAACTTTTTCGCCAGTAGTGCGGGAATAATGCCATCCCACGCAGTCGGTACGAATTCCACTTTCAAACCTGAATCTTGTGCTAAGCGTTTGGCAACATCGATTTCAAAACCGATTAACTCACCTTGCTTGTTACGCATTGCCCAAGGTACAAATGTTGACATACCAACGCGCAAAGTGCCTCGTTCTTTGATTTGATCTACATTGGGTGTGGCAACACCTTCTTTCGCGAGAGTAGGCATAGCGATGGCTAGCCCTAATAATGCAGTAATGGTCGCTTTGAATAACTTCATGTTATCTCCTTATAATTTGCGCCAACTGGCTCCGAGTTTGTGTTCTAGCCATGCAGACAAGCCAGAAAGTGACAGAGTGAGAGCAAGATAAATTGCTGCCACGGTAAACCAAATTTCGAACGGCATCGCCGTCTCTGAGACGATGTTGCGTGCCTGTGTTGTCAGATCAAAAATCGCCATCACGCTTACAATGGAAGAGTTTTTGATCAAAGAAACCACTTCATTGGTTAATGGCGGTAATGTGCGCTGTAAAACCTGAGGCAAAATCACGTCTTTGTAGGTGTAAAACGGTGATAACCCGAGTGTTTGTGCTGCTTCGAATTGCCCTTTAGGAATACTGTTTAAACCTGCGCGGAATATTTCTGCAGTGTAGGCACCTTGGAAAAGGGATAATGCCAAAATGGCAGTGCTGAATCGGTCCAAACCAATCACGGGGCCAAACACGAAGTAGAGTAAATAGATTTGCACCAACAATGGCGTGTTACGTATTACTTCGACGTAAGTTGTACCAATAATATTGCCGACTTTCGAATCGCTCAGCCTTAGTAACGCGGTAACTAACCCTAATACTAAGGTAAAAAATAGACTAATAGCCGAGATGTTAAGCGTGACCAATAGCCCATCAATAAGTTCTGCCGGCCACCATTCGCCATCTTCATAAAAAGCGATGTAATCAGGTACGCGCTCCCATTGCCATTGGTAGCCCATAGCGTCGGCACCAGAGTCCAACACCCACACAATCGCGATGAAGAGGAGCGTCATTTGCAGTAAAGCTTGAAGGACAGGTTTGATTACGCGAATTATCATCAGTAACTTAAAATTTGGTTCAAAAATGCTTGGGTTCGTGGATGCTGTGGTGTCTCAAATAAGGCGACTGGAGAGTTCATTTCCACGATTTGGCCTTCATCCATAAATACCACGCGGTTCGCTACTTTTTTGGCAAATCCCATTTCATGCGTGACGCAAATCATCGTCATTCCGCTTTGAGCCAGCTCAACCATGACATCCAACACTTCGTTGATCATTTCCGGATCAAGCGCTGAAGTTGGCTCGTCAAACAGGAGTAAATCCGGTTCCATACACAAGGAGCGGGCAATCGCGACGCGTTGCTGCTGACCGCCAGAAAGCTGGATAGGATACTTACTCGCTTGCTCTTCAATATTGACTCGCTTTAGGTAATGTTTTGCGCGTTTTTCCGCTTCTTGTTTTGATAATTTGAGTGTGCGAATCGGCGCTAAGGTGAGGTTTTCCAGTACAGTCAAGTGAGGAAAAAGGTGAAAGTGTTGGAACACCATGCCGATTTTACCGGGCTTGAGAGATTTTGCGTGAGAAGGCTGGTCGAACACATGAAGCTGGCCATCTTGAATCGATTCAAGATGGTTGATGCAACGAATGAGCGTTGATTTTCCGGAACCTGAAGGGCCACACACCACGACGATCTCGCCAGAATGCACGGAGAAGTTGATGTCTTTTAGAGCGTGGTAATCGCCATACCACTTATTTACGTCGCTAAACTCAACGACGGGAGTATTCTCTTTCAAAGGGGCACGCTATAACGGAAAAATATCCTTTTACAATAGCAAGTTGTGCACGTAATTTCATTAAGAATAAGCTAATGTTTAGGCGATGATTTTAAGACTCTATTCAGATCGCTTACAAGATACATCCATGTTTCTTTAATGTTGGTGCAGTCTAGAGTATGACTAACTCAGTTCAACGAGATACGGATAACGAACAACAATCGCAACAACAGACATAACCATTAATGTCTGTGCAGAATAGTAGGTCACCATGACAACTTGTCGTGAAAATATTGACCGTCCTCCAAAGCGTTCGAAAGCCAATACGATGCCAGAGATAATAAAGATAAAGCTTCCGAGCACTGCAAAAGAGGAGGATTGTGTTTTCCCACTCAAATAATACTCGATCGAAGCCCAGCACATAGTCATCAGTACCAATATATAACTGGCAACTGGCCGTTTCTCTTTACCGAGATCCGGTCGGAACAACCAGTAGACGCATATACCGAGTCCGAACAAGGCAATTGGGAGCCAAGGTGTAAAATGCCACGCTGACATGATGGCAAAACCATAACTATAGGAGAGATGGGCAGAGCAAAAGAGCACTAATCCTGTAATGAACTTGTCTCTAGGGAGCATTAATAACACGTCACCAAGCAACGAGAGCGATAAGCCAATCAAAATCCAATGCGCATATGGCATTGGGTAAGCCGGGGACTGAATTAAAATACCAAGCATACAGAGTACTGGTAATGGTTTAGAAACGTAAAAGAGCCATTTAGAGCCTTTACGGATACTGATGATATGTATGAATGCTAATACGACAACAACTAGCCACATAAAGTGTTTTCTCGAACAGACAAAATTATGTAGTACATCACTACAACAAATCAAAACTTAATTAACGAGTTAACTCGTTCTTTGATCTCAATTATTTTTATTTGTGTAAAGCTGGACAGTTGTCTCTTTACTAACCAACACGGCCGATTTTTTGTCTGGAGGGAATCGTTGTTTTTAGAAGCCTCCTCGTTTTGAACGTGATGTGGCTTACAAAATAGCATAAAAAAACGGTATTGTGACTGTTAAGTCACAATACCGTTAAACCCTAGGAAGGGCAGTGAAGAATTGTTGCAGTTATGAGACAGCTAACTCTAAGATTTCTCGGCTACGTTCAAGTGTGATCGCCTGGTTTTCACCTAAAACAGTCATGCCGTGTTTGTTTAGTTGATCAATGATGGCATCGATAGCTTGTTCACGGCTCTCACCATAGTTTTCGAGCTTAGTTGCGACATCAAGTTGATGATAAAACGCTTCGATAGCTTCGATTGTGCGCTCTGCTAAATCCTCACCTGCTTCAAGACCAAATACGTTGCGACCCATTTGTTCTAACTTAGGGCGCTTAAACTGCATTTGGTTACGAAGTAACGATGGTTGGACAATTGCAAGAGAACGCGCATGATCAACGCCCCATAGAGCGGTTAATTCATGGCCGATCATATGTGTCGCCCAGTCTTGTGGAACGCCACTACCAATTAACCCATTCAATGCTTGGTTAGCAGACCACATTAAGTTTGCGCGCCACATATCGTCGTCTCGTTCCGCAAACTGTTCTCCGAGTGTTTTTAAAGTTTTCAGCAGTGTTTCTGCGTAACCATCTTGAACCATTGCACCGGTAGGAAGCGTCAAGTATTGCTCACATACGTGCACCCATGCGTCAACAATGCCGTTGATAAGCTGGCGTTCTGGCAGTGTTTTCATTACATCTGGGTCTAACACGGCAAATTTTGGCTGCACTGCTGGAGACATGAACGGAAGTTTGTCTTGAGTTTCTTTTTTAGTGATAACTGCGCCCATGTTTGACTCTGAGCCTGTTGCTGGCAATGTCAAAATTGCAGCTAGAGGCGTCGCTTCAGTGACTTGGTGCTTACCAATCATGATATCCCAACCATCACCATCATACATTGATGCCGCTGCTACGTATTTGGAACCATCGATGACTGAACCACCACCTACCGCTAGAATAAAATCAACACCATGCTCTTTTACCATTGCGACTGCTTTATCGAGTGTTTCTTTGGTTGGGTTTGGTTCAACACCTGAAAACTCTAGCCATTCATGTCCCTCAAGAGCTTCTGCTACTTGGTCGTACACGCCATTTTTTTTGATGGAGCCACCACCGTATACCACTAAAACTTTTTGGTCGGATGGGATAGCTTCTTTGATTGCTGCGATTTGTTTTTGACCAAAGAAAATCTTGGTTGGGTTTACATAAGAAAAGTTCATTATTAGCCCTCTTGCTTCCAGTGAAGGAGATTGAATACATGCATATTAGTCCTGATTAATGATGGTTAACAGGTCGATTTCTGCAAATAATTTGCCTATTTCTACAAAATTAATGCTCTTGAGCTAGAAAGTTAAAGTCGAGAGGAAGTATAGTGCTCGAAACGATAATAGAGACCAAACTCGTTGGTCATTGATGGAGCGCTCTAATGCACACTCTCGCAAATATCATGCAGCAATATGTTGAAAAGCAGGGGATGCATGACCTAGAAGGTATGAAGAAAACAGCGATAGATGGCGTATGGTTTTATCGCAGTAGCAAAGGGAATCATCGCCAGCCGTTTGTCTATCAGTCCGGCATCATCGTATTGGGTCAAGGGCATAAGAACATTCATATTGGTGATACACCAGTGCAATATGGGCCCGATGATTACCTTGTTGTCGGGGTTCCCATGCCACTAGAGTGCGAAGCGTTTGCGACAAACAATGAGCCTTTACTTGGCATTTCGATAGATATTTCGCCAACGCTTCTTCATAAACTCGTTAAAAAATTAGAGGCTGAAAAATTCAGTAATAAGTGTCTGGATGCTACCCGTTGCGGCCTTAAGTCGGTACGTATGAATGAAGGTATGTTGGATGCGTGCAAACGGTTAATGAAAGCAATGTGTAACGAGCTTGATGTCATCATGCTTGGCGAGTTGCTTCTTGAGGAAATTGTGTATCGTACTTTGGTGAGCAAAGAGGGGTATGTTTTATTTGACCTAGCACATCAAGAAGGTTCTTACGCGAGGGTAGCTAAAGCACTAAATCGTGTACATCAAGCGTATCATGAACAGTTGAACGTACAAGCATTGGCTGAAGAAGCCAACATGAGTGTGTCTGCTTTCCATCAAGCATTTCGCAATGTCACGCTTGAATCTCCGTTGCAATATATTAAGAAAGTTCGACTTAACAAAGCGCGCGAATTGATCCAGTTAGAGGGGAGACGTGTTAATGATGCAGCGAGAATGGTCGGGTACACGAGCCCATCACAGTTTAGTCGCGAGTACAAGCGGCATTTTAATGAAACGCCAAGGTCAACAAAGGCTTAGTGATCTTTATTTCAAAATGGCGACTTTTTTTACCTTTTTTATTAATTTGCGAGTGACATATTTATTTGAGTTATAAAATTAGTTACTGGTGCCAAATAATAGGTACGTTGTTGCAATCATTTAGTGGATTGTTGCGAGGCGGTGTGGAAAACTCGTAAATAGATAGTGTGAAATCACCAACTTGTACTTAAGTTATTTTACGTCGAAATAAAAGTATAGATGCGCTTCGTTTAGCGCATTTAGTATTGTTTTAACAATAACTTAAGGAAGAGCGATTATGCACCTTAAAAACGGCAACGCAGTGAAAAACGTGTTCACACTAAGCACACTCACCGCTTCTTGTCTTATGGCCTTCAATAGCTACGCAGCAGTTGACTGTGCCCCTCTAGAAACTTGGCAATCATCAAAAGTTTATAACGGTGGCGACCAAGTTCAGCATGAAGGTAATGCTTATAAAGCGCGTTACTGGACGCAAAACAACAATCCAGCGCAATCTGGTGAGTGGGGCGAGTGGGAAACACTTGGCGCTTGTGATGGCACTGGACCGGTTGAACCACCTCAGAATGAAGTCCCGACGGTTACTCTGACATCGCCTTCTGCGTCGGCTTCTGTGACTGCGGGTGATGTTGTTAACCTAGCTGCAGATGCGGCAGATACTGATGGGACTGTTAGCAAAGTAGAGTTCTTTGTTGATGGTATATTAGTTGGTCAGGCAACGTCTGCGCCGTATGCTGCATCGTGGACAGCAACTGAAGGACAGCACGAGTTCTCTACCAAGGCCTATGACGATGCAGGTGCCGTTAGTACGGCAAGTGTTGTGACGTTAACTGTGGCATCAGCGCAACCTGGTAACGAAGCGCCGACAGTGGATGTCGCGCTTTCTGCGACCTCTATTGACCTGGGTGGTTCCGTCACACTGACTGCAAATGCTACGGATGCGGATGGTACCGTTTCTAAAGTTGATTTTTATGTTGCAGGTGTACTTGCTGGCACTGCTACAGCAGCGCCATACACGCTGGATGTAACCCCTTCACAAGCTGGCTCATTAAGTGTTTATGCGAGAGCTACCGATGATGCTGGAGCAACAGCAGATTCTGCACTTGCGACGTTAACGGTAAACGGCGGCGCAGTGACATCTAATTGTCGTCCTGATGGTCTTTATCAAACAACGGGTGTAGATGTTCCTTACTGTTCTATTTATGACGAAGAAGGCCGTGAGAAAATGGGGGCTGATCACCCACGTCGTGTAATCGGCTACTTCACCAGTTGGCGAGCAGGTGACGACCCACAATCGACTTACCTTGTTAAAGACATTCCTTGGGAACAACTTACTCACATTAACTACGCGTTTGTGAGCATTGGTTCTGACGGCAAAGTAAACGTTGGCGACGTTAATGATCCTAACAACCCTGCTACAGGTAAAACTTGGCCAGGCGTTGAGGTAGATCCTGCTCTTGGTTTTAAAGGTCATTTTGGTGCACTAGCAACTTACAAGCAAAAACATGATGTTAAAACGCTAATCTCGATTGGTGGTTGGGCTGAAACGGGCGGTCACTTCGATACGAACGGCGATCGTGTAGCTGATGGTGGCTTCTACACCATGACGACGAATGCGGACGGTTCTATTAATCATGCTGGTATTGAGAAGTTCGCAACTTCAGCCGTTGAAATGATGCGTCAGTACAAGTTCGATGGCCTGGATATCGACTATGAATACCCGACGTCAATGGCTGGTGCTGGTAACCCTTACGACAAAGACTTCATGGAACCACGTCGTCAGTATTTATGGGCGTCTTACCAAGAGCTGATGAAAGTATTGCGTGAGAAACTTGATGCGGCATCCGCGCAAGATGGTATTCATTATATGCTGACTATCGCAGCACCATCTTCAGGTTACTTGCTACGTGGGATGGAAACCTTCGATGTAACTAAGTACCTAGACTACGTAAACATCATGTCTTACGACTTGCATGGGGCTTGGAATGATCACGTTGGTCATAACGCGGCTTTATTCGATACAGGTAAAGACTCTGAGCTAGCGCAGTGGAACGTATACGGCACTGCTGCATACGGTGGTATCGGTTACTTGAACACAGACTGGGCTTACCATTACTTCCGTGGCTCTATGCCAGCAGGTCGTATCAACATTGGTGTTCCTTACTACACCCGTGGTTGGCAAGGTGTTACTGGTGGCGACAATGGCCTTTGGGGCCGAGCGGCACTACCAAACCAAGCAGAGTGCCAACCGGGCACAGGTGAAGGTGAGAAGAACAACTGTGGTCACGGCGCTATTGGTATCGACAACATGTGGCATGATACCGACCCTAAAGGAAACGAAATGGGCGCTGGTTCTAACCCAATGTGGCATGCTAAGAACCTAGAAAACGGTATTTGGGGCTCTTACGCAGCTGCTTACGGTCTTGACCCTGTCAACGATCCTTCAGATAAGTTTGTTGGTACTTATACCCGTCATTACGATAGCGTTGCTGTGGCACCTTGGTTGTGGAACGCAGAGAAGAGCGTATTCCTATCTACGGAAGATAAAGCTTCTATCGAGGTGAAAGCCGATTACGTTATCGATAAAGAGATCGGCGGTATCATGTTCTGGGAACTAGCCGGTGACTACAACTGTTACGTACTGGATGCAAATGGTAATCGTACGGCAGTAGATGCCACTGAACAAGCTTGTGCGGCAGGTAATGGTGAATACCACATGGGTAACACTATGACCAAAGCTATCTACGACAAGTTTAAGTCTGCGACGCCTTACGGTAATAAAGTAGCGACTGGTCCAACACCAACTGAAGCAGTAGACATTACTGTTAGTGTTGGCGGCTTCAAAGTTGGCGATCAAAACTACCCAATTAACCCGAAAATCACGTTTACGAACAACACTGGTCAAGCGATCCCTGGCGGTACTGAATTCCAATTCGATATCCCAGCATCTGCGCCGGACAACGCGAAAGACCAATCAGGTGGTGGTTTGAAAGTGATTGCTTCTGGACATACTCGAGCAAACAACATTGGTGGCTTAGATGGCGTAATGCACCGTGTGTCGTTCTCTCTACCAGCATGGAAAGACTTGCCAGCGGGCGGCACTTACGAGCTTGATATGGTTTACTACCTACCAATCTCTGGTCCGGCTAACTACTCAGTGATTTCTGGTGGTAAAGAGTTTGCGTTCAAGTTTGAACAGCCAGATCTACCAATTGGTGATCTCAATGCGGGCACGGGTGGTGGTACCACTGAACCAGGTACGTGTGATACGACAGGTTTAGTGACATACCCAGCTCTGCCACAAACGGATTGGGCAGGTAATCCAAGCCACGCTAACCAAGGTGATAAGATCATCCACAACGGTGTGGTTTACCAAGCGAACTGGTGGACAGCGGCTGAACCGGGTACAGATGGTAGCTGGTCAACGGTATGTAACATCTAATTATTATTGATTATTTGTTATAGCCTAATGTTTACAGGCACTTAAACAAAAGCGCACGATGATTATCGTGCGCTTTTTTGTTGTGATAGTTTGTCGTTTAATCGAATTGGTAACTTTCGGGTATGACGACAATACCTTTGTCTGAGATTTTAAATCGCTTCGCATCTTCAAGTTTGTTGATGCCAATTTGAGTATGTGGCGGAATACGAACATGTTTATCAACTATGCAGTTGACCAACTGACTTCCTTCACCGACTTCTACGTCATCAAAAATGATGGAATCGACTACCGTTGCACTATCTTGAATGCGTACATTAGAAGAAATAATGGAGTGTTGTACTGAGCCGCCGGAATTGATGACACCGGTAGCAATGATGGAGTTAATAAAAATACCTTCATTACCCGTGGCCGACGATACAGTACGAGCTGGTGGAAACTGCGGCTCGTAAGTACGAATCGCCCAATTGGACTGATAAAGGTTCATTGGCGGCACAGGTTCTAGTAGATCCATATTCGCTTCATAGAAGGAGTCAATGGTACCCACGTCGCGCCAATAGCAATCTTTATCGACGCGCCCTTTACTGCCACAGAATTGATAAGCGTAAACGGATTCCGTATCAATCAGCTTAGGTATGATGTCTTTTCCGAAGTCATGGCTTGATGAATCGAGTTTTGAGTCTTCTTCAAGCGCTTCTTTCAAAACATCCATATCAAAGATATATATTCCCATAGAAACAAGGCTTCTGGTCGCGCTTCCAGGAAGAGTTGGTGGGGTTTCAGGTTTCTCTATAAACGAAGTAACGAGCCCGTTTTCTGCGGTGCCCATTACACCGAATGCTGAAGCATCCTCTACGGGAACATCCATACAGGCAACGGTGAGCTTAGCACCTTTCTCTTTATGCTCTTCAAGCATTGCGGCGTAGTCCATTCGATAGATATGATCGCCGGATAACACAACCACATACTTTGCATCATTTCGCGATAGCAACCACATGTTGTGATAAATCGCATCGGCGGTTCCTTCATACCATGCACCACCTTTGCGCATTTGTGGTGGAACAGCAGTGATGTACTCGCCTAGCTCTGGATTGAATATCGACCAGCCGTCTCGTAAGTGTTTTTGAAGTGAATGAGATTTATATTGGGTTAAAACAAGGATCTTGCGTAAACCCGAATGTAAACAATTGGTTAGTGTGAAATCTATAATTCTATATTTTCCGCCAAAAGGTACGGCTGGCTTGGTTCTGTCATCGGTGAGTGGGCTGAGTCTAGACCCCATCCCTCCTGCTAAAATTACGGCAAGTGCGTCTTCCATAGTATTCCCTTTCCCTTTCTGACATGCATCAAAACGGTGCTAACCTGAAGGAGGTGGTATGCAACGCAGAGGTTTTGAAAAGCATGTGCTAATGTGCTTATTAGTGAAAAGTCTACTACAAGAATCGAGCCATAGAATATCTCCTTAAAAATCAAGGAGGTTAAAATTTCACTGTAAGACAACTGCACCATATTAGTGAAGCGCTAAATAGCCCGTGCATCAAATTGGCGCAAAATTGTAGAAAGGAGAAGTCAACAAGTATGGATTTACAATGTAAAGTGGCGACAAAACAAGAAGATAAATAGGGTTTTCTATCTTAATAACTATGGCTAAACAAGGCTTAGGGTTAGCGTCTTAACTCTAAAGGTCTAAAACAGGCGCGTTGATGTAAGGCAGGAGAGCTTTGTATCAACAATTCAAGAGTAGAAGGCCTGAGACAACTCTTTTCACAGTTGTTGAGAGTGAGTGGGTAGGTAAGTAGACCACTCACTTAATGAATATGCTCACTTCACTGATAGCGATACGTTATCACTGTACTAAGAGAGACCGATGATATTTCCTTCATCATCAAGATCTAAATTCATAAATGCGGGTTTATCAGGTAAGCCTGGCATCGTCATCACGGTACCAGATAATGCGTAAACGAATCCTGCGCCCGCACACAAGCGCAGCTCGCGGATTGGGACGGTAAAACCAGTTGGTGCGCCTTTGACTGCGGAGTCTGTGGTTATCGATAGTGGTGTCTTCGCGATGCAAACCGCTAAGTTGTTAAAGCCTAATTGCTCAAAATGTTTGAGCTGTTCAGTCGCGATAGGAGTCATTTCTATATTGGTTGCTCCATAGCCCGCTTCACATACTGCCATGAGCTTTTCGAGTAATGATTGCTCTTTGTTGTATAACGGACAAAACTCTACAGGCGTGGTACACGCATCAATAACATGTTGAGCTAGTTCCGTTGCGCCTTGTCCGCCTTGCGAAAAAGCGGTGCTGATGGCTACTTTAACTTCGGGATTAAATTGGTGAATCAGCTCTTCAAGAGCTTTAAGCTCTTTCACACAATCTTGTGGAAACTGGTTAATGGCAACGACAGCAGGTAAACCGTATTTATGAACGTTATTTATGTGCCATTTTAAATTTTCAAACCCAGCCTCCAATGCTGCTTGGTCCGGATTAAAAATGGAATCTGGAATAGCCATACCTGGGCGTAAATCGTAGTGTCCAGAATTCGCTTTGAGGCCGCGTAATGTTGCTACGATCACTACACAGTCCGGGGCTTTGTTGGCGGCAGCAGCTTTAATGTTACACGCTTTCTCAAATCCCATATCCGAACCAAAACCGGCTTCAGTTACCGTGTAACCTGACAGTTTTAGCGCAATATCGTCCGCGATAATGGATGAATTTCCATGGGCGATGTTTGCAAATGGACCTGCATGGATCAACGTAGGAACACCTTCTAGAGTTTGCATCAGTGTTGGTGCAATCGCCTCTTTTAGTGTTACTGCCATTGCTCCTGCAACTTGTAGATCTTCCGTAGTGACGGGGTTTCCGTTCAAATCGTACGCTACGACAATTTTCCCAATACGTTGACGTAAATCTTTTAAATCTTTGGCTAGTGCAATGATAGCCATCAACTCGGAAGCCGCTGAAATATCGAACCCTTCGTCACGCTCGAAACCATTGATGGTTTTTCCTGCATCATTGAGGCCAATTTTGACTTTACGTAGTGCACGATCATTATGGTCCATCACTCGTTTCCAAGTAATACTTGCCGTGTCGATTTTAAGTGCTCTTAACCCGGTGCGTGATTCAAAGGCATCATAACCCTCGCGTTGCTCATGGAACAAGCGAGCGTCAAGAGCGGCTGAAGCAAGGTTGTGCGCCGCTGTCACTGCGTGAATGTCACCAGTAAGGTGTAAGTTTAACTCTTCCATTGGAGCTACTTGAGAATAACCACCGCCCGCTGCGCCACCTTTAATACCGAAGACGGGTCCCATCGAAGGTTGCCTTATACATGCAATAACAGATTGATTAAGCTTTGCTAAACCTTGCGCCAGTCCTATCGTCGTAACGGTTTTTCCTTCGCCAAGAGGAGTCGGCGTGATCGCAGTGACGAGTACAAGTTTACCGTCATCATTTGCTTTGAGTCGTTCCAAACATTTTGGGTGGACTTTGGCTTTGTGCTTCCCGTGAGTGTCATACTCTTCGGGCAATAGTCCTACTTTTTCCGCGATAACATCAATAGAAGAAAGTGGTGTGTTTCGGCAAATTTCGATATCTGACTGCATGGAGAATCCCCAAAGTGGCACAGGTAGCGTTGAAAAACTACCTGAGTTATAACGAGTATTATTGTGAGGCAAAGGTCTGCTTGGTGATGGTACTGTTTCGGTTAGGCTTGTAAAGAGTTTACTGCTTCGTATTGTGCGACATACTAACGAAATCTACTCGTTATAGTGCTAGATAAAAACAAAAAGGCCACCAAATGGTGACCTTGATATATTTTTAGCTTTAAAGTTGTCGTTTTAACGATCCCAATAAGTCTCTTCTAAGCTATCTTCTCGTTCAGGAAGCGCTCGCGATAGGCGAGGAGAGTGCTGCGTCAACACTTCATAGCTTACTCGGTTTGCGTATTTACAAATCTGAGAAAGTGAGGAGTAGGTTAAGCATCGTACTTCGTGCTTTTCTGAGTTAGGCACTTCTTTTTGGTGAAAAGAGTTTGCTGCCATGTCATGCAGTAAGGCTGAAAGGGCTGCATCACCTGCACCGTTAGTGTTCTTAATCTCTAGTGGTCCACCAAGGTAAGGGCCGATGTGAGAGTAGACCTTCATTGGGTTTTGACAGTCTTCTTTACGCATCGCACGACTAAACTCGTACTGGTTAAAGGCTTCGAGGGAGCTTTCAAGGATGTCGTGTGTGGTTTCTCGTTTTACTTTCTCGTCGGTGTAACCAGCCATGTACAGACCATTTGGTCCTGCTGTACAAAGTACGAGATCAACCCACTCAAGTGCTTTATCAGCAGCTGCTAGCGGCTCTGTTTCACCTGTTAGCGCCGCACCTTCTTCTTCATTCATAGCGACAACAGAAATGTTTTCGCGAATGTATTCTTGCCACCACTGTGCGTTGCCTTCGATAACGTACTTCGTCCCTAACGTAAGTACAACAGGGACATCGTGCTTCTTAGCAAAGTCGATTGCTCTTTGTACCGCTTTAGGCATTGGATCTTCTTCTTTACCACGCATTAGGTAAGAAGAAACAACCAGGGCTGATGCTTTCTCAAAGATCTCTTCAGGAATGCTTTCCGGAAGTAGTTGATTCATATGACCTTCGTTGATAGCAAATGTACGCTCACCGTCTTGAGAAATTAGGGTGTAGCAGCGACCAATAGGGCCATCTACCGTTTGTAAATGGTTAAGGTTCATGCGTGAAGACGTACGGCAAAGGTAGCGATAAGCAAAAGAACCGACTTGAATGTTCTTAGACATCACACCGAGCAAAACGGATTTGCTATCGGCTAAAACTGAGTAGTTGTGAAGAGTATTGCCAATCGTGTCACCTGGGTATTGGTGTGTGATCAGGCCTTGCTCAACCAGTTCTTCGTAAAGTGCATCTGCTTTGCTTTCTTCAAGAACGAGCGAATGTCCTTTACTCAGGTTGTATTTCTCTAAAAACGCGTCATCTACACGTGCTTCGATATCTACAATGGTTTGACCGACACCAACAATAGTTGGGCGATATAGCTTAGGTGCCTGTCGGATTTGGTTTACTAATGGATCTCGAGCGTGAGTTGGGAAGTAGTGTTTAGATTTACGCTGACCAGGAAACTTCATGCTTGTTCTTGAGTGAGAAAAAAAAGAGGCGGGATTGTATCACAAAAAAATGAAAATCGTGGCGATTTATTACAAAGAAGTCAGCTCGCTGAAAAAATCAGCGAGCTGAGTAAATAGCAACCAAAGCAGCTGCAATTTATGACGCTTGTCGTATTGCAATGGGTTGTTTTTTAAACTTGTTGCTCAGCAGCGCCCGGAAAGAGCCTGCTCCGCGCTAACTAAATTTACCCGCGTTACTTTTTCACTTCAGTTGGCTCAACGTAAGCCTTGGTACCCCAAAGTGGGACTGTCGAAAGGCTATGCTTAAAACTACCATCGGTCTCTTTTGTTGTATAAGACAAGTAGAGTAAGGTTTGGTTATCGGCATCATAAATACGGCGAACCTTCATTGTTTTGAAGAAAATGCTTTTTGACTTCTTAAATACAATTTCACCGGACTTACTCTTATCTATTTTTGCAATCATTTCCGGTGTGATTTCGCCAGTCTGACGACATGATATTGAGCTATCACTTGGATCTGCTAAGCTGAAATCCGCTTCGATAGAGGCGATGTGACATGTGACACCTGTTACCACCTCGTCTTTCAACTCACCGACTTTGATGTCTTTCAAAGTAAACCAACCGAGCCCCACGTCAGCAACATCGTTATCTGAACAACCAACTAGAGTAGTAGCAAGCAATGCACTTAACAGCATCTTTTTCATTATTTTTGTCCTTAACTAGGAAAGATATTGATGAAATCTATCAGAGGTTTGCACCTAAAACAAAATTTAGCCACGGAAAGGTCTATGTGCGCTAGGTTTGTTGCGGGCTTCATGCTAATGTACTGCTCTAAACGAAGGTATCAAGATGAATGAACAACAGTTAGCCAGTATCGAGCGTAAAAATACATGGCTGTATGATCTGGTCGAAGTTGAATTTCCGACACCAGAGAGTTTGAAAGGGCGCGATGTCTATTTCAAAACGCTAGAAAAAGCAACGTATCAAGTAGTCGACAAAGACACACTACTGGAAAGTGACTCTGAATTTAACCCCGACGATATTTTTCTGGTCGATTTTCATCGACTGACCATTATGTTCTCTATCTTGCAATCTCAGCGCTGGGAACAGCAGTATGATAAAGATATGATCATTGAATATCTGACACAGATTATCCTCACGCCAGATTTTGAATTATATGTTGGTTTTAAATCTGGAGTCCCAATTGGTGCTGCTATTGTTAGCCATCTCGAAGGAAATACACTCATCTCTGATGTTGCTGTTTCTGAATCAAAATACAAAAGCTCGTTTGTGGCTGATCTGGCTAAAAGACTAAGCACCGAGCAAAAACTGTTAGACTCAGTGGTTATCGAAAACTAACTTACACATCAATGTGCATAAAAAGTAAAGCAAGATGACGTTGGGTGATCTTGCTTAGAAAAACTGTAATTGCTCCCTTCTATTTCCATGAAATGCCAAGCTCGTCGTTTCAACAATCCCAAACTCAAATAAGATTAATCCAAACATTCTTAAAATCAGCTTGGGCTTGAGCCTTTAAGACGTCTGGAGATGGCTATGGCAATTACCAATATTAAGTGCGTGATATTTGACTGTGATGGTACGTTGGTCGACAGCGAAAGACTGTGTTGCCAAGCGCTCGTCAATGTATTTAACCAGCATGGGGCTGAGTTAACGATGGAAGAGTGCGTTTCTCACTTTAAAGGAGGAAAGCTCGCTGACATCCTTTTAGATACTAAAGAATTGAAAGATATCAAAGTCCCAATTGATGTTTTAGAGCCGCAATACCGAGAAGAAGTCCAGTCTCTTTTTGTGCGTCACTTACAGCCGATGGATGGCGCAAAACGATTAATTCAGTTTTTGGATTCGCATAATATCGAATATTGTGTGGCGTCTAATGGACCTAAAGATAAAATTGAATACGCTTTGGAGTTAACCGGTTTACTCGATGCTTTCCGAGGGAAAGTGTTCTCGGCATTCGATGCGAATAGTTGGAAGCCTGAGCCCGATTTAATCATGTACAGTGCTATGAGCATGGGCTTTTTACCAAGTGACTGTCTTTATATTGATGACACGCCTAAAGGAGTCGAGGCGGGACTAAACGCCGGTATCAAAACGGTGCAGTTATTTAATGGTGAAGCTATCAATCTTGTTGATGACGAGCGTGTAATTCGCATCCATCATTTAGATGAATTAAAAGAGCAGCTGTGTGGCTGCTCTGTTTGACCTACTAATGGCAAACCGGACTCAAGCTGTGGATGTGCTTAAGTTTAGACTGTAGGTAAGGCGTTTGATGTAGACATTGGATAGATGAGAAGTTTTTTGTATGAAATCCACAAGCAGCGCATGTGAATTTCTCGCCATCCGATGAAATGAGATATTCATCTCCTTGGCAGAGTGGGCAGTTCAGGTTCTCTATGTCTTTTGTGTCTTTGTAATTATTCATATTGTTTTCCAGCAGCAAATTGGAATTGGCAAGATCAAGCATAGCGGAACGCTTTGTTTAAGAACATTATTTCATCCGGTACAGCGAGAACTTGAGATTCACTTCAAATATCCACTTGGAGGTCGTAGAAAATATCGAAGGTAATAGTTGAACACGGTTTAAAGAAAAGGGCTCCTTAAGGAGCCCTTGTTGATCATAAGTTCCACAACGTTATGCGGTGCGGTAGCGTTGTAATATCTCACCAAGAGAAACGGAGGCTTGCGTGAGATTAGCGACGCCAGCGGTAGATTGCTCCGCCACTTCTCTGATTGTGCTTGATTGACTACGAATTTCTGAAAGTTCCGATGCAATATCGTTAGCAACTGCGCTTTGTTCTTCAGCAGATGTGGAAATCTGAATGCTCATGTCCATTAATGAGCGTGCTGACTCGGCAATAGAGGTAACATCATGGCCGATTTCATCAATAAGCTGGCTGCTGGTTTGAGCTTGCTGAACGGTTCGGTTGGTGATTGAAGCAATGTTCTGGCTCTCAATTTGAAGCTTCTCAATCATGGCTTGGATCTCTACTGTTGCCTGTTGAGTTCTGCTTGCTAATGTACGTACTTCATCGGCAACCACTGCAAATCCACGACCTTGTTCACCAGCACGGGCTGCTTCGATTGCTGCGTTTAGTGCCAACAGATTAGTTTGTTCTGAAATGGCGTTAATCGTTGTGATCACGTCATTAATCTGCGTCGTATTCTCGTTTAAATTGGTTACTGACGTAGAGGCTTGTTCAATATAGCTAGATAACGTCTCTATCTCGCCAATCACGTTTTGTACACGGCTTCTGCTTAGTTCGATCTTCTGGGCATCTTGGTCTGACTGCGTCGTTGCTTGTTGAGAAATACTTGATACCTCCTTTGCAGAGGCTGTCATTTCTTCCATTGCCGTCGCGACTGAATCAAGCGTTTGATATTGATGAGATATCTGGGTTTCACTCAACTGCATATCTTTTTCGAATGCAGAAGATGTCTCGCTCAACATCGTTGCATTATTTTTAACACTATTAACCAGTTCACTTAAGGTATCCATAGACTTGTCTAGCGCACAGCCGATGGTACCGAATTCATCTCGACCTGGATGGAAACCAAGACGAGAGGTTAAGTCACCGTCACCAATTTTTTCGGTTGTTGTATATAAAACCCACAGAGCTCCTCCGATAAACGTTGCCACCCAGTAAGAGAATAGGGCAAAAGGAATAACCCATAAGAAGCTGAGTAATAGTGACGATAGAGCTGATGATTTTAACGATTCGTATTGTGTGGACACATTTTGAGTCAGCTTAATCACTTCCCCAGAATGCAACTTGGCATAAGCGGTCACAGACCCATCGACAAAAGAACTCTCGCTTACGCGGTTCGATTTCGATACGCCGTCAATTTCTGTAGCGCGGTTTGATTGAGCATCAACGATACCAGAAAGCTTCGCTTCGCTCGCCGAGATGGCTTGCTGCTCAAATTGTTGTATTTCATTGAAGTAGCGGCTTCCAGCCACTGAAGTGAGGGCTACTAAAAACAGTAGGAATATAACCCACATTTTGTCGTTGATAGACATCTTGATAAACAGCCTGTCTATCGTTCTAAACTCAACTTCTCTCATTTAAAGCTCCACTAGAGATAAAAGATATTGACCAAATCTATTGCTATATCGAAACAAAATATGCGAAGTTAATCAGCAAAATATGTAACGAATACTAAATTTAGTTTAAGAAATGAGATCTAAGGACGCCTATAACAGTATGTTATATCTTTAAATTGACATGAATGTTGATAAAAGAGTCATTTCTCTAAAGTGTTAAGCGGATATGAAACCTAATTGCAATCGTTTACTTTTGATTATGCTCATAGGTTTTTAAATCTTTACTTCTCGCTGTCATGAATGTGTCATATAAAGACTATAAAAAGGAGTTGCTGATGTGGATATGGCAAGAGTCAGGCCGTCAGCAAGTAAAAGCAAGAGAGCTTAAAATAAAGGAGGTCACAATGAGCGACCAATACCAAAACGATGAGAGCCTAGAGCTGCTAGATGCGCTTGAAATTGGCATTATCTTGTCGGAATACGTTGGCTCAGACAACGAAGCCGAATAGCGGAACACTCTCATCTCGTCGTAATTGACGTTATACTAGGTTCATGTCACACCAAGCCCTAGAGGCCAAAACTGGCGTCGAATGAACTTTCTAGCCCACCTGCATATCGCAGATCACAGTAACAGCCATTTATTGGGAAACTTGCTTGGAGACTTCGTAAAAGGAGATCCAAGCAAGCTGTATGAGCGCGATATCTCAAACGGCATCAGATTACATAGATTTGTTGACCGTATTACTGATCATCATCCAATCGTCAACGAATGTAAGCCTCATTTCACTGGTGTTGCGCGACGTTTTGCACCTATCGCTTTGGATATGTTTTGGGATCATTGCCTTGCAAAACACTGGAACGACTTTCATTCCGAGCCTCTCGAACACTTTGTCCAAACGGCATACGAGAGAGTAAACCGAGAGGTTCATGAACATTTGCCGCCACGTTTTTTGGTGCTCCACAGCAGAATGTGGCATGGCCGATGGCTTCAATCCTATCAAGATCTAGGCAATATAGAATTTGCACTACATCGGATGTCGCAAAGAAGTCCTAGGATGGCAGACTTAACCACAACATTTAAAGTGATTGAAAGTGATTACACCGAATTAGAAGAGAAGTTCTCGTCACTTTATCGAGATGTTTTGCGCCAGTCGTATGATTTTCAGCAACAGCTTAATGACTCAACTCAATGAGATAGAAAAGTAGTATGGCTTTAGGGGCTCTGGTAAACTCTGCGCTCCAAAAATAATGAGGTTACACATGTCTGTTAATTTTGCTGATTTAGGCATCGAACAAAAGCTAATCGAGACGCTAGGCAATCTAAATATCGTGACGCCAACACCAGTGCAAGAAAAGTCAATTCCACACGTCCTTGCAGGAAAAAACTTACTTGCTGCTGCACAAACTGGTACGGGAAAAACGGCTGCGTTTGGTTTACCTATCATACAAACCGTTCAGCAAAAGAAACTTAACGGCACACCTCAAGCATTGATTTTGGTTCCAACACGCGAGCTTGCACAGCAGGTATTTGATAATTTGAATCAGTACTCGGCAGAAACAGAACTTCGCATTGTGTGTGTTTATGGTGGTACAAGCATTGGCGTACAAAAGAGAAAGTTAGAAGAGGGCGCTGATATTTTGATTGCCACGCCAGGCCGCCTTTTGGATCACCTGTTTAATGGTAACGTAAACATCTCTAAAACCGGTATGCTCGTGTTAGACGAAGCCGACCGTATGTTAGATATGGGATTTTGGCCTGACTTGCAGCGCATCTTCCGACGTTTACCTGCAGAGAAACAGATCCTATTGTTCTCTGCGACATTTGAGAAGCGAATCAAAACTATTGCGTATAAACTCATGGAATCGCCAGTTGAAGTCGAAGTTTCACCAGCAAATACGACTGCTGAAACGGTAACACAAATGGTTTATCCAGTGGATAAAAAACGGAAACGTGAATTGCTAGCGTACTTAATTGGCTCGCGGAATTGGCAGCAAGTGCTGGTATTTACAAAAACGAAGCAAGGCAGTGATGAGTTAGCGAAAGAGCTCAAGTTAGATGGCATCAAAGCGGTTTCTATCAACGGTGATAAATCACAGGGTGCCCGCCAAAGAGCTTTGGATGAATTTAAACAAGGTAAGGTACGTGCTTTGATTGCAACCGATGTGGCAGCACGAGGGTTAGATATTCAAGAGCTAGAACAAGTCGTGAACTTTGATATGCCATTCAAAGCAGAAGATTATGTCCATCGAATTGGCCGCACTGGAAGAGCAGGAAAGTCAGGTTTGGCGGTTTCTCTGATGAGTAGAGATGAGGAGTACTTGTTGCAAGCTATCGAGAACCTGCTTGATCAACGCTTACCCCAAGAATGGCTGGCAGGTTTCGAACCAAGTCTTGTAGAAGAAGTTGAGCCTGAACAAAATGGGGGTGGGCGCCGTCGTAGTCGTTCATCTGAGAAGCGTAAGCTAAAAGCAAAATTGGCGATTCATAAGAATCGTGGTAAATCACGTAGCTCTCGCTAAACCGCGCAAATTTTTGTTCTTACATAATCAGGCTGTTTTTGCCTCTTCATAGACGTCTAACGTTTGGGGGATAGCAAGTAGGTACCCTTGATACATATCGAAACCGAGCTTTTTCATTAAGCGAAGTTGATGCTCGGTTTCAATTCCTTCGATAACGGTTTTAGAGCATAACGCTTTTGCGAGTGATAATGCATCGTTAAGCGCTTTAAAATCACCGTTTTCATACCTTAGCAATAAAGAGCGATCCATCTTGATTATATCTGGGCAAACGCTTCTCACTCGCTCAGTTGTCGATGCATTGACGCCATAATCGTCAATCGCTAATTTAAATCCTTCAAGACTTAACTCCCGAGCAGCTTGAGACAAAGAGAGTTCATCCTCCACCTTCAATTCAAGTAACTCCATGACGATTTGTTCATTCATCAAATGCGATTCATAAATGGTTTGTTTTAGCAGTCGGTTATACGTGATGTCTTTGACTAGTATCTCTGCCGCTACCGGTAATACATTGAGAAACAATTGTTTTGTGTGAAAGCGAGACTGAGAGAAATTTTTGATATGGATTAGGCGACTTAAGCGTTCAACATTGAGCAAATCTTGAGTGGGAGTCGCTTTGGATTGGAAAAACTGATCTGGCCTAACCATGGTGCCATTGGCATTGCTAATTCTTACCAGTGCTTCAAGGCCAACGATGGAAATATCGTTCTTATATATGGGTTGAAAGACACTGCGGAGAGTGAAGTTCGCGTATTTCGCAATATACTGCCCGTTGGCTTCTTTCCGGATGCAACTAAGTAGTTGCGAGATGTTCATCATTGTTACCACAACCTAAATCAATGTCTCAACATCAGCGTTATCGCGCTAATTTTTCTATTTCATTGGCAATGAATCTAAGTGTGCTCATTAACTCAAGCAAGAACGATGGTAATGGATGGGTAGCTTTGTCGAGTGATATCAAACAAATTGATGAAATAATTGATAATCTCAGCACTTCAATTTGATGCTACCATTGCAGTACGGCATACAACTGCAAATATTTTCTGACTAACTGCTGTTTGTTCGAACGCCGTAAAGGATGCCCAAACTTAATGTAACAAGGGCTAATACCGAATCGAGTGTCCAAAGATTGCGTGAGTTGCGACTCGCTGGTGTACAGTGTGATTCCTTGTTCTGTGTATTCGTTGATCTGATCGGGTAGTTCACCCATCCACCAATGAAGCAATTCTCGGCTCGTTTTGCTGCGACTTATCCAATGATCGCAAACCAAAAAGAGTAGGTCATTAGGCTGTAAGGCATAACCATATTCACTCTGCCATTCCGTAATTGATGAGAGTAAGTTTTCCCGGCAAGATTTTCCGGCACTGACCATATGGTGACTCAGAACCCAGACAGTGCCAATGTCGGATGAAATTCGATAGTGATGGGGAAGGTCTGGAGAATCCAACACTTCGATTGGCTTTATCACGCAGTTGTATCCAAAGTGACGAAAAGTATGTTCCATCCTTCTTGAAAAAGCGAGACCAAGATGATGCTCACTCATGCCTTGGTTATGCACCGCAGGGTAATGCTTTTCACACAGCTTAAGACAGTCGTCTTGAAAATCATTAACACTTTGAATAACTAGGTCGAGTAGCAAAGAATATCCCTTAATAATTACAAAACGAACTGCAAAAGGTTAGCATAGTCTTTTGAGAATAGACTAATTTACTTCGGCAACTTCTTGATCTAAACACCAAATTTCTCCACAAATGACCGTGTCTAATCTTTAATAGAGCAACACGAAAGAAGCAGAAGTTGAACAAAAATTTGAAAGGGAAAAAATGATAAAGCTAGAACGCGCACAAAAAGAGGCGTTGGCCACCGCCATTCAAGATTACATGCAAGACGAGCTAGATGTTGAAATTGGCCAGTTCGATAGTGAGTTTCTAATTGATTTTATTACAGAAAAACTAGGGCCAATTTATTATAACAAGGGTGTTGAAGATGCTAAGTTACTGGTTGAACGCAGAATGTTAGAAGTTTCCGAAGAGCTGTATGAGATAGAACAAGAAGTTAAGCTGTAAGTTTCAGTTTTACAAACGATTTAAAGTTCCTTCAAAAAATTCGAACAACTTGATAGATACGGTACCATTGGCTGGATGTAAATGATGGTAAATAATCTGTTTCATATGACGTAAATAGGTTAATGTAGTGTTTCTTGCTCAGCATTAACTTAGGAATATATCTAGGAACTTGAGATGGATACACTGGTAAAGAATTACAACCTTACTGCACGCGTGATGCATTGGTTATCAGCGCTGTGCATTATTGGTCTATTTGCAGTGGGTTTGTGGATGGTCGACCTTAGCTATTACAGCGAATGGTATCGAACTGCGCCGCATTACCATCGCTCTGTCGGTATTTTACTCGCTATTTTAACTTTGGCACGCATCGTATGGAAACATGTGACGGCGTCACCAAAGGTAGAAGGCAAACGTTACGAAGTGCTTGCTGCTAAAGCAGCGCATGGTGTCATGTACCTACTATTGATCACCATCTTTGTTTCAGGTTACCTCATTTCAACGTCTGATGGACGCGGCATCGAAGTGTTTAATTGGTTCACCGTGCCAGGAGCGGGAGAGTTATTCCCAGGCCAATCAGATATTGCAGGTGAGATTCACTTCTATGCAGCTTGGGCAGTCATCCTGATTGCAGGCTTACATGCTATTGCTGCACTAAAACACCACTTTATCGATAAAGACAACACATTAAGAAAAATGTTAGGAGCTTCAAAATGAAAAAGTCACTTTTCGCTACAGGATTAGCTATCGCTATGGCACTGCCATTTGGTGCGCAAGCTGCAGATTATGTCATCGATACCAAAGGTGCTCACGCTTCAATCAACTTTAAAGTTAGCCACTTGGGTTACAGTTTCATCAAAGGTCGTTTCAATACATTTTCTGGTGACTTTTCTTTTGATGAAAACAACATTGCTGATTCAAAAGTAAATGTTGTTGTTGATACAACCAGCCTAGATTCAAACCATGCTGAACGTGACAAACACATTCGTAGTGGTGACTTCATCGATGCTGGTAAATACAGTGAAGCAACCTTTACGAGCACAAAAGTGGTTGATAAAGGCAATGGCAAACTAGATGTAACTGGTGATCTAACGCTACACGGTGTTACTAAGCCTATTACTATTGAGGCTGAATTCGTTGGTGCTGGCAGTGACCCATGGGGCGGCGAGCGCGCTGGCTTTGTTGGCAACACTCGCCTAGAGCTTGCTGACTTTGACATCCCAGTAATGGGTGCTTCAAGCTACGTCGATATGGAACTTCATATCGAAGGTATTAAGAAGTAATTAGTTCCTTTTAGATACACTAAAAGCGCTCTTCACTTGAAGAGCGCTTTTTTATTATCTTAATCACATCACTAACATCGATAAACCAGTCAGTGATAGCGATTGAAAGCCAATAGACGTTGTAAATGTTTAGCGAATTACGCTGTTTCTAACTCACTTTTTTCCACTAAGTTTAAACGCTCACCAAAAATCGGGCGTAGTGCTTTTAATACTTCAGTACGAGTAACCACCCCGACCATCTGCCCATTTTCAAGCACAGGAAGCACTTGTGGCTTACTTACTTTGATACTTTTAGCGCGTTCTTCGAGAGACAAAGACGTCAAGCGAGTGGCAATACCCATACTGCTCGCTGGGTACAACTGCTCTTTATCGATACATAGGAATTCCACAACATCAACGAGGCGATCATCAGCGTCAATTGCGACCACATCTCTGCTCATGATGTCGACGACTTTTTGGTCTTTCACCGGAATGTAGTCCTCACACCATAGTTCTACCATCACATCGTGAGCAGAGAAGAAGCCAACTAATCGATTTTGTACGTCTACAACAGGTGCGCTAGTTACGTTGTTATCAAGTAACACATCCAGCGCGGCTGCAATTGGCGTTTCTGCACGAATGGTGACTGGTTTTGGGTTCATAATGTCTTTAACAAAAGAGGCATTTTTCATGGTGAAATCCTTAACTGACGACAGTGTTGTAGTTGTAGTGATAGAAGAAATATTCGCTGCTTTTAGTTCTGGTCGGCGAAAAATACACCAGTTTGAAAGGCCAACTAATACCGCTCCGCCGACGATGTTGCCAAGCGTGACAGGAATTAAGTTAGCGGTAATAAAGTGGCTAATGTTTAGGTCTGTGTATTGTGACGCGGGCACACCGACAGATGCCCAAAAAGATTCAGGTGCAAAATTCGCGATAACAATACCAAGTGGAACCATAAACATGTTCGCAACACAGTGCTCAAAACCGCTGCTGACAAACATTGCCACAGGCAAAATTGTCATTGCTGCTTTTGTCATTGCATTTGCAGAACTAAATGTCAGCCAAATCGCTAGGCAGACCAACAGGTTACAGAGAATACCGAGTGCAAACGCTTGAATGAGAGTGTGGTGAAGTTTGTGTTGTGCGATGTTAAGCGCATTTAATCCCCATTGACCGCCATCCATCTGATAAAGACCAGCAGCAGTAACCAGCGCAAGTAGGAACATCGCACCAATAAAGTTACCAACGTAAACTTTGCCCCAGATCGAAAGCATCTTACCGAACGATATTTGCTTATTGGCCCAAGAAATACTGGATAGGACGGAGCTGGTAAATAATTCACCACCGCAGATCACTATGAGGATCAATCCCATGCTAAATGCGAGTCCACCAGCTAGGCGGCTCAAGCCCCAACCAGCGCCCGTACTACCGGTGGTCACCGTGATGTAAAACAAGAATGCTAACCCGATGAACGCGCCGGCCATAATGGCGAGGCTTAATGTCATACTGCTGGTTTTGTTTGCCTTACTTAACGCAAATTTTTCCGCTTCAACCATCATCTCTTTTGGAGAAAAATACTGGTGATTTTGAGAACTGGTCACCGCCATATTGACTCCTTAATTTGTAATCGCATAAAAAATCCTTGGTTATTAACTCAAAAATGAAATTGTTGTTTTTATTAAGAGCCTCAATGACTTCGGTTTCAAAACCATTGAGGCTTGCGGTGTTCCCGAACCGCGTACTCAGAATAGGGAGAGCGGTTAGTAAGGTAAAATTGATAATATTTAGAAACCTCATCAAATTAATTGATAACTTTACGGGGCTAGGTAAAATGAACTCTATTGCTTATTGGGGCATGCTTTAACAATTGTGGGAATTGGGAAATACCCACTAATAATGGAGGACACTTTGCGCTACTCACTTAAGCAATTAGCGGTTTTCGACGCAGTTGCAGATACCGGCAGTGTAAGCCAAGCCGCAGAAAAATTGGCTTTGACACAATCAGCGACGAGCATGTCGCTTGCGCAATTAGAGAAGATGCTTGGCAGGCCGTTGTTTGAGAGGCAAGGCAAGCAAATGGCGTTAACCCATTGGGGGATGTGGTTACGACCAAAAGCAAAACGCTTGCTACAAGATGCATTGCAGATTGAAATGGGCTTCTATGAGCAACATTTATTGAGTGGTGAGATTCGTATGGGAGCGAGTCAAACCCCAGCAGAGCACTTAGTTCCCGACCTTATCAGTATCATTGATAATGACTTTCCAGAAATGCGTATTTCTCTCGGTGTACAAAGTACAAAAGGGGTGATTGATGGGGTATTAGATTACAAGTATGACTTAGGGATTATTGAAGGGCGCTGTGATGATAACCGTTTACACCAAGAAGTATGGTGTCGTGATCATCTTACTGTTGTCGCAGCTTCTCATCATCCTTTTGCGCGTAATCAGTCTGTTAGCCTTGCGCAGTTAGAGCAAGCGAAGTGGGTACTAAGAGAGCATGGCTCTGGCACACGAAAAACATTTGATAGTTCTATTCACCACCTTATTGAAGATTTGGATGTGTGGCGCGAGTACGAACACGTTCCGGTGTTACGTAGTTTAGTTGCTAATGGTCAGTACCTTACTTGCTTACCGTATTTAGATGTAGAGCGATATATAGAAGCAGGTCACCTTGTGGCATTAAATGTACCTGAGTTAAAAATGGAAAGGACGCTTTCATTTATATGGCGTTCAGATATGGCAGAAAACCCATTAGTCGACTGCATTAAAAGAGAGGGGCTGCGAATGATGAAAGGGAAGCCTTCAGTTCTTTAAAGGTTGATTAAATATGCCTACGAGATGAGTTGGTTTATTCCCTAAATCTGTTGATTTATCGGTTGCGTCAAACTTTTAATGTAAATTGTGAAAATAATAATATCTTATTGTGATCAATATCACCGATAAGCTGAGCTGATGTATCTAACATGTGTCCTTGATTTCAATGTATGAAGGCAGTTATTGAACCATATAGGTACGATAATAGCCGAGTAGGTATGACTACCATGACGACACTTTTAGCTATTTCTATTACTACTGGAATTTTATCTGGCGTATGGGGTTGGATCGCCATCTCTTTAGGTTTGCTTTCTTGGGCTGGTTTTTTAGGTTGCACGAGCTACTTTGCAGCGCCAAAGAGCGGATTGAAAGGACTAGGCATCAGCTTAATCACCAATATGACAGGCGTATTCTGGGCAATGGTAATTATTCACGGTTCCACTTACGTGGGGTTGGAAATTATTGGCTATGTGATTACCGCTATTGTGGCATTCTTCATGTGTATTCAAGCTAAACAGGCTTGGCTCGCGTACATCCCTGGTACTTTTATTGGTTCATGCGCAACATTTGCGGCTGACGGAAACTGGCAACTTGTCATTCCATCGTTGTTGCTAGGTGGTGTGTTTGGCTATCTAATGAAAGCGACAGGGCTATGGTTGCATACGAAATCAACCGCTACTTCTTCTTCGCTTGCTGAGCAAGCACAGTAGTGAACCCCCGATCTTATTGGTATCCACTGTGTATTGAGTTTTATCCCTCTCAATACCCTTAATCAAAATTAATGATGTTTGATACAAGCACACCAAATTGGTGTGCTTTTTTTGTATTACAAGACAATACGCTGAGTGTGAAATACGCCTAACTCATGTATTGCCGTTGGCCATGGTAACAACGCGTTTAAGTGTCCAGCGCAGAAGAACAGGAATACACTCCATGCCTTTCTCTTCACAATGAGAAACAATAGCCAAAGCTAAGTCCGGTTTTGCATGTTTTTTCAAAACACGATTTACGACTTTTTTAGCAGGGATAGGGTGGTCATGAGGAACTTTGATGATGTCCTTAAAGAAAAGTTCAAAACCATTGTTGTACAGAAAGTGCTCGATGTCTCGGTCGGGTAACTCCGTAAGTCGATGCCTTTCCTGATCATGGTCGAGCTGTGCTCGCACTGCATGCGCGTACTTTTTCCCTGCTGGGTCGCCATCAGTAACGACATGCCAATCAATACCAAACTCTTTTGCTACTTTGATGAGTGATTTTAGACCTGATTGAGCAAACTCAACGATTTGAACCCCTTCGGCAGCCAAGTCATACCCGCATTGACGAGCAAGTTCATGAAAAAGCCAAACTTCGGTTTCGCCCTCAACAAGTAACCAGCACCGCGCAAATAATGCTCCTGAACGATGAAAACGAATATGGAAACCAATTCGGCGCAACTCGTCTCGACCAAACTTTGTTGAGTTTAAACTCTTAGCGATGGTTCTGTCTGATAACCGAATTAAACGTCGGATTGAATACAGTGGAACAGAACCAAGTAACGTGCCACTGTTGGTGGTTAATATCTTTTGCATTGGCAACAATTGCAATAAGGACCACGCTCTCGCTAGATGAGTTGGATGCAGTCGACCTTCTGGATCTTCAATGATCAGTATTGGTCTCGCACAGCGCCTTAAATCGGTGGGACCCTTAGCTTGAAGATAGGCATTGAGTAACCCCATTAAAAGCAAGCGGCTTTGTTTGTCATTGGTTTCTTTCAAGAACTGACTCAAGCCTTTATCAGAGGAAGGGCTTGTATAGAAAAGACCATCACGAGGTTTGCGTGGGTTGCCTTTACTGACACTTCTGAACGCGAAATAGTGTTCAACAAGCGTTTGCATTGAGTCGAGGCTACTACGAATCTCACCTTTATTCACATGGCCAGGCATAGCCAATAAGCGTCGACAGGTGTTGTTGATTCGTTTTTCAATCCGAGCATTTTTACCATCGCCGTTGACATGGTTTAAATCTGGGAAGCGTCGGGAGTCACGTAGTCGGATTACAGGATGAAGTGTCATTAACTCAATAGCGAGTTTCTCTGAGTGGTGAAGTTTTTTGGGTTTGCCGTTATGATCCAAAAACGCGTACTTTGTATTAATGCCGTGCTCATCGCGAGACGCACTAATACGATAGTAAATGACTTGCTCACCATCTTCGTTGGTGCACCATGTAGGCTTTATGCGTCTGTAGCGTCCCGCTTTTACTTCGTTTTTATCCTGTGCTTTAAAACAAACAATGATCTGTAAGTGTTGTGTTTGTGGATGAGAAATTGAGTAGTCAACGTGAAAATCTTTCAGTTTGAATTGATACAATGAGCCATTGGCAGGTAGTGCGATGGAAAGGGCATCGAGCAATGATGATTTGCCCCACGTGTTTTCACCGATAAGCGTGGTGAGTTCGTCAAAAGAGAGTGAAAGGCGTTTGATGCCTCTAAACCCGGAGATTTCGATGCGTTCTAGTCTCATCTCAATCCTCCTTGCAATTATTTGAATTATCGAGAGTTATTTTGCTACTCCTAAGCATATATGAATTCGGAATTTTTGAGTTAAGCTCAGTTCACAAAATTACGAGAGCCTCTTACTGAATAGAGACCGTTACAAGCGAGGCTTGCTTTCAAAGCTGGGGGACAGCATCGTGATCACTTAAACATGAAATCCTAAATCGCAGTTTCATAAAATTCATGATTCTGTCATGATTCACTTCTTATTATTATAAGGAATGAAAAAAGAGAAGATGAAGATGAATAACAATCATAAGCCAGTGAGAATCAAACTGGCACACATCAATGACACACATTCCTACTTTGAACCAACGTCATTACAGTTAAAGCTTAAGATAAACAATGAACTCACGCTAGAACCCTATGTCAGTGCTGGCGGCTTTTCTCGTATCGCAACCAGAGTCGAGCAGTTAAGAGATGATGCTCAGCGCCAAGGTCATGGGATGTTGTTCCTCCATGCCGGAGATTGCTTCCAAGGCACGCTGTATTTCTCACTATTTAAAGGCAAAGCCAATGCCGACTTATTGAACGCATTAAAGATTGATGCAATGGCGTTAGGTAACCATGAATTAGATATGGGGAATGAGCCAGTTGCATTGTTTTGCCAACGTACTCAGTTCCCATTGCTTGCTGGCAACTGGGATTTATCCAATGAATCACTTAAAAAACCTCACCGTATCAGTGATTGCAAGGATGTATATAGTTACCAACCGGATACACAGAGCGCTCAATACATTGTTAAAGAATTCCATGGTGAGCGGGTCGCGATTTTCGGATTATCCATAGATAAAATGAGCGACATCGCAAACCCTGATGCAGACACGCCTTTTCACTCAGCAATTGAAACCGCCAAGGCGACCGTAAAACAAATCCATTCATCAGGTATAAAAAATATTATTCTTCTGAGCCACTTAGGTTATGAAGGTGATTTAGAGTTAGCTGAGCAAGTTGCAGGTATTGGAATAATTGTTGGTGGACACAGCCACCGGTTGCAAGGTGATTTTTCATCAATAGGGTTAGGACAAGACGATCCCTACGGTATCAAAATTAATGATACCTATGTGGTGCAAGCGGGTTTCCATGCTTTGACAATGGGGCACTGTGTCATTGAGTTTGATGAACACGGTAAAGCAACGATGTTGAGTGGACAAAATGAACTGTTGCTGGGTCGACGTATTTTTTGGGACTCGACGCTAAACCAACAGCTCGACCAAGGTGTATTCGAAACCGCGTGCGACTTCATCCATGGTCAACCGAATGTCGTGGTTTGTAAGAAACACCCGGAAACTCAAGCGATCCTGAGCGATAAATATATTCCTCAGGTCAGGCAGTTACAGTCACAAGTCATTGCTAGTGTTGACACCAAAAAGCGTCATGTGAGAATTCCCGATGAATTTGGTGAGAGTGAGTTGGCTTCCTCCGTTGCCCGATCATTTCTGCACTGTTTAAACAAACGTGGATATAACGTTCAATTTGCAATTCATAATGCGGGTGGCGTGCGAACCTCTTTGAACCCTGGCAACATTACAGTGGCAGACATTGCCGGACGGCTGTTGCCTTTTGCCGTTCCTATCGGCTTTTACGATGTAAAAGGCAGCGCTATTCGCCGTGCACTTGAAGGCGCGATAAATAATGCACTCAACAATGGCGTAGAAGGCACTGGATCTGGCAGTTATCCGTACACTTACAATTTAAACTTCGAGTACCACGCAGATGCCCCAAAAGGTGAAAGAGTTCAATCATTAGTGATTTTTGATGGTAAACAATGGGTAGGTGTTCAAGATGATGTTTGGTATCGAGGGACTTCTTCTGCCTATACGATGAAAGGGAAAGAGGGGTACGACGCATTGCAGGAGATGAAAGGAGAAGGGCGTGTGACCAGTTTGTCCATGGCTGATTGTTTTATTGAACTCCTGACCGATGAGCCAAACTGTTTGAATCAAAGTCACAAACTTTCCACAAAGCGACGTCGATAATAGATACTGGTATTCATTTTGCTGCTCTCCACTTACTACATGGGTTGATGAGGATGGCAGTATGTGGAATAAAGATTGGGCAGATACGGCAGTCGTGGTTGCCTGGATCGCAATTTGGTCAACACTGGTCTACTTTGTGCCTCTAAGCGGCTTTTGAATTGCTAAGAATGTGGATGTTACAAAAGGGAGCAGTAATGCTCCTTTTTTGTATCTATCTTCCCCGTTAGGGCTCTAACCAATGAAGAGTTTGTCTTGAGCCATTTGCTGCTTTTTGTCTGTTTACTAAAGTTCAGGTGGTTGAATCCATTTCTTTCTTTTTATAGTGCTTCCTGATTTTTGATAAGAATTTTATTTCGATAAGACAAGGTTTTTTTGTTGGAAAGCCTGACGCTCGGCGTTATTATGTCGACGTTTGGGGAGTAGTTAGCGCAAGTTTATTTATCGTCATCTCGTTAAGCATCAGCTTATCCGGTAAGTAAAGGTGTTACGTGGTTTATTCACATCAACACTTCAACGAGACCAACGCATTCATTGACTAGCAGCACATAATCGTTATGTGGCTGTTGGTTGTTATTGTCTGCGGAAGGTCACCAAACGAAGTCCTTCCGCCATGGGAGGAAATATGTCTCTTATCGAAAATACCACCCAATTGAGCCAATCGGTGCCTCTTCAAGAATCATTAGCGATGTATGGTGCTTTTGGTTTATTTACCCTTGTTCTTGTTACGCTTGATATCTATCAAACACGTGGTGGCGTTATCACGATGAAAAAAGCCATCGTTTGGAGTGTTTTTTGGTTCTTGCTTGCCTTTGTTTTTGCAGGTTCTATTTATTTATTCTGGGACTTTTACGCGCCACATAGCGCTTATACGAACGACCAAGCAACGATTTCATTCTTAACTGGTTACTTACTAGAGAAGTCGTTAAGCGTTGATAACTTGTTTGTGTTTGCCATCATCTTTGCACAATACAGTGTGCCGGAGCACTTGCGTCCGAGAGCATTGCTTTGGGGGGTGATAGGTGCGCTAGTTTTACGCGCTGTCATGATTGCGGTTGGTGCTCAGTTACTTTCACAGTATCACTGGGTATTGTACTTATTTGCTGCTTTTCTTATTTGGACGGGTGTTAAGCTAGCTCGCGACAAAGGCGAAGCAGAAGAGGTTAATCCATATCCGGAGCAGTTGATTCGAAAGGTATTGCCAGTTACAGATGACTACCAAGGAAATCGCTTAATCTTAAAGCAAGCTGGTAAGTGGGTGGCAACACCGATGCTGATCGTTGTTGGTGTCATTGCAGTAATGGACGTTATGTTTGCGTTGGATTCTATACCAGCTATATTCGCGGTAACACGAGAGCCATTTTTAGTCTTAGCCGCGAACGTATTTGCATTACTGGGTTTGCGATCGCTGTACTTTGTTCTTCAAGTAATGTTAGACAAGTTTGTATACTTAAAACCAGCATTATCAGTAATCATGATGTTTATCGGGGTAAAAATGCTATTGGTTGGAACAGAATATGAGATTCCGACAGCATGGTCTCTCACATTTTTAGTTGTTGTGATGACATCGGCAGTGGTTGCATCACTCCTAAAAAATAAAGCGAAGCGTCAAACTAGCGTTAATATTACTAATCAAAAAATATAAAGTAAGCACTAAAATCAAAAGAAATAACGAAAAATATTGTTAAATATATGTTGTTGCTTAAGGGGCAATTATGCAGGTAATGTTCAGTTATTCAATGTAATTACAGCAATTGTGATTATTTATGCCGTTATTATTCATTTGTATTTTTGAGTTTTGTAATGAGTTTGTTTTATTAGAAATTCTAATTTGAATGGGTAAAATTTGTCATTTCTTAAACAATAAGAAACTGACTAATATACAACCAACTAAACAGACTACTGCTTTTAAAGAGAGGCAATCATGGCACAAGCAATGCAAATCACAAATGTAGCTTTACCAACCTCTATGGATAAGAAAACCTACGCGGTTAACTTCAAAGGACTGATTGCTCACTTACTGGACATTCTATTTGTAGATAACACTGCGCCACGCAGTTACTACGCAGAAGACTTGTCAGCACATATTCAAAAAGACATCGGTATGTACCGTTGATATTGAAATAGTGTAAGAAATACCGGCCTATGAGCCGGTATTTTTTTTATTTGTAAAACATGCCTACTCAACCTACGCCCTAGAAAAGAAACACTCTAGAGGAGGTAGACATGATAGTAGATTAAGTGTTGTATAGAAAAACGGGGCACCATTGGTGCCCCGTTTTGACATGACTGAAGTGCGATATTACTTCTTGCGGCAGTATTCTGCGATCACGTACATCGACTGACCACCATTTGCCTTACCCGAAACTAGCTTTGGATCATCGCCAAGGCTAATACCACGAATCACTGTACCTTGTTTGATTACTTGGTTAGTGCCTTTTACTGGTAGGTCTTTAATTACTGTTACATCGTCACCTTTCTTAAGTTCAGTGCCGTTACAGTCAACCGTTTTATCGTCAGCAGACATCCCTTTCATTGCCCAGTTCATTTGCTCTTCTTCCATGTACATCATGTCAAGAGCATCTTGAGCCCAGCTTTCTGTGTTTAGGCGAGTGAGTTGGCGCCATGCAGTCACTTGTACAGCAGGAACCTGGCTCCACATGCTTTCGTTTAGACAACGCCAGTGGTTAATGTCTTTTGGCTCATCGATCTCACCCAGACACTTATCACAAACCATGATGGCAGTATCAACCGTCACATTACCGTGAGGTGGGACAGCGTATGCAGTTAGTTGAGATTCAGAAGAACACAGTTCACATTTTGACTCGCAGCGCGCAAGCAGAGTAGCTTCAATAGACATAAGGACTCACCTT
Organism: Vibrio sp. 1249-1; assembly: GCF_033340495.1. Lineage (NCBI taxonomy): Bacteria > Pseudomonadati > Pseudomonadota > Gammaproteobacteria > Vibrionales > Vibrionaceae > Vibrio > Vibrio sp. 1249-1. The sequence goes on from NZ_JAWOWJ010000001.1 coordinate 733,313, forward strand.
AGTAATGTTATTTTGTGGCGGTATTATCCACTTTATCCTGAGAAATAAAAGGGTGTTAGCGAATTAAAGATTAGATTTTACAATACTCCAACCTGATTAAGGTGAAGATGTAAAATATTCGCTAAATAAATAATACGGAAGTATAAAAGACACTATTAATTGTTTTGGTTTATGAATTGGTTGTGTCAATTTCTACAACGATTACAAACCTAAAAGAGGTAAATGTAGAGAGAGGGTGGCTAGAACATAGCCCTCTAATTTACAGAGGGCCTGTCGTTAACGTTCGACAATCTGGACAATTTGCTCTTTTGAAATACTCATTTCTTTACCATCCATGTCTTCATACTCGTACATACCCGTTTCCTCGTTCAGGTCTGGTTTACCGTAAGAGGTAATAATTTTCCCTTCATTTGTCGACATCAGATATTGGCTACTTCCGCATGCAGCAAGAAGTAATACAGTGGCAATAACAGTCAATACGCGCATAGAGTTTTCCTTTTAAACAAGTGAGTTAGGCAAAGACATCGTTTTAACTATAGCAGAGGAAATATGAGTGGGTTTGAATACAATTGAAATGAAAAAGCCCAGTAGAAACTGGGCTTTGGTAGGAAGGGCGTTGCGATTACTTCAAAACAGAAGTGTTAGTGACACCTGTTAGTGCGTCATCCATTAAGAAGTCAGTGTTTTCCATCTGCATCTCTACATGATGATCAATATCAGACAGAGTGCCATTTGGCGAAGCAAAAGTACTGTGCGATGCAGTAGCATTAAACTGTACAAAGCTCGCAGTTGCATTCACATCAGTGTCCGTACTGTTCACAGTCTTCAACCCTAGCTTATTAGCAAGCGGTTCAGTACCCGCGAATGGTGCATTTGGAACGCTGTTTGGTACTGTGCTATCGCCATCCACTTCTGTCATAAAGAATGGTGTCGTTAGCGAACCAGATGCCACTAAATCTGAAGCGTTTGTGAACGGATCGACAGTGTCTAGTGTAGTCTGTGCTGCATAGATAAATTGTGAGAAACCTGCTTCTAGCGCTGCTACTTGAGCTTCCGTTGCCGCAGCCTCAAATGCTTCGTAACATGTTTTATCTTCTAGATCCGCACATGATGCATCAGCGTAATTCGCATAGTCTTTTGATGCTGCATAAGCGAGGTTATGTTTGATCTGAGGGCCGTAATTGTCTGAACCCAGTAACAAATTACCAATTTGTCCACCAGAGTTCTGTACTGATGCAGAACTAAAGGTGTACAGCGCATCCGCAGTAGGGCTGCCCAATGTATTGTTTGCTGCTGCGACGGCAGATGTAGCTACAATACCGCCAAGTGAATGACCTAGCATTTTGACTTTTGAACCCGTCATTGGGTTGAAGCCTTGCAGAGGACCTCCAGCTAAAAGACCGCCTTGAGCAGATACTACCAAGCTAGCGCGCAAACCTAACACATCCAGAACACTTTGACGTAGGTTGTCACGCGCAACGGCTAAGTTGGAAAGATTTAGATAAGCCAGTACATTCGCATTTGCGGAACGTTGTTCATCTAAGCTGCGCGTACCATGAATAGGTAAGTCAATAGCGATAACTGCCACACCTGCTTTTACCATATTGAACGCGAACGCGTACGCATTCTCTTTCGCTGAGGTGATGCCGTGTTGATAAATCACAACGTCTGCCGCGACGCCAGATTTAGGTGTGAAGACCAGTACTTCGACATCTTCAACCGATTTCACTACGGGAACAGGCGAGTAGCGAGTAATAATACGCTCACTATCAAGCTGGGTACCATCGGTAAGAGTAAGCTTAGCTCCAACAAGTTTTAGCTGCTCTGTAGGATCTGTAGCAAGCTTTGTCACATCAACAGGATCATTTGCAAAAACGCCTGTTGATAGCTGCTGAACCATGTTTGCTTGCTCGTTCGGATCCGCTAATGCTGCGCTTAGCTTCGCTAGGCTTGGCATCGCAGATACCATTGGTTGCATGTTCCAGCTTGCGCCTTTTTCCAAGTAATGAGGCAGTCTTACCACACCTTGTGTCACGCTTACATCGGCACCTGATTGCATGTAAAGGCCTTTAATTGCCGTTTTAGCTGCGTCTAGATCGCTAATGTATTTACTAAAGTCATCGTCAGAGTCTAGCGCAGTGCTAAAGTCTTGGGTTTCACCGAGCGTTATTGTGTAGGCCGTTGATAAGTCAACTGAACCTTCGTTTGAGTCATTTTTGTAAACGGTATTTAGTGTGTTTGCGCCAGTAGAAAAACCAGTAGCGGTTACTCCTTTGACTGCCGCTAACGTATCACCTACTGACTGGGTGCTGAACCATGAAGAATAAACGATGTCTGCAGGGTTTACTTTGGCAATACCAAAAATTCCTTCAACCGCCTGAGTGACTGCTTGAACAGAAGCAAGGTCGCCAGTTTCATAAACGATCTCTTTCGATTTACCAGTTGCATAGCTTGCAGATGTACCAATTGGCTCACCATTTACGTCAGTAACATCTTGTGTGACCGCAAAAATGTACTCGCTTGACTCATCAAGTGCAGCCAAGAACTGGATGTATAGAGAGTTACCTTTTGCTTGAACTACGTAGTCTTGGTTCTGAACAAGCTCTTCTTCGATTGGGTTAGATTTGCGGTCCCACTCGGTTAAGCGTTGATTAATCTTGATGACTTTAACACCAGACGACAGCATGCCCGTTGCAAAACCGTCGCCGTTGAAGTTAAGAACGATTGGCATAGACGTTGACCATCCATCCATCGTGTTCATTGAGGCTCTAGGGTTGGTTAAAGCATCATCGCCATCAGTTGGCAGACCAAGCGTACCATCGCTTGTGTCCATTAATAAGTAAGACGGTGCCGGTACATCTGCGTTCGCTCCTTGAAGCGTAAAACTGATGGATGTTTCGCGATCAAGCAATGCTTGGACTTCATCTTCAAATTGAACTTTGTCGGAAGTACCAGAACTGGAGGTATCATCACCACAACCAGCAAGAAGGATTGCAGAACAAAGCATTGATAATTTAAACGTGTGTTTCATTGGTTTACTCCGTAATCCCATTATTTGAAGGTGTAGTTCATCTGTACCGCGCTGATGTAAGCAGTACCTTCTGAGTCAAACTTAATCTCTTCACCCAGAGCATTTGTCTCAGTGAAAGAGCCTGATTTACTCTTAACAAGTGCAAAGCCTGCATCGAAAGTTAAATTCTCACTCATTGCGTAAGTTAGGCCCGCGCTGTACCAAAAACGGTCACTGTCAGGAATACTCAATGTCGCTTCACCTGCTTGTTCGTCGTACGCAAAGCCTGCACGGAATGTCCAGTCTGTATTAAGTATGTAAGTTGCACCAATGGAGTAGCGATTGTTGTCTTCATATTTCTCAGGTTTAAAGAAACATACTCCGTCATTACATTCGTTACTGGTCGCTTTTAGTTCTTTAAATGTGCTCCAGTCGGTTTGTTGCCAGCCGTAATGTACAGCCCATTGTTCATTCAGTTGATGGAAAGCCGATAATTCGATAATTGAAGGGAGAGAGATTTTTAAACGGCCATCAACTTTTGGTGATGAAGCTCGACCAGAGTCGTAACTACTAAACTCACCGTCATCAAAATCTAGATCAACCTTAGAGCGGTAGCCAAAGCCAAAACGGTTGTTTTCATTTAGCTCAAATAAAGCGCCGACATTCCAACCCCAAGCGAAAGTTTCACCTTCCATGCCGACAAGGTTATCGGACTTATTACCACCTAAAATACCGGCGAGTGCGCCTTTGTGGCGAGTCAGCTCTGCTTCAGCGTATACGAGGTTGATACCACCACCGACACTGAAAGACTCGTTGATACGGTAAGCGACATTAGGGTTGATGTTTACTGAAAGTAGGGAAGTGTCACCCGCCATATCACCTGCGGAAATATCATTTGGATAGTCAGTAGCAACACCGTATGTTGTGAACATACCGATACCCCAAGCCCAGTTATCATTGATAGGGCTGATGTAATAACCTGCTGGCACGATCTGTAAAGGGGCGACATCTTTCGCGTGTTCATTGTTTACAGTGTCGTACACATCGACTTCAGGGTCGATGATAGATAACGCGCCCGAAAATTGAGCTTCTTTGAAAAGTGTCATTGCTGCAGGGTTACGGGCAAGGACGCTGGCATTATCTGCGACAGCCCCTTCACCTGAAAATGCTCGACCAAGACCAGATGCCGAATGTTCAGCTACCTGGAAGCCCGCTGAGTGGGCATTACACGCAAACAATATTGAAATTGTAAGCAGAGAGCAGTGCTTCTTGTTCATCCTTGACCCTCCTAGGGTGTCATAATGCTGGACCGAAGTCCTTGTAATTGTTGTGTGGTACTTACACCAATTGTTAATACGCGAAATACAACGGTGATGTAAATGTAATGTTAATTGTATGTTTAATAACTTGTCAAAGTTTGAGCGTATTTTGCGTTTTAAATATGATGCATAGGTCAAACGATGGCTTGTAAGGGCATGTATTATCGTTATATTTTTGAAGAGAATGGTACGACCAGAATTGTTTTGCGAGCTTTATAGTTAAATAACGATCAAATCAAGAGATAGCTCGCTTTGCGGTTTCTTCACTTCACAGGCATAATTCGCGCTCGCTATGTAGTTATTCAATAGACGCAATAGGAACCGCATTGGAATTACTGAATGTTGAATTTTTAGGTCGTTCGCTAAGGCTCGAAGGATCGATGGCTGGGTGGCAGCAGTTATATTGGGATAATACGTTGGTGTCTCAAATCGATGCCAGTGACAATACCGCAGAGACTTGTCTACACCAGTTTAAGCTCTCTGCGGGTGAGGAAATCCTGAACTGTCATTTGGAGTGTTCTTTAACATGGCAACCGTTTGAATTGAGTTACAAGGTCACAATTAACGGTGAGCTCATCAATGAAGGTTGTCGAAATGAAAAAGACATCGAGCGCCAAGTGCCAGAAGTTACGCCACCATCCGAAAAGCGTTTAAGTGTAATAGGCCTCGTATCTCTTGGGATGAAAGCACTTAAAAGTGCGAAAGTTATTAAAGTGGCGTTAGCGTCTGCAAGTCTCGCTGCATATTCTTGGCTATTTTCCATCGAGTTCGCGCTAGCGTTGATCGCTTGTTTGGTTTTCCATGAATATGGTCACATTAGAGCGATGAAGTATTTTGGAATGAAGACCAAAGGAATCTATTTGATTCCATTCCTAGGTGGTTTGGCGCTAAGTGACGAAAAGATAAACACGCGCTGGCAGGATGTGGTTATCTCAATCATGGGACCATTTTTCGGTTTAGTACTTAGTATTGTTTTTACTTTGCTTTATTGGATGACTGGTGAGGTGATCTTCGCTGGGCTTGCTGTGTTTAACGCCTTGCTAAACCTATTTAATCTGCTGCCTATTTTACCATTAGATGGTGGCCATGTGCTCAAAAGTATTACCTTCTCAATGAATACTTGGGTCGGGTTAGTTGGCAGTATTGCGACCGCTTTATTAGGCATTTTTATCAGTTACTATTTCGGTCTGACGTTGCTAGGGTTTTTATTGTTAATGGGAATGTTGGAAGTGGTGATGGAATGGAGAGCTCGACATCAAAGCCATTTATTGCCATTAACCCGTTATGGGCAGCTATTCTCACTGGCTTGGTACTTGGTCTCTGTCGGAGGTTTTGTTTCTATCATCTGGTATTTTGCCACTCTCGGAGATAGTTTGTTAAGTTTGCCGCTACAGATATTGGGCACTTGATTAGAATCATTAAAAGCTCCCTAGGGAGCTTTTTTATTTGGCAAGCTTAAGTAGTAGACGATAGTAGCAATGAATTAGCCACATCTTGGTGCTTTCGCGTTATACGCAGGCAGCTTATTTATGGTTGCTTGTAAATCTTTAATGCGCGTACTGTGCGATGGGTGGGTTGAGAAGAATTCAGGTGGTTGAGAACCACCTGATGCAGCACTCATATTTTTCCATAAATCGACACTTTGACGTGGGTCGAAACCTGCTTTTGCCATGAATTCCAGCCCGACAATATCAGCCTCAGATTCCTGAGTACGACCGTATGGCAAAATAACACCGTATTGGACACCGACACCAAGTGCCGCCATCGTCATTTGTTGATACTGTTTGTACTCGGAAGCGCCAATGGCAACGTTTGCTAGAGACAACCCGGCATTTGCTAACTGACTTTGTGAGAGACGTTCATTACTGTGGTCAGCGAGGACGTGAGCGACTTCGTGACCAATGACTGTTGCCAACTGATCTTGGTTTTTCGCGACATCTAAAAGCCCGGTATACACGCCGATCTTCCCACCTGGTAGAGCAAACGCATTGACTTGTTCACTATCAAAAACAACGACTTCCCAGTCTTTAAATCCAGATTGAGCGGGAATGGTGTCAGTGATGTGTTTGGCAACGCATTGAACGTAGGCATTCGTTTTGCGGTCTTTGCTGATTGGGATATCTTTCTTCATTTGTTCGAAAGATTTAGCGCCAAGCGATGACATTTCCTGATCTGAAAACATCAGGATCTGGTTGCGACCCGTCGGTGATGCGCTACACGCTGTTAAACCCGCGATAGTTAAAAGAGCAGAGGCTTTCATCCATACCTTCATAATAGGCTCCATTTAATTTTTTGTTTTGAAGCAATAGTATATACCCAAATAGTAACATGATGCATGGATCAAGTTATTCATCTGATTAATAAAGAAGGTGAGATGTTACGTCTTGAAGTTATGCCCAAGTAGCGTCTATGCTAGCTTCCTAGCACATCGTTAAAACCTAACAAACCAGTTTGTGAAACTAAGAGTAAAACAATGAGTATATGGAAAAAGCCCGTAAGCATAGAGATTCTGAATGCCACGTCAAAAAATACCCTGATCGAGCACCTACAAATTAAATATACAGATTTCACTGACGACTCCCTTACAGCAACCATGCCCGTATGCAGCTTTACTCATCAACCTTTAGGAATGCTTCACGGTGGTGCATCAGTCGTGCTCGCAGAAACATTAGGCTCATTGGCTGCAAACTTCTCTGTCGATGAGGGCAGCTACTGCGTCGGTTTAGATATTAACGCGAACCATGTGCGAGCCATGCGAAGTGGTCATGTGATTGGTACGGCAAAACCGCTTCATCTGGGTATTTCAACGCAAGTGTGGCAAATCGATATCACTGATGAGCGAGGCCGTTTAGTGTGTACCAGTCGCTTGACCATCGCTGTGAAACAACACAAAACAAAGTCGGTATAAACTAAGATGGTGATTGAGTTTTCATTAGGAAAAATCATTGCAACCCAGCGTGAAATAGTGATTAAGCTCTCCGGTAGTGCAATGGTAACCTTGCAAGCGCAAACCGATGCAATTCAGTTGCTGGGTAGAGGAGCGAACGTTGTTTTATCTCATGGAGCAGAGTGCAAATGGTCTATCAAGCTCGACAACGAGGTACAACTGGCTGAACTTTCGCGAGAAATTGGTATCGATATTCAATAATTTATAGTGTGATGTTTGCACTTTTTGGTAAAAATGAGGAAACTTAGCTTATCGACAACAAGATAAGAATTTCCTCTTTATGAGTAGCCCTCGTTTACGTGTTCAGTTCGAAACACTGTTTGAAAAATTTTCCGGTCACGATACGGACGTTCAGCTCGAAGACATCACCGAAGCGTTGTTTTGTACACGTCGTAATGCTCGTATTGTTCTAAATAAACTTGAAGAAGAGGGCTGGATTGAGTGGCATCCGGCAGCGGGTCGAGGAAAACTTTCGAAACTCGTTTTTAAACGTAATCGAAGCGACGTCAGCGAAAACCTCGCCAGGCGTTATCTCGATGAAGGGAAAATCGGTCAGGCTCTAGATGCGCTTGATAACGATGCGGCACGATTGACGCAGGTTATCCAAGGTTATTTAGGGCTTCAGCATCGACAGGGCGAGCAGGTCGTGCGTTTGCCTTATTATCGACCATTGTCGATGTTAAACCCGCAGAAACCGATGCGGCGTTCTGAACAGCACATCGCCAGACAAATTTTTAGCGGACTCACTCGCCTTGATGAAAATGAACAACTTCAACCAGATTTAGCCCACACGTGGGAAGCAATTTCTGATACACATTGGCGTTTTTATCTTCGTCGTGGAGTACGCTTTCATAACGGTGAACCGTTAACAACTAGTTGTGTTCTTGAAAGTGTGCTTGCGTTAAATAGCTTGAACTTGTTTTCTCACATAAAGCGGGTGTCTTCACCACAAGAGTGGACCGTTGATATTGAGCTCGTCCGTCCTGATCGCTACCTTCCTCTGGCTCTGAGTGAGTCGCAAGCAAAAATTTTGCTACCGAGTGCTTTGCGTTCTGAAAGCTTCGATAGACAACCGATAGGGACAGGGCCGTTCCAAGTTAAAATGAATGATGATAAGCGTCTTATTTTGACTGCTTTTGATGGCTACTTTGGTTTTCGCCCTTTACTTGACCAAGTGGAGGTGTGGGTAATCGATGAAGCCTATTCTTCAATGGTTTATCCAAGCCTGTCAAAGCCGAAGATGGATAAACAAGGTTCATCCGATGAAGTCGAGCTGGACCCTGGCTGTACATTCCTATTACTAAACAAAAACACCGGAATTGCAAAAGATCCACGTTGGGCAGAGTTCCTCTCGCAAACCCTCAACAGTCACCAGATTTACGCGCATGTTCCACAAGATAAAGTGATGGAACTGGGAGTATTGCAAGCCTTTGGCCTTAAGCCCGGTTGGATTGACCTCAGGCCAGCGGAAGCGGGCAGCGTACCACAGGCTAATAAGGTAATTTCCGTAGCGTATCAGAAAAAGCATCCGATGTTTCCAGTAGTTGCCAAGGCCATCAAGACACTCTTAAAACCGCACGGTATAGAGGTTGAGTTTATTTGTTATGATTCTCAACCGCCCGCGCCTGAGGAAGTGGATATCTGGGTGAAAGCTATGGGCATTGCAACGAACCGAAATGACGCGTTGGCGGGCTGGCTCCTGGATTACAGTGATATTGAGAAGTTCAGTTCAGGTTACGATTTTAGTGAATGGGCTAAACTTGTCGATCAATGGCGTGCCGGCATGCACACAGACTTTCCTGCGCGTGAGCTAGGACGACAGTTAGTAAAAAGCTGTCAGGTGATTCCTATGTTTCACTGCTGGCTAGGCGTGAATAAAGACCACAGCGGTGCGTTACAAAATGCAAAGTGTAATGCCTTAGGTTGGTTTGATTTTAATAATGTATGGGTCAAACCGGATATAGAAAGTAACCATGGCGAAACCGAATAAAAAACAACCGACGAAAACCGTCGATATCTTTTGCTCTAAATGTAAAACTCAACTATTTAAGTACCGTAAAAGCGGGAAAGGCGCACTGGTTAAATGCTTCAAAGAGCGCATTGTTGACGATTTCACACAAACCCCATGTATTTGCCCCGCTTGCGGACAAGAGTTTGCAAGAGATACCCTAGTAAGAGGAACCCCCGCTTACAAAATGATTGGCGGCAAAGTGACGATGAAATAATAAAGGGCTAGAAAATGAGTATGAAACATGACTATTGCATGGTTTTAAGTACAACCAGTAATGAAAAAAATCGAGATCAGATCATTAAAGGTTTGCTAGATGCCCAATTAGCCGCGTGTATTCAAACAATGCCTATTGAAAGCCACTACGTTTGGAAAGGGGAGGTTTGTACTGACAACGAATGGTTGCTAGTCATCAAAACTCGTCGAGAACTTTATGAATTGGTGGAAGAGAAAATAGAAAACCTGCACGAATACGAGGTAGCTCAAATCGTACAGGTTCCAATTGTTGATGGGTTTAACCCTTATTTAGAATGGTTGAGAGAATCGACGTTGAGCCGACATTAAGAATAACGACAACACTGCACCAACGGTATCGCACAACATATCTTTCTGGGCGTCCCATATGTCACCTTGCGAGCCCAGAAAGGCAATTCCCTCATCGCCACCAGCCAACTCCGCATACCACCATTCGATAATCTCATAGCCAGCAGCAAGTGACATGATAGCAAACAAAGCAAACCAGCAAGAGAACGCTTTGTTGAACCGTTTTTTGTTTATCAAGTATTCAGCGATCGGATATGCGTAAAGGCCAATTGAAAAGTGCGCAACGCGATCAAAATTATTTCGCTCTGAACCAATCATGTCGTTAAACCAGTCAAACGGCACTTCGGAGAACGTATATTTCGCACCGATAGTGTGCAAACAGAGCCAGATGAACATTAAAAAGTAAGCCGTATTACTGAACTGATAGCGAATCGAAATCGCCCAAATAGCAACAAGAATACCAATCGCCGGGATAATCTCCGCAAACCAAACTGCACGTGAGTTAGGTTCCAACGCAGAAAATAAAAACACGATGGCATAAAAAATCGTTAATCCTAAGAGTGTCGAGGTGCTTTTCATAGAGTTATTTGATCCTTCAATTTATCTTACAGTGGGACTCCATAGATTGTGTTAATGATTGCACTTAATTGAACGGTGTGCAATTGATATTTTAATGGGTTTTTTGATCACTGAAAATGTTGATTTATTGGCAAACTGCTCAACATTAAAACGTTTGCGCGTGCACTTTTCATTAAAGTTTGATTTACAACATGCCCATCCATAGAATCCATGATTCAGTCTAATAAAAAAGAAGTAAAGCCATGAAACTGGAAACTGTCGATTATCTTGCTGACGATGCTGCTCAACAGTTCGTTACCTCTCTACGAGAAACGGGGTTTGGTGTGTTGAAAAACCACCCGATTCCACAAGAGCTTGTAGAGTCAATTTACAAAAACTGGCATGAGTTTTTCTGTTCAGATCAAAAGAATGATTTTCACTTTAACGTAGACACCCAAGATGGCTACTTCCCACCTTCTGTGTCTGAAGTGGCGAAAGGGCACAAAGTGAAAGACATCAAAGAGTACTTTCATGTTTACCCTTGGGGGCAGATCCCAGAGCAGCTTAAAGCTGAAATCTTAGAGTACTACGAGCGTGCCAATGCATTTGCTCAAGAGCTATTAGGTTGGGTTGAAGCGTACGCACCTAAGGACGTTCAAGAGAAGTTCTCTATCGCGTTGTCAGAAATGATCAATAACAGTGACAAAACATTACTACGCGTGCTTCACTACCCACCGATGACAGGCGAAGAAGAGCCAGGCGCTATTCGTGCTGCTGCGCATGAAGACATTAACCTGTTAACGGTTTTGCCTGCTGCTAATGAACCTGGACTGCAAGTAAAGAGTAAAGAGGGTGATTGGATCGATGTACCATGTGACTTCGGGAACTTAATCATCAACATTGGTGATATGCTTCAAGAAGCGTCAGGTGGTTATTTCCCTTCAACGACTCACCGTGTAATCAACCCTACGGGTGGCCGTCAAGAAAAGTCACGTATCTCATTACCGTTGTTCCTGCATCCAAAGCCGGAAGTGGTGTTATCTGAGCGCTACACTGCACATAGCTACCTTATGGAACGTTTACGTGAGCTAGGGGTTATTTAACCTTTACGTGATCTCCTTACAAAGGCCGATGGTGAATGACTATCGGCCTTTTTGCATTTATGCTACAAAGTGGAAACTATGTTTTTTGTGCCGTGAATGGGGCCCTAAACTCGTGTCAGAGAGGATGAATGGAAGGACAACGTACTGTCAATAGTATTGAGCCTCATGCAATAGAAAATCCGCTGCTTTGGCCAATGCTAGAAATTCTGAGAAAACAGCCCTCTAATTGGAAAGTGCACACCTTGGCAAGCTCGTTGGGTGAACAAGGTTATATTTCAAAGCTGGACGACTCTCCCGATAAGGATTTATTCAAAAGAAACTTCCTGATCATGAATGCATTATATCAACTGCAAGACACTCTGTATCCGGATAGCTGGCTTCAAGTCGAAGCCATGGATATTCAGCTCATGTCTTCGATGGAAGCTTTGAGGCATAAGATCGATATTCATGATCCTTTGCGTGAGTATTACTTAGATTGGCGCAATTACGAAGCGGACGAAGATGAAGTGCGTCGACTGTTGAATGAATTTTGGACAACTTATCAAAAGTTCATCGGTGGTTCGTCAGTAGCCAGCGTAGATAAGACAAAGGCACTGTCACTATTTGAACTTAACACTGACGCTACGCCTGCGGAAATTAGAAAACAATGGCGAAAACTCGCGCTTCGTTGGCATCCTGATCGAGAAAATGGCGATGCAGAAAGATTTAGAGTTCTTTGTGAAGCGTGGAATGTACTGAGAAACGAATGATTCGCTAAGAATAAAGATAAAGGAAGGCAGCTAACTATAGCTGCCTTTTGATTGAACTGTCTCTGTCAGCGTATCAAAACTAGCATGATGACTTAAACTGAGATTTTCGCATGCGGTTGAGGGCAGCCATAACGTCTAGTGTGCGTGGTTTGGCTAAGTCGCCTTGTTTAGGAAGAGCGGCATGCCACTCACCAGACAGCATTTCTTCAATCTCCTTCGCCGGATGATTACACCAACCTGGAAGTTGAGCAATTTGGAACCATAACCAGCCAATTGTGTTGACTTCATCGGCTGACTCTATCTGTTCCAAAGCGCTAAGATCAGTAAACTCTTTACCAAATCGAAGTGACTCTTTGCCTTTCGCATTCACACGGAACTTGCCGTCAGTCAGAATATTCATCAACGCAACGCGGTTCAGTGCTCGAGGTGGGAAGGTCTGTAAACGTTCTTCTGACTCGTTATGGCGTTGAGTAGGGTGCTGAGCGATAACTTCTTTCGCTTTTTCAGTCACATCAACGGCTTGGTAGTCGTGCATTTGAATGACGGTATCGGCAACGTCTAAGTAGTCGCCCGACCCACCCATAACGATAATGGTAGAGATATCAAGATCATCTCGTAATTGACCAATGCGGTCGACGAGAGGAGTAATTGGCTCATCACCTTTTGCCACCAATGCCTGCATACGCTCATCTCTAATCATGAAGTTGGTAGCAGAAGTATCTTCATCAATCAATAATGTGCTTGCACCCGCTTCAATAGACTCTTGAAGCCAAGCGGCTTGCGACGTTGAGCCTGATGCGTCTTGAGTAGAAAAGTCCGCCGTATCTTTACCCATCGGTAAATGGTTGATGTAGTTCGACAGGTTCAAGTGGTGTACGCATCGGCCATCTTCGGCACGAATCTTCATAGCCTTGTTATCGGCAACAATGTATTCGCGGCCATCTCCTGGAATATGATCGTAAATTGAACGCTCTATTGCATTTAATAAGGTAGATTTACCGTGGAAGCCGCCACCTACGATCAGTGTGATACCTTTTGGAATTCCTAATCCTGTGACATGGCCCTTGTTTGGCGCATGTAAAGTGGCTTGTAGAGATTCAGGGGCTTTAAACTCAACGGCTTCTTTCATTGGAAGGTCGCAATTACCTGCAATTCGAGGAAGAATACTGCCGTTTGCGACAAACGCGACTAAGTTATTGGCCTCTAACTGTTCTCGCAGGGCATCTTGGTCTTCAACAACTTGGCAGTGCTTAATTAAAGCGGCTTTGTCGAGTTCACGCTCTAAAGTTGCTCGACGGATAAACTTAGGCAGGTGGAAAGTCAGTATGTTGTTGGCTTTTTTCCCCAATACTGAACGACCTTCAGCCGGTAAGTTAACTCGAAAACGCAGTTCAATACCTTCTTCAGTAAACAACACCGCGGTGCTATCCAGTACAGTTTGGCCTGTCAGTGAAATTGATACTGAGTTTTCTTGTTTAGCAAACTGTTCAAAACTACGCGCAATAAAATCACGTGCACCTCTTTGAAATGCAGGAGACTCGTCTCTTAGCCACTCAAGACCAGTCAAAGACCATGCGCGAGTCGCACGAAAACGTGACGCCGATGCATAAGGGTCACCCTGTACATGATCGACAAACAAAGTGAAATCAGTGAAGTCGTATTGACCTTTGATTTGCTGATAAGCTCGGTAGTTCTGCTTTTCAATTTTCTTAAGCGTGGCAGTCAACTGATCCATGAAGATATTGGCCTTTTAATAGAAGCGGGCGGCGATTATAGAAACCACCGCCCTCATAGTAAAGAGAATGCTTAGGAAGAGTAGGCGTATTGCCCGCCAGAAAGGCGCTGATTAAACAAACTTTGCTCAAATTCATTACAAGGCATAGGTTTACCATAAAGAAAACCTTGTCCGATATCACAACCCTCACCAATAAGAAACTGCTCTTGTTGGTGGGATTCAATGCCCTCGATCACTACTTGGAGTTCCAGTTTTTTTGCAATGTGTATGATTGAACAAATGATCTCGCGATCATCATCTGACTTTTCCATTTGCTGGACGAAGCTTTTATCAATTTTGATGGCATCAAACGGATATTTCTTTAAATAGCTGAACGAAGCATATCCTGTACCAAAGTCATCAAGTGACAATGTCACACCTAGTTTATGCAACTTATTTAACGTTGTGCGTGCTACTATTTCATCAGCAATTAGAGCGCTCTCGGTTACTTCGAGTTCGAGAAAGTGTGCTGGCAAATGGAAAGTGTCGAGTAGGTGTTGCACTTGTTCTGCAAAATTTACGTTTTGTAATTGAATGGGAGAAACGTTGACGGCAATTTTGAAGTTATCGATTAACTCAGACCATTGTTTCGCTTTGTCTATCGCGGTACGCAGAACAAAAGAGCCAACTTCAAAGATAAGCCCGTTTTGTTCGGCCATATGTATCAATGCTTCGTTGGAAACGTCGCCAAGTATTGGATGTCTCCAGCGAAGCAAGGCTTCTGCGCCAATCCATTTACGTGTTTTGGAGTCTACTTGAGGTTGAAAGTACAACACTAAATCGTCGTTACGCACTGCTTGTAAAAGGTAACTTTCCAGTTCATTGTGACTATTGAGATCCGCCGAATGATTTTCTCTAAAATAACTAAAAGGTTCGCCGGATTCTTTACATAGAAGCATCGCGTAACATGCATGTTGAAGGATACGCTTAGCATTGCTGCAATCTTTGTAAGCTTGAACTATACCGATATACGTGTGCAAATGTATTTCTGTTTTGTTGAAGACAAATCCATCTACGCTAATTTTAGTGATATCATCTAATAGTTGATTTAACCGAGCTTCAATATCCTCTCCCCAAATCAATAAAACCATGTCATTCGAACTTGGTCTACCAGTGATAAATCCGCTAGCACCGTGTCTGGTTAATCTGGAGTGAAATTCTTTTAAAATGTTGTCAAAGACCTCGAACCCGTGCCTGGTCTGAATACTGCGAGCGTTACTAAAACCAATGTTGATGACCACAAGCGATTGCTGATCACTATCAAGGGACTGTAAGGTGTATTGGACAATGTTCTCAAGTGCAGAACGATTTAGAAATCCAGTTCCCTGATCATGTGTTTTTTGGTAGCTCACTTGTTTTTCCGCGGCTTTACGGCGATCAATCTCTTGTGTTAAGGAGTAACTTAACTGGGCTAAATCCGTGGTACGATTTTCAATTCGACTCTTTAGCTCGGTGTTAAGTCGCTGAAGTTTATGTTGTTGGTACACAACTGAAAGCTGTGCTTCGATTGAATCTTTGAAAGTTTCAAGCAACTGACGGTAACTATCGTTGTACTCGTTTCTCTCAGAGTCAAGCATACAGATTGTTCCAAATGTCTCCCCATTTGGCCAGAATAGCGGTAAGCCGCAATAAGAAATCATGCCTAGTTTGATGTCTGGGTTATTTTGCCATTCTTCATCTTCAAGCGCATTGGGGATTACAAGCTCGCCTTTCTGTTCTATAACTTGCTCGCAATACAAACCGTTACCAAGCTGCTCTGCATCGCCAGTACGATAAGGATTACCTAGAGTTTCGCTAGATGTATTTACTTCTATGCGATCCGGATGGATACGCATAATTAATGTGGTGGGTACGTGTGTTATTTGAGCCAGTAAGTTGACGATTTCCTGCCAACTTCTTCGCATAGACTCAGGGATTTCGTAGTCTAATGTTTGCAATCTCCCCATATAGGTCATCCTTTACGTGGTTTCACTTCCTGTGAATTAAAAATGCAGACTGCTCTATTTTGTTCTCGCTTTTTAATTAAGTATAGGGTGGCTAGGGCTCGAAACAAAAAAAAGTCCTGAAAAGTGTTCAGGACTAGGAATAGTTGTCACATATCTCATCCTTGAAACAGGTAACAAGTATCAAGGCTTAAGCGACATTAACGATTCAATAGAAATGTCTTGCGAATAGTCGACATCTTCAAAGTTAAAGCCATTGAGCTTCATAAACTCATCTTTAAAACCTTGGTAATCACCAATCTCTTTAAAGTTTTCAGCATTCATCTGTTCTAAAAGAGCGTGGACTTCTTGTTGAACTTGCGGTTCAAGTTCCAAGTCATCTATTCGAATCAAGCGTTCGCCGTCAACTGGCACTTTCTCTTGATCGTATAACTTCGTAGTAAACAGTCGCTGCATTTGTTCAATACAGCGTTCGTGAGTACCTTTTTCCTTCATCACTCGATAAAGCGCTAACAGGTAGGGACTTAGCGCAGGGATGAATACACTGGCTTTCGTCACCAACGCCTTACACACGGTTGCGTAAGCACCGCCGTCAAAGTTGGCGAGTTTGAGGTTTAATGAATGACTGGTTTGGTGTAAATCGATTTTCGCTCGACCTAACGTACCATCGAGATAAATTGGGTGCGTAATGTCAGGGCCCATGTAAGAAAAGGCGATGGTTTTGCAGCCGTTTGCAATAGAGTCGTTATTGATGAGTGTGTCAATCCAGCTTTCCCAGTCTTCGCCGCCCATTACTTTAATGGTGGCGTTGGCTTCTTCTTCTGTTGCTGGCGTTAAGGTGGTTTCTATCCACTTATCGTTCTCCAGCATGATAGAAGCGCCAGTGACAGGCTCACCAATCGGTTTAATGACACTGCGCCAAAACTCATCAGATTTAGGTTTAGGTCGAACACCGGTTGCCAAGCTATAGATGACTAAGTCAACTTCACCCTCAAAGTACGTTTCAATGGCTTCAATCACTTGATTGCGCACCGAACCAGAGAATGCATCACCAACAATATTTATTGCGGTATGCCCGGCTTGATTTGCTTCTTGCTTAAAAAAGACGTTGTTATACCAACCCGCACTCCCAACCCCTTTCTCTGAAGGGCCACGCTCAAATGAGACGCCAATGGTATCGGCGTTAGCGCCACCGAACGTTAGGGCGATTCGGGCCGCTAGGCCGAAACCAGAGGAGGCACCAATAATCAAAACCCGTTTTGGGCCTTTTTTGATCTGTGGGGCGCGTTTTACGTATTCAATTTGCTCTTTAATAGATGCATGACACCCTTTGGGGTGCGCAGAGCGAGCAACAACACCTTGAATTAACGGTTCTATTCGCATGTTGTTATCTATCCTCGATGAGTGGAATTGAAAATAGATTAACGTAAAGTTACGTAAAACTTATTGAGCTAGACCATTAAAATTAGAGATGTTTAATTAATTCTTGAGCAACGAAATCAGCGATCCAAGGTTGTGCATCTGGTTTTGGGTGAAGGCCATCATCCATCATCCATTCTGGTTTGGTGACAACATGCTCTAAGAAGAATGGCATCAAGGCAACTTGTTGATGCTGTGCAAGCTTAGGGTAGATATCGTAAAACATATCGCTATAGCGCTTACCATAATTAGGCGGAACCCGAATTTGCATCATGACAACGTCCGCACCAGAATCTTTTATCATGGTAATCATTTTTGAAAGATTCGACGTAATAAGTTTAGGAGGGAAACCTCTTAGGCCATCGTTGGCACCTAACTCAATAAGTACCATGTCAGGGCTATGCTGAGTTAGCAACTGAGGTAACCGTGCTAAGCCATTGCCAGTGGTATCGCCAGAAATGCTGGCATTAATAACTGTTACATCTTGACCATGTTCTGACAACGCATCAGGGAGTAAGCTAGGCCAACTCTCTTCGATCGGCATCTGATAGCCTGCACTCAAGCTATCACCCAAGACAAGTAGCTTTTCGCTCGCATGTGCAGTAGCGGAAAAACAAAAAAATAGAACTAAGGAAAGTATACGAATCATGCAAACACCTGTACTTAATGCACCTATTGTTCAAGCCAATTTGGTTTCTAAACAAGTCTCTACTAATCAAGAACAATTAACAATCCTCAAAGACGTAAATGTTGACATCCGAAAAGGAGAAAAAATCGCCATCGTCGGAACTTCCGGTGCAGGTAAGTCAACATTGATGACGTTGCTAGCTGGTCTTGATACGCCGACATCAGGCGAAATTACTTTATTAGGTCATGAATTATCAAAACTGGACGATGAAGCACGTGCGAAAATTCGCGCTGACTCTTTAGGTTTCGTTTTCCAAAGTTTCCTGTTAATCCCGAGTTTGAGTGCATTACGTAATGTCACACTTCCTTGTCTTTTACGTGGTGAAGCCGAAGATGAAGCAAGAGCAGCGGAATTATTAGCTGCTGTTGGATTGGAAAAACGTGTCGACCATCTACCAAGCCAGTTATCTGGTGGTGAACAACAGCGAGTTGCACTAGCGCGCGCATTTATGACACAACCTGAACTGTTGTTCGCAGACGAACCTACCGGCAATCTTGACCATCAAACCGCAGACAAAGTGATTGAGCTGCTATTCGATCTTAATGAACAGCACGGGACAACTCTGATTTTAGTAACACACGATGGTCATCTAGCAAGCCGATGTGACCGTATTTATCGTATGGAGGCGGGTGAGCTTAAGGAGGAGATGTAATGTCTGCAGTATCATCAAGTGAAGCAACATCCACAGAGCAAAACAGTACATCACAGCACTCGTCGAATAAAAGTTTGATACGCTGGAGTTTCGGCGAAATAAGGCAGGGGAATCTTTGGCCTATTAGCGTTGCTCTTATTCTCGTGATTGCGAGTATCTTTGCGCTTTCTGCATTAGCAGAACGAATGGAGCAGGTGATCGTCAAGCAGGGGAAGGACGCATTAACGGCAGATGCGGTGTTTGTGTCTGCTAATCCCATTCCGGACACGTTGTTAGCCTCGACTGAAAGTCTTGACCGTTCGACGATGACACGCTTTGCCACTATGGCATTTAGCGATAATGGTATGCAGCTTATTTCTGTAAGGGCGGTGGATGATAATTACCCTTTAATGGGAGAGCTCGTTCTTGAAAATAATCCAGCCGGTCGCGTTAAAGAGAACCAACTCTGGCTTGATGAACGGATTATGACTCAACTAAGCGTAAAGTCAGGTGACAGTGTCACGATAGGCGATGCCGAGTTTACTGTATCAGGCGCAGTATTGATGGAACCTGGCTTGAGCTTTAATCCATTTCAGCAAATGCCTTCTGCATACATTCATCAAAGTGACGTAGATAAAACAGGAGCAATTCAAGTTGGGAGCCGAGTTCAATACCGTCTGTTTTTACAAGCCGATGATAAAACACTAAAGAGCTTACAAGATGATACGCGGCTTTCTCCGAGCGATCGCTGGCGCACGCAAGATACTGCCAGTCGTAGTAATGAGGTTTTTGAACGTACGACGCAGTATCTGTCTTTGACCGTAGCAATTGTCATCATTATGGCGGCGACAACATTGGTTCTTACTTGTCAAAATTACGTGAACAGCCGGACACAAACTATTGCGATGTTGAAAAGTCTTGGTGCGAGCCGCCGATGGATTGAAAAGTGGTTATTTATTCAAGTCACAATCCTTCTCATTAGTGCCAGTGTCGTCGGCCTACTGCTAGGGAGCGGGCTGGAGTATTTATTACGCATTCCACTCAAAGACTTATTACCCGATCCACTCCCTAGTTACGGCGTCACACCATTTTTGGTGGCATTTATCTCAGCAGTCTTGATTACGGTGCCCGCTCTCGGTATACCATTGTTAGGCTTGATTAAAACTCCCGCGTTAGAAGTGCTACAGCAGGGCAAAGCGCAACGTTCTTGGAAGCGAATGTTACTTGTTCTAGTTCCCGTTGTTCCATTACTTTTACTGTATGCTGATAACACCTTAGTTTGGATCGTGCTCACTGGTATAGCGGTACTGTTTGTGGTACTCGCAGCAGTTAGCGTCACACTCACAAAGCTGTTTGCACGTATGTCAACCCATTCTGCAATGAAGCTTGCGTTGAGTCGTATCAACCGGACGCCAGTAACCAGCGGTCTACAGTTTGGTGCTTTGGCATTATCTTTGATGTTGCTGTCTATCATTTGGCTTGTGCGCAGCGATATTCTCGCTGATTGGGAGAGAACCTTACCTGCAGACGCGCCAAATGTGTTCGCTTTAAACATTGGTGATTATGAGCTCGATAACTACCTAGAAACCCTAGATAAAAATGGAGTTACGCGGTCCCAAGCTTATCCAATAATTCGTGGACGACTAACAGAGATCAACGGTCAAAACGTCAAAGAGGTTGAGTACGAAGGAGAAGGTTCTGACGCGATACGTCGAGAGCTAAACCTGACATGGGGAGACAGCCTACCAGAATATAATGATGTGCTTTCGGGTGAATGGACAAACAAAGGGAGTGTATCTGTAGAAGCGGATGTAGCAAATGACTTAGGCATCAAACTCGGTGATACGCTGCGCTTTGTAATAAACAGTCAGAATTACGATGCAGTAGTAGATACCATCCGTTATGTCGAATGGCGTGACATGAAGCCTAACTTTTATTTTATTTTCTCATCTGACGTGATGGCTAATTTACCTGGTTCTTACCTCATCAGTTATAGGATTGAAGAAGGAAATGAAGCGTTGTTGACGTCAATGTCACGTGCTCACCCAACGGTCTCTGTTTTAGATATCCGAACTATGGGCGAGAAAATTCAGGCTTTGATTCAGCAAATCGTATCAGCAATCACCATCCTTGCTCTTTTAGGCGTTGTTGCTGGTCTGCTGCTCATCTTTACTCTACTGAGGTTAAGCTTGTCCCAACGTCAACAAGAGATTCGTTTGTATCGCACATTAGGTTCAAGTAAGAAACGGATCAACACAACCCTGTGGGCCGAGTACGGAATTATGGCGTTGATTGCTAGTGGTGTTGCGGTATTCGCTGCGGAAGTTTGTGTGGCCGCAGTCATGACATATGGATTCGATCTCAATGTACAAATTCACCCCGAATTGTGGATAGCTTTACCGCTTGTAACATTTGTTACGTTGGCACTTGTAGTGATGAGTTTGTTGAAAAGATTGTTAACGCCAGTAAACACTTAATCGCAGCGAGTGTTATCAAGTTTGGAACACTCCATGACACTTTTATTTTAGTTATCCACAAAAACAGTGGATAACTTTTGGGATAACTAAATGGGGTAAAAAGTGGGGTGTTTCTGCAGGCTTTGCGCCATGGGTCTTACAGTGAAATTCTTATTCACATAGACACAAAAAAGTGTCTTCTTAACCATGTCGTCAAGTACTTTTTCGCAAATTTTTTCTACTTTAATGCACTTTACAGGCGCTGTTGGATATTTCGCAAACCCATGAACTTTTTGTGATTTTAATCAAGTCCAAACACGAGTAGAATCCACCGTTAGTAAAGAATTTTCCTTATAAAATTTTTAGTGAAGCAATGAAGTCTGAGTTTCCAAGTTATAAAGATAAGCATATCGCTGTTGTTGGTGGCGGTGTAGCAGGTGCAACAGCAGCAATTCATTTTGCGGAGCTGGGTTTTAAAGTTTCCGTAATAGAGAAGGGCGTATCACTAGTAAATGGTCCACCCATTTGTCATTTGCATGCTGGTGGTAATTTATATCGAGAGATTTCCGAGCAACAATGCTTAGACTTGTTAGCACAATCTATCGATACTGTTCGCCTGTATCCGCTTTCACTGAATATTCGTCCGACAATCATCGCGGTTCCTCATTCCGATGGTGGAGACCCATCCACACTAGTTCCGCGATTAGAGGTTGTGAAAAGTGCTTATCAGACGCTCGTTGATAAAGATGAGAGTAATAAAGTGCTCGGCGAGCCAAGCGAATACTACAAACTGTATTCAAAAGCGGAGCTAGAAGCTCTCGCGCAACGTACTCAACCAAGTCATCCTACAAACTTCGATGAGTGGTGCATTCCTTTTGCTCAACATGCTGATCTTGAAGCGCTAAAGTATCCTGTTGTCGCAGTTCAAGAATATGGTTGGAGTGTTTTTCGCCTCGCCGCAATTGCCAACTTAACACTAGATACGCTTCCTAATGCTTCGGTCTTCACACAAGCAACGTTTAAGCAAGCCGATTGGATGGGGGAACACTGGCAACTTGGCTATGAACGTGAAGGTATCGATTACCTTATGACATGCGACTACTTGGTTAACGCGTGTGGCTTTGAAACAGGCTCAATTGACAACACAGTTGGTGCCAAGCGTGACAGGTTGGTGGAGTTTAAAGCCGCTTACGTTACGAGGTGGGCAGACTGTCAACAACAATGGCCAGAAGTTATTTTTCATGGCCCGCGTGGAACCGATAAAGGAATGGCTCAATTGACGCCTTATGGCGATGGTTACTTTCAACTTCATGGTATGACAAAAGGAATCACGCTGTTTGAAGATGGTTTAGTGGAGAGCACGAACTCATCTGCTCAACCTGAACTGCCTATGCCTTTACTCTCGAAGATCCGTAACGGCTGGAGAGAAGAAGTGTTAGAAGAGCGAACGAACAACGCCATCAAACACATGGCACAGTTCATTCCCGACTATCACTCTGCTGTAAAAGGAGGAAAAGCATTATTTGGCGCTCAGCAAATTCCCGGAACAGACCCAGTACTCAGAGCGGCAGATGTGACTTTTGAAGATAACCACTACGCGAGAATAGAGGTGGTAAAAGCGTCATCGACACTACTCGCAGCGCAAAAAATGCTTCAATTCTGGTTTGACATCGATCCTAACCAAAATGTGGAAACACAGCATCCGGTCGCTGTGAAGTGGTCTGAACAAGAGGTCGAGCAGTACGCGATTAAACTCACTCAAGAGCGAGGCTATCCACAAGCTTTAGCAGTGCGTTATGGTATGCCTGCATAATCGGCTGTGTTTGGGCTCAGTGGTTGTATTAATACCCAAAAAACTGAGCCCATTGGCACCATACTTCTTGCAAGCCTAGTCTATCTCCTTTCACAAAATTGACTTTTTGTCCGGGTTTCGCCTGTGCCAGTCTAGGTAAGTCAATACGAGCTACGCAGCCAAATTTAGGATACCCGCCAATAGTCTGGTGATCGTTGAGCAGCACAATAGGGTTACCATCGCTAGGTACTTGAATTGAACCTAATGCAATTCCCTCTGATAGGACGCCTTCGTAAGGTGGACGAATGTTATTGCCCTCAAGACGGTAGCCCATGCGATTCGAATTTGGGGAGATGATGAATGCTTTGTTATAAAATGCTTGGCGAGCGTCTTCATCAAAGTCCTCGTTCTGATAGCCTTCAATCACTCTCAGCTTAATGGGTAAGTTGTAATCTGGCTTAAAGCGAAACGTCATTTGCCTTGGTTTACGTTTCGGTAAGTTATGAGGGACAAAGGGAAGAATATCACCAGCTTTCAAAGCGCCACCATTTGAATCATAACCACCTAGAGATTCTCGCAAGACGGTCGATGCGCTTCCTAAGTGCTGAGCAACATTGAATCCACCTTTAACCGCTAGGTAGGAGCGAAGTCCATTCCTTGCGACTCCGAACTGAAGCTTCTGTCCTTTTTTCAACGTAAAGTCAGACCAATTTGAAATAGGTTCACCATCTATTTTCGCATTTAAGTCACCGCCACATATAGCAAGGTGGCAGTTATGCAATGCAATAAAACAAGCGTTACCCAGAGTAATTTCAATCGCAACGCAATTGACTACGTTACCAAGCAAATGGTTGGCCCAACTGTAAGCATAGTCGTCGACCGGGCCACCTTGAGTCACACCGACATGCGCTAAGCCAAAACGACCAAAGTCTTGAACTAAAGAGAGCGGTCCTGGCTTTTCCACCAGTAATCCACCGTAACTCATAGTACGCCTCCTAAATCGATAAACTCTTGTTTTGAAATAGCATTAAAGGTGACCTTGTCACCCACTTCAAACGGTATAAAAGGAGGAGAGTCGGAGAAGAGCGCAAGCGGGCTTTTACCAATAATGTTCCATCCGCCAGGACTATCTGATGGATAGACGGCCGTTTTAGAGTCTGCGATTCCTACACTTCCGGCCGGCACTTGAGTTCTTGGTGTGGCAAGCCTTGCCATGTGCAATTGAGTATCAACGTCAGAGAGAAATGCAAAGCCTGGAGCAAAGCCAATTGCAGAAACCGCGTACTCGGTTTTCGTATGCAGGGTAATAAGATCGTCTAATGACAGACCTCGCTTTTGAAAACGAGATAGATCTAACGCGGTTTCTTCAGAGTAATATACAGGGATAGTAATGTGATTCGGCTGGGAAAGCTTAAGTGATTGAGTATCAAACTGGCTCACGATTTGTTGCAGCTCATTGACTAAGTTCTTTTCGTTGATTCGAAAAGGTAAGTAATCAATGAGAATAGTTTGATAGGAGGGGACAACGTTCATAACAATTGAAGCGAAAGTTTCTCTTATGCTGCGAGCAAGCTCTCCGACTGCATTTTCAGAAATACTCTCATCAAACTTAATGAAAATACTGCACTCGGAGATCAAAGAGATATTAAATTTCTCTTTATGCATTAATTTCCTCCAGCGTATAGGCTTTGGCGGATCTTTTGGATCAGCGCGATCGACTCTTCATTGTCACCATGAACACAAATTGTGTCGGCTTCCAATAATATGTAACCGCCTGAAGCGGTTTTGACACGCCCAGAGTCAGCTAAGGTCCGGACTTGCTCAAGTATCGCGTGCTCGCTTTTTAACACGGCATTGGGCTGTGTTCTAGGAGTCAGTAAGCCGTCATCTTGGTATAAACGATCTGCAAATGCTTCAAATAGCAAGGGAACATCATAATCGTCTGCGATTTCTAAGTATTTTTCGTTTTCCTGTGAAGCTAGGATCATTAACGGTACTTTGAACAGTGCTGCCGCCTTTACTACCGCTCTAAATATCGCATCACTTTTCATCATGTCGTTGTATAGAGCACCATGAGGCTTTATGTAACTGATGTCTGTGTATTGCGCCCGGCATAATGCTTGTAAAGCACCAACCTGATATATAACCATGTTCGTAATTTCATCACCCGTCATGCTTATGCTTCGTCTGCCAAAGCCTTGTAGGTCGGCGTAACCTGGGTGTGCGCCAATATCAACATCGTTGTCATTCGCTAGGGTGATAGTGTCGTGCATGACATTAGGGTCGGAGGCATGAAAACCACACGCGATGTTCGCCATATCAACATGGGGCATCACGTCTTCATCTGCGCCCATACTCCAAGAGCCAAAGCTCTCGCCCATATCACAGTTCAATGTAAGTTGCTGTTTATTCAATGTCATACGTTTTATTTCTACACAAGCAATGGGTTTACGATGCAGGAAAATGCATCTAGGTTCAGTGACTCACTTCATTCTTCTATCATGAAAACGAGGCTTTTTGAGCAGATAGGTGACGAAAAAGATCACGTTAGTCCATAAAGATGTTGCCGTTATTTGAGTTGATCCGAATTTTGAGGTATTTCGTTTCTTTTCCATCCAATTTTTGAGAATTTAAGGTTATTTTGCATTAGCATCGTGTTAATCTTGTCGCCCTTCATGGGTGATAGATTGCATAATGGTTCTTCTGTCATTTTTGTGGTTGTCTGCGACAGGAATATATATGTCATTACGAGCGAAGCTTATTTGGCCTCTTCTGGTCTTTTTAACGGCTATCTTTGTTATCTCAAAAGGTTACACCTCGTATACTGTATACCAATCGTCTAAGCATGAACTGGTCGAGCAGACAAGAAAGCTGATTAACAATGTTTCTTTCTCAATTAAAGATGCGCTGACAACAAAGGACAAGCAAAAAGCTCAAACTATTCTCGCCAACTTTTTAAACCAGCCAAATGTAACGCGGGTCAAACTTTACGACCAAGATGACCAACCATTCGCTGTTATGGAGATAAGTGGGGCACTAGCACCCGTTCCCAGTCAAACCGAAAGAAGTAGGTTGCACGCTCTAGGCTATGCCTTATCAACCAAATTTCTTTATGTTCTAGAGCCGATTATCCATGATGGCTATGTCATTGGTAGCATGAGAGTTACGCTTTCTCATCGCCCAATTGTAGAAGCCATACAATCTTCACTTCAAGATGGCGCTTTACTTCTTCTGTTTCTGATCGCTGGTGGCACTGTTTTTTACATAAGTATCGAGAGGCTTGTTCTCAAGCCCGTGATGGAACTCAACCGCGTAATAGAGAATGTGACACACGGACGAAACACGGAACATCAAGCTCGCTATTACGCCAAGGATGAAATTGGAGACCTCGCGCGCTCTTTCAATCAAATGATGAATAGGTTAACAGTACGTGAGAAGCAGCGGCAACATTCGCTAGACACACTAGAACAAAAGCGCGCATTTTCAGAAGAGGTTATCGAATCTGTTCAGCATGCATTAGTTATTACCGACAATTCCGGACGTGTTATTCATTGTAATACGGCGACCCAGCAAATATTTCAAAAAAAATTAGATGAACTTAAATATGCCAATATTCGTGATCTAATTAAAACCAAAACACCGAATGAGCTGAGTCAGATCCTGAGTCGAGGCCTAGAGTGCGATGATATTCACCTCAAAAATGCAGATAACGAACAGCAGTTGAGCCTAACCAGTCGTCGCCTCTCGACACATGAATACTTACTGTTTTCGATTCAAGATATCACCGAAATTGAAGAAGCCATAAACCGGCAACGTGTTGCGGGGCGTGTTTTTGAAAGCAGCCAAGATGGTCTCATTGTTCTTAATCATCGCGGTGTCATTACGATGGCAAACCCTGCCGTCACTAAGTTAGTCGGCTTAGAGGTGGATCAGCTTATTGGGAAATCATTCATCCAAACGCTAAAGTGGCGCAAGTTACAGGAAATGATGCCTAGTATCATCGAGTCGATAGAAAATTATGGCGTTTGGCAAGGTGAAGTTATCGAGAAGAACCATATTGGTCAGTTTGTACCGATGTTTGCTCGAGTCAATCGTATCGTTAAGTGTGAAGACTATGGTTTCTATGATCTGGTTATTGTTCTTACCGACCTTTCCGGCGCAAAAGAGATGGAACGATTGGAGCATTTAGCTCATCACGATGCTTTAACGGGGTTAGCCAATCGATCTAAGTTCCATTTAGAGTTGGAACAACTAGTACAACGCTCTGGATACTTGCGTGACGAATTTGCAGTTTTGTACCTCGATCTGGATGGATTTAAAGAAGTTAACGATACCTACGGTCATGATGCAGGTGATGAAGTTTTGAAAAAAGTTTCCGAGCGTCTAACATCTGCGACGAGACATAGTGATTTAATCGCAAGACTTTCTGGTGATGAATTTGTCATGTTGGTAAATCCCGCCAATCAAAAAGTGGTCACCCGAATAGCAGAACAGTTGCTCGAGAGCATATGTGCTCCAATTGAGTACAAAGGTCACTTACTCAAAGTTGGCGTTAGTATCGGCGTAAAATTAGTCGGCGTAAATGAGCGCGATGCTACTCGAGTTTTAAAAAGTGCGGATACGGCAATGTATCAAGCAAAGAAAGCCGGAAAAGGCCAAGCAATATTAATGGGATGCGAATTACAAGAGACAGTTTAAATCGTAACGTCAAAGCTTTAAACTAACTCAATTCGCGTCAGAAGGAATAATAAAATGAAAGTACTCGTTACGGGTGGTATGGGCTATATCGGTAGTCATACGTGTATTCAAATGATCGAAGCTGGCATGACGCCAGTGATTCTAGACAACCTGTACAACAGTAAATCTACGGTATTAGATCGAATTGAAAAGGTATGTGGTGTAAAGCCAACCTTCATTAAAGCCGATATCAGAGATAAATTGGCGATGGTAGAAGCACTAAAGTCGCACAATATTGAAGCTGTTATCCATTTTGCAGGTTTAAAGGCCGTCGGTGAGTCTGTAGCAAAACCTTTAGAGTATTACGACAACAACGTTAATGGCACTTTAGTATTGGTTGATGCAATGCGTGAAGCCGGAGTTAAATCGTTGGTATTTAGTTCATCAGCGACTGTATATGGTGATCCTGCATCTGTACCCATCACAGAGGACTTTCCAACTAGCGCAACTAACCCATATGGGCGCAGCAAATTAATGGTAGAAGAGTGTTTAACCGACTTCCAAAATGCGAACCCTGACTGGAGCATTACACTTCTTCGTTACTTTAACCCGGTAGGTTCACATCCAACAGGCGAGCTAGGTGAAGATCCTCAAGGTATTCCAAACAACTTAATGCCGTTTGTTTCTCAAGTTGCGGTAGGGCGCAGAGAGTTCCTTTCTGTGTTTGGTAGTGATTATCCGACCAAAGATGGCACAGGCGTACGTGATTATATTCATGTAATGGACTTATCTGATGGTCACGTTGCTGCATTAGAAAAAGTAGGTAGCAAAGCTGGCCTTCATATCTATAACCTCGGTACTGGTAACGGCTACAGTGTACTGGACATGGTGAAAGCATTTGAAGCCGCAAGTGGTAAAGATGTCCCATACCAACTTGTTGAGCGTCGTCCAGGTGATATTGCAGAGTGTTGGGCGGATCCATCAAAAGCGATGAATGAGTTAGGTTGGAAAGCAACTCGCACTCTAGAAGAAATGACTGGCGATACATGGCGCTGGCAGTCTACTAACCCTCAAGGTTATCCAGATGCCTAATCTTTAATTTACATAATAGTAACAAAAAGGCGCGTGATTGCGTCTTTTTTGATCCAAATCGGAAAAAATCGTAAATTACTGGTTAAAAGGTAGCAAGTATATATAGAGCTGTTAAACTATGCCCGACTCTTAATTTGGGTTATAAATTTTCTCATAGCTATTGGGGTAGTTCATGGAACTCGGTCTGATCATCACTTTCATCATTGCAGCAGCAGTAATGGTGAAAAAAGAGATGGCAAAACAGTAAACTTTCATTTTTCATACTTTTCTTTACATTTTTGAAATGAAAGCCATAAAAAAAGCCAGCATTACGCTGGCTTTTGTGTTTTTAAGGTTTAGAACTCGTATTTAACACTAATGTTATAATTACGCTCAGCTTGCGTTTTGTCTCGACTTAACTCAGTCTTACCGCGAACATCGTTCCAAAGATGGTATTCTTCATTCGTTAGATTCATAACACCAGCACGAATGGTTATATCTTTCATTGGTTTGTAGTACGCCGTTAAGTCAACGACTGTCGCAGACGGCAAAGCAACTTGGTCTTTGATTCCGCCTTTATCACCATCAGAGTTGATATCACTGTTCGATTTCTTAGCCGTGTAGTTTACTTTTAGGCTTGTCCCCCAAAGTGCATTTGGTGAATCGTAATTTACAGCAGCTACGGCATTCCATGGGTTTACACTGTTCAAAGGATTACCATCACCATCTTCACCTTCTGTGTATGCTGCAACAAAGCGAGTTGTCACGCCTGATGGAAGACCAGCAATGGCATGCCAATCAAGACGGTTAGAGAGCTCAACCCCTTTAATGTTTGCTTCACTAATATTGATATTTGTGAATTCAGTTAAACCACCATTGTTTGATGACGTTTGCTCAATAAAGTCACTGTAATCACTGTAGTAGAACGCTACTTCAGTTGCCGACGCTGCAGTGTTATGACGGTAACCAAGCTCATAAGACAAACTCTTTTCAGATCCCAAATTTGGGTTAGGGCGGTTGGTATAGCCATGAGCCGGATTATCGTAGGTGTAGTAAAGCTCGTCGAACGATGGCGCTCGGAACCCTTGGCTCACTTGCGCGAAGATCGTGCCTGGTTGCGATATAGAGTAAGTTGCTCCTAAACGACCAGTTAATGCAGAGTCGCTAAACTTCTCGAATGACTCTTCAGAAGTATTTGAAGGATTAGTAGAGAAGTAATCGTAACGCACACCTGGAGTCAGAATTAGCTTGTCATTAAGAAGCGAAATTTCATCTTGCAAGAATAAACCAAAGCTTTCTTCTTTTGCATCCGGTGTGTAAACGTAAACAGTATCTGGCGTGCCAGGATCGGAATTAAACTCGCGATTGGTATTACTGATGTCACTATGTTTGTACGATATTCCGTAAACAATATAGTGATTTTGAATCTCTTTATCTAACTGAGTTTCGAATTCAAATTTGTCTTCAGTATATTCGTAATCTTTTTTCTGTTGGTTGTCACCACTAGGCGGTACGTAAGGTGGGTAACCAGGGCTAGCTTCGATAAAGCGATTAGAGACGCCGTTTTCTTCTTTACCAATCCATGTAAGCTTGGACGTGATCGTATCCGAGATAGCTGCATCTGCAAACCAAATGTGCTTGAGCCCAATGCGATTTTGCTTGGTTGTGTCTTCAGCGTTGAAGTTTTTGTAACTTTTATGTGCGATCTCTGAGTCAGTCTCGTTGTAAATAACTTCTCCCAAAAACTCCAAGCGATGAGCGTCATTCAATTGAGATTGAAGTTTTACCAATAGATCGTTTTTGTAATAATCTTGGTTGTCCACAGAATAGTTATCGTAAGGCGCCTTAGAGAAATTTTGTAGCTCTGCACCATCACGGCGTGTAAAGGCTACAAGTGCTTCTGTACTACCGAAACGCTTTGCTAAAGCTACATGCTCACTAAAAGAGTTATCTTCCGATGAATAAGAGAGTTTAGCTTGACCACCAAAGTCTTTGCCATCTTTGAGGAAATCCTTCGGATCTTTTGTTTCGAATGCGACAACACCGCCAATTGCATCACTACCATGTAGGCTAGAAGCTGCTCCTTTAACAATTTCGACACTCTTTAGCATATCGGGGTCGACAGTAACGGCACTAGAATTGATAAACGAATATGGTCCACCGCTGAATACACCTGGTTGAGATGCACCGTCTACTAAGATTTTAACTCGTTTACCTTCCATCCCGCGAATGTTAATACTTTGGACGCCTTGGCGTTGAGTGCCATTAACAGTAACACCTGGCGTATACTCGAATAGGTCATTCAAGTCCTTTACCATGTTTTCTTCGATGTCTTTCTCTGATACAACAGCAACAGAAGCAGCAACAGTGTTTATGGTTTGGTTGGTACGGGTGGCCGACACAACGACTTCTTCAAACTTAGAAGCTTCTTCCGCATAAGCAGTATGGGAAAGGGCAACTAAAATGGAGGCTGACAAAATTGATTTTTTATACATTGGCTTCAATACCTTAGATCCATAATAGGTAACAACACGCGGATATTAATGGATCTAAATGGTAATTACTATCATTACCATTGTCATTTATTGGTTTGTATTGAATCTTCTTCTTTGGCTATGAGCATTCCTAGTCTTTAGTTATCAATATGTTATATTATTTGTCGTTAGTTCTTGATAAGTTCATCCAAATACAACGAATGTGATGAATATCACATTAAGAGAGGCCATGTGCAGAGTCCAATTACGTTAGAAGCACTCCATATTCTAGATGCTATTGATCGAAGAGGGAGTTTTGCTGCTGCTGCGAATGAGTTAGACAGAGCCCCGTCATCGCTGAGCTATCAAATCCAGAAACTCGAGCAAGACTTAGACATTATTATCTTCGATCGCTCTGGTCACAAAGCCCATTTTACTGAAGCAGGTAAGCTTATTCTTGAAAGAGGAAGAGCCATTTTACAAGCCAGTGAAAAGTTAGTGAACGATGCAACGTTATTGGCGAATGGCTGGGAACTGGATATTACCATTGCCTTCGATGGCATTATTCCTATATCCAACTTTTTCCCGATGGTTGATGCGCTGGCCGAGGTCAGCTCAACTCGAGTCAGGCTGCAAGAGGAGATTCTGGCTGGTAGCTGGGAGTCGTTGAATACGGGGAGAGCTGATTTACTGATTTGCCCATCACTGGATACGCTTCCTCAAGAAGTTAAGTCAGAAAAAATTGGTAAAATGAGTATGTATTGGGTAGCTTCCGCTGATCACTATGTTCACAAGCGTAGTGGTAAGTTTGATGAAGCAGCGCGAGAAAAGTATCGGATTATTGCTATTGCAGATACCGCACGTGAGCAACCAGCGCTCTCAATTAATATCATTCAAAAACAGCCTCGCTTGACCGTCACCAACTTTACGGCAAAAGTAGAAGCGCTCACTGCAGGTTTAGGTATTGGTACATTACCAAGCCAAATTGCACAACCTCTTATTGATAGTGGTGTATTGAAACGAATCGAAGGCACTGAAGAACAGCCGATGGATATTATTTTGGCATGGCGCCGGAACACTATGGGTGAGGCAAAATCCTGGTGTATTCAGTACTTAAAAAAGAATTGGAAACTAAAGTAACAACGTAACTTTTACTTCTTAGATTCCCATTGATTATCGAATGTAAGAAGTAAAAGTCATCGCTAATGCTGCGCTTTTCAATTTAAAGGGAGCACCATATCTGCCGTACCGTCTGCAAACTGGACATCGATCTCAAACCCCAAGTTCTGAGCCAACATCAACATTCCTCTGTTTGTTGGCATGGTCATTCCAGACATTTGCTTTGTGCCTTTAACTTTGCAATAGCTGATTATTTTCTGCATCAGCACTTTGCCTAAACCTTTTCCTTTCAAATCTGAACGAACCAAAATAGCAAACTCAGCGTCACTATTGTCTGGTGTAATCAATGCGCGGGCTACCCCTATGATAGACGGTCCGTCAGTATTAAACGCTACCGCAACAAACGCCATTTCGCGGTCGTAGTCGATTTGAGTAAAGTTTGCCAAAGCCTCATGGTTGAACTCTCCAACTTCAGAAAAGAAACGTTTATAGAGATCTTCTTTCGATACGCTATTAATGAATTGAGCATGCAGCGGCTCATCCTCAGGCAAGATAGGACGAAGCAGGATAGGTTGGCCATCTCGAAGCGTTACAGTTTCGACAAACTCTGCCGGGAAAGGGCGAATCGCTAGCCGTTTTTGGGCGTCTCCTTCGTATTTACACAGTGTGACATCTGCATCAAGGATAGTTAAATCGCTTCCGGACACTAGCACTGGATGGATATCCAGTTTTTGTATTTCTGGTATCTCAACTGCCATTTGGGAGATACGAACCAAGAACTTCGACAACTCAGTAATATCGAGCGCATCTTTGTGTTTCTGCAGGCGAATCTTTCCAGACTTTAGGGCAACAACGACAAGGTAGCGCGCAAGCGTCATGTTCAAAGGAGGAAGTGCAGCGACGGCATCTTGGGCGATATTCCACTCAGAGCCGCCTTGACCAAGCAAGATCACTGGTCCAAAGACTTTATCTACTGCAATACTAATCCGTAGCTCTTCAGCGCTGCCGAGCTTTGCCATCCCTTGTACTAACAGCCCATGTACATTGGCGGAAGGGTAACTGAGCTTTACGGTATCTAAAATGGATAGCGCTGCGTTGGAAACTTCTCGACTGTTTCTTAAATTTAGAGCAACACCGTGAACATCCGATTTATGAGGAATGTCTGGAGAACGCAATTTTACCGCAACAGGATATCCAATATTTTCTGCCATATGAACAGCTTCAATGTCGTCAGATGCAATCCACGTAGGCAAAACGTTAAACCCGAACAGCTTAAATAATGGGCTGGTTTGATGCGTATCTAAGGTGACTGTGTTTTTATCCAGTAGTCGTTCATTTGCCCACTCTTTTGCTGAACTCACACTTCCAGAATGTAATGGCTCTGCCGTCGTTGGCGTTTCCATTAGTTGTTTCTGGTTTCGTCTGTATTCGACCAAGTGCATGTATGCTACAACCGCACTTTCAGGTGTTCTATAGGTTGGAATACCTGCTTGAGTAAATGCCAGTCGCGCTTCTCTCGACGTTTGTTCTCCTGACCAGTTGGTCAAGATATTAAAATGCTTATGCCGAGGGTGAGATTTGATTGCATTAATAACGACTTGAGCAGTTTCAAGAGGATCAGAAACAGCAGAAGGACTATGCATAATCAATATCGCATCTGCACAGTCGTTATTCATCAGTGCGTTAATGGTATCAATATAGCGTTTTTGGGTTGCGTCACCAGACAGATCAATTGGATTTCGAGCACGCCAGTTGGATGGAAGTACTGCTTGTAATTGCTCAATGGAAGCGTCATCAAGCGTTGCGAGTTGGCCACCACGTTCAATCAAAGTATCAACGGACATAACAGCAGGGCCGCCGCCATTGGTGATGATCGCTAAACGCTCTCCACGAAGTGGCACAGAATGCGTGAGTGTTTCTACCGCGGCAAAAAGCTCATGCGTATTGCTGACTCGTAACATACCAGTTCTGCGAATAGCAGAATCGTAAATTACGTCAAGTGTATCTCCGTCTTGCTGCTCAAAAGTATTCATCTCTTTAGAGCGGCCCGCTTTTAGCACCAATATACGTCGGTTACGTGAAGCGGCGCGCGCAGCAGACATAAATCGGCGAGCGTCTTGGATATTATCAACATAAAGCAGAATAGCTTCAGTGTTTCCATCCATACTCAAATAGTCGAGCAAATCTGCAAAATCGATATCTTGTCCGCGCCCAATCGAAATGAACGAAGAAAAACCAATGTTCTTATCATTTGCCCAGTCTAAAACCGTGGTACAAACCGCCGCGGATTGTGAGATGAAAGCAATTTTTCCGGGTTTAGCTGCAACAGGGGAAAACGTGCAGTTAAAATTGTGCCAAGGAAGGATGATACCTAAGCTGTTTGGGCCTAAGACTCGAATGTTCAATGATGAGATATCTAAAGGATTAGGGTCATCAGAGATAACAATCGCAAACGGTGTGCCTCTCTCATCTAGCTCTTTAAGCAATTGCTCGTTACGTGAAACGTTCGTACACAAAATTGCAATATCTGGCGTATAGGGCAGGGAAGCTACATCAGGGTAAGCGATCACGCCAGATACGGCTTTATATCGCGGCGTTACTGGCATAATCGCGCCACCAAATCCACTTTGTAGAAGGTTGCGCATCACAACATGTCCTGCTCGCAATGCTTTTTGAGATGCCCCAATAACGGCCACAGAGTTGGGTTTAAAGAGTTTATGTAGTTTATTCATGCTGACTCCTGGCCGTTTGTAAGTCACGTTGGCTTCTCGGTTTCATATCAATCATAAACGAATAATTTACTGATAAAACATCTTCAGACCAGACATTGCAGAAAATGTGTACGATGCTTATGGAGTTTGTGTTATTCATCACATCAAAATCACAGATTATTGTATTTGATGCTTGATAAACGGCCCTGCTATCGGCATGATTTATCGTAATATTTATCCAGAGCATTTGTTACTTCATGAAAAAAATCGCAATCATCGGCTTGTCAGTTCTGCTTTCTGCTTGTGCATCTGAAACTTACATCACGGATGTGACCTCAGAAAGTTACCGAGAGGACTACAAATCAGATCGTATCTCTAAACCAATTATGGCGTCTGAAAACGCTGTAGTAGAAAAAGACGTACAACCAACTGTTGTGAAAATGACGGCAAAGCCTGAAGAAAAGAAAGTAGTCAAGCTAACGCCAAAAGAGCAGGCGAAGCCAGTTAAGATCGTACCACCAAGTAAAAAGCAAGCTGGCATTCAACGATTCGGCTATACCATTCAAGTCGCAGCTGTGGGTAGCCAAGCTAAAGTCGATCAGTTTGCAAATAAGCTGCCACAGAACGGTCAGCCTATTTGGGAAAACTACAAAGTTGTAAACGGTACTAAGTGGTTCTCAGTTTTATACGGAGACTACGCAACAAGCGCAGAAGCCAAGCAAGCGATTTCGACTTTGCCAGCTCAATTTCAGCAGTTAAGACCATTTGTTAAAAGCATTGATGCAATCAAAAACTCAGCTTACCCAACGCTTAACAAATTAAATTAACACATCAAATAAGGGAGCGAATAGCTCCCTTATTTATTTGCTCAAATCCTATTCGAACAACATTCCTCACATTAAAATTACTGTACGTCACACTTCAAAGGTTTATCATAATAAATAGTATCTTTTGTAGGTCACGGAAAGATGGATTCATGATTAAAAATATTCTTTTACTATGCGGCGGTGGCTCTTCTGAGCACGAGATTTCATTATTGTCTGCAAACTTTGTCGAACAACAACTAAATCTTATTGAAGACGTTCACGTTACACGCGTAGAAATAAAAAACGAAGGTTGGATGACCAACCAAGGTGAGTTGGTTTACTTGGATCTCAATACCAAGCAGTTGTGCTCAAGTGAATCTAATCAAACCATTGATTTCATCGTGCCTTGTATACATGGTTTTCCTGGCGAAACAGGCGACATTCAATCTCTGTTTGAAATCGCAGGTATTCCTTATCTTGGCTGCGGGCCAGAAGCGAGTAGCAATAGTTTCAATAAAATCACATCTAAGCTTTGGTACGACGCTATCGGCATACCCAATACGCCATACTTATTCTTAACGCGAAACGATGAAGAAGCTCACGTTCAAGCTCATAAAGCCTTTGAAAAATGGGGAAAAGTTTTTGTTAAAGCCGCTCGCCAAGGCTCTTCCGTTGGTTGTTACAGTGTCACAGAAAAAGGCAAGCTTTCTAATGCAGTAAATGATGCTTTTGGGTTTTCTGACCAAGTGTTGGTTGAGAAAGCAGTAAAACCTCGAGAACTTGAAGTTGCTGCATATGAGATGAATGGCCAACTACATATCACTAAGCCAGGCGAGGTCATCGCGCCTGATGGTGCTTTTTACTCGTACGATGAAAAGTACAGCAGTTCAAGTCACTCGCTCACAGAAGTTGAGGCGAAGAATCTAACTCAAGTACAATTAGATTCCATCCAACACGCGTCAGAGACGGTATTTAGACAAATGAATCTTCGTCATTTATCTCGTATCGACTTTTTCCTAACGGAAGATGATGAGATTTACTTAAACGAAGTAAACACATTTCCAGGAATGACTCCGATCTCAATGTTCCCTAAAATGCTTCAAAACAACGGGCACAAATTTCATGAGTTCTTGGAAGATTGTATAAACAGTGCAAAGTGATTAACGTTATCGAGACGCGTTTTATGATACAAGTTGTTTTCTAGAGCAAGGATTATTCAAGCCGTATTTGAATATTGCTCAGTAGCAATTATGATTATATCAACGCATTAAACAGATGACTCAGTGGTATGGCGATTTCAAATTATAGAGGTTTTAACCTGCAGTCAGTCGGATCAGATGGCAGTGTTTGGAAGGTTAAAATCAAGAACCACGTTTTACAGGGCAGTTTGACGGCGGTAAAGAAAAGCATTGATTGGTGGTGTGACACCGCATCGATTATTGATCCCAAAGAGTTTGCTTCACTCGGGCAAAGAGTGCAGCAAACTGGTGTTGCAAAATCAGAGGTCTTTAACGGCTATACTATTCAAAACGATACAGGCCAACCTAACTCTTGGTACTGTATGTTTAATGGTAAACTGATTAAGGGCAGTAAAGCCGCTATTCAACGCCATATCGAAGCTTATTTGGTTGCAAAGCAAAAAGCGATGCAAGCTCAACAACAAAAGAAACAATAGAATGACTCTGGTATATTCAACAGAAACCGGTCGAATTAAACCGGAAGAAGAAAAAGTATCTCGCCCTAAAGGCGATGGTGTTGTTCGGATTCAGCGCCAAACGAAAGGCCGTAAAGGTAAAGGCGTATGCATTGTTACAGGTTTAGACTTGGATGATGCACCTTTAAAGTTATTAGCGGCAGAACTCAAAAAAGTCTGTGGCTGTGGTGGCTCTGTAAAAGATGGCAATATCGAGATTCAAGGTGATGCTAGAGACAAGATCAAGGCACATCTTGAAAAGAAAGGCATGACAGTCAAATTAGCCGGTGGCTAATTTAATATTTCCAGTAAACAAAAATGGCGTCTAAAGAAATAGACGCCATTTTTTATAAGTTGCTAATTGAAGAGCAAGCAATCGTAGATTGATAGATCGATATTAGCTATTTTATGGTAAATAACCATTATGTTTAATGCTCACAGTAAGGCCCTTAAATTTAAAATCTGCAGGGGAATAGGAGCATACTCAGACAACATTTGGCGTACGGCGATATACAATTTAACATAATAGGAATAATGCGAACTTAAGGGTTAGAAGATTATCATTGGTGAAGTCAGTTTAGTTACACCGTATTTGGCTGTTGCTGCTTTGCAAGCCTCATCAGCTGTCTTGTATGGACCGTGAACTTCGATTTCACCACAGCGACAACTTGATAATAACCAGTCATCAACTTTAAAACCGTGTGGCTAATTAAGTTCCTTCATTGTATCTTGGGTTACGTTCAACACAGTACACGTTGGTTCTGCATCTTGCTCATTCAACATGAGTCAACATGGACACGCATTTGCTTAACCCAAACGTGTAAGTACTACATTAGTTTTATAGGAACAAGGAATCTAACAGATGTAAACTCTCTACTTTTCAATCTATACCTAGATCTTTCTTCATATGTTCACTCAACTCGTTAGTGGTTCTTACATTAATCTTATGTTTGCAATGATGGATTCTCAACTCTTCACCAAATAATTTTACTAGTGATTTGGTATACAAAGTACTAATATTATTTATTATTCTATACAATGTATCTTTCTGATAAACACATCTTTTCGAATTTTGTATTGCAGTCTTCATATTTCAATATCCTTACACGTTTAACTTTATAATTTAAAAAATCAATTTCAACTTTTATTATTACTTTTTTCGATATGTAATGAGTCATTATCAATGATGCACAATCAACAATTAAATCACCCGAATCCAACTTAGTAATTTCACGAGACAAATTCTTTATTTTTAAATCTTTATTTTCTATATTTAATCCGATTGAGTTAATTTCTTCAGGATATCGGTTTAACTTAATATCCAATATAGTTTTATTAAGATAGTAGTCTGCCATTATTTCATGGCGGCTTTTAAATATCATTGTCCCCCTCCGATGATGCAAGTTATACTTTCCCACCAGTTAAAAGACAACGTGACTCAGAGTTGCAAAAAGGTAACAATCATGGAATTGATGAACAATGAGCTGATCTGCTTTGCAGCCATTTGTAAACACCTCTCTCTTACAGAGGCATCAAAAGAACTTGGAAAGTCGAAGGCTCAAGTCAGCAGGCAGCTAGCAGCATTAGAAAAACAACTTGGCGTAACACTCGTCCACAGAACAACAAGGAAACTCGTTTTAACTGATCATGGCGAAAGCATTAGAGAGCTTGCTATCAAGACGTTAGAGAGTTTGCACGAGTTAAATTACAGAGCTAGCTCGTTGAGTGAATGCATTGATGGAAAGTTTAAAATCACAATGCCCAACTCTATAGCCTCTTCTATTTTTGGTTCTGTTCTTAAAGACTTAAAAGAACGATATCCAAAAGTTGATTTTGAAATATCGTCAAGTAACAATGTAGAAAATTTATTAGAAAGCAATGTAGATTTAGCGATTAGGCTTAATAATGTATTGATGACACTCTTATTGCACATAAAATTGGTGATTATAGTGATGTTTTGATATCTAGGATAAGTAATGCCAACAACAAAACACTATTAATCTACAAACATCATTCGAATAAGGAATCAATTAAAAATCAATATATTGATGTTATCGAAGTTGATAACACCTCTATTTTAATAAACTTTGTTTCTGAGGGAGTTGGGGTTGGTGTCATTCCAAACTATCTTATTAAAAGTAACTATATAGACAAAAACATCCGAATATCGCAAACTTTTGATATAGAACGTTCCATGTATATTGCCTACCCTTATCAAAACCCTTTGCCAAGAAAGCTAGCTGAGATATCTACTTTTATTAGGTCTGAGTTATCACAAGTATTGAAGAGTGAGTCATTTTAGGGCGGTTGTTCAGATTTAGAATTTTGCGTTGTCTACGCAACTAGGCCTAACGCTAATCTTTGTAACATATTGTTTCAGCGGTATTTATTAACACCCCCATCTTTATGCTTGCTAT
This sequence comes from Vibrio sp. 1249-1, assembly GCF_033340495.1. Lineage (NCBI taxonomy): Bacteria > Pseudomonadati > Pseudomonadota > Gammaproteobacteria > Vibrionales > Vibrionaceae > Vibrio > Vibrio sp. 1249-1. Next base: position 773,221 of record NZ_JAWOWJ010000001.1, read on the forward strand.
CACAATGTGAGATGCTCTGCCGTCTTGTTATCAAGGTTTTGCGTGGAATAAATCACGTGGGGTAAACGATAGATTGACTTACATTAAAATTTTCATCAAAAGCAACTTTGTATAAAATTGATTTCATACCAATCTATGTGTATCTTCTACCCATATCCCCACAATAACCAAGGAGAATGCCATGGATAAGCTACTCGCGTCTGCATTAGAAATTAAGCAGCGAACTATGGTGACTGGCTTTTTTGCTAGAAATGGATTCAAAATCACTATGACCGATTTTGATGATGTCACTTTTGAGCGAGAAGGCGTGCAAGTTAACGTACATTTTGATCTGCAGTCAAACGCGGAGTCTGCATCTGTTTTATCTCATGAGGCATCAATCATTCCTGGCTAAAAACTTTTATTATCACCGATACACCAAGCCGAACATAAACGTTCGGCTTTTTAGTGACAAAAAATGATGAGTGCGAACAAGAGTTGTCGATCACTCGTCTAAATAGACGATTAATAAATCAGCTTCAACTTCGTTCACAACCTTTGGTATCGATGAAAAAAAGCGACTCAATAAGTTGTGATGATGACCACAGACAACTAAATCTATCCCCTCTTTTTTGACGATTCCCGATAGTTTTATATGAAGATCGCCTATTACTACCATGGTCTCGTTTACTGGGTATAAGCATTTATCAGCGAGCTCTTGCAGCCTTCTTTCCAATTCTTGCTCTTCCTTCGCTTCCATGACTATGCGATCAACATCTACGTAAACAAATGAGAGTTTGCTGCTTGAGTTATCTGCTTGCATTATTGCTTTTTCGATAACGGCTTGGCTAGATTGAGATAAGTCGACAGCAACCAAAACGTGCTTATAACCCATCATTCCTCCCTAGGTTAGTTTTTGTTCTCATATTAAGTCTAGTCCACATAGAGCGAACACAACATCAAAACTACTGCTACATGATAGTTAAAGGAGTTTAGTGTAAAACAGGCAAATAGTTTTCATTGCAACCTTGTTGCTTCCTCTCATCCAAAGATCAACGATGTTTTTCCAATTTCTTCTCTAATTATCGGACTATTTAACAGGAAGGATGCCAGAAAACATTACGTTGTAACACGCGTTACTACTCTTGATTTCTACTACTCTTGAGGTTTCATATTACCCACTTCAACGTCGCCTAGTTTAGTAAAACTACTTTAGATTAAGCATGCTCAATATGTAACGCTCCGCTCAAATCCAGGAGACGTATTTCGGCTAAAAAAAGCAGCTCAATAAGATGAATTTCGCTTCATCTATTACATATGTCTGCGAGTGCTTACTGTTTTTATATCGCTTATTTAATAACTCCAGTTGAATTATCGTTATAAGTTACGGTGTCTCTTTTTTCTTTTTTTAGCATAATCTTCTGCCTGAGAACGAGGCTCTCTTGGGCTTTGTAATTAAATTACAAGATCAATCGCGACCAATATGGTTGGCAGATTAAAAGACCGAGGTAAATAATTGATATAATTGAGTTTAATTTATAAGTTCTTTAAAAAATGCCTAATTACCTGCACTGTGTAAGCCAAGGTTAATATGATGAGGTAAAATTTTACTAACCCGCTATTTAGTTTTAAAGGTAATTGAACAAGATTACAATCATAGAGGTATAGTAAATTTTAGTTACAGCGTAACCAGGGTGGTATTTGGGAATGTAAAGGAATAGAAAATAGAAACGCAAAAAAAACAGGGCGTATGCCCTGTCCATGAATTGATTAGTTTTGTTGCTGTTGTTTTTCTGCGTACTCAGATCGAATCCGTTCGGCAACAATTTTGATAGCTTCTGCAGTACTTGTGCCCTTCGCCATCAATTCTTGAATTCTCTCTACAGCTTGTTGTTGCTCTTGGTGAGATAGAGGGGGTAAATCGTCAAACATAAAAAGCTCCTCATTTTGAGGAGCTGACTATAACGATTCAATTAATAGGTAGCAAGGAAATTAATGGATGCACCCATAGCGTTCTCGTTTGTGTACTGAGCTGCGATATCCAATTCGAACAACTTAAGTGGAGACAACCCGATACCAGCAGTAATGGTTCCTTCGTCATTACTTCGAGCTAAGTTCTTCATATACCCTGCTCGTAATGCCATTTGACGCAAAATATCAAATTCAATACCAGCTCGAATCATTTGCGTATTATCATCAAAGGATGAAAAACGTTTTTCTTCGTTAAGATCGTAGTCAACACTCATCGTAAAGTAATCGGCAACAATCCCTGCCCCAACGGTGTATACAGGACGCATGCTATATTCGTATGATTTTATCGTATCGCTGCCATATTGGAATGACTTTGTTTTAACGTCTCTTCCGATCAAATTTTTCGCTGAAATACCGAGACGATATGGGCCAAAGAACCAAAGTGCGCCGGCGTCTAAGTTAAACATCGTTTCCGCGGTCTCATTTTCACGTAAGTCTTTAGTATCAAAATTCTGAAAACTCGTGGCGTATGAGTATGTGTATATACGCTGAAGTTTAGGAGTAACACCAAAAGAAAGGTGTTGGTTCATGAAATTAGTGTATTTAGCAAGTGAAATACCAGCTTCAGCCACGCCAATAGAAACACCTTGTACATAGCTATCATCTAATGGATTAGTACCTGAGGTATCAACATTTGGTTGTACGAATGATTCAGTGTATAGCTTACCGTATGCAGTTGCAGATAAGAATTTGTTGGGAATACCAATGGCAACGACACCACCAAGATCAAAGTCTGTCTTTTTCCCATCGATAGCATCCATCGATTTTTTGATTTCATCGACGTCTGTCAATTTGCTGATGCGTTCGATCTCATCAACTAGATCATATTGATCATCGTAGCTGCCACCAAAACTTGGCACGATCATGCCTGCATCGTCATTTCGGCGATAAATCGCAGTAAGAGCGGGGTTGAAAAAAGGCGCAGTTAGATAAGTTGCTGATACGGTACCAACGCCACCCATTGCATCACTACGAGCCTCTATCGCATAAGTAGCAGCAGAGGCAGCATTAGCGAAAAGAATAGTAGCAACAGAAGTGGCAAGAATTTTATATTTGTTTTTCATACTACACTTGTGATTTTAGTTCGTCCTGAACCTTTATCGGCACAAGTAGTATTTCTTTAACTATTCTTCCTGGGAAAGATCATAGGTTCGGCTAATAGTTTGAGCCTGCTCAACAATTATATCGCCCTGCCAACGGCGACTATTGATACTTACCGCCAATACGTATCTATCGTTTGGGACACCCGCTAGCTCCAATGAATTTGGATAATTAGACTCGTAAGTCTTTTTCCACATTTGCTCGTACTGGCCATCAATGTAGTCATACAAACCGACTTCAAGTTGCGGTAATGGACAATGGGGATTACGAAGTGCGCTCTTTTCTACTTTCCAATTCTCTTTAGATGTCCAACGAACATATTGAGAAGAGTTTGAATCTCCAAGTATTACCCAAGTTCGATACTCTTGTTTATCAGTAGAAACAACGGTTAAGTGATATAAACCAGCTTCAAGCTTACCTGTTAAGTTATAGCGTTTCGAGTAACTACGCTCGTTGGCAAGTTCTGTCCCGTTCGGCTGTTGTTCATAGCTGAATGAACTGTCCGCGGATATAGAATCATCCACCCATCGATTAAATGAAATATTTTCGATGTCAGTTGTAGCTCTTAGCTTGATCACCAATCTAAATGTATCTCGCCCAGGGCTTTGAATAGTCTGACGAATAACGTTCACACCACTTATCCAATCAGGCAGCGTTACACCAGTGAGAGCCTTGCCACAGTTTTTAGATAGTGACTGACCAAGAAGATCATTAAGGTGAGGAGTCAAATCTTTACTTGGTTCCGTTTGCCAGAGTTCAACAAGAGAGTTGAACATACCCGCAAGATCATCTTCAAGTAAGTGTTGATGTGCCTGTGTTAAAGGCGTGTTAGTTTGAAACCAGTCCATCGCATGGACTGGTTTCACTAACGCTAATGAGACAACTACAGGGAGTAGTATTTTCATTACGACTTATGCTTTCATCTTGTAGCCAACACCACGAAGTGTTTCAATTTCCAGTCCTGGCAGTTTTTGACGAAGCTGTAGTACATGTGTATCAACCGTACGTGTTGTCGGGAAATGATTGTAACCCCAAACGTGGTCAAGTAGCTCATCACGAGTAAACACGCGACCTAAGTTTGACGCCAAAAATAGCAGCAAATCAAACTCTGTTCGAGTAAGCGTAATTAGCTCGTCTTTATAAGTCACTTCACGAGTCGAGCGGTCAATCTCTAAGTCTTTTGTAATCACTTTATCAGCGTTGCTTTGTTCTGCTGAATCCGGTGCTCGTAGCTGTGCACGGATTCTCGCAAAAAGCTCCGCCTCAGCAAAAGGCTTTGTTAAGTAGTCGTTCGCGCCGGAATCAAGGCCTGCAACTTTATCTTTTACGGTAACAAGTGCCGTTAACAAGATAACTGGTACGTCTTTAATCTGTTTCCATTCTGGGAGACATTGTACAGAGTCACCATCTGGGAGTTGGCGATCGAGAATTACCAAGTCAGCTTTTTTCCATTGTGGCTCTACGTCTGCAATACGCTCCACATGTAAACACTCATATCCTGCTTGTTCCAGGCTTACTAACAGGCCGTCAGCCAAGTTTTTATCGTCCTCAACGAGAAGCAGTGTCTGTTTCACAAGGTATCTCCAATATAAAAGTTGTAGGTGGTCCCATTAAGGACATTTTTCCGCCCATGCGGCCTACCATAGATTCAACGATTGTTAATCCAAGTCCTAACCCGCTCTTACTTACGAACGGTTTCTTCAAATTTGCCCAATCTTTAGCCGTTAGGCCTCCTGCATCTCGGACTTGGAATACTATTTTTTCTTCACTAGTTGAGACATCCAATTCAACCGGTGCGACACCGTACTTAAGCGCATTACGAAGCAAGTTATCGATACAAGTTCCTAACCAGTACACATTAACTTTAGCAGCCACATCTTCATTGATGTTAAAAAGCACGGCACTATCAAATTCTTCTTCGATCTTAAATTCTAACCAATCTGCAACGGATGGTACCCAGTCTGTTGCAAGCATTTGGTTATCAGATTGCAAATAATCTTTACTCGCTTCTGCCAATTGACGCAGGCGGCGCGTATCTTCACACAATCTGCGGAATTCGTCATACACACTTTCAGGCAAATGCTCGAACTCTCGACGAAAGCCCTCAACCGTTAGTGATAGAGATGCAATCGGTGTTCTGAGCTCATGCGTTAAAATTTGCAACACGAGCATTCTACTACGTAGTTCTTCTCGCTTGCTATTCCAACGGTATACCGCCCAACCAATCACCAAAAGAATATTGGCGATTACCAGTATGATCATACTGATCCGCAAAACTTGCGAGTGATCTTCTACATCCCAACAAATATTGCCTCGTTTAACAAAGCAACTTTTGCTTTGAGAGGCTAGAGCGTATGACAGACCCGCATTCGCTACGTTCTCTTGCCAGATATCTTTCTCGAAAACAAAGTAACGGTCACCACGTCTTAGCCAAAGTTCGTTACCTTCAATAAACATGCTCGCGCCTGCAATCAAAGCATTAATGGCGTCGTCATCCATGTTTTTCAAGCTTTCTAGCAACTCATCCCCTTCCTCGTCATCACGCTCTTTTATATGCATGTACTGAGATAGTTTGGGTTTGAGTTCTGGATACTTATCCACATAACGTGCCGCGTACGTCCCACCACCAGGGTGAATGAGACCACTACGCGAGAACCAACGAGGTGTCAGCTGCGTCCCTTTACAAATCGCTCTTGTAAATACTAAAGGCTCAGTAATTAAAGGACTTAATGGTAATTTGCCACGACAAGTATTCGCCAAGCTGTAAAGCTGTTGGATATCTTTTAACGGATAGTCAGACGTTTGCGGCAGAAGCGAATCTGGCGCAAGTAACTTGGTAGGATAATTTGATTGCAGAATACGAATATCGTACGACTTAAGAGCTACTTCATAGTTAAATAGCTCTGTAAACGTATCTATTCTTTCTGGTAGTGAATCGGAAAATGCAGGTGCCGAAAAAAGCGGCAATACAGTTGCAAAACCGAGCAAAAACTTTTTAATCAAACTGTTACCGTCACTTGTTACATTAGCCAAAACTATACATCAATCTACAAGCAATTGACATCTGCTAACAGAAGGATTTGCATTACTATAACATTGAAACGGAACAAAAAAGGGCCAGCGATTGCTGACCCTGTATAGTTTTAAATCAAGAATGGTTAAAGTGCTTTAAAAATAGACTCAACACTTTCTTTCGCATCACTTAAAGTAAAATAGTGTGATACATTAGTTTGAAAAATGATGCATTGAAAGTAGGAATATCAATATGTTATATGCATACTGTCGGGTTTCCAGCGGGAAGCAATTGGAGGGTTTGTCCATGTCTCTCCAAGGTGACGAGGCACTTTTATCTCGAATTGCTAAAGAATATCACACTACGGTATCAGACAGAATTTACATAGATGAAGGCGTATCGTCTTACAAAGGCAAAAACTTAGAATCGGGTCAGCTTGGCGAAATTGTGCGCGATATCGAAAAAGGTCGCATCAAGAAAGGCGACATTATTGTAATGCGTGCTCTTGACCGCCTAAGTCGTCAAGAACTGACAGATTCAGAAAATCTATACAACCGCATCGTCGGGGCAGGTGTTAATATCTACACAACCATTGATAATCACCTGTACAAACCGAACTGTGTGCATAGTGCTATTCTGAAGACTCTTGCTCTGAATACTGCACATGAAGAAAGTGCAAAGAAAGCATATCTTACTAATCGATACGCTCTGCATCGTATAGAAGAATTTCAACGCGGAGAGAAGCCCGAAAACGGAACCGCATGGGATATCGGCGTCGGTAAACACCCGTTCTGGATTCAGCTAGATAATAAAGTCGTACAACCCCACCGTCTGTACTTTCAAGCCGCGAAAGATATTGTCAAGCTCATCATCGATGGTAAAGGTAATCGTGAAATCATGCGTTATCTTGAAGAAAATCATCCAAGGTATGACAAAGACGGTGTACGCATTGATTGGTCATACTCTCTTGTTGCCTCGTTTCATCGTAAAGAAGCATTAACTGGCTTGCGTTCTGTCAAACTAGAAGATATTGAATACAAATTGGAAGACTATTACCAAAGAGTATGTACCGATCTCGAATTTCACCAAATGAGTTTGCGAAAAGAAGAGAAATACGTGTCGAACGGTAATAGAGCACGCCCTACTCTTCTCGGCGGTATTCGTCGGCTTTACTGCTCTTGTGGTCGCGCTATGGGTGGAATTACTCCAAAAGATAGCCCTGCGTTTTATCGCTGCTTACATATTCTCAACCCATGCATAAGCTACATAAGCTTGAGAGTTGTTGATCGTATAGTTCTCGATGCTATTCAGACCCATGTATTCGAGTCTGAGAAGTTTGACGATACGCTATTGAACGAATTGCTATCTAAAGCTGACTTAATGCGTATCAAGTACTCTAAGCAAGAATCGATGTTGATGAGTGACCCTGATCTCTTCACGCCAGAGTTTAAGCAGCAATTGCGCAAGTCTAAGCTTGAGATAGAGCAAGTCGAGCAGGAGATCATGGCTGAACGTAAGAAGCACGCAGTAATTGAAGATGTAGATCTCAAGTCTTATGCCGAGTGGCAAGCTGCGATATCAGAGTTTCAAGAACAGCGAGACGACGAAGAGATTATTAAATTACGTGACAAAGTACAGAAGCTAGTACGTCGCATAGATATTGACGGTCAACTGATAACAATCACTATGGTAGATGGTAAAAAGATATACCGTCATATAGTGAAAGATAACACACACGATACTGTCTACTGCAAAGTTCACGTAGTTGACTCTGAAACACTTGAAATGGTCACATTGACTAATCCCGCACTTTCAGATGTCTACTGCTTAGAAAGTGAATTAGAGCGATTCAAATCAGCGTGCAATATCAATCAGACTTTTATTACTCGTATTGCAATCAGGGAAAAAACCGACCATTTAGGCATTGTGCAACAAGCGGTATCTGACTACCTCGATGAACATGATGTGCTTCGTTGGCGACGTAGTGATGTGATGAAATTAGGCGTGACGACGACACAGTGGCAGATGTTCAAAGAGCCCGAGCATATGTCCGGTACTGGTGTCGTAATTGAAGAATTGAAGTACAAAGATAAGAACTACGCGAAAAAATCTGCTGTTGTTGCTTACAAACGATACAACGAGCAAGCTATATTAAACTTGCTCAATGCTCGTTCACTAATTTGATGTTTCAGTCTTCATCTTTCTTGTTTGCTAGATAGTAGCCATAACCACCCGCTACCAGCGCTGCACCAGTAATGCCGTAAGCGAGATATTTGAACATCTCATTATTATCGCCGTTGGCCTTTACAATGTGCTGCGTGGTTTCGGCGTCTTGCTCTCTGCATTTTTCAGTTGCGTTGATAACTTTTTGTATCTGCTCATCCGTTTTTGCATTTTTCGCTAATTCTTTCAATACATCATAAGCACCAGATGATTCTGGGATTGCGTCGAATGCTGCCTCGTGCGATTTTGACGCTGAAGCACCGAGTCCACCCATAGAATCAAAATAGCTTGGATATAATAGAGATGCGCCGCTAGCCTTCACTGCCCTGAAGCCTTTACGTGGTAGTTTAGAGTCATCATCTTGCATACGTGTGCCCTACTTTCAAGATAAGTTAAATTGGATGCATATTGATATCAATAATACTCGCTTTGATGGAAAAGGACACTTTTTTTCAATGAATTAGCTACATTGCAAGTTATACGGTTTACTCAGCGTAACCGATGATGTCAGACGCTTGATCAACTAATTCGATGATTTGTTCGGTTTGCTCATATCCCATATAGTGAACCGAACCACCAATTAAACATGCAGACAATAGCAAGATTGCTGCCCTTTTCAGATTGAACTTCCCATCAGAGAAAATCCAAGTTTTTAATTTACTAGCAATCGGTGTGATGATGTTCATTGCCGATGCTATCGCTTTAAGATTGATTGCCATTAGTCTCTCACTATTGCTTGTTTGATTTCTTTGATGTCATCTTCGATGGTTGACATCTTTACTTGCTGCCGAGCTAGTGTTTTATCTAAGCTCGCGAGCGTTTTCTGCAAATCGATATAGATCGGACGCATCGACTCGATTTCTTTATCGTGTTGATCAACGTTTGATTTAATGCGAGTTAAATCAACTTGCTGGTTTTGTTGTATTGTCGTTATTGCTTCGACTTTGACATCGAGCCTCTTCTGAACTTCGGCCCCTTCAGTAACTTGTTGTTGCAAAACCCCGTAACCAACTGCGAGAGGGATTAGCCAAGCTAACCATTCTGTCTTAAATGACATTTTTCCCCCTTACCACACTTAGACGTGGCCGTTTTGTTCTGATAACTGAAAAACGTTTCCTAGGAATTCGTACTACATACATATCGCCCCCTTATAAAACGTGTTCAGTAGTTGCGTCTGGCATTACTGTAATCGTTCCGTTGATCAGCGTAGTGACAATTCCATCTGCGTCTTTTACTTGAATGTCGTATACAAGTGTTTGTGAGCCGCCGTTGAGTGGAGTTGTTTTTGTCGGGGTAATTTCGAAGTAAAATCGGTCTGACTCTTTGATGATATCTAAGTCGAATATCTTTAGTCCGTCATAGCCACTACGAGCCATACCGGTTATCGTTAAGTCTGAGACATTGATGATTTTGTAAGTGCCATTAGCGACCGCTTCGTCTAACTCTTGAACGGAAAGCGTATCAGGGATTGAATCGTCGTAGATTTTGAAATAATCACTCTGAAAGGTATCGCCGCGGCACATCTTGATTGAATAGTGATGCATATCTTAACCTCTTAGTTGTATCTATTATTTAGAAACAAAAAAGGTCGCGATCATTAATAACAAAAAAGCTCCCGAAGGAGCTTTGTCATTAAAGTTCTAGCTTAGCTTCGATAGCTGCTAGACGTTCTTTCAGTTCTTGGTTCTCAAGTGAAACTTCGCGTATAGCTTGGTAAGCTACCGCAAGCAAGGTGTTGTCATCAGACTTAATAGCTTTGTAACCACGAGCATCTTCCTTCACAAGATGAGGTAGCACTTTCTCAACTTCTTGAGCAATGAAACCCATCTCAAAACGATAGTGTTCTTCTGAACCTGTATACTCACCATCTTCCTCAATCATCTGAGTAACCTCAGCATTCTCTTTGATGTATGAGTAAGAACCGATTTGGTTCACTAAGTCCAACGCACCTTTAACTTCTTCAATGTCAGCCTTCAAACGTTCATCAGAAGAAATCTGAGTGTATCGGTTCTCTGCGTATTGGAACGTCAATAGGTTACGCCAGTTACCATAATCACCGGTATAACCTGTACGGTAAACAGGTAGACGCGATGATGCATCAGGAGAGTTTTGGTTATGTGGAAAATACAACTGAGTTTTAACACCGCTGTTTGTATTGGTATGAGACATAGCCAATAGGGAACCATAAGGATACGCAGAACCAGTCAATGTTGTGGCAGGGCTGTTAGAGCCAGTACCATTATTTACAGACGAATGTCCTGAACGGTATAGTGTATTCCAATCCAATGAAGAAGTAACACTCTGTACACTACGACGTAACAAGTTATCTTCAGCCCAATCACGACGAATAGCATGGCTACCTGTAGGTGAACCACCGTCCAATACAACAGGTACACGGAATGTAGCAGCACTACCGCTAATAATCATCCATTGGTTACTTGCTGATGATAGGTCTGAAGCTTCACCAACAGCCCAACTACTTAGAGTTTTACCTGCCCATACATCAATACCTAAGTTACTTGAGTAACGGATGTTTACGTTAGCATCACCGTCTGAACGGTACAGAAGCATCTTCTCAGCACCACTAGATTCAACATCCAAACGGTTAGTATTGAATATTGCACGACTACGGTCACGATAGATACTAAATGCACGTTTATCTACGCTATTTTCACGCATGTTAAGAAAAAACTCATTAGTACTAGATGCGCCTGCGTAACCAAACTCAGTACCATGTACGCCATTAGATTCTCGTAACCTAAGAGATGTATTTACATTGTTAGCTTGCGCCTGCATATCCCAACTCATACTAGTATTACCAGTATAGTAATGGGTCATGTTATGCGGTTGCCACGCTATAAAGTTTGAACTACCGCCTTCTGGGTACAAACGAACAGTACTACCACCTTCACCCAATGCTTGCATCTTAGGACCATCAGCACCCATCTTGAATACACTGTAGGCTAAACCTGAGTTTGTATTTAGCAAAGCAGTAGCAGCATATGAACCATGTCCCCATGAACCACCAACAGCAGAATTACAGTAACTGCGTCCATAGTACAGAGCAGCATTTTCCATATCTACTGAGTTATCAGTACCAGGATTTAAAGTAATACGCCCATTATCTTTAAGAGTAATAGCATTAGAACCTTCGTTATTACTCCATGTCATGTGATTGTTGCTAGCTGTACCGTAACCCAAGTAACCACGACGAACACCATCATCGTGTTCCCATTCCATAAAAGAAGATGTACCAGTACCTGAATTTACTCCATCACGGAATTTAAAAGCAGAACCGCCATTATGGTATTGAACTACTCTACCACTACTATCTAGAGTCCAACGTTTCGAAGAATCCGTTAGACCTTTGGGACGCAACTCAATATTGCCTTCATTAGCTGTAACAAAGGTATATCCCGATGAATATAGGTAAGTACCATGTTCACTCGGGTTATCTGGATGTTTGATTTCCTTAGATGTAATACCTTCCGTTACAGTCAGTGAACCAGACAAGTAGGTATTGTTAACACCATAGGTTTTCTTAAATGAACTCTGGGATACAACTACTGCTGATTCTGACGTAATCTTGTCATCAGTGACACAAATAACATCATGGCTTTCTGCTCCAGATGCTGCATTGAAGAAAGTGAAACGTGCTGGTTTATGGAACCGAGGAACATCAGCAAATTTCAATGCCAACTTCTCAACACCTTCATACATCACACGTACAATAGAAACTTCTAGACTATCTTGAGCGATAGTACCCGTAGCATGATATGAACCATTATCTCCTGCTGTAGTTTGCTTGATAGCATGTACATCAAAGTTAAATGAACAAGTGTTGCCCGTTCTGCGATGACTAATTAATTTACCGGAAAAACCGTTTCCATCGTAATCATCTAAAATAAAGTAAACGCTACGTACATCATCATCAGTAATATCAACTGTGCCTACTTTCCATACGATGTATGGGTTTACTTCTGTAGTAATTGTTTCATCAGATGAGCCATCAATAGCAACTGAACCAGTTACATCACCATCTACTTTTATGGTTCGAGCTGTAGCCCATTTATCAGCAGCTACTGCCGTACCACTGTCAGGCAAAGCACCAATATCAGACGGTGAAGGTCTATACCCTGTCGTATAGATTCGTTCCCATGGGCCAATAGTCCCATCCCCTGCATTCGCAGAACGCACATGGATCTCTGAACCAATACTACGAGCTGCTAACTGAAACCCACCTTGACCATTCGGTAAGTGAATCAGTGAGCGTGTGCCTGCAATACCTGAAATATTTGAGTCAGTACGATCAATCTCGATCTTACCTGCTGAAAATAAGGCATCTACTTCGGATTCAGAAAGTGAACCAACATCTTTATCGATACGATTATCAATCTGGCTTTGCAATACGCTCTCGATAGCATCTACTTCATTTTCTGTGTAATAGCGGTCATCATGAGTGTGTGAATCATTTGCTACAGTGACATTCAAAGTAACGTCTGAACTACCATCAATCGATACCATACCACTCGCGTCGCCGTTTAGAGTGATTTTGCGAGCATTAGTCCATTTATCAGCTTTGTTCGCCGTACCGTTTACAGGTAAAGCACCGATAGATGTTGGAGTGATTGTGTCAATTTGATTCTGTAATCCCGATTCAATTGCATTGACTTCTGCTTTTGTATATTTGTCGATTACGACATCACCCTGCATTCCGTCTACTGTGCGAACCAAATCGGTGTTATCAATTTTGTACCAGATGTCTTTCTCAAGATTCCAATACAATTGATCACCAACTTCGACTGAGATATCAGGCTGCGCTGCGTTCGAGTTACTCATCGTTCCCGCTACAGAAATTTGATAAAAATCTGCACGCTCTGGTGACATTGTTGGCGATGGAAATAGACCTGTCGAGGCATCCCAATCCCCTTTAGGTGATAAAGCACTAGCGGCTGCGTCCGCAGCGATTTCTGCTCTAATAGCATCAGCTCTCGCTTCAGATGCAGACGTATCGGCATTAGTCGCAGATGACTTTGCAGCAAGTTCACTTGTTTTAGCATTTGTTTCGCTTGTAGCTGCTGCTGACTCACTAGCTTTAGCATTTGCTTCACTAGTGGCTGAAGCATTTTCACTATCCTTAGCAGCAAGTTCGCTAACTTTTGAATTAGATTCACTTAGTGACGCTGCTGAAGCCGATTCTGCTGCACTTGTTTCGCTAGATTTGGCATTGGCTTCACTCGTTGATGCATTAACTTCACTTAGTGCTGCCGCTTCTTCTGCGCTTTCTGACAATGCTTGTGCTTGTTCTGCTTTAGTTTGTGCAAATGACGCATCATTCGCTGCTTGACGTGATTTCAAGCTGTAATGCTTCGCTGAATATTCGTTTGGTTGAACTTCAACGTTTTCTGACTCTTCAGCCCACAGATGTGCTTTGTCGCGATATTCTCGCGATTGCTCGTTGTAGTAACTTTGAATATCAGCATTATCGAGCTTGTAAACGTTTGTAATTTCTTCTTTGTTGATCTGAGCCACTGAACCGAAGTTCGGAGACTTCACACTGACAAATGATGGCATGTCGCCCCCTTATTCTGTGTATGTGTAATCAGTTGTGATTGTTAGTTTTCCAGCGATCCAAGTTTTTACTGTGCCGTCCGCAATTGTTTTGAACTGAATGTCGTAGCCGTAGCTTTGATTTTCGTTTGTAAATGCTGCGGTGATTTCAGCGGGGATCGTGAATGAAAGCTTGTAGTCGTCTGTAACGACTAGCGGTAAGTCAAGAACGACCGTACCTTGGGGTGTTGCTCGAACCTGCCCTTTAATTTCGTATGCTGTTAGGTCAACTGGCGTATATGTGCCATTAGCAATACCAGTTACGATTTCTTGATAAGTTACATTTGGCGGTAAATCTTCGACAAGAATGAACCACGTTGGACTAAAAATGGTATCACCACGAGTTTCGGTGATATGTTCAGTAATCTTTGCCATTTGCTTGTTTCTCCTCTGATACGTTTATTTAGAAGAAACAAAAAAGACTCCCGAAGGAGTCTTTCAATTAGTGGATTTCATTACTGTTTTGGAACAACTGAGCAGTCAGTTTATGATTAAGTCTTCTGTCACCGTCGTAATCAATATGCGTTGATAATGTATCTCGCGACGTACATCTAAACTGAAGGTACAGTACACCCGCTGGAGTATATGCAGGGATACTAGCAAATACTCTTCTAACTGACGGACTTGCTTTATAAGGTGGTGTGCTACCAGTGAAAAACTTATTATCTATTCGACTTTCGAAGAAAACGGTTCCGTTTTCATCAACCAGACGATAGATAGCATCGTACTGTCCATCTGAATTCGAGTAGATCGTGACAAAGATAGAATCGATGTTCATCGGTTCAATAATCAATGTTCGATCATAAGGTCTTGAATTACTTATTGTTACTTGCGTAACATTCAACCATGAATATCTCGACACAGACGCATTACTGCTGCGGTAATTCATGTCTTTAGCTGTTGCAGAGACGATATCGCCGACAATTTTTTCTGCTTGTACTGTTCCGTAGAACTTCGCAGTGTTTGCCGCTGGGTTTACATCTAAGAAGTAACTTGAACCATCGTTCTGATACCAAATAGTTCGTCCGTTATACCATTGACGAAGACGATACTTACCATCACTGACCATTCTGAATGACTCGCCGTTGGTATTCGGATGCTTGTTTCCGTACCACACAGTGTAATCACTAGAGTTGTTTCCAGTACCTACATACAAAGAACCGCTGATACGACCACCCGTTGCCGTTACCGAGCCTGAAACAACAGCATTAGTCGCGTACATCTTACCGTCTTTATCGACTCTAAACGGAGAAGACGACATAGATGCATTACCCGCAGCTATACGCCAAGTCGAGTCAGAGCCATTCAAACGTACAATGTCATGACCAGAACCAACAACGATATCGCTTGATGCACTGACATGTGATCCATTGATTGCATCAGCCGATATTTTACTTGCAGTAATAGCACCAGATGAAATCTTGGCTGCTGTAATAGCTCCCGTTGATAAGTGATTGGTTTCAATGGCATTCGAGCTGATTTTAGCTGCTGTTATAGAACCCGCTGCGATTTTATTAGCCGTTACCGCATTTGTAGCGATTTCACTCGCAGTTACACTATTTGCGGCAAGTTGCGTTGATGTAATAGTACCTGTAGCTATGTCACTAGCAACGATAGAACCTGCTGCAATATGACTTGATGTAATAGCGTTCGCAGCAATCTTCGAAGCGGTCACGGCATCTGCTGCGATTTCACTCGCAGTTACACTATTTGCGGCAAGTTGCGTTGATGTAATCGTACCTGTAGCTATGTCACTAGCAACGATAGAACCTGCTGCGATATGACTTGAGTTAATCGCGTTTGCTGCGATGTTCGAAGCCGTTAAGTTCTTGATTGTCGCATTGTTAATTAACAACTGACCATTCGAGAAATAGAAAGCAACATCATCGTTTGCTGCATTGCCATTATTACCACCAGCAACAATGAACTCATCTGCTGCAACAATAAACTGCGATTTGCCATTATTACTAGCAAACAAGCCCCAAGCGGCTGTTTCAGTCTTATCAGGCGAAGCTACGATGTTGATACGTGTATCAATCGGCGTTCCACTCGGTAAAGTTGGTGCGTTAGCTGCATTGCGTAGCTGACTTAGTTCATTTGAAACATTAGGTATCTGCTCGCTGAATGCTTGTTCTGCTGCATCTAGATCAGACTGCAAGTTGTTCATGGTCGTCTCATGTGCAGCAAGAGTCGTATCATGGTCATTCATACGTAAGTTGTGACTTGCTAATGTACTGTCATGACCATCCATACGTGCATCATGCTGTCCTAACTCAGCTTCATGTGCCGCAAGTACTGCATCATTTGCTGCAATTCGATTCTGTAAATCGGTATCATCAAAAGGCGTTGCATCATTATCGATGTGATAATTCTGAATCGCTTGTTCTGGCGAGAACTTGATATTATCTCTGCCGAAAGAGTCGAAGTGACCTATTTTAATGTACCTGATTTCGTTGTCTGGCGTTCCTTCTGGGTAATACCATGTCCATGATGTTTGTTTGCCAAGCACACCTGCTAGTGTTTGACTTGACGGTACAAAACCTGCTGTTTCTGAAACGTGAATTTCAGTACCGGACCAATCAGAATCTGCGCTCGGGTCGTAGTTGAACCAAATTGCACCCAATCGACCATAATTGTTTAATCCAGTAGGTACATCACACTGAGCGTTAATAGCTGTTGCTGTAGCTGAACTCGTGATGTTAGACATAGATCCGTCTATCGCAACGATTTCAACTTTGACTCTCAAGCTTCGTGTAAGCGACGCTGAGACGTTTTGTTCATAAGTCCAAGTAAACGTGTTATTAGCAGTTGTAAACGTATCTATCAGACTCTCGCCATTACTCACGTCGAACAATGAAACTCTATAATGGCTGAATACCTCGCGAACGAGCTTTATATCTTCAAAGTCTCCCTCTACTTGACGGTCAAGCATATCGTCCCATTTGAATTCACAAACAAGACCATCGAACTCGCCTACCGCGCCAGTAACATTGGGCAACGTACCTAGCGATGACACAATATAATTGTCGATTTGAACAAAATCAGACGTACCGTACAGATTCGAATGCGTTGCGACACGGAAGTCATAGCTATCTGGGAACAAGCGAGCTACTTTCCATAGTCTATCTTTCGTTCTGCCTAGGCGCGTCCATGCAGATTCGCTCGAACGCTTGTAATCAACAAGAAACTCGGCATCAGCTTCAAACCAAGTTCGATTCCAAGTCAATGTTCCGTAACCACGAGATGTGTAATCTTCGATGCTGAAGTTTAAATTTGTAGGTGCAGATACTTCGGTCTTAACTGGCTTCGCCGAACCACCCCCACCATTTCTCGTTCCCAAGTAGATTTCGTCTGCATATTCGGTTAGAGAGATCGTAGCAATGTTGAATCGGTCACTTGATAGCGAACGTTCGATAGCGGTAACACGAAACTCTTTTTGTTCCCAACCTAGCTCTTCATCTGTCACTGTGACGATATCAAAGATACGAACTGGTGTTTCATACAAATCTACGTCAAATCTTATTTGTTTCTGATACTTGCGACGAGCTAGTTCGCGGTTAGCAATCTTTTTCATCGGAGAGTAAGTATCGTTGCGTTTTGAGCCTGCATAACGAACAAGTGGCATTGATAGCGTTACCGATTCAACGAACCCATCTTCAATGATTTGCGGATCGCTATTTACATCTTCAGGCAACGTAAAGACATCTTTTTCTTCATCAAGCTCTGTGTTATTAAACTCAACTTCTATGACGTTTGCGTAGTCACTTGAGTTTTGTTCAGTGATCTCTAGCGTGCCGTTGATAATGTTGTGCTCATCAAAATCTTGAACTGGCATTTCTACGTCTTCATAACGCAACTGAATGAAATCGCCGCCGTTTGTTAGACTCAAGTTCGCACATTTCAACATATCATCAATGTTCTTTGAGAACTCTTGCGTGTTGTCTAGCTGACCATCAATATGAAAGTCATTTTCATCACACCAAGTAGCGGCAGCTTTGAATGATTCGATATCGAAGAATTCAAGCGGTTTACCCATGCCATAGTAGTCATTGGTTAGATAATCTAAAATTGCTAATGCTGGGTTACGGCCACATTCGCGATGATTTTCTGGAATATCAGGGTCTGTATGATAGAACTGCTTTTCGCCAATTTGATTATATCGCGGGTCGTAAAGAGGAAGACCATCTACAAGCATCGAAACCTTGAATTGGTCAGCCATAATACGAACAGCTTCTTCATCGACAATACGACGAGAACGAATAGCGACTGCACACACGCGATCACCACGCATTGCATCTGTCCATTCACCATCGCCGTAATCAATCGCTAGTTGCATTGGAACACCAGTGTCTAACCCTGCACGCAATTGAAGCTCACATTGTTTTTCAAAGCCATTGATCAAGCTACTGCTACCATAACGTAGCTGATTAGTGCCACCATCGGGGGTTTCTCTACGAGAAACTAGATCACTGCCTAGTACTTCGACATCATCAATGTATAACTGTCGAATACCAGTAACACCGATACCACATGCAAATACATTTAATAGGTTTGCTCGGTTACGGTTCTGTACGTTGTTGTAAACAGGAATGCCATTTGCAACGCAAGTACCATAAACAGGGTTTCTTGCTGCACTTGTACCTGATTTATTAACCGATGTACCTATATCGTTGACCGAGTTATCAAACTGAGATGCCATGTAAATCGAGATACCCGCACTTACTGCGGTAGCTACGACAAATGGTATAGCTGCTTGTCCCATTGTTACTCCCTACTAAAAACCAAACAGTGTTTGAAATGTCTGGTTTCGATTAATTTGAATACTTCACCGTCGAGATTGAACGTGTAATGACCAAGGCAAATAGCTACATGAAGTCCGTTGATCAAGATGTCACCCGCCGATATAGCGTTGAATGATTTCTGCTTGTATTTATCGCTAGCTATAACGAACGATTTGACTGAGGCATGTCCCGTTTCTTTCTTCGCTACACGAGCGCCACCTCTCGTTGTCGTGTAGCGACCTTGCATGATTTTGAATAACTCAGGTTCGAAGATTTCAAGAAACATTAGGTTGCAATCAAGCTCGCCATAGACGAGCTTCTTGTTTCGATAACGTCTAAGAACCGTATTGATTGCTACGAGATCCATAGTTCTTCTTGCTCCGTAGTTGCTACGAATTTGAAGAAATCATCACCAGGATGTCTTGCTGTGTGCGTTGCTTGACTTGTTCTACATAAGTCGGGGATTTTCTTCAGATTTCCGAGCATTGACTGTGTTGTGATGTTGATAACAAGCGTGCCTGTATCGTGGTCAATTGACGTATTTGGCGTATCGCAAGTGCCTCTGTGATAGAAAATTGCTGTGTTGTCAGGTACTACGTTCGTACCATCTGCCACTGTCGCAAGTAGCACTTCAATCGGCGCTCGTTTAAACCCATTGTTATCGATTTCTCTACGGTAAGCGGGGTCGATACCACCTAACGTGAAACTTAAACCGATACTTGTTAAGTCAGCGGTCAAATCAAGATCATCAATATTGATGATGTCGCCAATACCGATATATTCGTAACCGTTGTAAGTTACGTTGAACGGTGCTGTACACATACGATGAACTCTACCCGCTGGGGCGGCTGTCATATCTAGTGAAATTAAAACGATGTCCATTAGATTGCCTCTATAAAGTTGATAGTTGTCTCTACGAGTAAGCCGTTTTCTGAGTAGTCGATAGTCGGTATTTGATCATCTAGGCGACACGTGATCTTCGGTGCTACGAACTCAACAGGTGATGTATCAAGTTGCTCTTTCATCAAAGTGGGATAGATTTCTACAACACCGTCTCGCGTAACGTCATCGACTACGAAATAGGTCTTAGGATCATTAAGCATCGTGAAACAACTGCCTGCTGATATCTCTGTAAACAAACCACCAAGGTTTATCGTGTTAGCGCCGATATTTGCTGGGCTTGCTAGAGTCGGGTTTCTGTAAATGTCACTTTTGAAGTGCATCGGTAAGTCGAGATAAAACGTGTTATATCGACCACGTAGTTTGAGCATGAATGCTGTCCATGCTTTCTGTGCTTTCAGCCCTTGAATAGAGACATCAAAAGAGCCTTCAATACGATGTAATCCACGATCACGAGAACGTGTTTTCAGAGATATCGATTCGGTATTAAAGCTCGGCATGTTGTGCTTGATTTGCACGTTTGAAATTATGATTTCGTCAGGTAAATGTAGAGTTGTCATTTGTTTCTCCCTTATTGTTTTATTTAGTGAGAAACAAAAAGACTCCCGAAGGAGTCTTAGATTTACTAGCCACGTTTAGCGTCTCGGACGTTCGCGTTTAACTTTGTCGTTCATTGCAGCTATCAAGTTGCGGTGCTTAGAAAGCTCTGTAGCGAACCAAGCTTTATCTGTCACGTTACCGTTGATAGTCATTGGTGCTGAGATAGTCGTAGTACCGTTGTTACCGCTTTTGTTATTAGCAAGATACTCAGTTAGATCTTGGTTAGCTTTCGGCTGTACGACACGTTCACCAGCTTTCAATAAGAACGATTTGTTGTTCATGCTTTCAGGAACTAAGTCTGTACCACCGTGATACTGACCAGTAGCTAGACCACCGATAGTTGTACCAGCGATAATACCCGCAGATGTATAACCCATAGCTCGAATTGCTTGTTGTGAAGCTAGAGCTTGTGGTAATGTCATGTTCTCTGTGTAAGCAAGTGCTTTAGCAGCGGCAAGTTCTGTTGCGACAATAGTGTTCGCGATAGCAATGCCTTGGTTGGCAACGAATGCTACTTTTGCAAGTGTTTCGTTCTCTTTCGAGATATTGCCAAGCTTGCTCGTAATGTCAGACATACCACCCAAGAACACGTTCATGTTGTTCAAGTCGTTCATAGTCTGTTGAGTACTAATCATCGACATCGAATCAGCATGGCGTTGCTGTTCTTGCTCAATTAGCTGATTGATTCGAGCACGTTCTGAATATTCCCATTGTTTGGTCATACTTAGTTCGTTTTTTAGAAGCTCTGAATTTTTTCTGAACTGCTCAAGTTCAATCTGTTCAGGAGTCATCATGCTATTGCGTTGCGACGCTATTTGCTTCGCTACGTCGTTTAGACGCTTGTTACGCTCTTCGATGCGCTGTTGCTCAAGTTTGACTAATTCTGCTGCTTGTTGCTCTCTGAAGCGTTTCTGCTCTGCTGCTGCTTTACGTTGTTCGCGTTGTGTCTTAGCTAGTTGCTTTTGACGCTCAACTTCTGCCTTTGCTGCATCTTTAACTGCTTTGGCATCTGCTTTCTGCTTGTCGATTTTGTCGTATAACGTATTGATATACTGGACAAGTCGCTCGCGCTGTTTTGGCAAGATATTAGAACCAGCTTCAGACAATGCATTTTCTATCGCTTGTTGACGTGCTGATTTATCTTGAATCTCTGAACGCAAGCGATACGATTCAATCATGTCTTCGATTGCTTGGTGTTTTCGGTTGATCGAATCTACATCGTCATCATTTGCAGCAGTCGAACGTCTTAGTACTTTGTTGTAACTATCATGACGTTCTTCTGCTTCTTTTAAGTCTTGTTCGTAGACGCTCATTGCAGCACGAGCTTGTTCATACTGCTTTTGGTCTTCTTTAGACAAACGACCAGTTTGCTGTACGCGACGGTCAATCGTTTCCATTACAGCTTTCTGTTTCGTGATTTGTTCGTTCAGTGATTTGATCGTTGCTTTATCTTGCTTCTGTAAGTATTCAACTTGAACAGTATTCAGATACTGAGCTTCGTCAGCCATTTCGCGTAGTTTTTCAATGACAGATTTACTTGAACGAACAAGCGATTCGTTGCTTGCGTCTAAGTCTGTACCTGCTTTAGCAGCCATACCCATTGCAGACGCGATAGCAAGACCTGCACCAGCAAGCGCACCCATTGGGCCAAGTAGCGATAAGATTTGTGGACCCTGTTGAGCCAAGATGATCAAGTTGTCAGTGCCTTGCTGTGCCTGTACTGCAATATCCTGAATCTGATAACCCATACCCTGAGCAGCAGTTTTGATCTTCTTGTTCATGGCATCAAACTGCTTGCCCATTGCTTCGGTGTTTTTCTTGGTTTCGTCTTGGGCTTTGACTAGCTTTCGGATATAGTCAATATTGTTCGCCGTCAGGCGAACGTTAACTTGACTTAATTGTTGCGACATTGGTTACTCCCTTAGTAACTTGTTCAACTCCCTGACCACGTACAAGTCGGGAAACTCGTTTGCTTGCTCAATGTCGATTTCTTCACGAATTTTCAGATGAATGTTTTCTAACGCTTTAACGCGAACATTATCAGGCATCATGACGGTCTGATTTACTAACTGGCGTGCTTTGAATACCCGTTCATCTTCTAAGAAGTCAGGTACACCGTTTTGCAAATAAGGGAACATTTCATGTGGCTGTAGACCTTTCTTGTAGACTTGATGCGACAATAGAGACGCAATTGTCCCGAGCTGGTGTGCTTGTCGGTCATCAGTAAATGGATGCCATGCGTTCAGTGCTTTGAACTCGGCAAGTACTTCGAAAGGCAGTTGTTCGATGTATTCAAGACTCCATCCTGTAGCTATTGCCAGTTGGAGCATGAATTTGTAGTCTGGTTGTTCGATTAAGCGTCTTGCGGCTTTTTTTCATTACCGTTGAAGATTGCATCAACGACTTTGCTAACCAAACTAATAGGCAATTCTTCTACTTCGTCTAGCTCTTCAATTGTGAAAATCGGTGAACCGTCTTCTTCACAAGCGCATAGTGCAAAAACAGCACTGTTCATTTGTTCTGATTTACAGCTTTGAGCAATCGCAAGTTGCGGTGCAGTCATGTGTTTGTAGTAGTACTTCTCACCGTCGATTTCGACTGTGTGAATGTGATCTTTGAGTTTTAGTAAACGTTCTTTAATGCTCATCTTTTATCCCTCTTTAAAGAGCAGCCCAACGCAAAGAGAGAAACGAAGGGCTGCATATTCTGTGAAATTATTTAGTGGTTAATTAAGCGTTATCAGTCCAATCACCTAGAGCACCGTCTACGGACAGACTGAAAGTGATAGATGTTACTGAGTCGAAATCACCAGAAGCTGATTTACTCGCAACTTGACCTTTGAATGTGTAGAAAGAACCCGCCGTACCTGCTTCATCCGCAAGAACTTCAACTTTGAATGTCTGAATACGACCTGATTTGTACTCTGCAAGTAGGTATTGATGAGTCGCGTCTGCTGGGTTGAAGTTAACAACTAGTTCTGCTGCACCTGTTGATGCTGAACCTGCTAGTTTGCGTTGATACGTTTGTCCGTATTGCGGTACGTCGATAATGTTTCGTTCATCGGATGGGTGACTAAATGATTGAACGTTCGCGATCTCGACTTCTGCGTTGCCAGAATCAAGATCTTCGTAATAAACCTTGGTGAAGTTACCAAGAGAAATGTCAGTTAAACCTGCCATGTTATTGTTCCTTGTGTTTCATGGTGATAGTTAGCGTTTTCGTGTAGACCATCATGTCGGGGTCAAAACCGTCTTGGCAGTCTTCTACCAACACAAGAGCGAAGTCTGAGTCGCTATGCTGGTCTAACTTATTTAGAAGTGCTTGTGCCGCTGCATGGCACTGTGCATATTCTTCGTGCGCTACAAACACCGTGAATGAATGTGTTGAGATCGATGTAACTCGAAGTCGCGAATCTATATCTCTACTCAAAGCGTCTTGAGCGAATGCGTAAGCAGGGTAACTAGCATTTCGAGGGATATAGACGGGATAAGCACTGCCACCTGTCGTTGTATCAAGCAGTGCTTTGAATTTGTCGTGTACTAATGTCAAAGCCATTTCTTGCCTTTGCCGCCTCGTGTGTTGATGTAGTTTGTTCGTGCGCCACGCAACGATTTGTATGTCGTTTTCGCGTACATTCCGATGTAGAAGTTCATTCTCTTCGCCCAGATGTTGACGACTCGATTTGCTGAAGTACCTAAGCCACGATGCATGAATGCCATTGCTTTTCTTGGTGCTTTCCTATGAACAGTGTGTAAGTTTCGATATGGTTCTCGACTCATTCGCCCGTACTTCTGCGACGGCACACCCACCTCGTTCATGAACGGGTAGCGCAATGACTTACCGCGCCATGTTTTCGATCTGTTTGCTTGGTCGAACTTCGGTGAAAGTGTTGTCTCGATCATGTATTGATTTCGACTACTCTTATTTACCTTCCCTGATTTAACTACTTTTGGTTCATGGTTGTAATAACCACGAGTCGCTGTTAGATATCGTTTGGTATTGCCTGTTCTTCCACGAGGTGCGAATGAGCGGGATGCTCTAACAACTGGCTTGAAAGCTTCAGTACCCGCTCTCATGAATGCATCTTTCATCCACTTTTTGCCACGAGTATCGTGATCTGCCATTCCTTTGAGTGCTTCGTTCAAATGGTCGAAGTTGATTGGTATTGCATTTACTTCAATACCGCTGTTAGTCATTGCCATTAACGACCTACCTTGACTTTCTTCGCTGTGATGATCATCGTGCGCTTCATGAAGTCAGGGTCTATTGCTGATTGAATCTCGTACTCTTCACCCTCGAACACGATATACATCGTGTCTCGACGACCTTTGATCTGTCGGTTGTATCTGCAAAAGAAAACAACGCTTTCGACGTTTCGACGAAGCAGAGTTCCATCGACGACTTCTTTTTCGTGTTCAACATCAGCTTGAAACTGACCTACTTTGACTCTTGAATTAGTTGGCGCACCGTATTTGTCTTGTGCTTCTACAATGTCGTAAAGCTCGACTCTGTGCCTTAAACGCCCTGCTCTCATACGCTATCCCTCAAGTAACCAGTTTGGATAACTCGGTACTGCTCAAGTAAACAGTTCGTAGCAAGCGGGACTTCTTTTAGATTGATTGCGGTTGTAGCTTCGCGATTCTCGTACCAGTGGCCAATTAGCATTAATACCGCAAGTTTAATGTCATGGTACAAAGGGATATCACCCGTCGAACCGTCCCAGCGCACTTTCTGATTCAAGAAAGTATCTATGTACGACTGCGCCGCTTTTAATAGCATTTCTAGATAACGGTCTTCGTAGGTATCTTCGATTTCGATTCGGCACTGAAGCTTGATCTCTGAAAGTTCAATCATTACTCCGCCTTAGCTTTGCGCGTTCTCTTCTTCGGTGTTTTAGTTTCGAGTGCTACTGGTTCTGGCTTAGTCTCAAGTACTGGCGCAGAAGCAAAGTAATTCGGGTATTTGCTTAGAACACGAACATCTTCCACTTCATCACCGACATCAAAAGAACCAAACTCACACGCGAACGATAAATTGCATTTCATGTAGTGCTCCTTAAAACAAAAACGCCCCTCCCGATGGAGAGGCATTCAGTTAGTTAACGTGTGATTAAGCCGCTGATTCTAGTTGACCGTAGATCACGCCTTCTTTACGAGTAACCATCAGACCTACACGTTGATTAGCACGTACAGTTGTGATGTTTGATTGGAAGTCAGTACCATCTGATTTGCTTGATTCGATAGTCATACCGTTGCGCGCAACTACAGATACGTAGCGAGTATCTACAAGCATGAATGAACCTTGAGCGATACCAGTTGACTTAACGATTGGTAGACCCCAGATACGAGCACCGTTTGCATCTCGTACAGAAGCTGCAACAAAATGGCCATCAGTACCTTTCGCTAGATCGAAAGCTGCTGCGTCGAGTGGGTGCATGATTAGTACTTGTGGGTTGTACTTACCAGCTTCAGCTTGTGCCATTGCTTTACGGATAGATTCGATTGAGCTGTCACCCGCTTCAGGCGTGAACACGATATGGTTATCAGTGTGAGTCAGACCTTTAACTTGACCAGCAGTACCAGTACCGCTAACGATTTGGTCTTGAATCTTCTCAGCAACTTGTTCTGGTAGACGAGTGTTGATTAAAGAAACAACAAGTGCGTTGTCTTCTTGCATCGGACCAGAAAGTTTAGTGAAGTGACCAACTTCTTGAATATCAAGAGTCTGTTCGTCAAGTGTGTAATCAGTTTCTTTGAACGCTGCTAGTTCATCTGCACGAACGTCTGCGTTGCCACCATTTAGTACTTCACGGAAATAACGTAGTGAGTGAGAATTTGCTGCTAGTGTTGGTAGCGCGTCAAGAATGCTTAGGTCTTGACGTGGTGCAGCTACAACACCCGGCAAACGTTGGTCCCAAGTAAGTGCAGAAGCGTTAGTCGCAGCTTTTACTTCAATACGTGAACGAGTTGCTTTACCTTCGCGAATAGCTTTGAATTCGTCTGATTCTACGAACTGTTCACCGATTGATTTAGCTTCAGCAATTGCGCCGTGTAGATCACCCGCAGATGTTTTAGCTTCGATATCACGAAGACGTGATTTCAGTTCTGCAACTTCTTCTCCTACTGGCGCGACAGTTGCTTCGATTTCAGATTTAGTCGCCATTTGACCAATAGCGTCTAGGATTTCTTTAGACATAGTTTTCCCTTGTGTCTTGAATTAAATTTGGAAATGATTTAAAAGTTGTCAGAGTTGCATCCGCAGCATCACGCAGGGAAAAACGCAGGACTGACTCGCCTGCATCAGATTTGTTTCTTGCTTGTATTTAGATCGGAAAAATCAGCGCCTATGAGGCAAGACGCTGTTTCAACAGAAGTGCTGTAAGAATTTCGGTTTCTTCTGCTGATTTTTGCTCTTCAGCCGCAATCTCAGCGTTTTTACGCTCGATCTCTGCTTGCTCATCGTTTGCAGCTAGAATCACGCTCTTAGCTTGTGCTACGAACGATTTTGCAGCTTCACGTGAACAATTGAACTCAGCACGACAAAATTGCTCTAGAGATTTCAGTGAATCTACTTCTTGCAGTGCGTCTTTCACGCTTAGCAAGTCGATTTTTGCTTTGCGGTCTGCGGGAAATGACACGATTGATACTTCGCCAAGATAAGTGATGTTGTTAATAGTTCGCCCACCTTCTTGCTTCACTTCGTAGTCGTCTTTTGATAGCGAATAACCGATTGATAGCCCTTTGATTGTGCCGTGTTTCAGTGCAGCTTTAAGGTCTTCAGCTACTGACAAACCTTGTGTAAGTTCTGCGGTAATAAGAAGCCCGTGGTCATCTTCTTTCATGTCTAAGATTTTCCCGACTGGAATCGAGTTGTGTTCGTGACCAAAAAGCAACAACGGCATTTCTGCTGTACCTGCTTTGACTGCTTCGATAACGCTTTGATAAGCTCCGCGCTTGATCGTGTCGTTGTATGCATCGTTGCCGTCCCATACCGATGCATAACCTTTAAAATGGTAGCCGTCGTCGCCAGTTGTCTGCATCTTGACTTCTGACAGTGCCAATTCTTTAATTTCCATTTGATTCCTCAGATTGATTTGAAGTTGAGCCGTCAGAAGCGACCATTTGCATTTGCTGACGAAGTTTGTCTGCTTCAGGGTCGTCTTTACGTGGCATATTAAGCTTTTCACGCGCTTCGTTCTGCGTAAGTACGCCGTTCTGAACCGATTCGTTGACTGACTTTGATAACGTCGGGAAGTCGTACATTGCGCCAGTCTCGAACTCGACTGTGTACTTCTTGCGCTCTTCACGAGTCATAACATCGAACTGAATTGCATTGACGATTTTGGTCATCAGTGATTTCAAGTCTGTTTTTACCCATGAACGGTAAACGTCTTCGATTTTGTCTGTACGCGCTGCGCTGTTTTCACCCATGTTCAGTAGTGCTAATGGCACACCAAATACACGTGCAATTTCTTCAGACTGAAACTTGCGAGAAGCAAGCGTGTTCATGTCTTCGGGCGTTAGCTGTATCTGTTGATATTTAAACCCGCCCTCAAGTAGCAAAATGCCGTGGTTGCCTACATCACCGTTTGAACTAATGCGCGGTAAGATGTTCTGCTCTAGCGATTTACGCTGTGCTTCTGGAATAACTCCGTCGCGATACAACACACCACCAGGTTTTCCACCTGAGCGATAGAAATCACCCGTAAATTGGTCTTGTGCAGTCGCTGTACCAAACGAAGAACGATGATAAGCAAGCGGTGAAAGCCCTGTCAGACCGTTACCCATTCCTTTGATATGCAGTACGTTCTCGAACTTGTGCGTACGCTCTTGAAACGAACCATCAGCTTCGTACGTTTCCAAGTAAGTGATATTGCCGTTCTTATCTAAGTTCGGAGATGTTCGCTGACTCGGCATTACCCACAACGCAACTGGTTCGCCGACTGAGTTACGCGCAATTCGCGCGTAGAAGTTACCGTGTAACATCAAGTTCAGAATCATCGTTTCTCTGAACTCTTGTCCCGTCATATGTGGGTTTGGTTTATTCTGAATTAAGTCCCACAAGTCGTTTTTAACTTGGGACTTGATACCGTTCTTTGTCTCGTAGACATTAAGCGGCATCGCACCAATAGCTTTCGCAGTCAAATCAATACAGCGATAGACAACGGCAAGTTGCAATGCCGTGTCTTCGTTAATATCTTTTGGCGACGGAAGGTATTGGTCTGGGTAGTTAACTTGACCACCACCTTGCACAGAAGTAGATTTACCCCCGAACATATTGGTAGCCCAACGGAAAAATCCCATGCTGACCTCTAAATTACGATTGGATTGTTAATGAAGTCGTTGATATCGCCGTCGTCGTTCAGCAAGGCACGATTAAGCCCCATTAGCATTGCTACTGGTGCATCGATTTTTGCTTCTGCGGTTGGTTTAGCTGGGTAGCAAGATTTAGCATCGGGATACTTCAGAACAACGTTACCCATCATCCAGTTGAACGCACTGTTTCGTGGGTTACGTAAGCGTCCAGAAACAATAAGGGCTTCAGCACGAACCATCGCTGGTGTAAACGTCTTCGTTGACTGCGAAACAGTCATGACATTAAAACCTTCACGATACAATTTGACTTGCGTACCAGTTGAACCCTGCGGGTCAAATACAACTTCTCTTATCGAATATTTAGTAGCGAGATTTTGAACGGTTTGAACGATTGTCTCTTCGTCCATTACATTACCGTCAGTCAATATGATGTCGCCTTTCTCAACAAACTTGGCAAGTAACGATTGGTATGTTGATGAACCTTTGTGAATTGATTCTTCTGGCAACAACATGTGCGGTCTAATGTCGTAAGTACCATCACCAATATCGAATACAGCTACGATTGCGGTAAAGTCGGTTTCACGTGCTAAGTCGATGCCAACGTAACAAGGGTAATGAATCAGTTCTTCGTCTGGTAATGACTTAGGTGCAGCTTTCCACACCTCCATATCAAGCCACGATTGTCCAGAACTGACCCACATGTTTAAGTGCTTAGTCTTGAACTGAACGAGTGCGCTTGCTTGCTGCTTCGCACGAGTAACTAAGTCTCTAAGGTCATCGATTGACTTTGAAATACCGAGTGCTGGATTTGCTTTGTACCAAGTTGCTTCGTCGAATACGTCATCACCGTCGTCTATGCCATACATCAATGCAAAGAACGAATCGTTTTCTGTATCGCCACGTAGTAGCGGTTCAAGATATTCTTTCTCTAATGAATAACAGAAACCGTTTAGATTGAATCCCGCAGTAGTGATCGATACTAGTAGTGGTTCTCGACGAGCACCCATTGATGTTTCCATGACACCGTAGATGTCTTCTGTATCAAGTAAGTGAAGCTCATCGATGATCGCTGCTTGCGTGTTCAAACCATCAAGAACGTTCGTATCAGACGACAATGGTTTGTAAAAGCTGTTGTCATTGCGTTGCTCAATGATTGATTTGTTCGATGTAAAAAACTGCTTCAGAATCGGCGACTTGTTGATCATTTCTGCCGCATCACGCCAACAAATTCGAGCCATGTCGCGAGTACGTGCCGCTGAATAAACTTCAGCACCCGAATCACGCATCATTTCGTTAAGCGCAATACCTGCTGCCATAGTCGATTTAGCTGATTTACGCGGTACAGAAAGGTGTGCCTTTCGGAATCGACGCGTCCAACCTTTAGTGCGCTTTAGCTCGAAACCATAGATATTGACGATGATGAAGCTATGAAACGGCATTAAGTGAATGCGTTTACCTGACCACTCACCTTTTACATGCGGCAATGAGCTGAAGAACGCGAGTGCTTCAAGTGCCTTCTGCTTGTCAAAGCGAATATAATCGGGTTGTTCTTCACAACGCTGAAGATCAGCTTTGAATCGCTTCATTGCGTTAATGACGTTCTTACAAGCGGGAGTTTCGCCCGTTAGAATCTGTTCTGCATAGTCGAAAGCGTCTGTATACGCTTGCTCTGCAATTTCTCTTAGTATGATGTTCATCGCGATCACCTAAGAGAGTAAGAATTGAGTTACTTTTTCGTCTTTCGGCGCATCTAGTTGATTAGCTTCTGCTTCTAGCTTTTTGGCTTCGGCGGCTAATTTTTTACGTCGCTCCTTGCCCAAAGCCGTACGGCCTTGCTCTACTTCGATCATTCGAATTTCTTGGTTGATTTCTAGAAAGACTTTCCATGCTGGATTTTGTTTTGGTACGGATTCGCCTTGGGTAGATGTGGCGTTGTACACAACGCCTTGTTCTGCAAGCTGAGCGTATAGCTCTTCGAGCATACCGTATAAAATATTCAGGCGAGTTTGGGGAGATTTGGTTATCTTCGCCATGATCACTCTCTTATGTTAAAGAAAGTATTTAGATCAAAACGAAAAAAGCCCCTTAATTGGGGCTATTTGGCAATAAGGTGTGATTGCAAGAATGATAAAACAATATGCCGATGGCAGTGATGCTTAATTGATAGGCATAAAAAAAGACGCTTATGCGTCTTTCGTTTTCATAGATATGACTCTATTTGTTTTAGCTTATCTGATATGACAAGTCTCGATTTGATCCGTATCGCTTCTACTACATCACACTCAGACCAGTCGTTGCTAATTGCTACGATTTCTTGATCAATAACGATAAGACTACTGACAACAGAAACACAGCCTTCCCACCAACCGTGAAATAATTTTAAGCCTGTTTCAACCGTTTCAGCACGACACACTTCATTGACTTCAAGTAATGACTTCAAGCGATCTATTTGTATCCCAGACACAACCCAACCTTAATTATAATTTTGTATTTTGCACAAACAATATATCAGAATTGTCTAACATAATGCAGTGCTCATACTGACATATCTCACACTAATGTCAGTACACTGAAAAAAATAATTCTGAAAATGTCATTTTTTCGCGAGGAAAGGGCACAGCGAGTTCTCAGAGGGATCGTCTCACCTGAAACGACCCCCCGTCGGTTACGTTACATTGTCACTAGGTGTAAGCACCTGATTTTGTGGATATTCGGTGAATGCTACCCTTGACGGGCTTCTTTCTGGTCTTTCGCTGTCTTTATTGCATGTAAGCGTTCACCGAGGTATCTTGACTTACCAGATCTGAAGAAACATATGCAGTTTATAGATCAAAAACGTTTGGGT